>QHTT01000094.1:0-62662 GCA_003220935.1 Gemmatimonadota bacterium
ACGGCCGCAAGCACCGTTACCTTGCGTGCCCGGACTGTCTCGAGGATCTGCTGGGGGAGGGGCGAGCGCTCGACTACGAGCGCCGCCGCCGCCGCCACAGCGCAGAGCAGCTGGCTCATGCCGTACACGAAGCTGAACGGCAGCAGGCTCGCGACACGGTCGTCGGGCGTGATCCCGAGATAGGAGACGACGGCGTGCGCTCCCGCTAGCAGGTTCCCGTGACTGACCGCCACGCCCTTGGGAAGTCCCGTCGAACCGGACGTGTAGATGATCTGGGCGACATCGCTGCCGACCCGCGGCACGGGAGGGAGCGCTGAGTCGCCACCCGGTCCGATCGTACGCACGTCCAGGACGTGCACGTCGGCGCGCAGCGCCCGCGGCTGGCGGGTGAGCAGCTCGTGCGTCGTGACGAGGTGGCGCGCTCCGGAGTGGGCGAGCAAGTATTCGATCTGGCGGGGCCGGAGGGTCTCGTTCACGAACACCGTGATCGCGCCGACGGCCAGCGTGGCGAAGAACGCGGCGGCGGCGTCGCCGCCGCGTTCGAGAAGGATCGCCACCGGATCGTCCGGCGCGACCCCGGCGGCGAGCAGCGCAGCGGCGATCGCGGCGGTGCGCTTGACCAGGGCGGCGTAACCCACGCTTTGGTCGCGCTCCACGACCGCGGGCCGTGCGCCGCAGCGCTCGGCCACGCGCCACAGGAGCAACGCGACGTTGCCGCTCACGGCGTTACGCGACCCGCCCTCGATCGACAGGGGCCACTCTCCTGGCTGATGGATGTGCGCGTCGCAGACCGCTGCAACGAGCATACCAGCGACCGTCGCCCGTGCACCGATTCGATGCGTATACGCCCCTGCGCCGGTGCGGACCGGCGTTGCGCGCGCGCCACAACGAGAGGCGTGACGTCGCGTCCCTCTCGCAAGTCGTTGGAGCAGCGCGCGGTCCGAGCGCTATCGCGAGGCCTTTGAGGGGAGAGAGAAGCGGGGCCTGAGGCTCGAACTTTGCACTCCACGGCAGGGGACAGTGAGCGGCTAGCGGTTTTCACAGTTCGAGGTGCTGTGTCCGAAGCGATTGCGGAGCGGTTGCGACTCGACCTGGATCAGGTCACGGGGCAGATCACGAGCGCGCTGCGGCACCAGGTGGGCGAGGTGCTGCGGCGCTCCGGCATCGTCGTCGCGATGAGCGGCGGCGTGGACAGCTCGGTCTGTGCTGCCCTCGCGGCGGCGGCCGTAGGTGCCCAGCGGGTGCTGGGCCTGAGCCTGCCGGAGCGTGAGTCGGACGCCGAGAGCCTCGCGCTGGCGCGCGAGTGGGCCACGCAGCTGGGGATCGAGTTCCTCGTGGAGGACATTTCGGGGACGCTCGACGCGTGCGGCTGCTACGCGCGGCGCGATGCGGCGATCCGGCGGCTCGTGCCCGCATATGGGGAGGGATGGCGCTGTAAGCTGGTGCTGGAGGGGGGCGGGCTGGACTCCGGGCGGCTGAGCATCTGTTACGTCGCCGTACAGCCGCCCGGCGGCGACGTCCGGAAGGTGCGCCTCCCGGCGCGCGAGTTTCGCGAGATCGTAGCCGCCACAAACTTCAAGCAGCGTGTCCGGAAGATGCTCGAGTACTATCACGCCGACCGGCTCCATTTCGCCGTCCTGGGCACCCCCAACCGCCTGGAGTACGATCAAGGGTTCTTCGTGAAGGGAGGCGATGGCCTCGCCGACGTAAAGCCGATCGCCCATCTCTACAAAAGCCAGGTCTACCAGCTCGCGGAGCACCTGGGCGTGCCGCCCGCCGTGCGCTCACGACCCCCCACGACCGACACGTATTCGCTGCCCCAGACGCAGGAGGAATTCTTCTTCTCGCTACCCTTGACGCAGCTCGATCTGGTCCTCCAGGCGCACAACGACGGGCGGAGCGCCGCCGAGGCTGCGATCGACCTGGGGATGCAGCGCGAGCACGTCGAGCGCGTCTATCGGGACATCGAGCGGAAGCGGAACGCGACCCGCGCGCTGCATCTGCCGCCGCTGCTCGTCGACCGGGTGCCTGAAGTCGAGGACCACCAGTCGGGCGGAGCCGGCTGATGTGCGGCCTGGCAGGCGTCGCCCGCCAGCGGCCGCGCGGCGTCTCGGCCGAGCTGCTCGAGCGCATGGCGGCCGCGATCCGGCATCGTGGGCCCGATGGGTTCGGCCTCCACGCAGACGACCGGATCGGCCTCGCGCACGTGCGGTTGAGCGTGATCGATGTCGCCGGCGGTGCACAGCCGATGACGAACGAGGACGGGGACGTCCGCGTCGTTTACAACGGCGAGATCTACAACTACCTCGAGCTGCGGCACGAGCTCGAAGTACGCGGGCACGTGTTCCGGACGCGCAGCGACACCGAGGTGCTGGTTCACGGCTACGAGCAGTGGGGCGAGGGGCTACTCGAGCGGCTCAATGGCCAGTTCGCGTTCGCGCTGCACGATCGTCGCACCGCGTCGCTGTTCCTGGCCCGCGATCGCTTCGGGATCCTGCCGCTGTACTACGCCGAGCGGGGCGGGGACCTGTACTTCGCATCCGAGATCAAGGCGCTGCTCGCGAGCGGCGAAGTGGAGCGGGCGCTCGACCCCGCGGGCCTGGACGAGGTGTTCACCTTCTGGGCGGCACGGCCGCCGCGCACCCCATTCCGCGGCATCCGGGCGCTCGAGCCGGGGTGCTGGGCGCGGTGGCGGGAGGGAACGCTGTCGATCCGGCGCTACTATGCGCTCGACTACTCGGGCGCTGCCGCGGAGCCGGCGGACGCCCTGGAAGCGCTCGACGAGCTGCTGCATTCTGGCGTGCGGCTGCGGATGCGCGCCGACGTGCCGGTGGGTGGGTACCTGAGCGGCGGCCTCGATTCCAGTATCGTGTGTGCGCTCGCGGCCCAGGCGTCGCCGTACGATCTGCGGACGTTCTCGGTGACGTTCGACGATCCGCAGCTGGACGAGAGTGTGTTCCAGCAAGCCGTGGCCGGGCAGCTGCGCAGCCGGCACGTGGTGCAGCGCATCGGCGCGGGGGACATCGCGCGCGTGTTCCCGGAGGTGGTGCGGCATGCCGAGACGCCGCTGCTGCGGACGGCGCCCGCACCGCTCTACTTGCTGTCCCGCCTCACGCGCGAGCAGGGGATCAAGGTCATACTCACGGGGGAGGGATCGGACGAAGTCTTCCTCGGCTATGACCTGTTCAAGGAGACGCTGGTGCGGCTGTTCTGCCTGCGGCAGCCGGACTCGCAGTGGCGTCCCCGACTGTTCGATCGGCTCTATTGGTATCTGGCGCCCCAGGCGCGCAAAGGCGACTTCTGGCGCCGCTTCTTCCTGAGCGCCGGGTCGCCGGACGATCCGCTGTTCTCGCACCTCCCCCGGTTCCGGCTCACGGCGCGGATCAGGGATTTCTACGCCGACGGGTTCCGGGCGAGCGCCGGGGCCTTCGACGCGCTCGCCGAGCTGCGCGAGGCACTGCCGCCCGGGTTCATGCGGTGGTCCCCGCTCGGCCGCGCCGCCTACCTGGAGACCGTGACGCTGCTCTCGCCCTACCTGCTCGCCGCGCAGGGGGACCGCATGGCGATGGCCCATGGGGTCGAGGCTCGGGTGCCGTATCTCGACCACCGACTGTTCGAGTTCGCGGCTGCGTTGCCGGATCGTAGCAAGCTGCTCGGCCTGCGGGAGAAGGCCATCCTGCGGCGCTGGGCCGACAGGATGCTACCTCCGTCCATCACACGACGCCCGAAGCAGCCGTACCGCGCGCCCGACATTCCAGCGTTCTTCGCTGGCGCCGAGCCCGAGTACGTCGCGGAGCTGCTCGACTGTGCGAGCCTGCAGCGCACCGGAATCTTCAATCCCGAGGCGGTGGCGGGACTGGTGCGGCGCTGCCGCGCCGGGCTCGCGACCGGGGTCGGGGAGAATCAGGCCCTGGTCGCGATTTTGTCGACTGAGCTGTGGCACCGTGAGTTTCTAGGGGCGGCCGCTCGGGAGCTGGCGCCGGCACTCGCTAGCGCGCAACCAGCGGTGCCTGGCGCACCGATCGCAGCTTGACGGTCCGACGGCGGAGGGGGAGTCGATGAGTGAACAGACGACGGGGCCCGCCCAGTCCGAGATCGTCGACCGGACCCGCGCCTACGTGCGAGAGAACTTTCTGTACATGCGCCCCGACTGGAAGCTGGGCGACGAGGACCCACTGCTGGGAACCGGTGTGATCGACTCGATCGGCGTAATCGAGCTGGTGGAGTTCCTGCAGGATGCCTTCCGGCTCGCGATCGTGGAGGACGAGATCACCGAGCAGAATCTCGGCTCGCTGGCCGCAATCGGGCGGTTCGTGCATCAGAAGTGCCACGCCAACGGCTCGGGAGCCAGCGTACGGCCGCGCCAACTCGCCTGACCCGAGGCTCGCTCACCGACCGCGCAGTAGAGCCACGGGCGGGGCGCTTGCGGCCGCTGCGCGGCGAGGACCTGCCCGACGTCGTCGCGCTGCGCCAGCAGGTGTTTCGTTTCAGCGAGCGCGACTCCCCAGATAGGCTGGCGCACTACCTGGAGCAGATTTTCTTCCGCCATCCCTGGGCCGACGAGGAATTGACGTCGCTCGTGTACGAGGACGAGCGCGGCCGGGTGGCAGGCTTTCTCGGCATCATTCCGCGCCCGCTGCGGTTCCAAGGGGAGCCGGTCCGGGCGGCTGTCGCCACCCAGCTGATGGTCGCCCCCGAGCGCCGCGGTTTGATCGGCCGGCGCTTGATGCGCACATTCCTGACAGGCCCTCAGGACTTGAGCCTGTCGGACACGGCGAACGAAGTGGGGCGGCGGCTGTGGGAGAGCCTCGGCGGCAGCGTCTCGACGATCCACAGCTTGGCTTGGAGCCGGACGCTCCGGCCGTGCCGTCACCTGGCGGCGCGCATCGCGCGCGGCCCGGTGCTGCGCGCTGGGCTGTACGCCGCCCGGCCCGTGCTCGCCGCCGCGGACGCGCTCGCAGCGCGGCTCCCGAGGTCGTTCACACAGGACGTGCCACCCGGCGCGATCGAGGCGCTCGACGCAGGCACGATGGCCGCCCGCCTCCCGCAGCTCGCCGGGAGTGCCTTGCGACCCGAATACGAAGACGGCTCGCTCACGTGGCTGCTCGCCCAGGCAGCGGAGAAGCGGCAGTTCGGCGAGCTGCTAGGGGCGCTCGTGCGTGATGCGGCGGGGGAGGTGGCGGGGTGGTTCCTGTACTACTGTCACACAGGCGGAGGCTTGGGGGAGGTGCTGCAACTGGCTGCGCGGCGGTCCACGCAGGCGCTCGTGCTGCGACACCTGTGGCGTGACGCGTGGCGCCGCGGCCTGACGGCGATTGCCGGGCGTGTCGAGCCTGCGTTCGTCGACGAGCTCGCCGCCCACGGGAGCCGCTTCGGCCGCGAGGGGCCCTGGATGCTGATTCACTCCCCGCGTGTCGAGCTGCTGCAAGCGATCACCGGCGGAGACGCGTTCCTGTCGCGATTGGAGGGCGAGTGGTGGCTCAGCTTTTGAAGCGGCTGCGCGGCGTCCCAGACCGGTTGCTCCACGCGCGGCGCCGCCAGGCGGCACTCGCGTCGCTGCTGGCACGCCGGCCGCCCCAGCACGTGCTCGCGGTGTGCAATGGGAACATCTTCCGCAGCCCATTCACCGCCGCCGTGCTGCGGCGGGCTGTCGGCTCACGCGGTGTCGGTGTGGACTCGGCCGGGTTCCTCGGCCCTGGCCGGCCGGCGCCTCCGGACGCCGTGGCGGCGGCCGCCAGCCACGGCGTCGACCTGTCTCCCCATCGCTCCCGGTTGCTGACCGGGGACCTCGCGCGCTGGGCCGACCTCGTCCTCGTAATGGACGAGCGCCAGCGGCAGATGGTGTGCGATCGCTTCGGGCGGGCGCGCCGTGACGTAGTGATCCTCGGCGATCTCGATCCTCAGCCGGTCACGTCACGCGGCATCGAGGACCCGGTGGAGCAGTCCGTCGAGGTGTGCCGGCGGGCCTATGCGCGGATCGAGCGCTGTGTGACCGAGCTGGTGAACGCGCTGTGGGGTGGGGCCACGGGGGCCGCGGCGGGAGATGTGACCGCGGGGCGGCGCAGGTAGCCGGGGACGCGCCGCACCGGCTCGAGCAGCCACGCCAGCAGCAGCGCCAGCAACGAGACGGCCTCCACGACCCCTGGGCGCCAGTCGTACCACTTGAACTCATCGTAGCGCACGCGCGGCCGGAAATCTCGCAGGAAGTGCCACACGACAGCCGTGCGGGAGGGCGGCGCTCCGGCAGGCGCGGCGGTGGCTGAGCGCCGGTGGCGCGCGGCGAGCCCGTCCCGCAGCGCCAGCAGGTCGCCCCGCAACCAGCGCTCCTCGACACCCACGCGATATGTAGGGATCGGGCCCGCCTCTACCACGTCATACAGCGCCGCGACCAGACGGGGCAGGTTGAGCCCGGCATCCAGGCTCAGGGCCGTGGACGCTTGGAAGCGCCCGTTGATCTCCATCAGGGTATAGCTGTCGCTGGCGCGATCGTGCTTGAACTCCACCATTGCCACGCCGTGCCAGCCGATCTCCCGGAGCAGCGTGGTGGCGTGCGTGGCGAGTCGTGCGTCGAGCGGGATGGTCTTGCGCAGCACGCTCACGCCACCCGAGAGTGGGAACTCCCGTTCCCGGGAGTATGCCAGCAGCGCGAGCGGCTCGCCGCGGCCGCACAGGGCCGCGACGCAGCGCCCCGTCCCCGGGGCGTATTCCTGCACGAGGAGCGCCCTGGCGTCCTGTGCGAACGGGTGCAGCGCCTGCTGCAGCTCTTCGGGCGTCCTGGCGTAGCGCACCTTGAAGCCCAGGGTGTTCGCGGTGGTGCGGTGTAGCCCGTTCCCATGGGGCTTGATCGCCACCGGGAGCTGAGCCCAGCGGCCCGCCACACGATCTCGCCCGTCCTTTCGCCCTGCACCGAGCGCGGCACCGGCACGCCGAGCCGGGCGGCCAGCCGCAGCGTCTTACCCTTGTCGAGCGCGTAGTCGAGGACCTCGGGCGGCGGCGCCGCGAGGGTGGTATGGCGCTCGAGCAGGTCGCGGGCCTCGCTCAACAGGACGAGCGTGGACTCGACCGTCGGGATGACGAGCGCCGGTTCGGTCCGGCGAATGATGCGCAGCAGGTCGTATCGATGAAGCGCGGCGGGCTTTGAAACGGCGGTGTGTAGCGGGCGCGCTCGACCGCGAAGCGCGAGTGGAATCCCATGCTCCAGCGGCTCGCCCCGCACGCGATCACCGGAATGCCGGCGAGGCTGAGACCGCGGATCACCGCGAGCCCCTGGTGCTGATCGGCGCCCGTGACCAGGACCTTGGGGGGGGCGCGCTCACGGGGCCGCGTCCAAGAGCCGGGCGAGCAGCGATCCGGTCGCGCCGGTCCGCGGCCCGATCTTGATGCCGCGGCGGGCGTTGTCGCGCATGATCCGGCGAGCGTCGTACGCGACGCGGTGAAACGACAGGCGCCGGGTGTCCGGATCGAATACCGCGTAGGCGGCCCGTTCGTCGCCGTCGCGGGGTTGGCCGACGCTGCCGGGATTGATGAAGCAGAACGCCTCGGGGTCGAGTTCCACGTCCGCCGCCGGCACCCGCCGCACCACCCCGTTTGCCCCGACCTCCACCAGCTGCGCGAGGTGCGTGTGGCCGGTGAAGCAGACCCGCAGCTCGGCGTCAAACTGCAGCAGCACCTCGGCCTCCTCCGCGAACTGCTCCCGGGAGTGTAATCGGACCACGGGATCGCCCAGCGCGGAGTGCACGCACAGCATGCCTCCCGCGAGACGGAGCTCGGCCGGCAAGCTGGCGAGATAGTCGCAGTCGGATTCGGTGAGCACTTTGCGCGTCCAGCTGATGGCCTTGCGGCCGACGGGGCCACATTGGTCCGCAGGCAGCTTGCCGATCGCCATGAGGTCGTGGTTGCCGCGCACGCCCGCGATCGCGTGCTCGCGCAGCAGCGCCAGCGTCTCGCGCGGGCGGGTGTTGTACCCGACGACGTCACCCAGATGGACGACGACTTGAACGTCCTGCCGGTTGACGTCGGCGAGCACGGCGGCGAGCGCGTCGCAATTCGCGTGGATGTCGGAGAGGATGGCAAAGCGCATGGGGGTTACGCCTGCATAGCGGGTGCCAACCACCGGTGGTGGCCGCGCAGCACGTCGCTGCGCCCGTAGGGTGTGGGGAGCGGGGCAGGAGCGGAGAAGTCCGTTGCGCCACCGCCACACACCGAGTGGCCTTGATACCCGGCCCTTGTGCGCGGCCGCGTTACAGGCACGCAGGTTGCCAGTACGAGCCAACGTGAGTCCCAGCGATCTTGCCGCACTGCGAGAGCGACGCGAGCCATCCCCGGCGGGCAGGGACGAGCGGAGCGTGCCGCGTGAGCTCGATCTCCTCGTTCTCGACGAGATTCGGATCGGCGCGTGGGAGCACGTTCTCGTGGTAGAGTGTGGAGACGGTTGGGCCGTGGAAGAGGCGTGGCGACGGATGACGAAGGGCTACGCCTGTGGCGTAGATACTTCGGTAGCGCTCGTCGCGCTCGCGAATCGCCTGCGGGCCGTGCCCGGCAAACTGGAGTTTCGCCCGTGGGACGGGCGTAGCCTTGGGTGGCCCGACGGCAGCTTCGACCGCGTCTTATCCCGGTTTGCACTGGCGCGCTGCGCCGACCCGACCGCGGCTGTGCGGGAGATGCACCGCGTGCTGCGCGCGGGCGGCTGGGGATACTTCCTCGAAGCCGCCGACGGCACGGCAGCGGTCGGCGGCAGCGCCGTCGCGTTGCCGCAGGTGCTGGATCGGTGCGAGTTCGTCGCGACCGCCACTCCGCGGTTGCGTGACGCGACGGTGCTGCTGCGCGTGCAGCGGGCCGCCCAGTGACGGCGGTCAAAAGATCGTGTAGGCGGTCAAAAGATCGTGTAGATGAAGGGCGCCAACACCGACGCGTGCGCGAAGAGCAGCAGGGCGCCCACACCCACCATCACTGCGATGATCGGCAGCAGCCACCACTTCTTGCGCGCGCGCATGAAAGCCCACAACTCCGCGGCGAGACTCGTCTGACTCATCTGGACATCTCCTCTTAGAATTGACGTTCCATGTCGCGCCGACTGCGCGCCTCGACGGGCCGGGCGATCCAGCGGCTTGCCTGCGGCCCGGGGTGCGCGAGCGGGTTCCGACCGAGGGCGCGGAGCAGCAGGCCCATCGGCAGGATCGCTCCGAAGTACACCACCCCGAGAAAAACCGGCGTCGTGACCCGTGAGAGGGCGGCGGCCAGTCCCATCCAAGCCCGCTGCACCGGTCCCAAGCGGGTGGGTAGCACCAGCCCGGCGAGCAGCAGAGCGGCACCCAGCGCGGCTGTCCCGAGGGCGGCGCCGGCGCGTCCCCGCCAGGCGAGTACGACGCCGAGCACCACGAACGCGGCGCCGAGCGTGAGCCCGAAGCGGCGCCCTTCAGCGCGGCTCAGTCGAGCTGGAACTCGCGTCTCCAGTCGCCGCTCTCCTTCCATTCGGGCTGATCCGTCTTATCCAGCAGGAACGGTCCGAGCACGAGGTAATCGATGTGCGTCCGCATGAAGCAGCGGTACGCATCGGCGGGCGTGCAGACGATCGGCTCGCCGCGCACGTTGAACGACGTGTTCACGAGGACCGGGCAGCCCGTCAGCCGCTCGAATCCCTGAATCAGGTCGTAGTAATTCGGGTTGGTGTCTCGGGCGACGGTTTGGACGCGCGCCGAGTAGTCGATGTGCGTAACCGCCGGAATATCCGAGCGCGGCACGTTGAGCTTGTCGATTCCCCACAGCCGCCCTTGCTCGTCGCTCATCGGGATCTGGCGCTCCCGCTTCACGGGGGCGACGAGCAGCATGTACGGGGAGTCGCAGGCGAGCTCGAAGTAGTCGTCCACCCGTTCGCGCAGCACACTGGGCGCGAACGGCCGGAACCCTTCGCGGAACTTGATCTTCAGATTCATCTGGGCTTGCATGCGCGGGCTGCGCGGGTCACCCAGGATGCTGCGCGCGCCCAGCGCCCGCGGACCGAACTCCATGCGCCCGTCGAACCAGCCCACGACCTTGTCTTGGGCGAGCAGCTCCGCGACACGCCGCAGGAGGCAAGCGCGCTCGAGGCGCGCGGAGACCGCGCCCTGCGACGTGAGGTAGGCCGCGATCTCCTCAGGGGAGAACTCGGGGCCGAGATACGCACCCTTCATCCCGTCGCTGCCGGACACGACGGCGCGCGGTTGCCGGCAGTAGCGGTGCCAGATCAGCTGCGCCACGCCGAGCGCCCCCCCTGCGTCGCCGGCAGCGGGCTGGATCCACAGCCCCTTGAAGGGGCCCTCGCGCAGGATGCGCCCGTTGGCCACGCAGTTGAGCGCGACCCCACCAGCGAGGCAAAGGTTCTCCATCCTGGTCTCGCGGTGCACCGTGCGGCACATGCGCAGCATGATCTCCTCGCACACGACCTGGACAGAGCGGGCCAGATCCATCTCGCGCTGAGTCAGCTTGGATTCCGGCTCGCGCGGCGGCCCGCCGAACAGCGCGTCGAACGCGCCGTTGGTCATCGTGAGACCGGTGAGATAGTTGAAATACTTCTGATTGAGCGTGAAGGAGCCGTCGTCGCGCAGGTCGATCAGCTCGCGTAGGATCACGTCGACGTACTTGGGCTCACCGTAGGGCGCGAGACCCATGACTTTATATTCCCCGGAGTTCACCTTGAAGCCGGTATAGTAGGTGAACGCCGAGTACAGCAGGCCGAGCGAATCGGGCCAGTGCAGCTCTTGGAACAGCTCGACCTCGTTGCCGTGTCCGACCCCGAAAGACGCCGTCGCCCACTCGCCCACACCGTCGATGGTGAGGATCGCCGCCTCCTTGAACGGCGAGGGGAAGAACGCGCTCGCGGCGTGCGATTCGTGATGCTCGGCGTAACGGATCTCGCCTTCGTACCCGAGGGCGCCGCGGATCTCGCGATCGAGAAACAGCTTCTCCTTCATCCACAGCGGTCCGGCCAAACGGAATTGCGCAAAGCCGCGGGGCGCGACGCCCAAATAGGTCTCGAGGATACGCTCGAACTTGAGCAGCGGCTTGTCGTAGAACCCGACGTACGCGAGGTCGCGCGCGGTGATGCCACCGGCCGCGAGGCAGTACCGCACGGCGTTCGCAGGAAACGCCTGGTCACCCTTCTTGCGGGTGAAGCGCTCCTCCTGGGCGGCGGCGACGATGTCGCCGTCTCTGAGCAGGCACGCCGCGCTGTCGTGATAGAAGGCCGAGAGGCCGAGGATGTGCGTGGTTGCCATGGTATCCAGAGTCGGTCCGGCGCCCCTGACGGCAAACGGCGCGCTACTCAGACGGCCCCGGGCAGCGTTGGCTCAAGTCTTTGACGGGACACTGCTTGGGAACGCGGGTCTGCCAGCGCTGGCTGGGCCTAATGTGGCGTGGCCGCGACAGCCGTTCTACCTGCGCCCGCAAATCGCGGCATGCAGCCCAGGAAAACGCTGGGGCACGGCCGTTGCGGGATGCGCGCAACGGGTCACCCGGGGGGTGCGGGAGTATGCGGCAGCTGCTGATACGCTGTACCGCTGTGGGGCTCGGCGTGGTCGTGGCCTTAGCGCTCGCGGAGGTCGGGCTGCGGCTGCTCGGCCTGGCGCCGCCGGATGGCGTGGCGACGGTGACGGAAGCCCAATTCCAGTCGATACCCGGGATCCTGCTGCCGGATCAGGACCTAGTCGATCGTCGCGACCGGCGTTTGCCGCACCATGTGACTACCAATGCGCTGGGCTACCGCGGCCCCGGGTTTCCGCTGGTCAAGCGGCCCGGGGAGTTTCGCATTCTGTTCACCGGCGACTCGTTTGCGTACGGAGACTTCGTGAACGACGACCAGACGCTCCCCGCGCAGCTGGAGCAGCGGCTCAATGGACGCTGCGGCACCGTGCGGGTCGTGAACGCAGGGCTCGACGACGCCACGATCGTGGACGAAGCGAAGATGATCGAGCGCGGGCTCCGCGTATCGCCCGATCTCGTGGTGTTGCTGTTCAGCGAGAACGACGTCGACGACCTGAACCGGCCCGCGACGTGGGATCGCCTCGCCGAGAACCGGCGCGACAAGTCCCGCTTCCCGCTGTCAGTGTTCTATCCGTTGCTACGGCACACCGCCCTGTGGAATTTCGCGCTGCAGGTGCGCGCAACGTCCCAGGCCCGTGCGCACCCGGTGCGGATCGACTGGACGGCGGCAGGTCGGGCCGATTCGACGACGCCCCGCCTCCGAAACGCCTACCGCCGCGCGCTGGCCGCCCTGCGGAACACGCTCGCGGCCCGGGGCATCCCGCTGGTGCTGGCGGTGTTCCCCTCCCATCACGCGGTGACACAGGACTCGGTGCGCGGGCAGGTCACGTGGGCGACGCAAGCCGGAACCGCGACAGGCCTTCCAGTAGTCGACCTGCTCTCGCCGCTGGTCGCCAGCAGACTGTCGGTCGCAACCCTGTACCTGCTCCCGTACGACGGGCACCCGTCCGCGCGCGGTTACGAGATCGCTGCCAAGCATCTCGCTGATCAGCTGGCATCGAAAGGGCCGCTCGCCGGGGTCTGTGGAGCCGTGGCCGCCGGCTCCCAGCCGTCCGCGCGAACCTTGGGAGTGGCGCGATAGTCTGAGTCTCCCCGTCGAGGCGCGGGACCGACGTGGCGTCGCCGCAACACGGTGTGGTGTGTGCCCCCCGGTTTTCACGGCGCCCTGCGCGCCAATTCAGGCACACGCGTTGCACCCAACGCCCATGTGATCAAGCACCATTTCACCGTCGACGTCGAAGAATACTTCCAGGTGTCGGCGTTCGAATCGCGCGTGCCGCGCAGCGATTGGGGTCGCTTCGAATCCCGCCTCACTGAGAGCCTGTCCCGGCTGCTCGATTTGCTGGCGCGCCACGAGGCCCGGGGCACGTTCTTCGTGGTCGGCTGGGTGGCGGAGCGGCATCCCGATCTCGTGCAGCGGATCGCGCGCGCGGGCCACGAGGTCGCGTCGCACAGCTGGGATCATGCTCGCGTTACCGAACAGTCGCCCCCAGCATTCCGCGATTCCGTGCGGCGGGCGAAGTACGTGCTCGAAGACCTGAGCGGCGCGCCGGTGCTCGGGTTCCGCGCCCCGAGCTTTTCGATCGTGCCGGGTCGCGAGTGGGCGCTCGATGTCCTTATCGAGGAGGGCTACCGCTACGACTCGAGTCTGTTCCCCGTGCGCCGGCCGGGCTACGGCTATGCCAACGGGCAGCGCGACCCGCACTGGCTGGAGCGGCCGATCGGTCGGATCGCGGAAGTGCCGCCGACCACGCTGCGGCGTTGGGGCGCGAACCTCCCTGCGGGCGGCGGCGCGTATTTTCGGCTGCTCCCGTACGCCCTCGTCCGCGCGGCGCTGCGGGACTGCGAGCGGCGCGGCGCGCCCGGCACGTTCTACATCCATCCCTGGGAGCTCGATCCGGAGCAGCCGCGCCTCGGGGTCTCCTGGTGGACACGGGTACGGCACTACGGCGGGCTGCGCCGCACGCTGCCGCGGCTCGAGCGTCTCCTCGGGGAATTCCGCTTCACCGCGATTGCGGAGTCGCTTCCCCACTTGGCCGACTCGCTGGTCCGCGCATGATCTCGCTCGCACCCCTCGACGGCAGCCTCTCGGTATGGGACGCGTTCGCCGCGGCCGCTCCCGAGAGCACGTTCTGCCACCTGGCCGGGTGGCGCACGGTCATGGAGGACGTCCTGGGGCACGAGTGCCTCTACACGGTCGCGTGCGACGATGCGGGCGCGTGGCGCGGCATCCTGCCCCTGGTGCGCGTGCGCAGCCCGCTGTTCGGTGACTATCTCGTGTCGCTGCCGTTCCTGAACGCGGGCGGACCCGTCGGGGCGCCCGACGCCGTGGCGGCGCTGGTCGAGCACGCAGCGGCGCTCGCCCGACACCTTGGGGTCGATCTCCTGGAGCTGCGCATGCGACACGTCGTATCGTGCGAGCTGCGCCTGTCACAGCGCAAGCTCACGGTGCGGCTCGAGCTGCCGGACTCCGCGGAGGCGCTGTGGGGCACATTCGATCCGAAGCTGCGGAGCCAGATCCGGCGCCCGCAGCGCGAAGGACTGGTCGCGCGGTTCGGCCCGGAGCAGCTCGACGCGTTTTACGACGTCTTGGCGCGCAACATGCGGAGCCTGGGCACACCGGTGCTGCCGCACGCGTTCTTCGAGCGTCTCGCCGCGACGTTCGGCGGGCTCGTAGTGTTCGGGACTGTGTACCGCGGCGCGCAACCGATCGCGGCGGGCTGCGGGTTCGCGTGGCGCGATGAGTTCGAGATGACGTGGGCGTCGTCGCTGCGAGAGCACAACCGCAGCGCGCCGAACATGCTGCTGTACTGGTCGTTCATGGAGCAGATGATGGCGCGGGGCGTGCGGGTGTTCGATTTCGGCCGCTGCACCGCCGGCAGCGGCACCCACCGCTTCAAGCAGCAATGGGGCGGGGCGGACGTCCCGCTGCCGTGGCTGCAGTGGTCGGCGCGCAATGTCGTCGCCACGCCGTCTCCTGAGCGCCCCACCTACCGGCTGGCGTCGGCGGTGTGGCGACGCCTGCCGCTCGCTGTGACGACTCGCATCGGTCCGTTGCTCGCCCGTCAGCTGCCATGAACCGGCTCGCGGAGCTGGTGCCGCGCCGGCGGCCCCGGGGAGGCCGGGACGTCGTAACCTCGGTGGCAGCTGGCGCGCGCCGCGGGCCGCTGTGGCGCCAGCTTCCCGCGTATTCGCCACTCACCTTGCATGCCGCCTGGCGCGCCGCAACCCAAGCCCTCAGAGGCCGGGACGACCCGCGACCGCGCGTCGAGCGACTGCTCCGAGCGCTGTACCCCGCCCGGGAGGCGGTGCTGCTGGGGAGCGGCACGCATGCCTTGGACCTCGCGATTCGGGTCGCGGTCCGGGTCGTGGGCGAGCCGTGCGTCGTGGCGCTGCCGGCGTTCACGTGCTACGACGTCGCCACCGCGGCCGTCGGCGCGGACGTGCATATCGCCCTGTACGACGTGGATCCGTGGACACTCGCGCCTGACCTCGAATCTGTGACGGCGACGCTGGCAGAGGGCGCGCGCGTCGTCGTCGTCGCGCCGCTGTTCGGGATCCCGGTGGACTGGGACGCGATCGAGCGCTGCCTGGCGGCGTTCGGCGCGCTGGCGATCGAGGACGCGGCCCAGGGCCAGGGGGCGTTGTGGCGCGGCTCGCCGCTCGGGAGTCATGGGGCGTTGAGTGTGCTGAGCTTCGGGCGGGGGAAGGGGTGGACGGGCGGCCGGGGTGGGGCGCTCTTGATGCGCCGCTTCCCGTTGGACGGCCACCTTGCCACCGCCCGTTCGCCGGGTCTGTCCCACGAGCTCGCGGCGCTCGGCAGCGCGACCGCCCAATCGCTGCTCGGTCGCCCGGCGCTATACCGCCTGCCGGCAGCTATTCCGTTCCTGCATCTCGGGGAGACGCGCTATCGCGCGCCGAGTGCGCCGCGCGGTATGACCCGCGCGGCGGCGGCGCTGCTCGAGCGAACGCTGCCGCTGGCTACGCGGGAGGCGGCGGTCCGGAAGGCGAACGCCGAAGCGCTGCTGGCGCGGATTCCTCCGGATTCGCGTGTGCGGGCGGCGCCTCGGCGTCACCCCGGGGTATCCCACGACCCTCGCCGCCCCCCCACCGGTACGCGAGCGGCTGACGCGCGCGAGCGGCCGCTGGCCGGGTGCCGAGGAGCTGGTGCGTCAGCTCGTCACGCTGCCCACACACTCGCTCGTCAGCGCCGCGGAGCGAGAAGCGCTGGCGCGGCTGGTGGAACGCTGCAGTTAGCTGACGGCCGCGCTAATCGTTCGTAGCGTTGGGAGTTCAGCCCTTCCCAGGCGCTGTTCTTGCAGAGCACCGGTGTAGGCATCAGCATGGAACCTGCCCCCCTGAGGCTCGCGGAGAGATTGCTCGCTCTGTTATCGCGCCCCACGAACGGGACCGATCTTTCGGGCGGCGTGGAGGAGTGGAACGACGCCAACGCCCTCGACCTACTGCGACGCGAGTTCCCGGGGTTCGACGCTATGATCGGAGGCAAGGGCGTGCTGGATTTCGGGTGCGGCAACGGCTGGCAGGCACTGGCTATGGCACAAGGTGGCGCAGGCTACGTTCTGGGCGTAGACACGAACGAGAGGTGTCTTCGAACAGCGCGCGACCTCGCAGCCCGGCACTCCCTTCCGACCGGCCGGCTCGGATTCGCGCACAGCATCGGCCCGGACATGTTGGGCGGGTTCGACGTCGCCATTTCTCAAAACAGCTTCGAACACTTGGCAGACCCGGCGAGCGCCCTGCGACAGTTGCGGCATGCGGTGCGACCCAGAGGCTTGGTCCTGATTACCTTCGGGCCGCCATGGCTCGCCCCGTACGGTAGTCACATGTACTTCTTTACGAACGTCCCTTGGGTTCACCTGCTCTTCTCGGAGCGCACCGTCATGCGGGTCCGGAGTCGGTTTCGATCAGACGGCGCGCAACGGTACGAGGAGGTGGAGGGCGGGCTCAATCGCATGACCGTTGGCCGATTCGAGCGTCTGGTTCGCGCGTCAGGGCTACAACCAAAGTGGAAACGGTATCGATGCATAAGAGGGTTGGACGCGCTTGCAAACATCCCCGCTGCGCGCGAGCTGTGCATTAACGTTGTAAGCTGCGTACTTTCCAACCCTTCATAGCGGATCGCGCCGCCTGCACAGCAATCGCTCATACAACGCGGCGTAACGCGTCACCATGCGCGCGATGCCGTACTCCGCCGCGGCGCGCGCTTGAGCGCTCTTGCCGAGCAACTGTGCCTCGAACCGGTTGGCGAGCACGCGGTGCAGCGCCGCGGCGAGCGCCGTGGCATTGCCGGGCTCGACCAGGAGCCCGGCGGCGCCCGCCGCGAGGGCAACGGGCACCTCGCCCACCGCGCTCGCGACGATCGGGCGGGCGGCGCACATCGCCTCGAGCAGCGCGAGCGGCAAGCCCTCGGACAGGGACGGCAGCACGAAGACATCCGCCGCCGCGAGCACGTTCGCCACGTCGCTGCGTAGTCCCAGCAGGTGGAGTCGGCCGGCGAAACCGAGCTCGCGCGCCTGCTCCGCCAACGCGGCGGCGAGCTCGCCGCGGCCGGCGATGGCGACATGCAGGTTCGGATGCTGTGACGACAGCAGCGCGGCTGCGTCCAGCAGGACACGATGCCCCTTGACTGGGTAGAGGTTGCCGACGGTCACGACGAGGTGATCCTCGGGCGACAGCGCGAGCTCGGAACGTATCGTCGACTCGGCGAGAGGGTCGAAGCGGACGCCGTTGGGAATGGTCGTGATCCGGGTGGAGCGGATCCACAGGTCGCGACTCAGCTGGCCGGCGAGCGCCTGGGACACCGCGACGATACCCCCGCTCAATCCCGCCGCGGCCCGAAGGGCGAGCTTGCGGCGCAGCCGCCCGGCGTAGTAGCGGCTGCCGTGCATCGTGATGACGTGCGGCACGCGGGCACGCCGGGCGGCCCATGCACCGTAGAAGGCCATCGTGAACTCGTGACTGTGCGCGAGATCGATCCGGTGGCGCCTGAATCCCGCCGCGAGCGAGGCGGCGAGTCTGGCGGACAAGGGGCGGTCGAGCTGGAAGTACTCGACGGCGATCCCGGCCGCGGCCAGCTCGCGACTGAGCCAGCCCTCCTGACCCGCGGGCAAGAACGCGACGCCCGGGCACCCCCCGGCTTGCAACTCTCCCGCCAGCTGCGCCAGCATTCGCTCGGCGCCGCCGGGGCCGTCCGTTTCAATGAGATGCGCGACGCGCGCGCCCCGAATCGGGAGGGCGCCGTTGCGTCTCATCCCGCAGGGTGGCGCCGGGGGCAGAGCCCGGCCGCCCAGGCCTCGAATGCCGGTTGGGAGATGGCAGCGGGGACGTTCACGCGGCGGAGCGCCCAGGGATCGGCGTGCCCATGCACGAGCCCGTAATCGAGCGTGACCGCGCCGCGGTAGCCTGCTGCCCGCACGGCGTCTCGCACGCGCGCGTCCCACCGGCCGTACGGGTAGGCGAAAAACTCGGGCCGGGTGCCAGTGCGCGACCGAATCGCTTCCCAGCTCGATGTGATCTCGGCTGCGAGCTCGACGTCGTCCAGCTCGGTCAGAGTGCGATGGGTCGCAGAGTGCACGCCGAGCGCTAGGCCAGCATCTGCGGCGCGAGCGATCGTGTCCCAACCGGCCGGCCGCTGCGCCGGTGGAAGGTCCGGTGGAGCGACCGCCGCGACCGCGGAGACGATTCCCTCACGATCGCCGCGCAACGCCGTTAGCCACTCCTGGCGACGCTCAGGCGTGGCGCGCTCGGCGACGGCGGGATGGTCCCACCAGAACGGGTCGCCTGTGTCTGCCGCGCCGCCGACGATGAACACCGTCGCCGGCAGGCCGAGCTCGAGCAGCAGCGGCCAGGCATGTTCGAACACCCCCGCGTAGCCGTCGTCGAACGTGAGAGCAGCGAGGCCGCGGAGCGACCGGCCTCGATTCAGGCGTTCGACGAGCTCGCGCAAAGGTACCACGTTGTAGCTCCGCGCGAGCCAACGCAGCTGCTCGGCAAAATGATCGAGCAAGAGATGCACCGCACGGTCGCCGCCCGGCGGAGCGTTGCGTGCGGGCCACACGTTGTGGTAGCACAGAATGACGCTCGCGTCGCGGAGTCGTCGCACCAGGGCGGGAACCCCCACCACCCGTAGGCCGGTATAGTAGGCAGCGCGAAGCATGAACCTTGCGGAAACGTTCGGACGCGATGCTGGAGCAAGCACCGTGCCCCCCTGTGTAGTGACCTGGGCGGCGCGGGACTTGTGGCGCCCACTTGACATTTGCCAGATGACCGGCGCGCTTCCTATGTTCGAACGAATGGCCACCGCCGCGATCACCGCGGCGCTCGTTACTGCCGCCGCGCCGGAGACGGCGTCCGCGACGTCCACCGCAACAACGGCCGCGTCCGTCGTGACCACGCTTCCAGCTGCCCACGTTCGGGTAACTCGCCCCGCACGGCGGTGCGCCGCCATCTCGCTTGCCCTCACGCTCGCCGCAGGGTGTCTGGCGGAAGATGCGACCCGGCCCGTTGTACCCCCGCCCCCGCCACCGCCTAGTACGAAGGTGGTGCAGTTCGTCGTGGAACCTGCGACTACGTCGCTCTTGCCCGGGGAAACGCAAAGCTTCACCGCCTACGGCCTAACCTCTGACGGGCGTCACATGAACGGGCCCGTCGTGTGGAGCGCCAGCGGCGGGACGATTACGCCCGACGGCGTCTTCACCGCCGGCACGGCGGTCGGGCGTTTTGTGTCGCCTCGGTGGCAGTACGGCCAGACACCGCCACACTGCCGATCGAGGGCTCATGGCCGTTCCACGCGATGCTGCGCGATTCAGCGGGGGACAGTCTGAGCGGTGGAGCGGTCACCTGGACGAGCAGTGACCCGAGTGTCGCGGTCGTCGACTCGACGGGGCTCGTGACCGCTGTAGCGCCCGGCACCGCAACGATCACCGCAGTGTCGGAAGAGCATAGTGGGTCGGGGCTCATCACGGTGGTTCGTCCGGGCGCCGGGCCGTGGCCCAACGAGCCCGCGGGATTCCGGGTGATCGGCGACAATCCTTTCACCGCGCTCAACGGGGACGGCTGGAGCTTGATCGATAATGTCAGTGGACTCGTCACGCTAGGGACCGATCCCCAGGCACCGCTGTCCCCCCCGGGCGTCGTGCAGTACGTCTATCCGATCGGGTTCTCGGGCGGCGGCGGACCGGGCGCGGAGGAGCGGGACCTACCAGGGCTGCGTCAAGTGTTCGTCGGGGTCTGGTGGAAGCCGAGCAACCCGTGGCAGGGGCACCCGAGCAACGTCAACAAGATCGAGTTCTTGTTCCCGTCCGGCGGGGGAGACATCTACCTCGGAATGTACGGGCCACCAGGCGGCGCGTACGAGCTGCGCGTGTTGCCGCAATTCCCTAATCTCGCCTCCGACTGGCTCGTCCCAAACGTGAACCGCGTGCCGGTGACGCTGGGCCAGTGGCATCGGATCGAATGGCTGCTCATCTACAACACCACCACCGATCCACCGAATGGCATCGTGCGCTGGTGGTTGGACGGTAAGCTTATCGGCGACTATTTCAACGTCCAGTTCCCGAACGGGCCGCTGTCGGTCTACAAGCTGAGCGCGATCTGGGGCGGAGTCGGGAGCGCAAAGACCGAGGTCGACTACTACTGGTACGATCACGTCCACATCAGCGGACGATGACGGCCCGGCTGCGCTTGTTTCTATCTTAAACCCTTGCAGTGCACCGAAATGCAGCCCCTATGCCTGCCCTGACCCTCCAACTGTAGGTTCTCCTGCTCCTCTAGCGTGCACCACTTGCGCGATTCGCGGGGGGGGCGCTACTGTGGCGCACCCGCTGCGGGGTGGAGCCGGTGTAGTGGTGGCCGCGCAACAGCGCAGCGGGTCTCGGCACCGACGCCCGAGACAATTGACGACGCTGCTCAGAGCAAAGCCGTCGAAAGACGGTGACGCAGAGTTACGGGACTAAGGCGACGCGAGTCGCTACGTCCGCCGGGCCGCCAGCGAATCGACATTAGGTCGAAGCTGGCGTTTTTTTTTGGCCGTGACTGTTGCGGGAGCGCAACATATGACATTTACGTTCAAGCTTTCCCAACGCCTGGCGCGGATGCGACCGGTCGCTCTCATCCTCTCGACCACGCAGAGGATGGAGACGGAGCAGCTATGACGTTTAAGCATAAGCTCTCATGCCGGTTGGCCCTCCTGAAAGACCGAACCATGGTCGTCTCGACGGCGTTGCTCGCCGTCGCGGCGATCGTCGGGTGCGAGCGGTCCCTCACGGTTACCGATCCAGCGACGGGCACAGTCTCACGGCTCGTGCTTTCCCCCAAGATCCTCACCCTTCGGCAGAATCAGGTCGCAGACTTCACCGCCGTCGGCCTGGCGGCCACCGGCGACACGGCCACCGTGGCCGTGAGCTGGAGCGTCACCAGCGGCAGCATCACGGACACCAGCACGAGCAACGGCAAGCACTACGGGCGCTACAAGCCCGGCTCGGACACCGGCAAGGTCAAGGTCACGGCCACGGGGCACCCGGGAGGCTCCGACACTGCCGTGGTGACCGTGACGCCGGTGCCGGTGGCGTCCGTGACCGTGAGCCCCGCCTCAGCGAGCGCGCAGGTGGGCCAGACGGTCCAGCTTTTCGCGACGACGAAGGACTCGACGGGCGCCGTGCTGACGGGACGAGCGGTGAGCTGGTCGAGCTCCAACCCATCGGTGGCGACGGTGAGCGGCAGCGGGCTCGTCGCGGGCCTCGCGACGGGGTCAACGACCGTCACGGCGACGAGCGAAGGGCAAAGTGGCATCTCCTCCATTAGCGTCTCGAACGTCTCGGTTGCTTCAGTTGCGGTGACCCCTGCCTCCGCCACGATCCAGGTCAGCCAGACGCAGCAGCTCGCCGCCACGCTCAAGGATGCGAGCGGCAATACGCTTTCCGGGCGAGCCGTGAGCTGGTCGAGCTCGAACCCGTCGGTGGCAACGGTGAGCGGCAGCGGGCTCGTCACAGGCATCGCGCCGGGCTCGGCGACCCTCTCGGCGACGAGCGAGGGACAGAGCGGCACGGCGGCGATCGCCGTGACGACGGTGCCGGTCGCTGCGGTGGCCGTAACGCCAGCCTCGGCTGGCATTCAGGTCGGGCAGACGGTGCAGCTGACGGCGACTCCGCAGGACGGGAGTGGGAGCCCCCTGTCGGGGCGGGCCGTGACGTGGGCGAGCTCCAACGGCTTGGTGGTGACGGTGAGCGGCAGCGGGCTTGTGACCGCGGCGGCGGTCGGGTCGGCGATCATCACGGCGACGAGCGAAGGGCAGACCGGCACCTCCTCGATGACCGTCATGAATGTCCCAGTCGCTTCGGTGGCCGTGACCCCAGGTTCCGCTACGATCCAGGTCGGCCAGACCCAACAGCTCGCTGCAACGCTCAAGGATGCGAGCGGCAACACGCTTTCCGGGCGGGCGGTGAGCTGGACCAGCTCGAACCCGTCCGTGGCATCGGTGAGCGGCAGCGGGCTCGTCACAGGCCTCGCGGCAGGCTCGGCGGTCATTACGGCGATGAGCGAGGGGAAGACCGGTACGGCGACGCTGACCGTGGTCGCGCCGCCACCGCCGCCGGGTGCACCTGGTGCTGTGACGGACCTCGCAGTGGCCGGAGCGACCGACACGTCAGTCACGCTCTCCTTCACCGAAGTGAGCGACGGGGCGGGTCAGCCGGCGAGCTACGACGTCCGGTTCGCAGTGGCCCCGATCTCGTGGGGCTCCGCGACGGCAGTTGCCCGCGGCACGTGTGCAACGCCGCTCGCGGGGAGCGCGATCGGCACCAAGCGGACGTGCACGGTGCTCGGGTTGTCCGCCTCGACGGCGTACGGCTTCCAACTCATCGCCTTCCGGGGCACGCTGAACGTCGACGCGGTGTTCGGGAGCCTGTCAAATGTGGCGAGCGCCACGACCGCCGCGGGAACGCCTAAGCCGGTCGCCTCGGTGAGCGTGAGTCCCGGCAGCGCGAGCGTCGCGGTGGGAGGTACACAGCAATTCACAGCCACACTGAAAGATGCGAACGGAAATGTCCTGAGCGGGCGGACCGTGAGCTGGAGCTCGAGCGCGCCGCTGACCGCGACGGTGTCTGGCACGGGGCTGATGACGGGGCTGGCGGCGGGCACAAGCACCGTTAGCGCGACGAGCGAGGGGCAAGGCGGGACAGCGAGTCTCGCCGTCACTGCGGACCCGCCCCCGCCGCCGGCGGGGACGTGGCCGCATGAGCCGAGCAGCGCCGCGGTGATCGGCGATCAGCCATTCAACACCCTGACGACCAGCGACGGTTGGAGCATCGTCGATAACACCAATGGGTGGGGCTCGATCGTCAGTGATGGAACGGCGCCGTTCTCCCCCACCGGGGTGCTGCAGTACCTGTACCCCGTGGGCTTCACCGGCGGGACGGGGCCGGCGGCGGAGTGGCACGGCCTGCCGGGCCTGAGCCAGGTGTTCGTGGGGCTGTGGTGGAAGGTGAGCAATCCGTGGCAGGGACACGCGAGCAACGTGAACAAGATCGCGTTCCTGTTCCCGGGGAGCGGGGGGGACATGTACATCGCGATGTACGGGACGCCGGGGGGCCCCTACGAGCTGAAGGTGATCCCGCAGTTCCCCGGCCTGCCATCGAACTGGCTGGAGCCGAACGTGGCGCACGTGCCGGTGCAGTTGGGGACGTGGCATCGGATCGAGTGGTTGATCAACTACAACGGGGGCGTGGTGCAGTGGTGGCTGGATGGCCAGCTGATCGGGAGCTACACCGGAGTGCCGTTCCCGAGCGGGACAATGACGGAGTTCAAGATGTCGTCCACGTGGGGCGGGATCGGCGACAGCAAGAGCGAGACCGACTACTACTGGTTCGATCACGCCCACGTCAGTGGGCACTGAGATGGAAACGCACCGCAGCAGAACGGAGTGAAGGCCGGCGTAGGCAACGCTGGGTGAGCCGCAAGAGAATCGATTACGCTGCAAAGAGCAAAGCCGCTGAAAGGCGGTGACGCAGAGTCACGGGACTACAGCGAGCAGGCATCGCCACGTCCGCCGGGCCGCCAGCGACAGCACCAGTCATTCGCGGGCGGCTCTGTTGTCGTCTGAAAACCAATTGTTGAAGGAGTGCACCAATGCCCTACCTGTTCAAGCTGTCGAAGCGGGTGGCTCGGACCCGATCGCGCGCCTTGATTCTTGCGGCCGCCGCGGCTTTCGCTTGCGAGCCAACCGATCCGATGAACGGCCCTGCCCACCCGAGCTACGCCACGATTGACGGCAGGCCCACCCCAGTAGCCGATCTCACAGTAAGCGCGGTAACCGATACCTCCGTTACCCTTTCCTTCACCGAAGTCGACGATGGCGCCGGGAATCCCGCGAGCTACGACGTCCGCTACGCCCTGACCCCGATCTCCTGGGGCTCGGCTCCGAGCGTCGCTCGGGGCAACTGCGCAGTGCCGGTCAGCGGCAGCGCGATCGGCGCCCGGCGCAGCTGCACGGTCGTCGGTCTCGCGCCCGCGAGCAGCTATCAGTTTCAGCTGATTGCCTTCCGGGGCACGTTGAACGTGAACGCGGTGTTCGGCGCGCTCTCGAATGTTGCGAGTGGCGCGACGGCGGGCGCGGCGCCGGCCTCAGCGGCGGTGCTCGTGCAGGAGGGGTTCGAGGACGCCTCCTTCGCCTTGCGAGGATGGTACGACAACACCGGGATGGCTACAACTGCGGCGCAGCAGGTTTCCGGAAGCCGCGCCCTGGAGGTGCACTTCCTGGTCGGTGGCAAGACCCCCACGTGGGGCGGAGCGGCCCGGCATCTCTTCAAGGAGACCGAGTCGGTCTACTTGAGCTACTGGGTGAAATACAGCGCCAATTGGGTCGGCTCGGGGCGCTCGTATCATCCGCACGAGTTCCTGTTTCTGACGAACGAAAACGACGTCTACTCCGGGCTCTCGTTCACGCATCTCACGGCGTACGTCGAGCACAACTACCAGAACGGCGGGATTCCGGCCTTGCAGCTGCAGGACGGCGCGAACGTCGATCAGAGCAAGATCGGCGTGGACCTCTCCAGCGTGACCGAGAGTCGCGCGGCAGCGGGTTGCAACGGCAATACCGACGGATATGCGACGAGCTGCTACGACCAGGGCGACGGCAACTATACGAACGCGAAGATATTCAGCGCCGGTCAGCCGTCGTTCATGCCCAACCCCGGGCCCGGTTACAAGGGTGACTGGCACTTCGTGGAGGCGTACTTCAAGCTGAACGCGATCCAGAGCGGCAAAGGCGTAGCGAACGGGATCATCCGCTACTGGTTCGACGGGAAGCTCGTGATCGAGCGCACCAACGTGCTGATGCGGACTGGTGCGCATGCCAGCATGAAGTTCAATCAACTCGCCATCGCCCCATGGATCGGTGACGGGTCGCCGGCCGACCAGACGATGTGGGTGGACAACCTCACGATCGCCACGGACCGGGTCGCGAGTGGCGGCGGGGGGAGCGTGCCCGCTCCGGTCGCGTCGGTGGTGGTGACGCCCGCTAGCGTCAGCCAGACGATCGGCGGGACGCAGCAGTTCGCGGCGACGCTCAAGGACGCAAGCGGGAACGTGCTGACCGGGCGCTCGGTCACCTGGACCAGCAGCGCACCGGCCGTCGCGACGGTGAGTGCCGGTGGGCTCGAGACGGCGATTGCCGCGGGCTCCGCCACGATTACCGCCACGAGCGAGGGGATCACGGGCGCGGCGAGCGTGACCATGACTGCACCAGTGATCACCAAGCCCGGGGCCGTGGTTGACCTCGCGGTGGCCGGGGTGACGGATACCTCAGCGACGCTGTCGTTCACCGAGGTGAATGACGGCACCGGGAGCCCGGCGAGCTATGACGTGCGCTTCGCCGTGAGCCCGCTGTCGTGGGGCTCGGCGCCAGCGGTCGCGCGCGGGACCTGTGCGACCCCGCTCGCGGGGAGCGCGATCGGCGCCAAGCGGACGTGCACGGTCCTCGGGCTGTCGCGCACGACGGCGTACGGCTTCCAGCTGATCGCGTTCCGCGGCACGCTCAACGTGAACGCGGTGTTCGGCGGCCTCTCGAACGTGGCCACGGGGAGCACGGCGGCACCGGCACCCGCGCCCGTGGCGTCGGTGGCGGTGAGCCCGGCGACGCTGAGTCAGAACCCGGGCGCCACGCAGCAGTTCGTGGCGACGCTCAAGGACGCGAGCGGCAACGTGCTGGCCGGACGCACCATGACCTGGACGTCTAGCAATGCAGCCATCGCTGCTGTGAACGGTAGCGGGCTCGAGACGGCGGTCGCGGCGGGCTCCGCCACGGTCACCGCGACGAGCGGCGGGATCACGGGTACGGCGAGCGTGACCGTGACTGCACCGGTGATTACCAAGCCCGGGACGGTGGTGGACCTTGCGGTGGCCGGGGTGACGGATACCTCAGCGACGCTGTCGTTCACCGAGGTGAATGATGGCACCGGGAGCCCGGCGAGCTACGACGTGCGCTCCGCCGTGGGCCCACTGTCGTGGGGCTCGGCCCCAGCGGTTACGCGCGGGGTCTGTGCGACGCCGCTTGCGGGGAAGGCGATCGGGGGTAAGCGGACGTGCACCGTGCTCGGGTTGTCGCCGGCCACTGCGTACGGCTTCCAGCTGATTGCGTTCCGCGGCACGCTCAACGTCAACGCCGTGTTCGGAAGCCTGTCGAACTCGGCGAGCGGCACGACCGCCACCGGACAGGCGCAACAACCGCAACCGCCGCAGCAGCCCCAGCAGCCACAGCCGGCACCGTCGGGGACGTGGCCGCATGAGCCGAGCGGCGCCTCTGTAATCGGGGATCAGGGGTTCAACAGCTTGACCACCGGAGACGGATGGACCATCGCCGATAACACCAGTGGGTTGGGCTCGGTCGTCAGTGATGGGACGGCGCCGTTCTCCCCCACCGGGGTGCTGCAGTACCTGTACCCCGTGGGCTTCACCGGCGGCACCGGGCCGGCGGCGGAGTGGCACGGCCTGCCGGGCCTGTCGCAGGTGTTCGTGGGCATGTGGTGGAAGGTGAGCAATCCGTGGCAGGGACACGCGAGCAACGTGAACAAGATCGCGTTCCTGTTCCCGGGGAGCGGGGGGGACATGTACATCGCGATGTACGGGACGCCAGGGGGCCCCTACGAGCTGAAGGTCATCCCGCAGTTCCCCGGGCTGCCATCGAACTGGCTGGAGCCGAACGTGGCGCACGTGCCGGTGCAGTTGGGGACGTGGCATCGGATCGAGTGGTTGATCAACTACAACGGGGGCGTGGTGCAGTGGTGGCTGGATGGCCAGCTGGTCGGGAGCTACACCGGAGTGCCGTTCCCGAGCGGGGCGATGACGGAGTTCAAGATGTCTTCCACGTGGGGCGGGATCGGGGGCAGCAAGAGCGAGGACGACTACTACTGGTTCGATCACGTCCACGTCAGTGGGCACTGATCGACAGGCATCGCTTCATCGGTAGCTGGCGAACGAGCGCGCCGGTCTCGGATCGTAGCCGAGGCCGGCGCGTTCGTCGAAGGGCGATTGTCTAGGCCCCGCCCTGCTGGTGCCGCTCGGTGCGGACCCACGGCTTGTCGCCGACCATTCGGAGCGCGCGAGCGGCCGCGCCCAGGCGCCACACAGCGTAGAGTGGCAGGAACGCGAACGCTCGCACCGCTTGGGCAGGATCCGGCTGCAGCGCGAGCGCGGCGATGGTGTAGACAACCGGTCGCAGCAGCGAGGCAGCCGATGCCGCCACCAGCGCGAGCGCCCCGGGCGGATGCAGAGCGACGGCGGTTACAGCCGCCACCAGTACGATGCCCAGGTGCAGCGCCGGCCCGGGCACGGCCAATTCCGCCATCGCATCGAGCTTCTGACGCGTGCCGATGCGCCGGCTCAGTAAGAGCCGCGGCCCCAGGCGCGCGAGTACCGTGAGCTTCCCGGCGGTCCAGCGCTGCCGCTGGGTCGAGCTCTGTCTTAGCGACTGGGCTTCCTGGGCATAGACGTGCGCCGTCGGGACGCACTCGATGGGGACGCCGCGCTCGCTCAACAGGGCGTACATCTCCCAGTCTTCGCAGATGGAGAACGCGTCCCAGCCGTGTTCCGCCAGGACGCGCGTTCCGAGGCACATGCCGTTGCCCACCAGCGGCACGTTGAGTCCGGCGCGCTGCTTGAGCGGATAGGCGAAGCGATGTGTCGCCGTGGCAAGCACGGCGGCCATCCGGGTCAGCGGGCTCTCGTCCGGGTTGCTCAGGTCGAAGAACGCTTGGACCGCCTTCGACGCCAGGGGGCCGCAGGTCGCGAGCTGGTCGGCGAAGTCGGGATCGACCACGGTGTCCGCGTCCACGATCACCACGGCGTCGTACCCGTGCACCGGGAGCTGCTCCAGCGCCCAGGCGATCGCCCGGGGCTTTCCGGGGAGCGACTGGTCGTGTCGCTCGAGGCACCGAGCGCCTGCCGCCCGGGCGAGCGGGGCGGTTCGGTCGCTGCAGTTATCGGCTATCACGACGACGCTGGCGCGGGTCGTTGGGTAGCGCAGGCGCACAAGCGATCGGACGCACGACTCGATCAGCAGCTCCTCGTTGTGGGCTGGGACGAGGAACAAGAGGCGCGGCGGCGCCTCCGGCACGTGCGGCCGCGTGGGCCTGCGGCCGAGCGCTATCTTGACCACACTCAGCAGATCGGACGCGCTCGGCAGCAGCAAAACGATGGCGATGAGGCCGAGCAGGACGCTCACTGCGATCATGTGAGCGGTCCTGTTCTGAACGGGGAGGACGTCACCGACGCGGCCGCCAGCGCGACCGACTTGCGAAGCGCCACGACTAGGGCGAGCAGCGTGTACAGCAGGTCACGGTACGCGAGCGACAGGAAGAACCCGCCCACTAGGTACCCGACGAGCGCGGCTGTAAGGGCCTGAGCGAGCTGCACTGTAGGGGGACTGCGCTCGCCGGGCGCCCACCGCAGCCGGGTCCGCTGCACGGCGCGCAGCGCGCCGAACGCGCTCCCCATCATGACAACGAAGAAGATCAGCCCCGGGACACCGAGCTCGGCGCCGATCTGGAGGAAACTGTTGTGCGCCACCGACCACTTGACACCCCGGCCGGCGGTTGCATTCCGTGCAAGGGGGGAGATCGTCCCCTCGGCGGTGGCGAAGTTGTTGGCGCCTACGCCCAGGACCGGGTGCTGCAGCATATACCCGAGGCCTCGCTTCCAGACCTTCACGCGACCTTGCTCGCCCGTGACGTTGTAGTCGTCTTTGGGCTGGAGGATCGTGCTCATCTTCTCCCAGTACGTGTCGGTTGTGGTCGCCGCGAAGACGAGCGCAAGCAGGGCCGTCGTGAGGGCACGCCAGCGCACGTGGATCCCGCGATAGCGCACCAGCAAGAAGACAGCGACGGCCAACAGGGCGAGGAAACCGCCGCGCGACCCCGCCCAGACGAAGCCCACCGCCAGGAGGGCGACGGCGGTGCCGCTCACCAGCCGCCGCCACAGGGGGCGTGGGCGGACCATGAAGTAGACGCCGAGCGGCACGCTCATCACGGCGAGCGTCGCGAACTCGTTGGCGTCGTAGTAGTACAGCGAGCCCAGGCGCCACTGCTCGGCGCCGACCTGGAAGCGCGCGAGGATCACCGCGGCGTAAATGCCGGCCGAGAGCAGGTAGACGAAGGCAACGCGTTCGACATCGAGAAACCCGCGGAGCGCTGCCGCGAGCACAAGGTACATCACCACCGTTTTGCCGAACTCGCCGGTGAACATTTGGAACGCTCCCCCTGGCCACAGAGCGCCCGGGATAGACAGCACCATCCAACAGGCGAGCGCGAGGACACAGCGCGTCGTGCGGGTCTGGAGCACGAGTCGGAAGCGCCTCGCCCGACCCCCGACGGCGATGTAGAGGCAGATCGCCAAACTGGCGGACAGGAGCGCAACGTGCAGCGGCTCGAGAAAACCGAATAGCTGGTGCACCCGCCCGACCGCCGTGGGGGAAGCGAAGCGCGCGCCGACGGGCCCCGGTTTCACCACAGCAGCTGTGCCGCGCGGGGCGGCGCGGCGCGCACCGGCTCGCGGTGGGCCGCCTCCAGTAGCTTCGTCGAGAGGGCGGGGTCGTAGCGGCGCGGGCGGAAGATCGACCACACCGCGAGCCGGGAGGGCAGGCGCAAACGCACCAGGCTCAGCACGACGCGCGTCGTAGTGACCAGCAGCGCGAACACTGGGATCGGCAACCACACCATGCGTCCCCGCCAGCCGTGCGAGCGAATCAGGTCGAGTAAACGTCGGCGGGTGGAGATCGCCGGGTCGAAGAGGTTCACTACCGCCGGCGCCTCAGCGAACTGCTCGGCACACCACGCCACCGCCGCTGCCGCCCGGCCGACCTCGCACACCGCGAACACCAGTCCCGGGCGACCGAAGCCCAGATGCCACGACCCGAACAGCCGGCGGCCGACGAGCCCTGGCATCTCCGGGTTGGTCCAATCGACCAGCGCCGCCGGGCGGATCACGCGCGTCTCGATGCCCAGCGACGCCGCCTCGGCGGCCACCACGCGCTCGGCCTCGGTCTTGCCCCACGCGTAGGAACCGAACTTGCGCGCGTCGGGCGGTGCGAGGGGGGTCCGCTCGTCCTGTCGCTCCCACGGCGTACGTGGCGGCCTTAGGACGGAGAGGCTACTTACGTACACCAGACGTGAGACGCCCGCCGCGCACATCCCGCGTAGCACGTTGCGAGTGGCATCGATCGTGTTGCGCTGGTGACCGTCGTAGCCTCCCGCGGTATCGACGGCTGCATGCACGACGACCGCGGCCCCTGCGAACGCGTCGCGCGGAATCGGCCGGCCAAGATCGAGCGCCCGCCACTCGTGTACGTGCGGATCCTCCGGGTCGGGTGAGCGGGTGATCCCCCGCACCCGAAAGCCCCGGCGCGCCAGTTCGCGCGTGATCTCCTTGCCGAAGAACCCCCGCGCGCCGGTCACCGCCGCGAGAGGGGCACCTGCAGCCGGCTCATTCGGGGTCACTCGCTGAACGGCGGCCCGCTCAGCTGCGCCGCGGACGTTCGCCGCCAGCTCTTCGTAAATGGCGGTCACGCGCTGCAGATGGTCGGGGGCGAGCGGCGACGGCCCGCCGCGAGCCACGGCCACATAGAAGTCTCCGATCAGCTCGGCCAAGCCGGGGTAGTCACCGCCCTGGAGGATGCGCCGCATTACACCCGCCGTGCCCCGTGCTGCGGTCTGCCACCCTTCGACCAACGGGTTGGCGGCCTTCTCGAGCGGAGCGGTGCCAGCGTTCGCCGCCCCGACGACGCTGGTGCGGATGAAGTCGGCCGTGAGCATACCGCCCGACGCGAACACGGACAGCGTCGACGCTACCGGGCGAGCCCGGAGGCTCACCGCGAGCCGGCCGAACGCGCCGTTCGCTCGGATCACCGCGTGCAGGTCCGTCGGGGCGGCGACGACCGCGGCGACCTCGATGGCCGACGAATCGGCGGTCGTGCCTTCCAGGGCCGCGATCAGCGTATAGAGCGGATGCGGAAGGATGTCGAGCAGCTGGGCGGCGAGCGCCTTCGGGCCTGCCCGCTCGGGGTTCATCCCGACGGGGCGGAACGCGAAGTGGCTGTCCACCTGCGCGACCGCGCCGAGCGCCGGGACGCGCGCCATCAGCTTGCGGTACGCTGGGTCGCGGACCTGCTGGTGTCCGGCACACACGAGCAAGCCGCGGTCGCGGGCCAGCCCGAGCAGCTCTCGCGCCTCGCGCTGCGTCTCGACGAACGGCTTCTCGACGTAGACGTGCGCGCCGGCGAGCAGCGCCTGACGAGCGGGCTGGTAGTGAGTCCCCGCGGGCGTGCACACGTGGACGAGACTCGGCTGCGCTTCCCGCAGCAGCTCGGCGAGCGACGTGTACGCCACGGCCCCCGCCAGCGCGGCGACCTCCCGCGCCGCGCTGTCGGTCGTGTCGCATACCGCGGCGACGAAGTGCGGCGTCCGCACGCGTCGCAGGGCATGGAGATGAAGGCGGGCCATCCTGCCGGCGCCCGCGAAGGCGACGCGCATTGGCCCGCCGGTAGGTGGCGTGCCCACGCGCCCCCGTCATTGCAAGACCGAAGCCAGCCTGAGCGCCACCTGCGCCCCGGCAAATCGTGCGCTCATGTTGCGCGGGCGCTACAATTGGCCCGGGTGAGCTTCAGGATGCGCGCGGCACGCTTCTCTCAGTTGCCGCAGGGCGCATGCGCATCCTGATCACGGACGGTGGCGAGCGGGCCGCCCTCGCGACCGCCCGGTCGCTCGTGGCCGCTGGCTACCGAGTCTACGTCGCCGCACGCCGGCGTTCCTCACTCGCGGGCGTGTCGCGTGGCGTGCGGTCGTGGCGCGTTCGCTCCGACGCGCTCGATCGCCCGGCGCACTACGCCGCAGAGGTTGCAGCAGTGGCCCGGGCTCAAGGAGTCGACGTGCTTCTGCCCGTCACCGACCCGTCCGTCGAGGCGCTGCTCGAGCACCGGAACGCGCTCCCCGAGCATGTTCTCCTCCCGTTCCCCGATCTCGATACCTATCGGCGCGCGTCAGACAAAGCCCACACGCTTGAGCTCGCGGGCGCGGCAGGGCTTGCCGTGCCCGATACACTGCTCTTCGCGACGCCCGCGGATTGCGGCAACCTCCCCGCTGCGTCGTTCTTCCCGGCTGTCTTGAAGCCCCACCGCTCCGTGATTCCCGCCGAAGTGATGGGAGACGTGAGAAAACGGAAGGTCGGCGTCACCTACGTGGACGACCCCGCCTCATGCCGCGCGGGGCTCGCCGCGTTGCCCGCCGGCGCCTTCCCCGTGCTACTGCAACGCCGCGTGCGCGGACCGGGCGAGGGTCTGTTTCTGTTACGCTGGAACGGGCGGGTGCTCGCCGCGTTCGCGCACCGACGCCTGCGGGAGAAGCCGCCCGCCGGGGGCGTGAGCGTGTACCGCGAGAGCATCGCGGCGCCGCCCGAGCTCGTCGCCGCCGGAACCCGCCTGCTCGAGGTGCTCGACTGGCGGGGCGTGGCGATGGTCGAGTGCAAGCGCGACCTTGCCACCAATCGCTACGTGTTCATGGAGGTCAACGGGCGCTTGTGGGGCTCGCTCCAGCTGGCCATCGACGCCGGCGTGGATTTCCCGGCCTTGCTGGTCGCCTGTGCGTCGGGCCGCGAGGTAGCACCGGTGTGGGACTATCAGGTCGGTGTGCGCAGCCGCTGGTTCTGGGGCGACGTCGATCACCTCTACCTGCGGCTCACCCGCTCGGCGCGGGCCCTCCACCTCAACGGGGCGCGTGCCTCGCGACTCGCCGCCGTGCGCGATTTCTGTCGTTTCGGGCGAGCGCATGATCGGGAAGAGATCTGGCGCTGGCGCGACCCGGCGCCCTTCATCGTCGAAACGTTAGGGCGGCTCGGCCTGGTGCGCTGACCCGTCAGCCCCGCAGTTCGCGCACGAGCGCCCACAGCGCCCGCACGCGCGGGCGGTGAGCGAAGTACAGCACTGCTCCGTAGGCCCCGACGCCTGCGAAGACGTGCATACCGAGGCGCAGGCTTGCCGGCAAGCCGGCGGGCGTGGCCCAGCGCATGGCCAGTACGGTTGCCGCCATCACCAGCGTGGCTCCCACGGCGGGCCCCAGCGCCTTCAGGTACGTCGCCAGCGACAGTCCGGTCACACGCAGCCCGGCGACGAGGAACAACGGCAGCACGCAGGTGGGATGGCCGACCACCCAGGCGGCCGCTACCCCGGCGGTGCCCCAGTGAGCCCCGATGTAGAAGAGCCCAGGAAGGATCAGCGTGGCGAGGACCGTCAGCTGCATGTTCCACTTGGCGTGCCCGGTGGCGACGATCACTTGCGGGAGCAGCGTACTCAGCGACCGGAGCGCTGCCGAGAGCGCGAGCAGCCGGAGTGGCAGGATGGCGGGCCGCCAGTGCTCCCCGAGCGCCAGCAGCACGAACTCGTCGGCGATCAGCGCGATCCCGACCGCCGCCGGAAACGTGACGAGCGCGAGCCCCTCGGTGAGGTTCCGGAGGTAACGCTGCAGCGCCGGCGGGTCGTGCTGCACGGCGGAAAAGACAGCCGGCGTCACGCTCGCGACCAGTGCGCTCACGCGGTCGACCGGGATGCTCGAGATGGTCCACCCTAGGGTGTACGCGCCGAGCGCGGCTTTCCCGAGCACGCGGCCCACGACTGCGAAGTCGGCGTTGCTGTAGAAGTACCATGCGATGCGCGCCACGACGACCTGCCAGCCGAAGCTCACCGCGGCCGCGATGCTGGCGAAGCGGCGGGGCCAGGCGAGGCGATGCGACCGCCAGGCGTTGATCAGGACGGTGCTCGTGAGACGGCCGGCGAGCGGCCCCAGCACCAAAGCCCAATACCTCAGGCCCACCGCTGCGAACGCGAGCGTCGCGCCGGCGGCCACGAGCGCTTCGGCGCCGTCCGCCCAGGCCAGCCTCCGGAAATCCAGGTCGCGCGTCAGCAGGGCCCGCGGCACGATCTGCAACGCTGTCATCAGGAACGTGATGCTGGACGCTAGGATAATCCACCGGACCGCGGCCTCACCGAAGAATACGGCGACGGGCCACGCCAGCACTGCGGAGAGAGCCACGAACGCCCATCCCAGCAGCAGCGCCAACCCGTTGAGGCGGGAGATCTGGTCCGCGGTGAGATCGCGGCGCTGAATGATGGCGGAGCCCAGGCCGAACTCGTTCACGAGCTGCATGAAGCCGAGATAGATCATCGCCATGCCGACGACGCCATAGTCGGTCGGCGCCAGCAGCCGCGCGACGATGAGTGTCGACGCCCACCCGAGCAGCTGTGTGGCCCAGCGCGTCGCCCCCGTCCACGCGATGCCCCGGATCAGCGAGCGGTCCAGTTCGCGTGCCGGGGGCGACGCGGGCTGGTCCGCGCGTTGCTCGAGCACGGCCGAGCTAACGGGTGAGGGCATCGGTGGCGAGCCGGCGTTCGCCTGTCGCGTCCTGCGTTGGCGGAGGGCTTGCCGGAGCAGTCCCTGGCGCGACCCAGCGGCCGCCAGAACGCTCCCAGTAGGTGTAATACAAGCTCGCGTGCTGGATCACGTAGCCATAGTCGCGCAGCCCCGTGCGATAAATCCATCCGGCCACGCGCAGCACGGACTTACTCAGCAGGTCTCGCGGGAATCGTTGGGCCGCGAGCATCTCGCCGGCGCGGCGCAGCAGTGCCTGCTTGCGCGGTCCGTGCCACGCTTTCATTCGCGCGGCCTGCCACTGGTAGTGCAGCCCCGGGGGGATCGGGAGCGGGCAGGGGACGTGACCGGGATACGATTGCCAAGGCACCGAGGTCACCGCCGCCGGGAAGAGGTCAAGCCACTTGACGTAGAACTGGTGGTAGACACACAGGTCGATCGGCACGGCGAGTATGGACTGCAGGAAGTCGCTGTCGAAGAAGGGCAGTGTGAACTCGAGCCGGTGGAGATCGATGTTTTCGAAATGGCCCGCCAGGTGGCGTCGCTGGTCGTTGAGCAGCAAGAACAGGTGGAGGCTGCGCCCCGGATCCGCGCAGCGGAGGTCGTCGAGCTCCTCCCGAATTCCCCGTCTCGGGATGTCAGCCACGGCGTCGGCGACCGCTGGTCGCAGCAGTTTGCGCAGCACGGCGGCCTTCTGCCGCTCTAGGAACGCCGCGATCGCGCCGTCCGGGTCGCCGGCGCGCAGCTGGTCGACCATGCCGCGGGTCAGATAGACGTATCCCACCCCGACGCTCCCACCTTCGCCGGACCACACGACGCGCGGGTGCTCCGGCGGAGGTGCTAAGCAGTGCTCCGGCGTGTTCAGGGCGTCCGCCAACAGCGCCGAGAAGCGCAGCTCGACATCGGGCCGCATGGTTCCCTGGTGGTGCCGGGCGCCGAGCGCGGCTGCACACGCGGCGCCCAGGATCCGGTCCTGGGTACCGGGAAGCGCGAAATTGAAGGCATGGACCTCGGCGCCTTGGGCACGGAGCGCTGCGACGACGCAGCGCGAATCGAGTCCGCCGCTCAGGAATGCGGTCGTGGTCCGGTCCCCGCGCCGCCGACAGGCGACGGCCGCCGTGAACCGATCATAGGCCTCTTGGAGCAGCTCCTGCTGCGGGCGCCTGGCCGGCGGGATGTCGTCCCAGCGCCAGTACTGGGAACGTGCCACGCCCGCCCCCGAGACTTGCACGACCTCGGCGGCGCGCAACGCGCGTACGCCCTGGTAGGGGGTGCGGTCGCCTAACGGGAATCCGAAACAGGCCGCTTCGGTAACGGCGCGCAGGTCCATTTGCTTGGGAACCTCGGCGAGCGCCTCGAGCACTCGCATGGCCGTGGCGAAGATCACATGATCTTCGCCGATCCAGTAGTACAACGGCCGGACACCGAGCTTGTCCGTGACGAGCGTGAGGCGACCCGCGTCCGGGTGGTAGTGCACGGCGCAGAACACGCCGCGTGCTCCGGCAAGCGAGCTGCAGTCTGATCGGTCCCAGCTGTCGTGCAGCAACGCGAGGTCCGCGCTGCGCCCTCGTGCCACGCGGGGATCTCCAGTCGCGAGCAACGGCTCTCCGGCGAGCAATGACACCGAGCCGCCGGGACGCACCAAGAAGGCGGGTTCTCCATAGGCGCCGATGTCGACCTTGGCGAGGAACACCCGAGCGTCGCGAAATTCGCTCACGGTGTCGCGGATATCCCGCGACAGCGTGCGGCGCAGCGCGTCGCACGTCGAGTCGCCGACACGCGCACCGCCGTGTCGGCAGAAGAGTCCCGCAAAGATGGTCATGCGACGCCCCGAGGCGAGGCCGGGGCGGAGATCGTCGCGACGCCTTCATACCGCGGCACCGCGGGGCCCTCCACGTACAGGCGGTGCCACGTCGAGAAGCAGAGCAGCGCCCACAGAATCCCCTCACGGTTGTGGCGGCGGGCGCAATGCTCGTCGATGAGGCGAGCGACCGCCCCGGGATCGAAGTAGCCGAGGCGCGTGATGCGGCTCGCTGAGAGCTCGTCCTGCAGCATGGGCCGGAGCTCGTCGCGCAGCCATGCCGCGGTGGGGCCGACGAAGCCGCGTTTGGGCGCGGTGAGGTGAGCGGCAGGCAGCCGTCCGGCGAGCGCGCGCTTCAGCAGATGCTTCAGCTTCCAGCCGCCCAGTTTGAGCCGGGCCGGGAGCGGGAAGACCCGCTCTGCGAGAATGTGATCGACGAGCGGCACGCGCAGCTCGAGCGAGTGCGCCATCGAGAGACGGTCGGAGAGCGCGAGGATGTCGTCGGCGAGGTAGACCTTGTAATCGAGATAGAGCGCCGCGGCGAGACCGCGGGGCGCGCCAGCATCCCGGTGCAAGCGGCGCAGCCGCTCGCCCGCCGCGCCTCCGGGGAGAAGCACGCGCAGATCGGCCGAGTACAGCTGCGCCCGCTCGCGATCATCGCACTTGCCGAGCAGGCCGAGGTAGCGGTCCGGCATCGTCGCCGTGTCCCGCGCGGCGCGCAGGAAGCGTTTCAAACGGTACATACCGAGCCCGCGGCCGGGATCGGGGAGGAACGAGCTGAGGCTCGCCGCCGCGCCGCGCAGCGCGCGGGGCAAACGGCCAAACTGCTCCATGGCGAGCAGGCCGAGGTGCCGCCAGTAGCCGGCGAACAGCTCGTCGCCCCCGATGCCGGTGAGCGCGACCTTGTAGGAGCTGCCGACGGCCTGGGACAAGGCCCACGTGGGCACTGCTGAGTCGTCGGCATGCGGCTCGTCCAGGGCGCGCACGATCGGCTCGAAGCTCTCGCGCAGGTTGGGGCGGATGTCCACGATCGTCAGGCGGGCGTCGTAGCGCCGCGCCAGCTGCCGGGCGAGCTCCGTTTCGTCGGTGTCGGCCGCTCCCGATCCGAAGTAGCGCGCGGTGAAGGCGTGCGGCGGCCCCTCCCCGGCGACCGCCATGCTCGCCACCACCGCCGACGAGTCGAGGCCGCCCGACAGGAACGCCGCCACGGGCACGTCGCTCACGAGGTGGGCCGCGACCGAATCGTCGAGCCACTCCACCAGGCGGTCGGCGATGTCCGGTGGCGCCGGTGTCTCGTGCCGGGGGAGGTCCCAGTAGGGATGTACCATGACCGCGCCGGTCTCGCGCCACAACAGCCAGTGTCCCGGCTCGAGCTTGCGCACGTCGTGAAACGGCGTCGCCGGTGCCGGGATGTAGCCGAGCTGGACGTAGGCGTCGAGGGCGTCCCAGTCGAGCTCGCGCGCAGTGAGTCCGGCCGCGACGAGCGCCTTCAGCTCCGAAGCGAAGGCGATGCCCCAGGGAGCCACGACGTAGTACAGCGGCTTGATGCCGAAGCGGTCACGCGCCAGGAACAGGGACCGCGCGGCGCCGTCCCAGATCGCGAACGCGAACATCCCGCGCAGTCGCTCGACCGCGTGCGGCCCGTGCTCCTCGTACAAGTGCACGATCGTTTCGGTGTCGCTGTGAGTGCGGAACCGGTGGCGCCGGCGCACCAGCTCGCGGCGCAGCTCCCGATAGTTGTAAATCTCCCCGTTGAAGACGATCACCTGGGATCCATCTTCGTTCGTCATCGGCTGCCGTCCCCCGGCTAGGTCGATGATGCTGAGACGGCGCATCCCGAGGCCGACCGGACCGCTGACGAGCGTGCCCTCGTCATCCGGACCGCGATGACGGATCGCGTCGCACATCGTGCGCAGCGCCGCCGGATCGACGGGCCGCTCGGCGTCCCGATGGACGATGCCTACGATGCCGCACATACGACCGCAGGCTCCTCCACGGGGCGCGGGGGCACCCCGGTGATCGCCTCGAGCGCGACGAATAGCCGGTTTGCCTGCTCCCGACGACTGTAGCGGGGATCCGTCGCGAGGCGCTCGGGCCACTCGCCCCGGAGGTGCTGCAGGTAGCGCAGGTGGAGCAACCCCGCGATCGTGTCGATCGCGTCGGGCGCCACGACATCGGCGGTCGAGCCTCGCAGCAGCTGCTCCGTGGCGCTGCCGTCGTCGGCGAGCGCCAGCAGCCAGGCGTCGAACTGCATGTAGTCGAAGATCTTCGCCGGGATGGCCATGTCCGAGTCCTGCGGCAGGATCACGAGCATCGTGGCGCGGGACAGGAATTCCAGCGCCCGCGCCCGCGGACCGGGCGGGTACGTGCGAACGAACTCCGCGATTCCTTCCTCGGCCGCGATCTGCTCGATCGGCACGCCGTCGAACGCTCGCACGTGTCCCATGAATTCAAGTCCGAAGTCGCGCACCGAGAGTCCGCGCTCGGTGACGAGCTGCGCGGCCGCGCGAAACAGCGGGCGCGGATCGCGGTCGAGATAAATGGACCCGGCATACGCGATGACAAAGCGCCGCCCATGTTGTGAGGGTGGCACGTCCTCCTCGTCGCAGCCGTTCGGCACCGCGATCATCCGGCTCGCGGCCGCTCGGTACACACCGCGCATCACGCTGCGTAGCGGGTCGGTGTTGGTAACGATCAGCGACGCCTGCTCGACACAGCGCCGCTCGTAGCGCGCCGCCAGCGCGAACCACACTTGGCTGGCGATCGCCTCCGGCAGACGCTGCACGAGGCTCCACGGGTCCCGCAGGTCAACGATCAAGGGGAGCCTCCTGCGGCGAGCCACCAGCCGTGCGGCCTCGTGCGCCATATGCGGTGGGCCGCAGGAGATGACCGCCCGGTGCACCCCAGCTTCGATCACCTGCATGGCGCGACGCGCTGCCGCGCGGGCCCACCGCCAGGTCCGGGCATACTCGAGCGAGGCGAAGTAGCCGCGTGCGAAGTCCCGCGGCCCCCGCGGCCGCCACCGCATCGCATCCCGCGCCAGCGACTCAGGGTGCGGTCGCGCCGCGCGCGCCAGGGCGTCGGGCGGGCCGGTCCAGCCCCTGAGGCGGCGCGCCGGATCTAGCACCCGCCAGATCAGCTCCACCACCCGCTCTACCCACACGTGCCGCGCGGGGATCCCGTAGATGCGGACTCCGGCCGGGAGATCTTCCGTGCGGCTGGGGTCGGTGCGGGCGAGGCAGGCCGGGTCGAGCGTGATCACGTCCAATCCCCAGCCACGCTCCGCGGCGTACCGCGCCAGCTTCTGCCAGCGGAGCGCACCCACTGCCGCGTCGGGCGGGAAGTGGTAGCTGATGAGGAGCAGTCGAGGGCGCCCGTCCGACGCCGCGGTCGCGTAGGCCGGCGACGGCTTCGCATGCCGGACACGGGTGAGCTCGATCACGCGGGCCGCGACCTCCTGCATGCGGGCCTGGTGGGCGAGCAGCAGCACGGCGACGTAGGCAACCCCTCCCGCGAGCACTACCACGCCCAAGTGGAGCCAAGGAGACCACGCCTGTGGCAGGATGACCCGCAGCGCCAGGACGGTGACGGCGATGCCCGCGGCGGCGCTCGCTGCGGGCCACAGCGCGCGGAAGTAATCCCGGGCGCGCAGGCCGAGGATGCGCAAGGTCGCGCGCACGAAGCAGGGGATCGTGACGAGCGGATACCCGATCACCCACCCGAGCGCAACGCCGGTCGTGCCCCAATGGGCGCCGGCGTAGAGCGCTGTCGGGAGCCACACCGCCATCAAGAGATTGAACCGCATGTTGAGGCGCGCATGCCCGGTGGCGACGAGCATCTGCGGAAACAGGTTGAAGATCGCCCGAAAGCCGCCGAACAGGCCGAGCAGGCGCAGCGGGACGATGGCTGGGCGCCACTGCTCCCCCAGCACCGTGAGCACGAACAGGTCGGCGACCAACGCCAGCCCGACGGAGATGGGGAAGGTGATGAGGGCCAGGCCTTCCGTCAGCCCGAGGAGATAGCGTCGCAACGTCTTGTGGTCGTCCTGGGCCGCGGCGAACACCGCAGGGGTGACCTGTCCGATCATCGCGCTGATGCGATCGACCGGAATGCTCGCGATGTCCGAGCCCTTTGTGTAGGCACCGAGGGCTGCCTTGCCCAGCAGCCGCCCGACGATCGTCAAGTCGGCGTGGTTGTACACGTACCAGCAGAGCTGCGAGACGACGACGTACCACCCGAGGTTGACTGCGCCGGCGACCGACCTGAGGTCCCGGGGCCAGGCGAGCCGGTGCGGCCGCAGCAAGCACAACACGCCCATGACCGCGAACCCGCTCACCACCGCGCCCCACGCGAGGGCCCAGTACCGCAGACCGAGAAAGGCGCCAACCAGCGTGGTCGAGCTCCACAGCACCGCTTCGCCAGCGTCGATCCACGCGAGCCGACGGAATTCCAGATCGCGAGCGAGCAGCGAGCGGGGCACCACCTGTACCCCGCGCATCACGAACGTCGGGCTCAGTGCGATGATGATCCCGCGGACGGTCCGCTCGCCGAAGAACGACGCGATGGGCCCGGCCAACCCCACCGACAGCACGAAAAGGGCGACGCTGGCGAGCACGGTGAGGCCGCCGAGCTGTGCGATCTGCTCCTCGGTCAAGTCGCGGCGCTGGACGATGGCCAGGCTCAGCCCCAGCTCGTTCACGAGCTGCACGCAGCCCGCGTACACCATGGCCATCGCGAACAGACCGTAGTCGGTGGGAGTGATCAGACGCGCCACCATCAGCGTGGCGGCCCAGCTCACGAGCTGCGTGAACCAGCGGATCCCCCCCCGCCAGGCGATGCCCTGGGCGAGGGAGCGGTCGAGGTTGGGCGTGGATTCGCTCATCCGGGGTTGGGAGCAGCAAGAGCAGGGCCACGTCAATCGCACCCCTGCCACGGGGCGACTCTCCGCCTGGTGTTGCGGCGGCGCAACGCGCGACCCTTGTGGCTCCGTCCGGTCGCGTCACTGGTACGACCGAAGGGGCGGCACAGAACTTGTTCCGAGACAAGGCTGAGGAGAACTCGTGATCCTGGAAGCGCTGGAGCAGTGGGTGGCGCGCCCCCTGAAACGGGCGGCGCAGACCGCATGGCAGCGGCAGCGCCTGCGCCGCGCGATGCGGCGCCTGTTGGCGCTCCCGATGGGGGTGGCGCCGGAGCGGCCGCTCCTCGCCGAGCTACGCGCCGCCTGGGGCAACGACCGGTGCGCGGCGGACCTCGACTTTCTTTCCGAGGTCGCGCGCTTGGCGGCGGTGACGCTGGGGCCGGTGCTCGAATGCGGCAGCGGCCTCACGACGCTGCTGCTGGGTGCGCTCGCGGGGCGCCGCGGCGTCGAGGTCTGGGCGCTCGAGCACGAGCCGGAATGGCGACGGCGCGTCGCCGCGGCGCTGCGCGATCATAAAGCGGGCCAGGTGTACCTGTGGTTCTCCCCGTTGAGCGACTACGGGGAATTCGTCTGGTACGCGGCGCCGCTCCCGCTGATGCCCGACGCGTTCCGGCTCGTCGTGTGTGACGGGCCCCCCGCTGGCACGCGCGGCGGGCGGGTCGGCTTGCTCTCGCTGATCGGCGACCGTCTGCCGGCGGGGGCCGTGATCCTGCTCGACGATGCGGCCGGCGACACGGAGCAGCACACGCTGCGCCGCTGGATGCGGGACGCGCCGCTCGTGGTCGCGCTGCGCCAGCTCCCGCACGGGACCTTGGCGGAGCTCACGCGATGCTGACGACGCCCGCTGAATTGCGTAGCCCGGCTGGCGTGCCGGCGACGCCGATTGAGGCCGCCCGGTCCGCCACGCCTGCCGTCCACGACCTCCGCTGGATCACCCGGGAAACGTGCCCCCCAGGATGGTGGGTGGAGCTCGAGCGGTGCGGCGGCGGATTCTTCCACACGCCCGCCGGCCTCGGTGCCGGCGCCCCGTCAGGGGAGCCGGTGTTCGCCCAGTTGCGCCACGGCGATGAGATCATCGGCGTTGCCGCCGGCGTGCGCAGTGGTTGCCGCTTCGGCCGGCGGCCGCGTCACCTCTACTTCCCGACCGTGCCTGCACTCATCTGCCTGCCCCGACGGCACGAGGCGCTCAGCGCCTTGGTCGAGGCGTTGCGAGCGGACGGGGCGGCGGAGGTCGGCATCGATTCGTTCGATGCCCGTTGGCAACCCGATGTAGGGACCGGGGCGTCGGCCGAGATCCGGGACCGGGTGGAGTACGTGGTGCCGCTCGAGCCGGATGCCGACGACCTCATGCGTCGCTGTAATAAGCATCACCGGCGACACCTGCAGCACGGGATCCGGCAAGGGTGGACCTTCCAGACCCTGGATGGACCCGAGGCCCGCAGGGTGCTCGCCACGGTACAGCACGCCGCGGCGAGCCGGGCGGCGGAGCGAGGCGATCCGTTCCAGGTGATGCTGCCTCCCGCCGCAGGCGCGGCGCAAGACGGGGGCGCGCACTGGGGCGTGACGACGTTCTCGGTATGGGAGAACGGCACGCCGCTCGCCGCCGCGCTGGTGGGCTGGGCGAAGCAGCGAGCGTACTACCTGGTGGGCGGCTCCACGCCCAGCGGCTATGCGTCCCACGCAACGGTGTGGCTGCATTGGCGCATTATGGCCTACCTCGCCGACGAAGGGTTCACCGCTTACAACCTTGGCGGAACCCCCGCTTCTGCGAGGAGTACGGACGATCCACAGCACGGGCTGTACCGCTTCAAGAGCGGCTTTGGGGCCGAGCTCGTGTCGTGTCGCAGCGCCCGTTGGGCACTGCGTCGCGCCCACGTCGCGACCCACCGCGTGGCCCGTTGGATCGCGACTCGGCTTGACCCGTAATACCGGAGATGCTCTCGTTGCCCCAGGCACTTCCGCTTCCGATCCCTCGCTTGACGCGGGCCGTGGAGGCCCGTTGGCACCAGGTGCGCGCCCACCCGCTGCTCAATCCGGTGGCCTTCGAGGAGCTGTGGCGCGAGCGCGCCGGGCACGCCGTGGACTCTGTGCACCGGCCGCATCTGCTGGCGGCGCTCGAGTGGCTCGAGCGCGCTCAGGACGCGACGGGCGCCGGCGGGTTCGCGCGCGGGTACAGTCTCGCGTGGAGTCCGTACTTCAAGTCGCGCGGCTGGCAGCCCGCCTATCCGGAGACGACCGGTTACATCATCCCGACGCTGTACGAGGCCGCGCGGCGTCTGAACCGACCCGACCTCGCGAGCCGCGCCGAGCGCGCCGCCCGTTGGGAGGTCGAGATCCAGCTGCCGTCGGGTGCGGTGCGAGGGGGAGTGATGGGTGAGCGCACGTCGCCTGCGGTGTTCAATACGGGCCAGGTGCTGTTCGGCTGGCTCGCCGCGTTCGCGCACAGCGGCTCGGGGGTGTTCGCGGGTGCGGCGCGACGCGCGGCGTGCTTTCTGCTCGCGATGCTCGACGCGGATGGTCTGTGGCGGCGCGGCAATTCGCGCTTCGCCGATTCCCAGGCGACGCTCTATAACACGCGCACCGCGTGGGGTCTGGCGGAAGCGGGCCAGCGGCTCGGCGCACCGGAGTTCACAGCGGCCGCGGCCCGCAACCTCCGCGCCGTCACCCGGCTGCAGCACGACGACGGCTGGTTGCCGGACTGCTGCCTCACCGACCGGACGCGCCCGTTGCTACATACCATCGCCTACGGCATCCGCGGTCTGCTCGAGGGTGGGCGCGTGCTGGAGGATGTGCGGCTCGTCGGCCACGCCGCCCGCGCCGCAGAGCGGATCGCAGCCGCGGTGGGGCCCGACGGCCGCCTTCCGGGGCGCTTCGCCGCTGGCTGGTCGCCTGCGGCGCCGTGGAGCTGCCTGACCGGTGAGGCACAGATGGCGAATATCTGGCTGCGCCTGTTCGAGATCACCGGGGAGCGCAAGTGGCTCGAGCCGGTCGAACCGGTGCTCCGCTTCCTCAAGTCGACCCAGAACCGCACGAGCCGTGACCCCGGGCTCCGAGGCGGCGTGAAGGGCTCCTTTCCGCTCGGCGCGGAATACGGCCCGTTCCAGACACTTAACTGGGCGACGAAGTTCTTCGCAGACGCGCTCATGCGGGGCGAGCGGGTCGGCTGCGGCAATGCGAGAGAGGCCGAGACCGCAGCGGACGCCGTGCTCGCCTAGAAATGGTCGTCCTGCAAGTCCTCGCACCGGGTGAATTCGGTGGCCTGGAGCGCGTGGCCCACGCGCTGGCAGCGGGGCTCCATGGCTTGGGTCATGACGTGCACGTCGCGGCCGTGCTCGACGGCCCGGGGGAGCACCATCCCTTACTGTCAGAGCTCGACCACAGCGGGGTTCCGACCCATCCGCTCGTCCTTCCCGGGCGTGCCTATTTGCGGGAGCGACGGGCCGTCGCGGGGCTGTGCCGCAGTCTCCGCCCGGATGTCGTCCATACGCACGGGTACCGGCCGGACGTGTTGGATGCGGGGGTGGCGCGCGGGCTCCGGATTCCGATCGTAACCACGGTGCACGGCTGCACCGGCGGCGGGTGGAAGAACCACGGCTATGAGTGGTTGCAGTTCCGCGCTTTCCGCCGGTTCGACGCCGTCGTGGCGGTGTCCCGGCCGCTGGTGGAGCGCTTGGCGCGGGCGGGCGTCCCCCGGGCGCGCATCTACGCTGTGCCGAATGCGTGGCGCGAGGCCGAGCCGCCACTCGATCGCGCGACCGCGCGGCTCGCGTTGGGGATCCCACCGGACGGGTTCGTGGTCGGCTGGGTCGGGCGCTTGAGCCACGAGAAGGGCCTGGATGTGTTGCTGGACGCGCTGCCCCACGCGACCGACCTGCCGCTCGTCGTCTCCGTGGTGGGAAGCGGCACTGCACGGGCCGAGCTGCAAGCCCGGGCTCGGGACCTGCGATTGGACCGGATTGCACGGAGGGCACCCCGATCGTGCTGTTCGAGGCGATGGCAGCGGAGGTTCCGGTGATCACTGCACGGGTGGGCGGCGTGCCGGACATCCTGTCGCCCGATGAGGCAGCGCTGGTCCCGCCCGCCGACCCGATGGCGCTCGCGGCGGAGCTGCGCGCGGTGTACCGCGACCCGGGGAAGGCGCGCGAGCGCGCTCGGCGCGCACGGGAGCGGCTGCGGCGCGACTTCAGCGTCGAGCCGTGGCTGGCGCGCTATGAGCGCATCTACCAGCAGGTCTCCCGTGCCGCGCCCGCCGCGCTGGTGCGATGATCGGCACGCCTGACGAGCTGCTCGTCGCCGCGCTGGGATTCTGCCTCTATACCTACCTCGGCTATCCCACGCTGCTCAAGCTCGTGGGCTCGCTGCGGCGCGCGCCCCGACGGACGGCCCCACCCGCGGAGTGGCCCACCATCAGCATCACGATTCCGGTCCACAACGAAGCCGAGGTGATCGCGGGCACGCTGGAGCGGATCCTCGAGCTCGACTACCCGGCCGAGCGACGCCAGATCCTCGTCGTGTCGGATGCCTCGAGCGACGGAACCGACAAGATCGTGTCGGGGCTCGCCGATCGCGGGGTCGAGCTGCTGCGCCTGCCCGAGCGGCGCGGCAAGACGGCGGCGGAAAACGCCGCGCGAGCGCACCTGCGCGGCACGATCATCGTCAACACCGACGCCTCGGTGCGCATTGCGCTGCAGGCGCTCAAGCCGCTCGTCGCTGCGTTCGCGGACCCGACGGTGGGAGTGGCCTCGGGCCGCGACGTGAGCGTGGCGCGCGTCGGCGCGGAGGCGAACGCGGGCGAGTCGACCTATGTCGGCTACGAGATGTGGGTGCGGGATCTCGAGACGCGGGTGTCGGGGATCGTGGGAGCGTCGGGCTGTCTGTACGCGATTCGAGCGGAGCTCCACCGGCAGCTGGTGCCCGAGGATCTGAGCCGCGACTTCGGGGCGGCGCTCCTCGCCCGCCGCCGCGGCTATCGGGCGGTGTCGGTTCCCGAGGCGATCTGCTTTGTGCCGCGTGGCGCCTCGCTGCGTCAGGAGTACCGGCGCAAGGTGCGCACGATGGCGCGGGGCCTGCGCACCCTGTGGTGGCTGCGGGGGTTGCTCGACCCGCTGCGCTGGGGCCTCTTCGCCTGGATGCTGGCCAGCCACAAGCTGTGTCGCTGGCTCGTGCCCTGGGCGCTGCTCGGCGCGGTGGCCGCGCTCGCGGCGCTGGCCGCAGGAGAGGGGTGGGGGTGGTCTCGAGGCGCGCTCGCGGGCCTGGTCGCAGTCGCCGTGGTGGGAGCGGCCGGGTGGTGGTGGCCCGAAGGAGAGCGGCCGCCCGGGTTACTCGCCCTGGCGGCGTACCTGTTCGCCGGCAACGTGGCTGCGCTGCACGCCTGGCTGTTGGCCCTCCTGCGTGCGCGGACCGCAGTCTGGGAGCCCACGCGACGCAGTGCGGTCCACCTGGGTTGACGCGGCGCCGTACACCATGCGCCGAAGCGCCAAGTAGCGCTCGCCCCCCACTGCTTTCGCGAGCTTCTTGCAGTTCCAGAAGCACAGCTGGGCGAGCCGCGGTAGCAGGCGGCCGGAAGCGAGCGCAGCGGCGATGCGCGCGGGCGTCCCACGCCGCAGCGAGTAGCGGCCCACGACGAGACAGCCGTCGACCTGGTGGCACCGAGATGTCGGCTCGGACGTGAACAGTGCCGTAATACCGGCGACGGCGGCGGCCTCCGCCACCCGGCTCGAGTAGGCGCCACCCGGCACGGACGCGATTCGCACCGGCTCACCGAGCAGCTCGGACAGGATCGCGGCACTCGTCGTCCACTCCTGGATCAGCCGGTCCCAGCTGCACGACGCCATGCGGGTGGGGTGGCTGCAGGAATGCGTACCGATCACGTGTCCCCGGGCGGCGAGCTCGCGCACCTGGGGGGTGGTGACGAACCCAGGTCGGTCGAGGTAGTCGGTAATGATGAAGAAGTGGCCGCGCCATCCCGCGCGCTCCAGCAGATCGGCGATGCAGGAGTACGCGCTCGCGCCTCCGTCGTCGAAGGTCAGCAAGACTGGGGGCTGATGCGATGCCGGGGTGCGGGTGTACAGCAGGTCCCTCACGGTGCCGCGCCGCCGCGCGGCGCCCGAGACGGCGACGAGGTGCTGCTCGAAGGCGCGGCGGTCGAGCTTGTAGGTCGCGTGGGTGGGGCCGGGAAAGCCGCTCGTGTCCCAGGCGCCGCCGTCTACGACGTCATGATACCCTAACGCAAGCGTTCTCACGCCGCCGTTTCCGGGCGCGCAGCTTCCAGCGCAGGTACTTGGTCAGCCACGGTTGGCCCCACGTGGCGGACCGCCGACCTGACGTATCCAGGGATCGCACCCGCCCCGCCACAATGTCAACGAGCCGCTGCCGAATGGCCTCGAGGTTCTCGAGCACCACGCGGTCGTAGATCATGCCGGGAGACTCCGCCACTTCGTCGTACCGGTAGCTGAAGTAGCCGTAGATCGGTCCTGTGTCAACCCCGTCGTCGATCTGCAGCAGCGTGGCGCCTACCTTGGACAGGTCGTCGTGGGCGAGCGCCCAGAAGCAGCCGTGGGCGTTACGGTACTCGGGGCAGATACCGGTGTGCAGCACAAACGTTCCCCGCGCCGGAAGCGAGTACACGTCCTTCTTGAGCAGGGTCTTGCACCGGGCGAGCACGACGTCGGGTGCCAGCCCGCGCAGGAACGCCACGACCTCGGCACTGTTCGGGTCGTGCGTCACCAAGACGGGCGTCCGCGGATCGAGCGGCGGGTAGGTGGCGCTCAGGCGCTCCAGTGCGGCAGCCTCGAACGCCCGATCCCGGGCGGAGAGGACCAGTCGCGAATAGAGGCGGAACGCCAACACGTCCAGGAAGCGGATGGGGCCGACGCGGCGGAATTCGCGCCGGACGCGCCGCCACAGCCGCCGCCCGGGTTCGTGGATCTCGATGATGCCGCTCAGCTCCGAGAAGGACGCAAGCCACCGCGCCACGCCGAGCCGGTTGATCGGCTCGTCGTGGTGACAGATCAACAGCGTCCTCACCAGCCGCCGCGACGAAACACCATGACGGGGATGGTGCGGAGCATGATCCTCACGTCTTCCACCGCCGATTGGCGCCGGATGTACTCGAGGTCGAAGGCGAGCTTGCGCCGGACGTCTTCCACCGACTGGTCGTACCCCTGGTTCACCTGGGCCCAGCCCGTGATGCCGGGCCGCACCCGCTGGCGACGCTGGTATCCCTCGATCTGCTCGCGCAGGTACACAAAGATCGCCGGTTGCTCGGGGCGGGGGCCGACGATGTTCATATCGCCGCGCAGCACGTTGAAGAGCTGGGGCAGCTCGTCGAGCCGGAACTTTCGTAGCACCCGCCCGAGGGGTGTCACGCGCGCATCATCGGGCTGGGCCCAAACCTCCTGGTCATCCTGGCCACGGTCCTCGGGCGCGACGTGCATCGTGCGGAATTTGAACATGGTGAACGGGTTGCCGCCCAGGTCGAGGCGCCGCCGCGTGTTGCCGCCGGCGCGCGACAGGGCCCGCCGGTCCAGCCCGATCCGCGCCTGCTTGAAGAGCACGGGACCGCGCGAGGTGAGCTTGATCAGCACGGCGATCAACAGCATCAGCGGCGACGTCACCAAGATCCCGGCGGCGGCCACGGCAAAGTTGAGCCAGCGCCGGGCCTGCCGCTCGCGGCCGCGCGCCTGGCGCGGTGCCGTGTGCACGAGCGTGAGGCTGGGACGTCGCATTTCGAAATCGAGGGATGTTGCCATGCCCGAGCCGCTGGGCAATCCGCGTGCGCGGGCAGGGGCAGCAGCGACCGTGGCTAAGTTCCAAGCGCGCCAGCGGTTGGAGTCCAGCCGATCGTCGTACCGTGGCGCGGCGCTGTCGCGCGCGGTCGGCGCGTGTGGAGCGGGTGCGACGCTACGCCGCATGGGTCAGGTCGCGGCGGTCGCCGGCGGGAGTTCGAGCTCGAAAGAGAACCGCGTCCCCCAATGTGGCCGCGTTTCCACTCGCAACTCCGAGCCCATGGCGCGGACCAGCTTGCGGCAAATCGCCAGCCCCAGGCCCGAGCTGGAGAAGTAGAAACGTGGGCCCGTCGACGCTTTCCGGAACGGCGCGTAGAGCGTCCGCATCTCGGCTGCGGCGATGCCCTCGCCGCTGTCTCGGACCGAGAACTCGAGGCGCGTCGCCCCGAGCGGCCGGGCGGCGATCTCGACGAACCCCGCGTCGGTGAACTTCACGGCGTTGGTCGCGAGGTTCAGCAGCACGCGTCCCAGCGCCCGGGCGTGGCCGATGCGCCGCTCGGGGACGGGATGCACGAGCTGCACGTCGAGTCGCTTCTCCTCGGCGAGCGGCAGGATCATGGTCCGCACCGAGGTCAGGATTTCGACGGCCGAGAACGGTGCTGGCCCGCGCTCGCTGAGGCGGTCGCCCCCGCGGGCGAGCTCGAGCACGTCGCTCGCGGTCGCGCAGAGACCCAGCGCCGCGCTGTAGATGAGGCCCAACTGGCGGCGCTGCGCCTCGGTGATCGGTCCGCTCTCCGCGTTCTGCAGGGATTCCGCCAGGAACAGGACGGCCGTGAGGGGGGAGCGCAGGTCGTGCGCCATCTCCACCACCAGCTCCTGCCCATTCGGGCCCGCCAGGCAGGACGCCAGGTCCTGCGGCTCGGGCTCGACCTCGGGAAACGATGCGGTGGTCGGTGCCTGCCACTCGAGCCGTTCGGCGGTGCTCGTTGTCATGCGCTCGCTCCCTCGACACCTACGAGATTGGCTCGGCGGTTTCCACCGTCGTCGGGCTCGCCTCATCAGTGGCCGGCTCCCGCTCGATCACCCAGCCCGTGCTGGGGCTGCGCTGCAGGCCGTGGCGCTCCATCAGGCGATACAGAGTCGTGCGGTCCACGCCGGCGATGCGCGCCGCCTTGGACATGTTCCCCCCCGCCCGGTTCACGAGCCACGTGAGATACTGCCGCTCGAACTGGGCGATGACGCGGTCGCGGGCCGCGTGGTAGCTCTCCTCAAGCAGCGTGGAGATCAACGAGGCCGGGTTCGCCGTCGCTGGGGATTCCCCCTCGGACGTGAGCTGCAAGTCCTCCGGCCGGATCTCCGTGCCGGGCTCCACGATCACCGCCACGTGCTCGATCGCGTTTTGCAACTCGCGCACGTTGCCGCGCCAGTTGTGAGCGCACAGCCCCCGGATCGCAGCGTCGCTGAGCTTCGGGAAGGGCGCGCCCTTGTTGCGGTGTCGGATCCAGTACGTCGAGAGGAAGTACTCCGCGAGCAAGGGGATATCCTCCGGCCGCTCCCGCAGCGGCGGCACGTGGATGGGGACCACCCGCAGGCGGTAGTACAAATCCTCCCGCAGGGTACCCGCCTTGACGGCGGCTTCGGCGTCACTGTTCGTGGCGGCGATGAATCGCACGTTCACGACGGCGTCGTTCGTCTCGCTCCCCACGCGGCGCACCACGCCATCCTGGATGACGCGCAGCAGTTTCGCCTGAATCGGCTTCGACATCTCGATCAGCTCGTCCAGAAACAGGGTCCCGCCGTGGGCCGCTTCAAGCAGGCCGGGCTTGTCGCGGACCGCCCCCGTGAATGCGCCCTTGCGGTGGCCGAACATCTCCGACTCGAGCAACCCCTCGGGGAGGGCGGCACAGTTGATCGCCACGAACGGGCGGCTCGAACGGCGGCTGTGGTGGTGGATGAATTGGGCGATCATCTCCTTGCCGCTGCCGCTTTCCCCTGTGATGAACACCGAGGCGTCCGTGGGAGCCACCTTGCGCGCCAGCTCGATCGCCCGGCGAAACGCCGGTGCCGTGCCGAGCAGCGTGATCTTGTCGCTGTGCGCATGCCGCCGCTCCAACTCCTCCTGTTGCTCGCGGGTCTCGCGGGCTACGACCAGCGTGTGCACCGCTCGGCCGATCAGGACTTGGAGGTGGGAGGCGGAAAACGGCTTCGGGAGGTAGTCGAACGCGCCCTGCCGCAGCGCCTCGACGCTCGACTCCACGCTCGGGTTTCCCGTCATCACGATGACGATGGTGTCGTGATTGGTCGTGAGCGCCGTGCGAAGCAGCGTCAGGCCATCGACCTGCGTCATGTACAGATCCGCCAGCACGATGTCGAACGCGCGGCGCTTCAGCAGCTCGAGCGCTTCCTGGCCGCGGCTGCTGACGGTGACGTCATAGCCGTCCTGACGCAGCACGGTAGCGCAGCTTTCGCGTAGCGTGTGCTCGTCGTCCACCACGAGGATCCGGATCCGCGCCTTCGCATCGGCCCCGATCGACAGCAGGGACGTGACGTCCTTCGTGTCGTCACGCGCCCCGGGCCGGGAGACGCCGTTCTGTGCAAGTGGCATGGACATCGGGTTCGTTCCAGCTCGGGTTTGGCCTCCCCTTACGCAGGGTTCGGGCCAGTCTGTCGCGACCTCGCAGCGGCCGGATTCTCAAGCGATTGCGGCACCTGCGGCCCGACGGACCCGCGCGCCGGGCTGGACGGTCGCACCAACCTGCATCCACCGCCTCCCCCATGCTGCACCGATTTGTGGCATGACCTCCCCGGCGGGCGGGGAGGGCGTGGGGCCGTGCGCGGTATCGGACTTGCTGTCCTCACGGCGCGACGCTGGTGCGCGGCACGACGCCGCGCGACCGGCCCGACGGAACAGACCGTATCGATCGATAGGAAACGGCTCGATGGCGTTCAGCAACCTGCCCGCCGCACCGCTCGTCCCACCGCCGGTCGTCGCCCCGGGGACGCCGCACCGCGGCATGACAGAGTTCGACCTTGCCGGCTCCGACAGCGGGCTTGATTGGCGCCGGATCCTGAGTGCGCTGCTGCGCTTCAAGTGGCTCATCGCCGGGTTTACCCTGGTCGGCACGGTGGCTGGCGTCGGCGCCACGCGCTTCCTGAAGCCCGAGTACGCCGCCCAGGCCAAGATCTGGATCGATGTGGAGGGTCGGCGCGGCCCGGACCGCGGGCCGGCGCCGATTCGCCCAAGCCAGCTGCTCGATGCCGAGTCGTGGGTGGATTTGCTCAAGTCATACGTGGTGCTCGACCAAGTGGTGCGCGACGAACGCCTGTTCGTGGACCCCAGCTCGCCTGCGGACGCACAGGCGCTCGAGGGGCTGCGCGTCGCCGATCAGTACCGGCCCGGCGCGTACCGCTTCACAGTGGACCGCGCGGGACAGGGCTACACCCTCGCGACGGCGGACGGCATCGAGCTCGAGCGCGGCACGCTGGGCGATTCGGTCGGGACGCGGTATGGGCTGCAGTGGGCGCCCGACGCGGGCACCGTGGCTCCGGGGCGCACCGTCGAATTCACCTTGACGACGCTGCGGGATGCCGCCACAGGCCTGGGCGAAGCGCTGGACGTACGGATGGACATGGACGGAAACTTCCTGCGTTTCGAGCTGCGCGGCCCGTATCCGACGCGCATCACCGCGATCGTGAACGCCGTGGCGCAACGCTACGTCCAGGTGTACGCCGACCTGAAGCGCCAAAAGGTCATCGAGCTCACGAAGATCCTGGGGGAGCAGGTGCAGCACTCGCAGGAGAACCTCCGCAACGCGGAGGCCGCCCTGCAGCGCTTCCGGGAGGAGACGATCACGCTGCCGAGCGACCGCCCGGCGGCCGGCGCATCGGTCGCGGGGGCCGGTGTGGGAGGGGCGGGAGCTGCCGGAGGGGCACGGGATCCGGTGTTCGGCGGCTTCTTCGAGACACAGCTGACGCGGGAGGAGGCGCGCCGCGATCGGGAGGCGCTGGGCCGGCTGCTGGCGCAGGCCGGCGACTCGGGGCTCTCTCCCGAGGCGCTGTCGGTGGTCGGCTCGGTGCAACAGAATCCCGAGCTGTCGGAGGCGTTGAAGGAGCTGACGGACAAGCAAGCCCTGCTGCGCACCTATCGCTACAAGTACTCCGACGAGTACCCGCCGGTGCAGCGGCTGCTGGGGGAGATCGCGACGCTGCAGCGTCAGACGATCCCGACGCTGGCGCGCGCGCTCGCCGGACAGCTCGCGGGGAAGGAAGCGGAGCTGGGCCGACGGGTCGATGCCGACTCGCGCAGCCTGCGGCAGATTCCCGCGCGCACCATCGAAGAAGCGCGCCTCCGCCGGGACGCGAGCCTCGCGGAAAATCTGTACACGAGTCTCCAGCAGAAGTACGACGAGGCGCGGCTGGCGGAAGCCAGCACCCTCGCGGACGTCCGCGTCCTCGATTCCGCGGTCGTGCCGCGGCGGCCGGTGAAGAACACAGCACCGCGGGTGATTCTCATGGCGTTCTTCGGCAGCTTCGCGCTGGCGGTGATGGGGGCCGTCCTGATCGATCGGATAGACCCGCGCGTCCGCTACCCCGATCAGGTGTCACGCGAGATGGGACTCACCATTCTGGGCGCCGTGCCGCACGTGCGACCGGGCGCGCGGCCTACGCCGCGCAACGGGCGGCGCGTCCGGCCGCCTGAGGACGTCGCCGTCGTGGTCGAGGCGTTGCGCGGCGTGTGCCTCAACCTGGTGTACACCCACGGTGCGGCGTCGCCCATGCTCGTCACCATCACCAGCCCGGGGGCGGGCGACGGCAAGTCCTTCCTCGCCGCCAATCTCGGTCACACCTTCGCCGAGGCCGGGCACCGTACGCTGCTGATCGATGGGGACATCCGGCGCGGTGTGCTCCACCGCCGCCTGGGCGCCCGGCGCCGTCCCGGACTCACCGACTTCCTGCGTGGGGAGGTCCCGCTCGAGGCGATCGTGCAGGCGACGCCGTATCCGTCGTTCTCGCTAATTGGCTGCGGGACCCGTGCTTACAACGCGCCCGAGCTGCTCGGCTCGCAGACGATGTCGCAGCTCGTGACCGCGCTACGCCCAAGCTACGACGTCATCCTGGTCGACAGCCCGCCGCTCAGCGCGGGAGTCGACCCCCTCATCCTGGGTACGCTGACCGGGCACCTGGTGGTGGTGCTCCGGACGGGGTACAGCCACCGCGATGTGGCGGCCGCCAAACTCGAGGTACTGCAACGGCTCCCGGTGCGACTGCTCGGGGCGATCCTCAACGCGGTGCCCGCGGGCGCCGCGTATCGCTACTACTCGTATTACCTGCCGGGCTACGAAGCCGTGGATGAAGAGGCTGAGCGGACGAGCGGTGGCAACAAACAGCCGTTCGTGATTTAAGGAGGAGAGGCGCTGACGCCGTCGTCGAAGCGGCGCAGCCAGCTGCCGCTTTCCGCGCGCCCGGTGCGCAAGGCGGTGGACGCCCGGACCAGCAGATCGACGGGCTCGATCGGCGCGTAGCCGACGTTGGCGACGGCCTCGTAACCGCAGCGCACGCGCAGCGGCGCTGGGGGGCGCTCCAGAGAGTCGGTCGCCGAGGGAGCGGTGGCGCTGGTCTGTACGTTGCTCGCGAGGCGCTCCGCCAGCCGGCGAGCGCCCGCTGCGTCGGTCCCGGGGGCGAGCACCGCGAATTCCGTGAGGCTGAGCCGGCCGACCACGTCCGACAGGCGCGCCGACGACTTGAGGGCATGAACGCAGCGGACGACGACGTTGGCGGCGGTCTCGCTCCCCGGCGCCGGAGCCTCCACATCGAGGGCGAGCACGACGCAGGCGAGCGCACCGTGCTCGCGGAACGCCTGCGAGCCGAGCTCACGGGCGCGCCGTGCGAGACCCTGACGGTTGTAGAGCCCCGTCATCGGGTCCAGCAGTCCTTCGGCGCGTGCCCGGTCGGCGTCGAGCTTGGCACGCACGTAGGCACCGATCTTCAGCAGGATCTCATCCGCCTCGTGCGGCGGAGCGATGCATTCCCAGGCACCGGCGCGGAGCGCGGCGATCCGCTGCTCACGCGACGCGTGGTCGCGGAACGCCAGCAGCAGCGGCGTGCTACTGAGGACGCGGGGATCGGCGCGCAGCAGGCGGCACAACTCAACCCCCGGCATGTCGGGGAGGTCAGCGTCCACGATGATCACGTCGGGCTCGGTGCCACGAGCGCGCTCGAGCGCGTATCGGCCCGAGGGCTCCCGCAACACAGCATACCCCGCCGGCTCGAGAAGACCCCGCAGCCAGTGCGTATCCTCTTGCTGATCTCCGGCGAGAAGCACCAGGGGCAAGCCGCCCCGTGGCGTCTGTTCGCTCATGCGGTCTCCTCCAAATCCCGTCGGCGCAAGGGCGCACGTGTTCCCCTCTGCAAACCCGAGGCCGCGAGCGCGCCCGGAGGCTCGGGCGAGCGGCGGGAGTGGATGCGACGAGTCGGCGCGCCGGAAGTGCCGCGCGGGCGCAACGCGACCCCGAACTCGCGCGGCGGTTCCACGACCAGGGGCGATGGAGCTAACGCGTTGTCGCGCCGAACGCTGGAGCGCGGTGCCGAGGTCGGCGGAAGCCTCCGGGCCTCAAACTTGAAGCAGCGGGGGCGCATGATGAGGCTCGAGGAGCCTGCATGTTGTGCCAACCCTGCGCAGCGCAGATACCGCGCGGCTCACGGCCGCGACAACCCGCGACGGCGTCCCGCGTCCAGCTCTGCGAGCAGTGCGGCGCAGCGATCGTCACGCTGAAAGGCGTGACGGTAGGCGTGGGAAACGCCACGCTCGCGCAGCTCGCCCGGTTCGGTCTGGCCGTGACGGGAGAGCCGTTGCTCGAACTCAGGCGCGGGGGCCTCTGAGCGATGTGTGGCATCGTCGGATACGTCGGACCTAAGAACGCCGTCCCGGTCCTGCTGGAGGGCTTGGCGCGCCTGGAGTATCGCGGCTACGACTCCGCGGGGGTGGCGGTGTTGAACGGTCGCGGCGTGGAGGCCCGCAAGCTCGCCGGGCGTGTCGAGGGGCTGCGCGAGCTGCTGGCACGCTCGCCGGTCCACGGTACGTGCGGCATCGGGCACACGCGCTGGGCCACGCACGGCGCGCCGAACGACCGGAACGCGCACCCGCACCTCGACTGCACGGGCACGCTCGCGCTGGTGCACAACGGGATCATCGAGAACGCGGACGTGCTGCGCGCCCGGCTGGCGCAGCAGGGCCACCGCTTTGCGACCGAGACCGACACCGAGACGCTGGCGCACCTGATCGAGGACTCGGCCGGCGCGACGCTCGAGGAACGGGTGATCGCGGCGCTGGGGCACGTGGAAGGCACGTATGGGGTCGCCGTGATCGCCGAGCCCGAGCCCAGGAAGATCGTCGTGGCGCGGCGCGGCTCGCCGGTCTTGCTCGGGGTGGGTGACGGCGAGTACCTCGTCGCGTCAGACGCCAGTGCGGTGCTGGCGCATACGCGCTCCGTCGTCTACCTCAACGACGGCGACGTCGCGGTCGTGACGCCCGCCGGGTACCGCGTCCTCGACCGCGATGCGCACGAGCAGGACCGCGCCGTGGACGACATCGAGTGGGATCTCGAAGCGCTCGCCCTGGGCGGCTACGCGCACTTCATGCTCAAAGAGATCTGCGAGCAGTCCGAGACGGTGCGCCGCACGCTGCGCGGGCGCCTGTTGTTCACCGAGGGCACGGCGCGGTTGAACGGGCTCAACCTCACGCCGGACCAGTGCGCCCGCATCCGCCGCATTGTCGTCTTGGCGTGCGGCACGTCCTGGCACGCCGGTCTGGTGGGCCGGCACGTCATCGAGGAGCTCGCCGGAATCCCGGTGTCGGTGGAGTACGCCTCCGAGTTCCGCTACCGCCGTCAGCTGCGCCTGCCGGGGACGCTGACCATCGCCATCTCGCAGTCGGGCGAGACGGCCGACACGCTCGAGGCGCTGCGCGCGGCGAAGGCGGCCGGCTCGACCGTCGTCGGCGTCGTGAACGTCGTTGGCTCGACCATCGCGCGCGAAGCCGACGGCGGCGTCTACCTGCACGCCGGGCCCGAGATCGGCGTCGCGTCCACGAAAGCGTTCACATCCCAGCTCGTCGCGCTGCTGCTGCTCGGCCTGTATCTAGGGCGTCAGCGCGGGCTGCCGGTGGAGCAGGGGCGGCGCCTGGTGGAGCAGCTCGCTGGCCTCCCCGAGCTGGTAGCGCGCACGCTCGAGCTGGAGCGGGAAGTAGCCCAGCTGGCCGAGCGCTACGCTGACGCGACCAACGCCCTCTACCTCGGCCGGGGCGTCAACTTTCCGGTGGCCCTTGAGGGAGCGCTCAAGCTCAAGGAGATCTCCTACATCCACGCCGAGGGCTACCCGGCGGCGGAAATGAAACACGGCCCGATCGCGCTGATCGACGCGAACATGCCGGTGGTGTTTCTCGCACCCAAGGACGAAGTGTATGCCAAGGTAGTGTCCAACATGCAGGAAGTGCGGGCACGCGGCGGGCGCATCATCGCGGTCACGAGCGACGGCAACGGGGACCTGCGGCATCTGGTCGACCACCAGCTGCGCGTCCCCGCCAGCGCGCCGCTACTGTCGCCGCTGCTGACGGTGATCCCGCTCCAGCTACTGGCCTATCACATCGCCGTACGGCGGGGGTGCGACGTGGATCGCCCCCGCAACCTGGCGAAGAGCGTGACGGTGGAATGATGATGCAACGATTGCTGATGTGCCTCGTGGCGCTAGCGGCGCTGGCGAGCCCGCTCGCCGCCCAGAGCGCCAAGCCGACCCCGGCGAGCGGGTTCCTCGTCGGCGACCAGATCTGGCTCCAGGTGGAAGAGGATACGCAATTCACCCACACCTTCACCGTGGCACAAGGACCTACGCTGATGCTTCCCGTGATCGGCGCGATCCCGCTCACCGGCGTGCAGCGCGCCGACGTGGAGCGCTATCTCACCCAGCAGCTGGGGCGGTACCTGAAGAACCCGTCGGTGCACGCCAAAGCGTTGGTCCGGCTCTCGATCCTAGGCGAGGTGGAGCGTCCGGGGTTCTACGCGGTCCCGGCGGATGTGGTGATCGGCGACGCGCTGATGGTGGCGGGGGGACCGACGCGCGACGCGAAGTTCCGCGACGCACGCGTCGAGCGTGACGGCCAGCAGGTCTGGACGGGCGACACGCTCCGAGATGCGGTAGCGAAGGGGTTGACGATCGATCAGATGAACCTGCACACGGGAGATCAGATTTTCGTGCCGCGCGAGGTTCGGAAGGACCCGGAGACGACGTGGCGCATCATCGGCATCCTCGTGACGCTGCCGGTTGCCATCTACGGCCTCACGCGGCTGGGACACTAGTGCGCATCCTCTCCGTCGTCGGGGCGCGCCCCAATTTCATGAAGCTCGCGCCGGTCGATCGCGAGCTGGCCAAGCGTCGCGACCTCGAGCACGTCATCGTGCACACCGGTCAGCACTACGACCCGGACATGTCGGACCTCTTCTTCGAGGAACTGTGGATTCCCGCGCCCGACTACCACCTCGGGGTGGGCTCGGGCTCGCACGCCCAGCAGACGGCGGCCGTGATGCAGCGGCTCGAGCCGATCCTGACCGAGCTCCGCCCCGACCTGGTGCTGGTGTACGGCGACGTGAACTCCACTCTCGCCGCGGCGCTGGTGGCGGCGAAGCTCGGCAGGCGCGTCGGGCATGTGGAGGCGGGGCTGCGCAGCGGTGACTGGACCATGCCCGAGGAAATCAACCGCGTGGTCACGGACCGGCTTTCCGACCTGCTGTTGACGCCGTCCCGCGACGCGGGCGACAACCTCGTCGCCGAGGGCATTCCCGCCGACCGCGTGCACTTCGTCGGGAACGTCATGATCGACTCGCTGTGTTGGGCTCTGCCGCAGGCCGTGAAGCGCGACGTCCCGGCGCACTACGACGTCGCCGGGGCCGGCTACGCCGTCGTCACGCTACACCGCCCCGCGAACGTCGACGATCCTGCCGTACTGCGCGAACTGCTGGAAACGCTGGATCAAATCGGCCGCAAGCTGACGGTGCTCTTCCCCGTCCATCCGCGGACGCGCGAGCGCGTCCACACGCTCGGCTTCCAGCGGGACCGGGGTGGCGGGCTGCGCCTGCTCGAACCGCTCGGCTACCTCGACATGCTCGGCCTCGTCGCGGGAGCGCAGCTCGTCATCACCGATTCCGGCGGCCTGCAGGAGGAGACGACCTTCCTCGGCGTGCCGTGCGTGACGGTGCGGCCCAACACCGAGCGACCGGTCACGTGCACGCACGGGACCAACCGGCTGGTCGCGCCGCGGCGCGACGTGATGCTCAACGCGGTCGACCGGGCAGTGGCGCGACGCTCCCCCGCGCGGCCGGTGATCGAGCGGTGGGACGGTCGCGCCGCGGAGCGGATTGTGCGGGTGCTGTGCGACGGCGAGCTGGTCGACCTGGACAGCACAGCCGCGGCGCCGCCACACCTACCGCGCCGCGCGGTCGCCCTGCCCCAGCCGCTCGCCGCGACCTGAGCCGCGGCCTCGGTTGCTGTAGCGGGGCCGCGACACGGACCTCAAGGGGGGAGGAGCGCATCTCTCGCTGACACAACGCGGTCGCCGAGTGCGGCCGGCGGTGCGCGTTATGCAAGCGTCCGGAATAGAGCAGCGGGACCCTACAGAAAGGCTCCGACCCGATAGCAGCACATGATGCCCACATCGAGATGGTGCGCCGGTCGCGCTGACTGGGCAGACGAGCGTCGTAACCCAAGGAGGTAGGCAACTGAGCGAAACACCAATGCCCGCGGGGGGTGGACCGCACGCCACTCCCCGCGGCGTCCGTTCCGAGAGTGACCAACGAGGCGTCGAGCGATCCGCTCGACGCCGTTTCGTTTCCGTCGTCTTGGTGCGCTGACGACGCAACCGTGGCCGGAAAACCGATGCGCGCGCGTCGCCGCGAGCGCGCAACGAACGCAGCTAACTCTCGAAAAATCAATCGCGTTTTCCGGGACCGTCGAATGGCACTGGCCTTGCCTCTCAGCACGGTGCGGCATCCATGCGGCACGGGGTGCGGCATCCATGCGGCACGGACCAGTAACGGAGGAGGCAGGACACACATGATGCAACGCAAACATCTCATCCTGGTGCCGGGGCTGCTGGCGGCCGCTGTCGTGGCGGTGGCCTGCCGGGACTCCGCGACGCCGGCGCGCTCGGTGGCACCGCGGCCTGAGTTTTGGGCCGTGAGCGCCGCGTGCTTTCGGATGACGGGCGGCGGGCGGATCGATAAGCCCGGCGCGAATATGGGAGGAGCCGAGTCTCCCACGGGCAAGAACACTCCCGGCTCGCGTGACTTCGCCACGTTCGGGTTCCAAGCGCGACCGACCGCGTGTAACTCGACGAGTGGCAGCGGCCACATCACCTGGGTAGAGCACAGCACTGCCATCTTCGGCGGCTTCGTGCTGCACGGCGACGTGGACACCTTCGTCAAGGTAGCGAGCGAATACAGCGGCAAGCCATGCGGGCGATTCTCGGGGCCGGCCCGCGCGAAGCGGCGCGACACTGGCGAAATGGTGTCCGTGTTCTTCGAAGTCCACCATGCGTGCGACGAAGGCGAGCCCGGCGTGGGCCATGACCACATCAGAATGCTCATCTGCTTGACTACGTGCGATCCTGAAGGGGGGAACGCGGTGTACGACCGGGCTGGTCTCCTGACCGGCGGCAACCTTCAGTATCACAGACTCACCGGACGGGGGGCGTGAGGCTTTCCATGAGCGACCTTCAGGAAAACCGAGGAGAGATGACTATGGCAGCGATCACATTGCGCCCGCCCCGCTGGCTCAGTCGGGGGGTGGCGCTCGGGCTCGCGAGCGCGTTCACACTGCTCGCCGCGCGAGCCAACGCACAGACGAGCGTCGGAGGCTCGGCATTCGGCGCGCTGGTGAACACGGCGGGTATGGTGCAGCAAACGCCCGTCGCCATGTTGCCGACGAGCGGCGGCATGGACGAGCAAAGCCTGGACGCCTTTAGCGGGTCGACCGCGGTCTCTTCGGAGTGGCTCACGGCGCTCACGACCGGGGCGGTCGATGACGCGGTCAGCAGCTCCCAGAGCAGCTCCGATCTGCAGCAGGTAAGCGTGCTGGGCGGGCTCATCTCCGCGGATATCGTCACTGCGATGGCGGCGAGCTACGTGAGCCCAGCGGGAGCCGCGAGCGATGCTGCAGGCTCCGGGTTCACCAACCTCGTCGTCAACGGAGTCCCGATGACGACGGACGTGGCGCCCAACACGCGGGTCGATCTGCCGGGCGTTGGCTATGCCGTGCTGAATGAACAGACTCTCAGCGGCGACGGCGTGACAACGAGCGGCATCACGGTGAACATGATCCACGTGGTGCTGCAGACCCTGACGGGCGGTGGCTGTACGATCTTAGGCTGCCTCCCAGGCACCCTGACGACGACCGGCGAGATCATCGTCGGCTCGGCGAACAGCTCGGTGGGCTCGTGACACGAGGAGTTTGAAGCCAGCCACGTGGCGCCGTGGCATCGAGTTTGCTGCTGGCGCTACGTGGCACCGGTGGATGAGCCAACCCACCGTGAGAGGAAACGGCATCGACGGGGAGTTCGGGCCGACCAGTTGACCATGCGAGGATTGCGTCCTCCGCACCAGCGGCGGTAGGACCCCCATGGTGGCCCGCCTCCTCGCGCCCTCTTTTGGTGCGCCGGCGAATCATCTGTAGCCCTAATCTGCTGCGCTTGCGCCATAGAGATGGTGCGGCACCGTTTGCAACTTCTTTCCTCACACCATGATATGCTGCCACGCCGGTGGCAGTTTTCTGGGCACTAGCCTTGCTGTTGCGCGGCAGCAACATTCCAACCCCAAGGATTCGCGCCATGGCTGCCAAAGGGAAAGACTCCCCTGCTCCTGCCCAGCTCGATCCGCAGGCCACGCTAGAGTCAACGGCGATGCTGCTGCGCGAGCTCGTGGCGCACCTGCGCCAGAATCGCACGCAGCTGCGCGAGGAGTGGGCCCGCCGTATCACCCGAGCCCAGCTGCTCACGGCCATGACGGAGGAGGAGATCTTCGCGGAAGCGACGTCGGTGTACGACAACTACGTCGAGGCGCTCGAGACTGGGACGTTCGAGGCGTTGCAAGCCTACGCGCGCAACCTGTCGGAGCGCATCATTCCGCGCGGCGTCGAGACGCATGAAGTCGTCGGCATCGTGCTGCTACTGCGCGACGTGCTGGCGCGCTCCCTGTTCGGCAAGTACCACGAAGACTTCGACAAGCTGAACCGTATTCTCGACGCCTACGAGCCCGCGGCGAACCGGATCGCAAACACGGTCGCCGTGGGCTTCGTGCAGGAGCGCGAGCGCATCATCCGCCAGCAGCAAGAAGCGATTCGCGAGCTGTCGACGCCGGTGCTGCAAGTGCGGGAACGACTGCTCATCCTCCCCATCATCGGCGTGATCGACCCCCAACGGGCGCGCCAGCTGACCGAGCAGCTGCTGCGCGCGATCCGGACCAACCGCGCGAAGGTGGTCGTGATCGACATCACCGGTGTGGCGGCCATGGACTCCAACGTTGCCAACCACCTCGTCCAGACCGTCGAGGCGTCGCGCCTGCTGGGCGCGACGGTGATCGTGACCGGCCTGTCGCCAGAGATCGCGCAAACGCTCGTGACGATCGGCGTCGACCTGAGCGAAATGGCGACCGTGGGCGACCTGCAGGGCGGCATCGAGGAGGCGGAGCGGCTGCTCGGTTACAAGGTTCTCCCCTTGGAAGAAGTGACCCCGAAG
>QHTT01000094.1:62833-102893 GCA_003220935.1 Gemmatimonadota bacterium
TGCGGGGCGCTGAGACGGTGATCGTCGGCATCCAGCCCGAGGTCGCCTTCGCGATGGTGCAGCTCGGCCTGACGCTCAAGGGGGTCTCGACCGCGCTCGACCTCGAGGAGGGGCTCGCCTTCCTGGATCGGCAGGCCCGGGAGCGCAGCGAGCGCGTCCAGGGGCGTAACCCCCGTGGCTGAAGAGCTGCTGGTCCCGATCACGGCTGACGTAGACGTCGTGAGCGCCCGGCAAAAAGGGCGGGAGCTCGCAGCGGAGGCCGGGTTCTCGAGCGGCGACCAGACCGTCATCGCCGCCGCCATCTCCGAGATCGCGCGCAACATCCTGATGTACGCCAAGCGCGGCGAGATCACGCTGCGCACCGTGATGAACGGCGACCTCGACGGGGTCATCGTAGTCGCGCGCGATCAAGGGCCCGGGATTCCCGATGTCGCGCGCGCCCTGCAGGACGGCTACTCGACGTCCGGCGGGTTGGGGCTCGGGCTGCCGGGCGCCCGCCGCCTGATGGACGACTTCGACGTCGTGTCCACACCGGGGAAGGGGACCACCGTGACGATGAAGAAATGGCGCCGCCGGCATGCGTGACGCGTCTGTGGAGGTTCGCCCCTTGATCGACTGGGGCGTGGCCACGCTTGCGCTCGCCGGGGAGGCGGAATCGGGCGATCTCCATCTGGTGAAGCCGGTGGGGCGCGGCGTCCTGGTCGCCGCCGTGGACGGGCTCGGTCACGGCGCGGAGGCGGCCGCTGCCGCCCGGACGGCCGTGACCACCCTGGACCGACACGCCGACGAGTTCCTGATACCGGTCGTACGAAAGTGTCACGAGGCGCTCATCGGGACGCGTGGCGTCGTCATGAGCCTCGCCTATCTCGATGGCGCCAAGCGGACGCTGACGTGGCTCGGCATCGGGAACGTGGAGGGCGTGCTGATGCACCCGGACGCGCGGGCGCGCCGGGCGCGCGGCTCACTCGTGACGCGCGGTGGGATCGTCGGCTCGGAGCTGCCGTCGCTGCGCGCCGATGTGCAAGCCGTCGCCCCGGGCGACCTCCTCATCTTCGCTACCGACGGGATCCGCGGCGGCTTCGCCGAGGGTCTCCCCAGAGACGCGACGCCGCAACAGCTCGCCGACCACATCCTGGCGCGTCACGGGAAGGGCACGGACGATGCGCTCGTGCTGGTGGCGCGCTACGCAGGGGGCGGACGCGTAAGGGCATGACCAGGGTGGTACCGACCGGACCTCCTGCCGCTCCGCCCCCGACGCCTCGCAAGGAGGAGTGGCAGGCGTTGCGCATTCTCGCCGTGGGCGCCGAAGGCGGCGGCAGCGGCGGCCTGCTGCACAGCATCCGCCAATGGATGGCGGACAGCGGCGCCGAGATCGAGTCGGCCCCGGACCTCCCGCGGGCCGTGCGCCAGCTCGGGGCCGGGCGCTGGCAGGTGGTCGTGGCCGTGCTCGGCGACCACGCCGACGACGATCTCGTCTGGTGGGTGGACACGCTGCGGGGCGCCAGCGCGGCCCCGCGTCTGATCGCCGTGGCGCACCGGCCCTCCATGGGCCTGGTGCTGCGCGCCGAGAAGCTGGGCGTGCTGGACGTGCTCTCGCTCCCGGTGCGCCGCGACGATTTCCTGCGGGCGCTGCGCCGCGTACGCACCGCTCCTGAGGCAGCGGTAACGCTGCCGGACGTCGAATCCCACGCCATCGGGCAGTACGTGCTCGTGGGGCAGAGCCCCGCGATGCTCGAGGTGTACAAGCTGATCGCGCGGGTCGGGCCCAGCTCCGCGACCGTGCTGGTGCAGGGGGAGTCGGGCACCGGCAAAGAAGTGATTGCGCGCGCGATCCATCTGAACGGGCCGATGGCGTCCGGGCCGTTCGTCGCCGTCAACTGCGCCGCCATTCCCGAGAATCTGCTCGAGAGCGAGTTGTTCGGGCACGAGAAGGGCGCGTTTACCGGAGCGATCACTCGCAAGATCGGCCGGTTCGAGCAGGCGGGCGGCGGCACGCTGTTCCTCGACGAGATCGCGGACATGAGCCTGGCGCTCCAGGCGAAGATCCTGCGGGCGGTGCAGGAGCGCGAGATCGAGCGCGTGGGGGGCTCGGAGACGATCCCGGTGAACGTCCGCCTGATCGCGGCGACGAACCGCGACCTCAAAGAAGCCATCAAGCAAGCAAGGTTTCGTGAGGACCTCTACTACCGGCTAGCGGTCTTCCAGATCCGCCTGCCGCGCCTCACCGAGCGCGGGGACGATCTCTTCCTCCTCACGGCCTACTACGCGCGCCATTTCGCCAAAGAGTACGGCAAACGGATACACTCGATCTCGGACCGGGCGCTCGACCTGCTGCGCAATCACGCCTGGGTGGGGAATGTGCGGGAGCTGCGGAACGTCATCGAGCGAGCCGTGATCGTCGCCACCGACGAGGTGCTGCGGGTGGACCACCTCCCGGAGGAATTCCGTGGCGAGGAGGCGACGCTCCAGGACCGGCCCGAAGGCGCGCTCCTGGCCCTCGCGGAAATCGAAGCGCGTCACATCGCGCGCGTGCTGGCGCACACCAACGGCCAGATCGGCGCGGCGGCAGAGGTGCTCGGGATCCACCGCAATACGTTGACCCGGAAGATGAAGGAGTACGGCCTGTGAGCGGCGAGCAACCGCTGCCCCCGGTCCGGGTCGAGAAGGCCCTCGGGCTGCTGCCCGAGATCGAGGCGCTCGCGCCGCTGCGAGCGCTGCTCGTCTCGATCTCGCGTCCCGACGAGCGCACGCTGTGGTCGAGCTCCGGTCCGTATCTCACGCTCGGTAAGCGCGGCGTCCAACCGGAGGAGCTGCGACGTCGCATGCCGCAAGCCTTTCACGTGATCACCGACCACCTCCAGGTGCTGTACCGGGCGTACGTGGAGACGCTCGAGTGCCACCAGCGGGGGGATGGCCCCGGGGCGGTGGCCGCGCTGCTGCGGGCGGGACGCGGTGAGGAGCGCGTCGGCCGCGTCGGGCAAGCACGCGCGTGGTACGACGTCGCGCTGCGAGTGTCGCAGGCGCTGCAGGATCGCCGCCCCGAGGTGGAGTCGCTCCGCTCGCTCGGCGAGCTCTTCCTCAGGCTGGGACAGCACGCGGAGGGAGCGCGCCACTTCCAGCGCGCCCTGGCGATCGCGGAAGCGGAGTTCGACCAGGCGGGCGCGATCGCTGCATGCGAAGGACTTGGCGCCGCGGCGCTGGCACAGAGTCAATGGGCCGGCGCCCAGGCATGGTACGCCCGCGGCCTACAACTCGCCGAAGCCACGGGCGACCAGCGGCAGATCGGGCGGCTCGAGCACCACCTCGGTGTGCTGGCGCGCCAACAGGGCGAGCTGGCGCGCGCCGGCGAGCACCTGCGTCGGGCGCGGGAGTGCTTCGAGTCGACCGACGCGACCGAGGAGATCGCCGGGGTCCTGAACATGCAGGGACTGCTCGAAGGCCAGTTGGGAAATGAGGCGGCGGCCATGGCCGCGTACCGCGAGGCGCTGGCGTGGGCGCAGCGGGCGCCGCGGGACGCGGGCCTCGAGGTCGCGATTCGCCTCAACCTCGCCGAGCTGCACCTCGAAGCAGGGCGGTTCTTGGACGGCGAGGAAGAAATGCGGCGCGCCGAGCAGGTGGCCATCGCCGCCAACCTCACGAGCCGGCTGGTGCAGATCTATATGCTGATGGGGAAATTGCGGGGCCGTCAGCTCGACGAGACGGGGTTCGTCTTCTTCGAGCAGGCGGTCGAGCTGAGCCGGACGCTCGAGCCCTCACCCGCGGCCGAAGCTCAGGTATATCTCGAGTACGGCCTGTTTCGGGAGCGGCTCGGCCAGCGCGAAGAGGCGCGCGCCTGCCTGGAGCGCGCTCGGGAGATCTTCGGAACCGTGGGCGACTCGGTCGACCGCCGACGCGTGGAAGCGGAGCTGGAGAAGATGGCGGTGTAGCCGACCGGTCTACGCGAGTCCCAGCCGCTTTTCAATGTGTGCTTTCACGGCAGGCGTGATGGCGCCGCGCTGCAGCGCGCTCGCGAGCGCTTGCGAGACCGCGGCGCGGTCGGCGTCCAGCTTCTGCTCCCGCAGCTCCCGGATCGCGCGGGCAAGACGTTGATCGTATTCACTCGACTTCAGTTTTCCTGTGTCCATCTCCTGCTTCAGAGTTTCCAGCTGTTTGACGAAGCGCTCAAGCGAAACCGGTGCCATCGGGGCACTCCTGGCGTGTGAGAGTACTTAGCAACTTAGCGCGGAACGGGGCTTCTCACGAGCGGTCGAGTCAGACAGGTCGGCCCCCCTCCACCCTTCAGGCAGATCTCCCGGCCCCCGAACTCGCGCACCTCGACGCCCGCGCGCCGGAGCCGTGTCCGCGTCTCGGGGTTGCCGGCGACCATCACGCAGCAGCGCGGCGCGAGCGCGAGCACGTTGCAGCCGAGCGTGGCGAACTCACCCTCGGGCACCTCGATCAGCTCGATACCGCGCGCCAGCAGGGCCTCGCGGAACGGGATCGGCAACAGCGGCGCGTACACGAGAAACAGGTCCCGGTCGATCGGACTGACCATGGACATCAGGTGAAAGACGTCGTTGGGCCCGCGCCAGTGGGGGAGGGGGACCACGATCAGCTCTTCGATGCAAGCCGCGAGCAATTCGCGGAGCTGCGATAGGTGGCGTGGTGGGCCGCGGGCTCGGCGGCGCGTTGCGGCTTTCCCATGCTGCAGAGAATCACGCCCTGGTCGCATACGATAGAGGCGTCGCGGACGTAGATGGAATCGAGGCCGCCGGTCTCCTCGGTCGCCAGGCAATGAACCTCCACGCCGCTGCCGGTGAGCAGCTCGAGGAAGCCGTCGTACTCGGCGGCGGCCCGATCCGCGTCGGGACGGGCGAGGTAATGCAAGTCCTGCCACTGGCGATCGATGGCCGCGTCGCTCGGGAAAGCGGCGCGGGCGTGCTTGACGAGCACGCGCTCGAGCCGCGTCACTTCAGACTGAACCGTGGGCATCAACCGTGCGCGGCAAGGCGACGCACCTCGGCGTGCCGGAAGCACGTCACGAGATGGTCGTTGACCATCCCCACGGCTTGCATGAATGCGTAGCAGATCGTGGGCCCGACGAACCGGAAACCGCGCTGGGTGAGAGCAGCGCTCATCCGGTCCGACTCCCGAGAGCGGGCTGGGAGGTCCCGCAGGCTGCGCCGGCGGTACTGCTTGGGCGCGTGTCCCACAAAGCCCCACAGGAAGGCGTCAAAGGAGCCTTCCCGCTCGCGAAACTCGAGAAACGCGCGCGCGTTCGAGACGGCAGCCCGCACCTTCTGCCGGTTGCGGACGATCCCGGGGTCCCGGAGGAGCTGCGCGAGCTTCGGCGCCTGGTAGCGGGCCATGCGCTCCGGGTCGAACCCGTCGAACGCCTCGAGGAAACGCGCCCGCTTGTGGAGGATCACTGCCCACGACAGGCCCGCCTGGAAGCCGTCCAGCACGAGCTTCGCGAACAGCTCGCGGTCGCCGTGCAGCGGCACGCCCCACTCGCGGTCGTGGTAGGCGAGCATCAGAGGATCGTCGTCACCCGCCCAGCAACGCTTCACGGCTGTTAAGATAGCACGAAGCAAAGCGTTGCACGTAGAACAACGAAAGGCGTTGCACGAAAGCGTCACGCATGAGACGTCACGCGTGAGGCGTCGCGCGAAATGCGTCATGAAATATCTCCACGTGGTGGAGCGGGAGGGCCGCTACGTCAGCGAGCTGCGGGAGTCCGACGTGCCGGTGCCGCAGGGGGAGGAAGTGCTCGTGCGCGTCGCGGCCTCGGGGCTCAACCGCGCCGACCTCTCCCAGATCGCGGGGCGCTATCCACCGCCGCTCGGGGAGTCGGATATCCTCGGGCTCGAGGTGTCGGGGACGATCGACGGCTCGGACCACCGGGTCTGCGCCCTGCTCGCCGGCGGCGGCCACGCCGAATATGTCGCCGCGCCGCAGGGGCAGGTGTTCCCCGCGCCGCCGCAGCTCGATCTGGTCGCGGCCGCCGGCATCCCCGAAGCGTTTCTCACCACGTTCGCCAACCTCGTCGTGGAGGGGGGCCTCGCGGCCGGCGCCAGGGTGCTCATCCACGCCGGCGCCTCGGGCGTGGGGCTGGCCGCGATTCAAGTCGCGAAACTGCTCGGCGCGTACGTCGCCGCCACGACGCGCACGTCGGAGAAGCTCGCGGCGCTGACGGCGGCTGGCGCCGATCTGGCGATTCACGGCGCCCCCCGGGTGGTGCCGGAGATCGAGCAGCAGTGGGGCCGCGACGCCGTGGACATCGTGCTCGATCCGATCGGCGCCGCCACGCTGCCCGGCGACCTCGCGGTGCTCGCGCCGGGAGGCCGGATCATCTGCATCGCGACCATGGGCGGCCGCGGCCCGCCCCTCGACCTGTCGCTGCTGATGCGGAAGCGGGCCCGGCTCATCGGGTCGGTGCTGCGAGCCCGGAGCCGCGCGGAGAAGGCGGCGCTGGTGCGGCGCTTCTGCGGGGAGATCCTCCCCGCGTTTCAGACTGGAGCGTTGCGCGTGATGGTCGACTCGGTGCTTCCGCCCACTCGCGCGGCGGACGCGTTTCAGCGCCTGCGGGACAACCGCAACGCCGGAAAGGTCCTGATCGACTGGCGGGGCCAGCCAGCCCCGGTCTAGCCTCGGCGCCCACTGTTGCGATCCGACACCCTACAAGAATTGTGTCCTGGGTCACACCGCAAGTACCGGCTGCGCCGCTAGTTTCGCAACGCGAAGTCTCCGATAAGGGCAAACCGCCGGCGACGGCGGGGCGCAAAGCCACGGGGTCTCGGTCTCGCCTGAGACAGCCCAGCTACCAGACCTAGCTGACGGCCTTACGCCTTTTGACGAGCGTGGAGGCCGTTTTGCGTTGCGTAGGGGCGTCCCGCGCATGCGAACATGGAAGGTAGAGCGCGCAGGCTTCACGCTGATCGAGTTGATCATCGTCGTCGTCATATTCTCGATCGTGACGACCGCGGCGTTGCCCGCGGTTTCATTGATCACGACTCATGCGCGCGTGAACCAGGCCGCGGCGGTGGTCGGTCACGATCTCGCCGTCGCGGTCTCGAGCGCGGCGCGCCAACGCACGCCCATCCGGATCGCCCGCGGCGGCGACCGGCAATCGATGACGGTCGCGGAGCGTGCGAGCGGGACCGTTCTGGAAACGCGGTGGCTCGGTCCGGACACGCAGTATGGCCTCGACTCCGTGTCATTCTCGGCCACCCCGATCGATCTGTTCCCGAGCGGTTTCACGTCGAGCGCGCTGACCGTGACGGTGTGGGCGCGGGGTTACTCGCGCCAGGTCACGATGTCGCGGGCGGGGTGGGTGAGGGTCCCGTGAGCCGACCCGAAGCCGGCGTGACGCTCATCGAGCTGCTGGTCGCGATGGCGCTGCTCTCCTTCGTGCTGGTGAGCGTGGCGCAGCTCAACTTCGCGTTGGCCCGGCGGTTCTACGCCGTCTCGGGCGGCGCGGCGCGCGACGCGGTCGTGGCGCAGCAGGTGAACCAGTTCACGGCGATGCCGTTCGACTCGCTCAAGAGCCGGGCGGGTACGATCACCGTCACCAAGCCCCCGCTGCCCTACACCCGCAAAGTCATGGTGGACAGCCTCTCGCCCAGACTGCGTCGCGTGACGGTCGTGGTGACACCACTCAACACCGTGTTCCGGCCCGACACGGTCGTGCTGCAGCGGACCAAGCCGGGTAACAACCCCTTCAACAAGCCGTGAGCGCGCGCCGCGGGTTCACCCTCATCGAGCTGCTGGTGACGATCCTCATCATCGGGATCGTCGGCGGTGCGATCACCCGGCTGCTCCTGTCGCAGGCCCGGTTCTACGACCAGGAGGCCCAGCTCCGCCGGGCGCGGTTCGTGTCGCGCACTGCGATCAACGCGGCGCTTTCCGACCTGCGGATGGTCGAGGCGACGGGCGGGGCAGTGGCGGCGACCGCCACCCGAATCACGGTCCGGGCACCGTACGCCATCGGCGTCGTATGCGCGAGCAGCGGCATGGCGACGACTCTGTCGCTCTGGCCGGTCGACTCGACGATGTACGCGACGGCCGGCTTTTCCGGCTACGCCTGGCGCGACTCGCTGGGGCAGTACGCGTACGTAGAGGCGGGTGCCTCGCTCGCCCCGGACAACGCGTCCGTGTGCGCGGCGGCGAACGTGACGGTGTTGCCGCAGGGCCGGGTCGTGGCGGTTCAGCCGGGGCTCCCCGCCGGCATTTCCTCGGCCACCCTGATCGGGACGCCGGTGTTCCTGGTCCAGCGCGTGACCTACGAGTTCAAGAGCTCGGTGGCGTTGCCGGGACGGATGGCGCTGTGGCGCACGATCGTCCCAACCGGGCAGAGCGACGAGCTGGTCGCGCCGTTCGATACAGCCGCGAAGTTTCGCTTTTTCGTCGCCGGGAGCGACACGGCGCAGAGCGCCGTGCCGATCTCTTTGGCCGCGCTGCGCGGCCTCGAGCTCGACCTGAACGCGCAGAGCGAGCGCGCACCGGAGGGAATGGCGGCGCCCAAGCAGGCGCAGGTCGTGACGGCGGTGTTCTTTAACAACCAGCTCAAGTGATGCGCGAGCCCGGTGTGAACATGAGACGACGGCTTTCCGAGCGCGGTGTAGCACTGCCGCTGGTGATCCTGATCATCGTGGTGCTCACCGTTCTGCTCGCGGCGGGCTTCTCGGGCCTCGCCAGCGAGCGCCGGGTCAGCGCGAACGACCAGGCAGCGCTCGGTGCGTTCACGCTCGCCGAGACCGGCCTGGAGCTGTTCATCGCGCGCCGCGACTCGTTCGGCTTCAGGGTGGCGCCGCCCGCCGTGACGGAGTCGACGCGGATTGTGCTGACCGGCGGATACGCCGACGTGGTGCTGCAGCAACTGCGCGCTGACGCGACGGCCCAGCGCTGGGGATATGTCGTGCGGTCGCACGGCGTGAGCACTGTCAAGGCGCTGCGCGGCACGCCTGCGGCCGAGCGTACGGTCGCCGAGTACGCGGTCTGGCAGCCGGCGACGATAAACATACTGTCCAGCTGGACGAGCCTGAGCGGCTTGCACAAGAATGGCGGGTCCTCGATGGGGGCAGGCGGCACGGATGGGTGCGGCCAGCTACCCGCGGTCGCCGGTGTGGCGGTGCCGACGATCCCGGGGTATACGCAGAACGGCGGCGGCCTCGCGCCCCAGGGGAATCCGCCGGTCAAGGACGTCGCCCCTACGCCAGCGGAGATGGCCGATTCGGTCAAGATCGACTGGGCTGGGATCACGAACGGGACGGCCATGACGCCCGACGTCACGATTCCTCCCGGCACCTGGCCTCCCTTCACCGACCCGAATTACTGGCCGGTCATCAAGGTCGACGGCAACTGGGTGCTGTCGGGCGATGGGCAAGGAACCTTGATCGTGTCCGGCAGCCTGACGATGAACGGCAACGTCACGTGGCGCGGCGTGCTGCTCGTCGGCGATAACCTCACGTCGAACGGCAACGGCGGCGTGGACGGAGCGACCGTCACGGGACTCAACGTCAAGCTTGGCAAGAGCCTGTCCCAGGACGACGTCGGCAACGGCGCGAAGCGCTTCAATTACAATTCGTGCAATGTTGCGAAGGCGATGGGGAAGACGGCCCAGCTGGTGGGATACACCAACGCCTGGGTGGATAACTGGCCGACCTACTGAAAAACTTTCACAGGAGGGTCAGATGAACCGCAAGGGTTTCACGCTCATTGAGCTGCTGATCGTGGTCGTGATCATCGGCATTCTGGCCGCGATCGCGATTCCGAAGTTCGCCAACACGAAGGAGAAGGCGTATCTCGCCTCGATGAAGTCCGACCTTCGTAACTTGGTGACCGCTGAAGAGGCCTATTTCGCCGACTCCGTGAAGTATTCGGCGACGATCGGCGCGGGTGGGGTCATCTTCACCCAGTCGACGGGCAACACGCTGCCGGCCGTCGCGCTCACGGCGGATGGTTGGACGGCGAACATCACCAACCTCAACACCACGAAGACGTGCTCGATCTACATCGGGTCGACCGCGTTGGCGCCGGCGAACAAGGAAGGCGAGCCGAAGTGCCAGTAGCGTGCGGGATTTGACGCGGAGCACGGAGCGGCGGGGTTGCCCTGCCGCTCCGTTCGCTTCCCAGCTCACCGCGCTCCCGTTCCCGCCGCCTGGGCCACGGGCGTCGCGCGAGCCAGATAGATCCCGTTGAAGAAGAACTTGAACGTGCCGTGCGGCTGGCCACGGTTCAGAATCTCCGGCCCGAACAGGAACAACTTCCCCCCCTTGTCGCCGGCTGGGGCCTCGACGACCGCCACCCCGTCCTTCAGGTACTGCTGGCCCCACGCCCAGCCGCTCCGCAGCGGGTGGTCCGAGTCAAACCACGCCACCGGCCGCACGCCCGCGACCGCCGCCGCGGGACGCAGGTCGAACGCCGGACTGTTGTCGAAGAACACGTCAACCCGTCCGGGAATTCCGTAGGCGAGGGGGCGCGTGGTGTCGACCCGCACCTGCAGCAGCGAGCCGGGCACGTAAAACTTGGAGCGGGGGAGGGGCTTCCCGTCCAATACCAGGTGGCTTACCAGCGGCAGCCCGATATGCTGGCCCAGGCTGGTTGAGCTGCCGATCGCTATGACCGTACCGCCGTCAGCGAGAAACTGCCGGAGCAGGGGCACGGTCTTCTGCACGGTCACGCGGCCGAGCCGGCCACGGTACTCTGCGGGAATCGTCTCGGGCGCCGGCGGTGGCCCGAAGAAGTCCTCCTCCTGGTCGCGGTCGCTCTGCGGAACCGCGCCGTCGGGGAACACGAGCACATCGTATCGCTCGGAGAGCTTGCCAGCGTCGAGGGTCGGCGGGTACACCACCTCGAAGGAGAACTCGAATCGCTCGAGCAGCCAGCGCGTCCAACCGGAAGGGATCGACCCGCCGTAGCGGTCCCACAGGCCGATCCGCGCGGGCCGCAGCCGCAGCGCCTCGCCCGTGGGCCGGCTCGTGACACCCTCGAAGCTCACGCCCAGCTCGGTCGCGAGCTGCCGGACGAGGGGGACGCTCACTGTCGTGGCGGGAATGAAGATCGTGCCGGCGGGGTAGGTCCTGCCGTTTGCCGGGATCGCCTGCGCGAGCCAGTCGACCTCCTGCGCCTTCGCCAGCAGCCGATTGGTCGCGATCACCGCGTCGTTCACCTGGTGACTCAGCAGGAACCCGGCGGCGCTGTCGGCGTGGCTGACGGTCCCGGCGGGCGGCGTCGCGACGCCCGGGACGGGTTCGAACGGGCCCTCGAAGCCGTCCAGGATGCGGTCGAATTGCACGCCCATTTGATAGGCGAGGGTCCACCCCGCATTGTCGTACGGCGGGATCGGCGGGCCACCGGGGTATTGGAAGTCGTTCGGGTGGTCCTGGGGCTCGAACATGTCGAGCACGTGGGGCCGGAACGCCTGGGCGGCCTTGAGGACGTAGGACCGCGCGGGATAATGCTTGCCCGCGACGTCGAAATCCCGCGTGGCCCGCAGCACCGTCACGCCGTTCTTGATCAGGGTGTTGACGAACTTCGTGGCGGTCGGGAAGTCGGGCTGGTCGGACGGAAGGATGTAGCCACGCGGGTCCCGCAGCGCCGGATCACGCAGCATGGCAAAGTACTTGATCGGGACCCTGCCGTCCCGGGTGCGCGCGGTGCGGATGGTGTCGAGGGCCGAGTCTTTCGTCGCGGCCGCCTTCACGGTCTCGATGAGCTGGGGGTGCATCGTCCAGTGGTCCGTGCTGCCGCGCTCGATCGCATTCTTCCCCATGCGGTAGATGTTGTAGAGCAACGTCTCGCGGTAGCGCGAGGCGTAGTCGAGGACGGCCCGGTTGGCGGTGATCGAGTACTCGACCGACTGCCGGAAGTGCCACCGTTGCGGCTCGACGGGTGAGGGCAGGTCGCCTTTGGGCAACTCGCGGTCGGGGACGAACGGGATGTCGATCGGCGTCGGGTTGCCGATCGACTCCGTGAGGAGTCCGATGATGTTGTGGAAATAGGCGGTGGTGCGAAGCCCGCCGTTCCACCACGTCGAGTAGGGCGCGCCGGAGCGCATCGTGGCGCCCGGCTTGCCCTCCACGAGGAAGCGGTCGTGCATCGCGGCGGCGACCATGTCGATGCCGATCGGAACGAGCGGGTCGAAATAGTAATTGAACGGATCCCGGAACGGCGGGGCGAACAGCACCGCGCCGGCGGGGCCGGTCTGGTGGTGGTTGTACACGATCTGGGGGAACCACTCCCGGAACATGACCCGGGCCATGTTCTCGGTCTCGGGCTGGTTCACCATGTAGAAGTCGCGGTTGTTGTCGTGCCCGATGTACTTCTGGTACAGCCGTGGGATCCCCGCCGTCGAGCGCTTGAGCGAGTCCGGCTCGCGCATGTACCAGCTCGACACCAGCTCCATCCCGTCGGGGTTCGCATGCACCGCCAGCAGGATGACGTCGTTGAGGAAGCGCCGGGTTTCCGGGTCGTCCCGGCTCACCATCTGGTAGACGAGCTCCATCAGCTGATGCGCGCCGAGCACTTCGGTGGCGTGCAGGCCACCGTCGATCCACACGACCGCCTTCCCCTCGGCCGCGAGGGCGTGTGCCTGCTCGTCGGTGAGCCCCTCCGCATGCGCCAGACGCCGGGCGATTTCCTGGTAGCGGGCGATCCGCTTGTGATTCTCCGGCGCCGTGATGATCGCCATAAGCTGGGTCCGGCCTTCGGCGGTCTTGCCGATTTCGCGCAGCACCATGCGTGGCGACTGCCGCGCCAGGGTGTGCCAGTACGCCTCGAGCTGGGTGTAGGTGGCGAGGTGATAGTCCGCACCGATGTCGAAGCCCAGCGCTTCCCGGGGCGTCGTGACGCGGCCCTGCGCCGGCGCAGGGGGGGACGGCGCGAGCAGCGCCGTGGCAAGCAATATGACGGCGATTCGCTGCGGCAGGGGGCGGTCACCCTTCCTTATGCGGGGCGAGAGTCGGCGCGACGGCATGCGGGGGCTCCTGTTGGAACGGGGGCTCAAGTAAACTACCTGGACACGATCGCCGTGCTAGGCTTTGTCCGAGGGGTGTCGATGCGCATGCGCAACAGCACGCTGGCGCTGCTGGCGGTCGCCGCCGGCGCGCCGGGCGCCGCCCAGACCCGGCTCGCCGGAGACAGCGTGCCGCCGAACCTGTATGCTGCCGCCGGCGTGGGGATGCTCAGTCCAGCGGCGCAGCGCGCCGTCCCGTTCGTCTACGTGCCGAACAGCAAGGACGGCAGCGTGAGCGTCATCGATCCACTGACCTACCGCGTGCTCCGCACTTTTCCCACGGGCGCGCTGCCCCAGCACGTGGTTCCGTCGTACGATCTCGCGACGCTCTGGGTAGCAAACAATCTGGGGAACACCCTCACGCCGATTGACCCGGTGAACGGGCGCGAAGGGGCGAGCGTGCCGGTCGCCGACCCGTACAACCTCTACTTCACGCCCGATGGCCGGTGGGCGATCGTGGTGGCGGAGCGGCTCAGGCGGCTCGACTTCCGCGACGCGCACACGATGGCCCTGGTCGAGTCGGTGCCGGTGGAGTGCAAGGGCGTGGACCACATGGAGTTCACCGCCGACGGGCGGTACGCGCTTGCGACGTGCGAGTTTTCGGGCGAGGTGTTGAAGCTCGATGTCGCCGCGCGCCGGGTGGTCGGCTATCTGATGCTCGACCCCGATGGCCTGGGCGCGCGCGCGATGCCCCAGGACATCCGCGCGTCGCCGGACGGGCGGGTGTTCTACGTCGCCGACATGATGGCGAACGGCGTCCACCTCGTGGATCCCGACGCGTTCCGACGCGTCGGGTTCATCGCCACCGGGAAGGGCACGCACGGCATTTACCCCAGCCGGGACGGCCGCCGCATGTACATCAGCAACCGCGGCTGGAATACGACAGCGGGCGGCCGCCACGGGCCGGGGAGCATCACGGTGCTCGACCCCGCGACGGAGCGGATCGTCGCCACCTGGCCGGTGCCGGGCGGTGGGAGCCCCGACATGGGGAACGTGAGCGCCGACGGGCGGGAGCTGTGGCTCTCCGGCCGGTACGACGACGAAGTGTACGTGTTCGACGCCGCAACCGGCCGGCTCACGCACCGCATCCCGGTCGGCCGCGAGCCGCACGGGCTGTGCGTGTGGCCGCAGCCGGGACGATACTCGCTGGGACACACGGGGAACATGAGATAAGACAAGGACGTCGAGCAGACGGCGTCACGTAAGAGCGTCACGCAACGACGTCACGCAACGACGTCACGCAACGACGTCACGCAACAACGTCACGCAACAACGTCACGCAACAACGTCACGCAACAACGTCACGCAGAGGCTTCGCGGAGAGACGTGTGAATCGCATCCAGGGGAAGCTGATTCTGATCACCGGGGCGAGCTCTGGTATCGGCGAAGCGTGCGCGCGCCGCTTCGCCGCCGACGGTGCGAACCTCGTGCTCTGGGCGCGCCGCTCCGACCGGCTCGAGCGCCTGGCCGCCGACCTGCCGCGCGGCGACCGAGCCTCGGTGCAGCTCGCGGCGGTGGACGTGCGCGATCGGGCCGCGGTGAACCGGGCCGCCACCGAGCTCAGCGCGGGCGGGTACGTTCCGGACGTTCTCCTCAACAACGCCGGTCTCGCTAGCGGGATGTCCAAGATTTACGAGGGCGACCCCGAGGACTGGGATCGCATGATCGACACAAACCTGAAGGGGCTCCTCAACGTGACGCGCGCCGTCCTGCCGCACATGGTGGCGCGGCGTCGCGGCCACGTGGTGAACATCGGCAGCACCGCGGGACACATGACGTATCCGATGGGGAACGTCTACAACGCCACGAAGTTCGGCGTGCGTGCGCTCAGCGAAGGGATGAACCTCGATGTGGCGGGCACGCCGATTCGCGTCTCGAGCATCGACCCGGGCTTCGCGGAGACCGAGTTCTCCGAGGTCCGCTTCCACGGCGATAAGCAGCGCGCCAAAGCGGTGTACCAGGGGTTCCAGCCGCTCACGGCCGCCGACATCGCGGACGCGATCGCGTACGTCGTCAACCTGCCTGAGCACGTCAACATCCTCGACATGATCATCGTGCCGACGGCGCAGCGGAACGTGTACGTGGTGGACCGGGAGCAGTGACTACGAAACCGCCAGCGCTTGTGCGAACTCGCCCGCCGTCTGAAACCGCGCAGCGGGGCTCGTCGCGAGCGCCTTGAGGAGCGCCGCGTCGACCGCTGCGGGCACGTCCGGGCGGAGGCGTCGAATCCGCGGCGGGGATGCGGTGACGCGTTGCGCGAGCATCGTCTCGGTGTCGCGCCCGGTGAACGGCGGCGCACCTGCGAGCATCTCGAACACGACGCACGCCAAGGTGTAGATGTCGCTGCGGCCGTCGAGGTCGGAGGCGCACATCGCCTGCTCCGGGCTCATGTAGGCCGGCGTCCCCATTCGCAGGCCCTCCGCGGTAAGCCTATCCTGGCGGGCGACGTGCAGCGCACGCACGATCCCGAACCCCGCCACCACAGCCTGGCCGGCGTCGAGCAGGACGTTCTCGGGCTTCACGTTGCGGTGCAGCACGTCGTGGCGGTGCGCGTAGTCGAGGGCGTCCGCCACCTCGCGGCCGATCTGCAACGCCTCGTACAGCGGCAGACGCGGCTCTCGCTCGAGTCGCGCCCGGAGCGATCCTCCCTCGACGTAGGGAGCGATATAGTAGAAGAAGCCGTCCGCCTCGCCCGAATCGTACAGCGGCAGGATGTGGGGGTGGCGCAGCTGCGCCACGAGCCGGATCTGGCGCAGGAACCGTTCTGCCGCGACCGCCGAGCTGAGCTCGGGATGGAGCACCTTGAGCACGACCGCGCGGTTGTGCTTCAAGTCCCGCGCCAGGTAGACGGTGGTGGTGCCGCCGCGGCCCAGCTCCCGTTCGATCGTGTATTGCTGGGCGAGTGCTGCGCCGACCCGCTGGAGGTTTGACCCGGCTGCCGCTCTGGGGACAGGGCCCGTCGTCTGCGCGCGCAGCTCGCTTACCGTAGCGGTGAACGCCTCGTCAGGCGCAGCGCCGAGCTCGGTGCGGAGCAGGTCTGCGTGGGTTCGGGCGTACCGCAGCGCGCCCGCCCGATCTCCCGTAGCCGCGAGCGCCTTCACCAGGCCAAGGGCGTAGCGCGAATTGAGCGGATCGAGCGCCGTGAGGCGGCGGCACCACTCTACGGCTGCGGGATGGTCGCCGCGCGCCGTGGCGGCGGTCGCGAGGGCTTCGCAGGCGCGGCCGAGGCACTGGGCGAGGCGTGCGCGCTCGCCATCCGTCCAGCGCTCGAACTCCGGCGCGCCCGACAGGAAGAACCCATCGAGAAACGGACCGTGGTACAGCGCGACCGCCCGCTCCAGCTCGCCCTGTGTGAGGGCCGCTTCGAATTCCTGGACGTCGGTCGACAGCACGCGCGGGTTCAGCTTGAGCTCGTTCGACCCGAGGAACAGCCCCTGCGCGTGGAGGTCGCGCCGCAGCGCGTACAGGGTTTGCGTCAGGAGATGTCGCGCCTTCTCCTGACTGCTTTCCGGCCAGAGGCAGGCGAGCAGCTTGTCGCGGCTCACACCGCGCTCACTGGCTGCTGCGAGGAGGGCCAACAGGGCGAGGGGACGTCGTTGGGCCGCCGCCCCGGGGCCCAGCGGGGGATTCCGCTCGACCGCGAGTCCTCCCAAGGTCCGCAACCGCAACGCGCTCGCCATTTGAGACCTGTCTGACACCGGTCTGACGGGTGGGTCCTATACTAGGCCCGTGTCACAGGGGGAGCAAGCGCAGACCCGCCCTCCTCGCAGCGTCCACGACCACAGCAGGAGGTTTCCATGGCCCGCCTCTCGGTTCCTCGGATTCACGCTGCGGCACTCGGAGGGCTCGCCGCTCTCTTGTTAACGTCGTCCGCCGCGACCCAAGGCACGAAGGCAGTGCGCGACGCCGCCGTTGGCTCAGTGTGTGCCGCTGGCGCGCATGGCCTGGACTTGAGCTTCGCCAGCCAGTTCGCCGGTGTGAGTCAGGACGACCACACGAGCAACCTCTGGAACGGACAGGTCGGCGGCCTGGCGCGTGGGTCCTTAATCGTCACACTCGAGCCGCTCGGCAGCTTGATGGAGACGGCGCGGCCAGTGTGGGAGGTCAAGACTCGCTGGATCGTTGCGCCAGAGGCGCCGGGGGAAATCCCGCTCGTGGCCGAGTTGTACGGAACGGTCAATTGGAAGAGCGGCGTGCTGCGACTCGCAGGCGTGGTCACCGAAGGGTGCCTCAAAGGATACGAGGCCGTCGCAAGCGGCCGCTTCGCCGCCTTAGATGCTGCGGGAACGCTGCAGATCCAGCCCGCGATCGCGCTGCGGTAACGGAGACCGGGCACTGGGAGTGGGTATGACGCGCTCGACCTGTGGCATCATCACGATCCTCGGCTTGATCGGCTCGCCGGTGGGTGCGCAATCGGCGCCCCCGGCGAGTCCCCACGTGATCGTCGTACACATGGTGGAGCGCCTGCCATACGGGATCGCCTTCGATCCTATCCGGGTGACGGCTCAGCTGGGCGATACCGTGCGGTTCGTGCAACTCGGCGGGATGCCTCACAACGTGGAGTTCCGAAGCGTTCCCACCGCGGCCGATCTAGGTCCGCAGCGCCTCGGACCGACGCTCGTTTCCGTCGGGCAGACGTACGACGTGGTTGTCGACGGTCGCTTCCCGCCCGGGAAGTACGTTTACGTCTGCACTCCCCACGAGGTGCTCGGCATGGCCGGGATTATCTACGTCGTGGCAACCTCCCACTGACCGTTGCCTGACACGCGCGGGCGCGCTTAGTCCTCACGCACGATGCACATCTGGCGCTCGCCTTTTCGGTGCGCCTACATTGATCACGTGGGACACTGCCCGAACTGTGCGGCCAGCACTGCGGCAGACGCGGTGTTTTGTCCGAAGTGCGGGACCGCCCTCGCGACGACCCCTGCCACTACCGCCGCACGTGTCGCGGTGCCGTCGTCCGACAACTTCCGAGTGCAGGAAGCCCTCCGAGCATCCCTCGCTCCCCGCTACGAATTGCTGCAGCCGCTCGGGCATGGGGGGATGGGCTCGGTGTTTCTGGCGCGCGAGACGGCGCTCAAGCGGCTCGTAGCGGTGAAAGTCTTGTGGCCCTACCTCGCAGCCGACGCGGGTGCGCGCGCTCGATTCGAGCGGGAGGGGCGCGCCGTCGCAGCGCTGTCGCATCCCAATATTGTGAGCGTCTACGCGGTGGGTGAGACCCGCGATCTGGAGCTGCCCTACTTCATCATGCAGTACGTGGACGGGGCCTCCCTGTCTCGCTGGATCGGAGAGCGGAGCAAGGTAAGCGAGCGCGATGCCCGTCGGATATTGGGCGGCATCGCTGCAGGGCTCGCTGCGGCCCACGCGCGCGGCCTCATCCATCGGGACGTCAAGCCGGCGAACATCCTGCTGGAAGCGTCCTCTGGTCGACCTTTCCTTGCCGACTTCGGCGTGACCGCCGTGCTCCCTGCTAGTGGTCTGGTCGAGGATACCAAGCTCACTAGCTCGGGCTTTATCGTCGGCACGCCAGTGTACATGAGTCCCGAACAAGTGGCTGGTGGAGTCATGAGTCCCGCCAGCGACGTCTACAGCTTCGGCATAATGGCGTATGAGCTACTGACGGGAGAGCTACCGTTCAAGGCCACGTCGGCGATGGGATGGGCCGCAGCGCATCTGCGCGACATTCCTCCACCGATCAGCCAGCGACGGTCCGACCTGGCTCCGGACGTGGCGCGGCTCATCGACCACTGCCTGGCCAAACGGCCTGAGGATCGTCCCTCGGCGCGTGAAGTCGCGCAAGGGTTGCTGCCGTCTCTGGAGACCGAGGTCCAGTGGCCACCTCCTGGCTTGCTACCGCTCTACGGTCGCGGGCGGCGTCCCACATCGTTCGCGCTTGCGGCGGCGGTGGCGAGCCTGATGCTGCTGGTCGCCTTCGCGCTCCCTCCCAAGAGCGTGCGTGCCGTGGGCGAGTGGTGGGGCTACTACGCCGCGGCCCAGCCGGTCAGCGGGTCTCCGCTCGGGGTGCGTAGTGAGGTGCCGGCGGCAACGCACGCCAGAGTGCCGGAGTGGTGGATCGTCACTCTGGCGCTCGGGCTCGTGGGCACCGGCGTCGGTTTTCTCGGGCTGGTGCTTTCTTCCAATCGCACGTTCAGAGCGGCGACTCGGCAGCGCGAGCGGGGTTGGCGCTGGGGCACGCTGGCCGACGTGGTTGCGGACCCCGATGGTCGGAGTGGTCTGCTGTTGGTCGGTGCGCGCGAGTTCGCCTCCCTCTCGGCAGACGAGCGACGCCGGATCCTGCGGGCGCGCCGTGCGCTGCTGTGGCTACGGCTCGCGGCCGGGGGGTGGATTCCTGCGACGCTCGGAACCTGGGCCGTGTTGGCGGTGACGGGCGTCTGGCGCCTCCCTGCTGCGGGAGCCGTGGCTGGCTCCTCGCTTTGCGTGCTCGCCCTGCTCCCTGCGGTTGCCGCGTTGGGGGGGGCGCTTGCAGTGACACTGCGCGAAGCACGTCTCTTGGCCCCGCTGCCGCGCCGCCGGCACTACACCGGAACGTTCTTCGCAACAGCTGCGGGGGCGGGTCCACGGGAAGTAGCCGAGTGGTATGCCACGATGCCTGATCCAGCTACTCCCGCCGCTCCAGGGCCGAGGTCACGCACGCGAGTCCTTGGCGCTGCCCACCTCGTTGCAGTGCTGGTGAGCCTCATCGCGCTTGCTGCATTAGCGGCTGTCGCGGCTGCGGTCGTCATTGCCGGCCGCAACGTCCAGCGGCTGGGTCCCGAGACGGCGGAGCTCGTGGCAGTGCTGGGTCGACTTGATGCGGAGGATCCCGTCACCCAAGCTCGCCACGTCTGGCAGTCGTACTTGCCCAACCGGGCGTCCATTCCCGACACCGCGCTGCTCGCATGGGTACGTGCGCTTCAGGAAAATGGTCAGCGTCCGGAAGGCGTGCCTGCCTACCCGGTGCCCCCTGCGCGGCTCCTGGGATCGACGGGGTCCCGCTCTGCCGTATCCGCGTGGTTTGGCTCGACTCAAGGCGCGTCGCGGCGATTACCCGAAGATAGTGCCCGCCTGCTGCAAACCCTCGCGGACCACTCGCGCACCGTGCTGTTCAGGCGCCTCGCTCGGGCCAAACAGATCGATCTGTTTGCCGCGGGGTTGGACCGTCCGCTGGCGCGCTATGAAACTCTTGCCGCTGTGTCCGAACCGCCTTACGGCCCGCTACGCGAAGCGGCGCAAGCAAACGTGCTGAGTGCGCTGCTCGCGCTGTCCCGACGCGACTTTAGAGGTGCGTCCGAGCGGCTGGGCGAGAACGCCGCCGTCGCCGAGCAGTTGCTGCGAGTGCCGCGGCTGTTTGCGGCGCGGTTCGGCGCCGGCATGCTGCAAGATCTGGCGCTGCTCCCGTTGGCGGAGGTGGAGGAGCTCCAGGGGCACGTTGAAAGGGCGGGCCAGCTGCGCGAGGCAGCCACGCGCCTCCGGGACGAGGTGTATAGCCGGATCTGGGCCACCCGCATGGCCGGGCTCGCGGCCGATCCGCGCTCGCTGGCGCGTTTCGCAGCGGCCCTGCGGGACGAGCGGCTGTTGCCCGGGCTGCGGGTGGACTCGTTTGCCGGTGGGTTTGCTGGTTTTTGCCTCAATCCGGGGGAGATCCTGCGGGGGGCGAGCCCGGAGCGGCGGGCGACCGTCCTCGGGGCCGCTGATTCGATGCCGAGTGTCGCCCAGGCGTCTCAGCTGGCGGAGCTGACTTCCCGGGATTGGGAAGGCCTTGTTGGAGGGCGCGTGCTCGGGAGGCTCGTCAGGTGCGCCAACCCGCTGCCTTGACGCTCGACTTGCACGCTAGTTCCGATTTGCACTGCCCTCTCTTTGGTGTCATGTTAGGCACTCGGGGTGCGGCCCTAGACGAGTGACCGTCGTGGTCGTTTCGCGTGTGGCTCGACTGCAAGGCGGTTCTGGCTCCCACCCTCGTGCGAAGGGAGCGGACCATGTTGCGATTTCCCGCCGCAGTTTTGTTGGTCGGAGCGTTGTTCGTCGTAGGCTGTGCTGACGACCCCACCCACGCCGGTCCGGGCAAACCGAACTACGGCGGGATCATTCGAGGTGGCGGGAACGACGACGCCGGGAACTCTGGAAGCACCGGTAGCCTCTGGCCACCCACCCTTTGGAATTTCCTCCCGGGCTCGGCGCGGGGGGACGTTTCGGGCACACCTCCAACTCCTGATGCGTGCATCACGAGCGGCTTCTGCTTCCTTGGCGCGCTGACGCAGACCTTGGGTACGCTCAGCGTGCCCACGAATCCCGACCCCAACCCCGATCCGATAGGGAATCCATCTACTCACTTCGCGTTTATGGCCACTTCGAACTTCTACCGCGGCGGGCAATTCATTGTCGCAAGGAAGAGCGGCATCCAAAGGGATTTTACTCTTCTTGCTAACCGCCGAGCATTGCTCACCTTCGACTACGCGTTTCTTAGCGGCCAACTGAACACCGGGTCGAGTCACAACGACTTTGCGGTCGTACAGGCGCTCGTCAATGGGCAAACGATTGAACTCTTCCGGATTTCCCGCGACGATCTCCAGCCCGGCGGGTCCGGCAGCACTACGTCCCTCCAGGTCGGGAGCTGCGGGAGCACTGACTTTGGCAGTGCACCGAATGACAATCTCTTTGTTACATCCCTGCTACCGCTCTGCACCGGATGGCGCACAGCCAGTGTCGATGTTTCTCAGTTCGCGGGGCAGACGATCAATCTACAACTGTTTGTCGAGGAAGCCGGGCCGAACAACGACGTCGGTACGTTCTTCGCATTTGACAACATCAAGTTCGATCAGAATCTCCTCCCGGTAGTATCCCTGTCTCCCCTCGCCTCTGTCATGATCGGTACAGCGACCGCTGCCGCTGGCACCTTCACCGATGGTGATCTGACGGACACGCACACCGCGAAATGGACGTGGGGTGATGGCAGCACCACCGATCCGGCGACCCTCACCGAAGCCGGAGGGTCCGGATCTGTCGCAAATGGCCATCAGTACGCCTCCCCGGGCGTGTACGCGCTGACCCTCACGGTAACCGACAACGACCGAGGCACCGGTTCAGCGCAACAGTCTGCGGTCGTATACGATCCTGCCGCTGGCTTGGTAACGGGCTTGGGGTGGGTCAACTCACCCGTCGTATCGTCGTTACGCTACATGCAGGTTTCCGGAAGAGCGGGTTTTGCGTTCGCCTCGAAATATCAACTAGGAGGAACGGTTCCGGTGGGGCTCACCGCGTTCGCAGTGCAGGATGCCCACTTCCTCTTCACATCTACCGGCCAGCAGTGGTTGGTTGTCGCCGGAGCACGGGCACAATTCACAGGCCTCGGCAAGATCAACGGAGCCGGTGATTTCGGGTTCCTGCTGACGGCTCTCGACGGTGCAGTGAGCGGGGGTGGGGGGGTAGATCGGTTCCGAATCAAAATCTGGGATCGGATGAATCCGGCCGACCCGAGCGACGACGTGGTCGTGTATGACAACCAGTTTGGAGCTCCAGATGGTGCCGACCCCACGGCTCCCTTGGGTGCCGGGTCGATCGCGATCATCAAGAGGTAGCGATAGGAACGGTAACGCTGGCTCGCAACGGGCCGGCGTTCCGCTCCGGCAGATTCGTGCTCTGAGGGCACTCCTCGCATATTGCCTGTTCGTCTTGACCCCGATGTCTGCGTCCCCGCAGGCACAAGCGCGCAGCGGAGTGCTGGACAGCGCTGACGCCCTTGACGAGCAGGCCACCGCCGCATACGAAAAAGGCACTCGCGAGGGGGCGGAGCGAGCACTGCTCCTCTTCGCCCGCGCGGCCGAGCTCTATCGCCGTGCTGGTGCGACCGGGAAAGCGGGTGAGGCGCTCGTCAACGTAGGCTACCTGCACAACTCGCTGGGCCGGGTTGATTCCGCCCTTGCCTATTATGGCCAAGCATTGCGCTCGCTGCGTCTGGCCGGGGACCGGAAGAGCGAAGCCGCCACGCTGACGCAGATTGGCGAAGCCCATCACGGGCTTGGTCAAGTCGATTCTGCAGTGTGGTATTACCGTGAGGCGATGCAACTCGCTCAGGCACTGGGTGACAGCCAGGAGAAGGGCTATGCCCTGAACGACATTGGGAGTGCGTACCTTGCCCTGGGCCGCCCGGACTCGGCCCTGTCCTACCTCAGGGAGGCCCTTTCCATTCGGCGGCAGATACGGGACTCGATAGGAGAAGGCGTTACGCTCAACAACATCGCCCGTGTGCATCAAACGCTGGGGCGTCCCGATTCCGCCATCGTGTACCTGCGGCAATCACTCGAGATCCGGCGACGGATCCGGGATCGTGGGGGCGAGGGCGTAACCCTCAACAACCTCGCCTTGTCTTTCGAGCTGCTCCGTCAAAACGACTCCGCTCTCGCCAACTACCGCCAGGCCCTGCTCGTCTTGCGCGAGGTCGGCCGGCGCTCGACCGTCGGCATCACCCTGGCCAACATGGGTCGAGTGTGGCTCGAGCTTGGACGACTGGACTCGGCCTTGGCCTACCTGAACGATGGGCTGGCTGTCAAGCGCGAGGTCGGGGACAAGTCTGGCGAGACTTGGGCCCTGAACGACCTCGGGCGCACTTACCAAGCGTTGGGCCGGCCCGACACAGCGGTGAAGCTCCTGGGACAGGCGCTCGGCCTGCTGCGTGCGGTCGGCGATCGGGCGCGCGAGGGCGAGACTCTCTACAATCTCGCCCAGGTGTTCCATCGGTCACTGCGTGATTTTCAGACCGCGGCCGCGTACTACGATTCTGCCGCGGCGGTGCGCGTGGAGGTCGGCGGCTTCGCCGGCAGCGACCTGAATCGGCTGAGCTTCGCCGAGCAGGACGTGCGGCTCTACGAAAACTGGGCGCTCGTCTGGCTCTCCCGGGAAGACAAGGTGGGCGCGCAGGCAGCGGCTCTGGCTTCGTTGGCCGCGGCGGAGCGGGGCCGCGCCCAGGCCCTGCTTGACCTGATTCGGGCGTCGGCCGGCCAGAGCTCGCCGCGCGCGGGCGGGAAGCCGGGCGCTCGACAGCCGACTGCGCCGCCGCACGCACCAGGTGCCGACCTGGCGGCCGAGGGGACGCGGCTTGCCGACGCGGCGCGGCGCTCGGGAGCCGCAGTCCTCTATTACCTGGTCACGCCCGACACGCTGCTCGTGTGGTTGGTCCAGCCCACGGGCGAGGTCCGCGTGTCGCGGCAAGCCATCGGCCGGGACTCGCTCGCGGCGCTCGTCGGTGCGCTGCGAGGAGGGCTCGGCGTGGCGGACGTTGCCAGCTCCGACGTCGCATTCGGGGCGGTTGCCGGTTTGGAGGACGGTGTCGGCCGCCCGGTCGTGCGTCGTGGGTTACGATTTGCCGAATCGGCCGCACGCACGCTGGCGGAGCTCTTGCTGCCGCCGGCATTCGAGGAACGGCTCGACAGCGCGACCGAGCTGGTGATCGTGCCGCAGGGCCCGCTCGCGCTAGTGCCGTTCGCGTGTCTCCCCTTAGGGCGCTCGCGCACGGCACTCGCTGAGCCGTTCGGAACCCGCCATCCGATCCGGTATGTCCCGTCGCTTGCGTCCTGGAGCGAAGCGGAAGCTCGCCCAGGCCTGCCGCGCGACGCGCAGCGGGCCGCCGAGCTGCGTCGCGCGCTCGTCGTGGGAAATCCAACAATGCCGACGGTGATCGGGGCGTCGGGGAGGGAAGTTTCACTCGCGCCCCTCCCAAACGCAGAGGTCGAGGCCCGGTGGTTAGCTAGTCGGCTGGGGGCCACCGCCTTGACGGCGGATCGCGCCAGCGAAGCGGCAGTCCGAGTGCGCCTTCCCAGCGCACCGTTGATCCATCTGGCTACCCATGGCTACGCCTTCGCCTCCGAGGGCCTGGTGCGCAAGTCGTTCGTGGCGCTCGCCCCCGGTTCTGGGCACGACGGGGTCCTGACAGTGGGCGAGATCTTGGACGACTCCGCGCTTACCTTGAGTGCCGAACTGGTCACCCTGAGCGCCTGCCAGACGGGGCTTGGTGACTTGAAGCAGGCCGAGGGGACGGTCGGCCTGCAACGAGCGTTCCTCGCCAAGGGCGCGCGGAGCGTGCTGGTGTCTCTGTGGAGCGTGTCCGATGTGGTGACGAACCTGCTCATGAGGCGCTTTTACAGCCACTGGCTCGAGGATCGGGACGCTCCGAGCAAGGCGGACGCGTTGCGGCGCGCGCAGGACGACGTGCGCCGCACCCCCGGCTATACGCACCCGCGGTTCTGGGCCGCCTTTCAGCTCGTGGGCGCCCGATAAGGCGAGAGGAGGTGCGACACGTGAGGGTTGCCACAGCGGTGGGACAGATCGCCGGCGCCGTGGGAATGTTGCTGGTCGGCGGGAGTGCCCGTGGCTTCACGCAAGGCGAGCCCACGGAGGGTGCGGTGCCGGGGGTGAGCCTGCGGGAAACGGCCGCGAGCCTGGCGCGCTCCGGCGCCGCGACGAACGACGCGCGCGCGGTGCTCGCTGCTGCCCAGATCATGATCACCGTGGAGCGCGCCACGCCTGGCCTGCAGCGCGTCGGTAGCGAGCCGCGCGACTCCGTGCGCCCGGAGGAGGCGGCCAAGGCGGGCGACTTCAGCGCCGCCGGGCTCCTGCGCCTCGCTTCACACGTCGCCGTGGAGCAGCAGGACGTCAATACGGCTCGCATGGCGGCCGAGCTGGCAGCCAACCGCGAGGTCGGCCTCGGCGACGCCGCGCTGGCGCAGGAGCTGCGCCAGGCTGCGAGCGCCCTCCTCGCCACGCGCGGGGCTGCGGGCGGGCCCATCTGGGCCGATGGCTATCTCGGCACCGGTGCGGTGGCCGAATACCGCATCACGTTTCAAGGCGGGTACGTGCCGAACACGGTCACTGTCTCGGCTAGTAGCGCTCGCGGGGACCTCGATTGCTATCTGTACGAAGGGAACCAGCTCGTCGCGCGCGACGCGGGGTACGGAGGCGACTGCTCGATCAAGTGGAGCCAGAAACTCAAAGGGACAGTCACGCTCCGGATACGCAACACCGGCGCAGGAACCTACTACACCCTCGTCAGTAACTGACCGGACCGGCGGTGTTTACGTCGATGTGAGGGCCGCGGCCGCGAAGCGCCGCACTATCTCGCCCGCGGGCTCGATGCTCGTGATTGCGGCGACGCTCTTGCCGGCCTGCCAGTAGTCCTTGGACGAGGCGCCGTCAAACAGGCTGCGCTTGAGCCGCCACGCCGAATTGAGCGCGTACAGGGTGCGCATGACGTGCTTGGTCCGCCGTCCGCGCAACAGCCAGCGGGCGAGCGGCCCCGCCCGCGTGCCGACCCGCTCGACGTAGGGCGTGCGGATCACCGCGAGCGGGACGCCGGTGACTCGCTCGGTGAGCACGATGTCCTCCTCGTCCGCCTGCACGATGGCGCGCTTGTACTCGGGGTGGGCAGTGCATTCGGGCGTGGCGATGAAGCGTGTGCCGAGCTGGGCGCCAGCGTAACCCAGTCGCAGCGCCGCTACGAACCCCGCCGCGTCGCCGATCCCTCCCGCGCACACCAGCGGGACGCCCAGGTCACCCAGCTCCTCGACGAGCTGCGCGGCGCTGCGCGGACCCGCGTGACCGCCGGCGCGGCTGTTCACGGCGATGAGCCCGCGCACACCTGCCTCGAGCCCCTTCAAGGCCCACTTGCGCTCGGTGACGTCGTGGTAAACGAGGCCGGCGACCTGACGCACGCGCTCCACGACCCAGCGCGGCTTGCCGAGCGACGTGATGAAGAACCGGACGCCCTCCTCCAGCGCGACGTCCACCCAGCGTTGCATGCGATCGAGGTACAGCCGTGACGACTGCTCGATCAGCACGTTCATGCCGATCGGCTTGTCGGTGAGGCGGCGGATCAGCCGGAAGCCGTCGCGCAGGTCGTGACGGTGGACATAGATCATCGAGAGCGGCTGCACGATGCCGATGCCGCCGGCAGCCGATACGGCGGCCACCAGCTCCGGGTTGGAACACGGGTACATGGCGCCGGCGATGAGCGGCACCTCGACGCGCGCGTCGCGGGAGAGCGGGGTGTCGAGCTGTGTCATGGCGTGGGCGCCGGGCCGAGCCGCCAGCGTACCGTCGCCCGCGCCACCACGTCGCCGCTCGAGTCGGAGATGACCGCCTCGAAGTCGTGCTCGGCGTCGACCGAGGTGTCGGGGAGGGGGCAGCGTGCTTCGGCGGTGAGGCGACCACGCGCCTTCTTGAGGTAGGCTATGGAGAGCCTCACCGGAATGCCACGGACGTTGGGTGGCAGCCCGGTGAGCAGGGCGAGCCCGCTCGTCACCTCAGCGAGGTTCGCGAGCGCGACGGCGTGGACGGAGTTCAGGTGATTGCGCACGCCCCGCCGATCGGCGATCTGGATCTTCGCGTGCCCGCCACCGAGTTCGACGACACGGGGGTGGATGGTGCCGGTGTAGGGAACCATCCGACCGAGCAGCCAGCTGAACACGCGCTTGCCGCCCGGAAGTGGGGAGAGCCGGGCCCACAGGGCGCGTAGCCGAGCGCTGGGGGCCGCCGGTGTGTCCATGGAGCATCAATTCTAGTAGGCGGCGACCGGGAACATCACTCCGGCCGGCGTGGTTGCAGCAAGCTGGATGTCTGTGAACCCCGCAAGGAGTCGCCACAATGGAGCAACGCACGCTTGGCAGGCAGGGCCTGGTCGTCTCCGCGCTTGGCCTGGGATGCATGGGGATGTCCGAGTTCTACGCCGGTCGGAACGACGCCGAATCCATCGCCACGATTCACCGGGCCCTCGACCTGGGAGTCACCTTCCTGGACACCGCCGATGTGTACGGCCCGTTCACGAACGAAACGCTCGTCGGCCGCGCCATCGCAGGCCGGCGCGACGAGGTGACGCTGGCCACGAAGTTCGGCAATGTGCGCGGACCGGACGGTACTTTCCGGGGCGTGAACGGCCGGCCGGAGTACGTCCGGGCCGCCTGCGACGCGTCGCTCCAACGGCTGGGCGTCGACACCATCGACCTGTACTACCAGCACCGTGTCGACCGCGAGGTGCCCATCGAGGACACGGTGGGCGCCATGGCCGAGCTGGTGCGGGAAGGGAAGGTACGGTACCTCGGCCTCTCCGAAGCGTCGCCCGCCACCATTCGCCGTGCCCACCAGGTGCACCCGATCAGCGCGCTCCAGACCGAGTACTCGCTGTGGAGTCGCGACCCAGAGGCCGATATCCTGCCCACGTGCCGGGAGTTGGGCATCGGGTTCGTGGCATACAGCCCGCTCGGACGGGGGTTCCTCACGGGTCGCTTCCGGCGACCCGACGACCTCCCTTCGGACGATTGGCGGCGCCACAATCCGCGGTTCCAGCAGCAGAACTTCGAGAAGAATCTCGAGCTGGTGCAGCGGATCGAGGTGATTGCTCGGGAGCAGGGATGCACGCCCGCGCAGCTCGCGCTCGCCTGGCTGCTCGCTCGGGGGAACGACATCGTCCCGATCCCGGGGACGAAGCGGCGCGCCCGGCTCGAGGAGAACGTGCGAGCGCTCGCCATCCGCCTCCGGCCGGAGGAGCTGCAGCGCCTCGACACTGTGGTGCCGCAGGGAGCTGCGGCCGGAGACCGCTACACGGAAGCAGGGATGCGGGCGGTGAACGTCTAGGGCGCGAGGTCCGACACCTCACGGCCCAGCAGATACCGTTCGGTGAAGAGGATCGTCGCGTAGAACTGGAAGTCCTGATTGCTCTTCTTCCGGAACCCGTGACCCTCGTCTTTCGCCATCAGATACCAGACCGGCACGCTCCGCTGCTTCAGGGCGGCGACCATCTGCTCGGCTTCGGTCCTGGGGACGCGCGGATCGTTCATTCCCGCGACGATGAACAGCGGCTTCGTGACCTTGTCCACGTTGTTGAGCGGCGCGGTGCGCTCCATCCACGCCCGGAGCGTGGAGTCGCGCTCGTCGCCGTATTCGACGCGCCGCAGGTCCTGGCGGTACCCGGACGTGTTCTTGAGGAAGGTGGCGAGGTTGGAGATGCCCACCACGTCCACCGAGCAGCAGACCCGATCGTTATAGAGCGTCGCGGTCACCAGCGTCATGTGGCCGCCGTAGCTGCCGCCCGTCACGAGCACGTGATCCGGGTCGAGATCAGGGCGCGCGCGGATCCAGTCGAACAGCGCGCCGATGTCCTTGTAGGCGCCCTCGCGCAGGGTCCCGTTGTCGAGCTTGACGAACGTCTTGCCGTGACCCGTCGACCCCCGCACGTTGGGGAGAATGAGGGCGATGCCGAGCTCGTTGACGTAGTAATTGCTGCGGCCCAGGAACCCCGGACGTGACTCGCCCTCCGGTCCGCCATGGATGTTGATGATGACGGGCCGGCGGCCGGCGAACCGAACCGGGGGCTTGTAGAGGAACCCGGAGACCGAGCGCCCGTCGAAGCTCGACCAGTGAATCAGCTCCGGCTCCGCGAAGTCCGCCGTATTGAGGCCGCCGGTCTCGCTCTCGGTCCAGCGCACCAGCCGGCCGGTCACGAGGTCGAGCGAATACGCGTCCTCTCCCGAGCGAGCGGAGGTAAACGAGAAGGCGAGCTCTGCGCCGGTGCGGCGCCAGGTGACGTTCCCGATCAGTCCCGCCGGCAGCTTCGGAATCCGTCGCTCCGCACCGGTCGCAGCATTGATCACGTGCAGCGCACCGATCCCGTCTTCGTTGGCGACGAACGCGATCCAGCGCCCGTCGGGGGAAAGCGCGAACTCGTCCACGTCCCACGGGAGGCGGTCGCTCAGGAAACGGTAGCGCTTGCCGAGCAGACTCAGATACGCGAGCCGCCGCACCTCCGATCCCAGGTCGGTCGTGAGATAGATCCCCTTGCCGTCGCGGCCGAACTGCGCGCTCCCGTACGCGACGGTGTCCTTGCCCTGCTTCGTCGTGAGCAGGGTCTTCACGCCGGTCGCGACGTCGACCAGCCACAGGTAGCTCTCGTTCACCGAGATCCCCTGGTGCAGGAGCATCGTCCGGTCGTCGGACGACCAATCGAGCGGCGCGTAGCCCCCGCCCTCGAGCTCCAGCACCATGCGGTCGGTGCGCGGGTCGGCGGGGTCCATCACCCAGAGATCCAGGTCCCGGCCGTTGCGCCGGGTGGACATGTAGGCGTAGCGGTCGCCCCGGTGCGACCAGACCCCGCCCACGTTGCGGGATTTGCCGTCGGTGAGCAGGGTAATGTCGCCAGTGGCGACATCGTAGCGATACTTCTGGAAGAACTCGCCGCCGCCCACGTCCTTGCTGAACACGACATAGCGTCCATCGGTCGGCTGGTACGACGCGCCGGAGACGGGATCGGGGAAGAAGGTGAGCTGGGTGCGCGCGCCGCCCGGGATCTTCACCAGGTGCAGTTGTTGGGCGTCGCCGAAGCGGGTGCCGATGAGCATCTCGCGTCGCGTCGGATGCCAGTCCCAGAAGGCCGCCGTGCGAAACTCACTGTACCGACGTGCCGCTTCGGCGATGCTCGCGGGGATCGGCGGGATTCCATCGGTGACGAGCGATTCGCCCGGCGGGATCGCCGCCGTCTGAGAGCGCGCCGGCGTGGCGGGGAGCAGCACGACGACGACGAGCAGACACGTCAGTCTGGGCATGCTGGGTTCCGTAGGTTATGTAGCTAGATCTAAGCTACGGCTGCGCGCACTGAGTGGCGAGGCTCGCCGAGCGTGGGCCGGGGTCATAGCTTTCCGCGGGGCTAATAATAAGGAAAGGCAACGGATGACGGCGTACCGGTATCCCGAGAGCCATGTGTTTTACCGCAAGCTGGGGCGCGCCTTCCCGCGCATCGTGCGCGGTGAAGGGTGCTGGCTCATCGACGAACACGGCAAGCGCTACCTCGACGCCGTGGGCGGCGCGTACGTCGCCAACCTCGGCCACTCGAACGGCGAGATCGCGGATGCCATGGCGCAACAGGCGCGGCAGTTCGGCTATCTGTCGGCCACCGCCTTCACGCACGCACCGGTGGAGGAGCTCGCTGCCGAGCTCGCCGCGACGCTCCCCGGCGACCTCGACAAGCTGTATTTCCTCTCGAGCGGCTCCGAGGCGGTGGAAGCCGCGCTCAAGCTGGCGCGGCAGTACTGGGTGGAGCGCGGCAGGCCTGAGAAGCACAAGGTCGTCGCGCTCGCTCCGGCCTATCACGGCAACACGCTGCTCGCGCTCTCCGCGTCGGCGCGCGAGCACTACCAGACGATGTTCCGGGAGTGGCTGGTGGACGTGCATCGCGTCGCTGCGTCGTATCCCTACCGCTGCCCGTGTCGCGGCCACGACCCCGGATGCCCGGTGTGCAGCGGCGTCGCGCTGGAAGCCGCGATCGTCGCGCTCGGTGCCGACCGCGTGGCGGCGTTCATCGCCGAGCCGGTGGGCGGCTCCTCCACCGGTGCCTCCACTCCCCGCCCCGAGTACTTCCGGCGAATCCGGGAGATCTGCGACCGCTACCAGGTGCTCTTGGTCGCGGACGAGATCCTGTGCGGCGCCGGGCGCACCGGCACCTGGTGGGCGATCGAGCCGTACGGGGCGCTGCCCGACATCATGACACTCGGCAAGGGAATCTCGGGGGGGTACGCGGCGCTCTCCGCCGTGGCGGCACCCGAGCGCATCATCGACGTGATCGCCGACGGCTCCGGCAACTTCATGCATGCGCAGACGTTCTCCCACCATAGCGTGGCGTGCGCCGCGGGCCTCGCCGCCGTGCGCTATCTCAAGCGCCACCACCTGATCGAGCGGTGCGCCCGCATCGGCGAGGTGTTGCAGCAGCGGCTCGCGGCGCTGCGGGAGCTGCCGCACGTGGGCGACGTGCGCGGCCGCGGCCTGCTCGCCGGGATCGAGTTCGTCGAGGACAAAGAAACCCGCGCGCCGTTCCCGCGCGCGGCGCACTTCGCCGAGGCGTTCACCGAGGCGGCACAACAGGCGGGACTGGTGGTGTGGCCCAACGTGGGGCACGCCGATGGGACGAATGGCGACCTCGTGATGGTCGCGCCGCCGTTCATTGTCACGGAGCAGGAAATCGACGAGATCGTGCGCCGGTTTGGGGAGGCACTGGAGGCTACGCTGAGGAGTCAGCGTGTCGGCGCAGTGGACCGCTGATGGCTGATGGCTGACAGCTGACAGTTCAGGAGCGCTCATGACCACCATCGCACCGGCTCAATCCAAGATCACCTACACGTCCGCGAGCGTCGACTGGGAGCTGTTTCACCGCCAGTTCGACGACGCGCTGGCGCGCGTGCGGGGGCAGCTGGGCGGGGACTATCCGCTCTACATCGCCGGGGAGGCAGTGCCGTCGCCCGCACCCCCGATCATCGACCGCTCGCCCATCGACACCGGTGTCGTGCTCGGCCGCTTTACTGCCGCGACGCCCCCGCAGGTCGACCGCGCGGTCTCGGCTGCGCGGGCGGGGCAGCCGGCGTGGATGCACGGCGGCTGGCGGGAACGGGTCGCGATCCTGCGGCGCGCTGCCGGCCTGGTGCGCGAGCGTAAGTTCGAGCTCGCGGCGATCATGAGCCTCGAGGTCGGCAAAGCCCGCGTCGAAGCGATGGGGGACGCCGAGGAGGCGGCCGATCTGATCGACTACTACTGCCAGCAGGTGGAGGACGCGAACGGGTTCGTACGCCAGATGGCGCGGGTCACACCCGTCGAGCACAACACCGACTTGCTGCGGCCGTACGGAGTGTTCGCCTGCATCGCTCCCTTCAACTTCCCGCTCGCGCTCTCAACCGGTATGTCGTCGGCCGCGCTGGTCGCGGGGAACGCCGTGGTGTACAAGCCGGCGGAGGAGGCGTCGTGGACGGGGCTCAAGCTGTACGAGATCTACCGTGACGCCGGGCTCCCGCCGGGCGTGTTCAACTACCTGTCCGGGTACGGGCCTGAGGCAGGTGAGACCCTGTGGCGCCACCCCGGGGTGGACGGGGTGGTGTTCACGGGCTCGAAAGCGGTCGGCCTGCGGATTCACCAGGGGCTCGCGACCCGTTGGATCAAGCCGTGCCTGCTCGAGATGGGCGGCAAGAACGCCGCGATCGTGATGGAATCAGCAGACCTGGACGCCGCCGCGGAGGGTGTCGTACGGTCGGCCTTCGGACTGCAAAACCAGAAGTGCAGCGCGACCTCGCGCGTGTACGTGCACGAACGGGTGGCGCGGCCGTTCCTCGAGCAGCTGGTCGGCAAGACGAGGGCGCTCAAGGTGGGGGACCCGACCGAGCGGGATGTCGTGTTGGGGCCGGTGATCAACGCGGAGGCAGTAGCAAGGTTCGAGCGGGCCGTGGCGCAGGTATCGCGGGAGAAGGGGGGGGCCATCCTGCACGGGGGTGAACGGCTCAGCGGCGCAAGCTTCGAGCGCGGGCATTTCGTCGCGCCCACGATCGCGCGGCTGCCGCTTTCCTCCTCGCTCTTCTGCGACGAGCTGTTCGTGCCATTCCTGGCTGTGGCGGAGGTTTCCGGGCTCGAGCAAGCGATCGCCGAGACCAACAAAGCGGAGTACGGGCTCACGGCGGGAATCTTCTCGAACACCGGGGCGACCACCGGCGCCTGGCCCGGGGCGCAGCCGTTCACCGGATGGAAGGGCTCGGGCTCCACGGGCAAGGGCGGTTGCGGCCCGTACTACGTCGCGCAGTTCCTGCGGGAGCAGAGCCGCACGGTGATCGAGGCATGAAGGATTACCCGCGCATCGTGGTCGCCCCCCCCGGACCGAAGGCGCGGGAGATCGTGGCACGGCAGGACCGCTGGGCGTCGACGTCCTACCCCAAGGAGTACCCGCTGGTGATCGCGCGCGGCGAGCGCGCCATGGTCGAGGATGTGGACGGGAACCGCTACCTCGACTTCATGGCCGGGATTGCGGTGGCGGCGACGGGCTACGGCCACCCGACGGTGGTCCGGGCGATTCAGGAGGCTGCCGGGCGTTTCCTCCACATCTGCGGCAGTGACTTCTACTTCGAGGGCTTCGCCGCGCTGTGCGAGCGGCTCGCCAAGCTCGCGCCGGGCCCGAGCCAGAAGCGCGTGTTCCTGGCGAACTCCGGGACCGAAGCAGTTGAGGGCGCGATCAAGCTGGCCCGGCATGCGACGGGTCGTCCGGGGCTGATCGCGTTCCTGGGGGCGTTCCACGGTCGCACCTACGGCGGCTTGAGCCTCACCGCGAGCAAGGTGGTGCAGCGCGCCGGGTTCGCGCCGTTCCTGCCCGAGGTGCATCACGTACCGTACGGCTACCGCTACCGCTGCGACTACTGCCGCGGTGAGCCCGTGTGCACGATGCGCTGCGTGACGGTCATCGAGGACGAGCTATTCGCGAAGCAGGTCGACCCCCAGAGCGTCGCGGCGATCTTCGTGGAGCCGATTCAGGGCGAGGGCGGCTACGTCGTCCCGCCGCCCGGCTACTTGAAGGCGCTGCGGGAGCTGTGCGACCGGCACGGGATCCTGCTGGTGTGCGACGAGGTGCAGAGCGGCATCGGGCGGACCGGAAGGATGTTCGCGTGCGAGTACGAAGGGATCGAGCCCGACGTCGTGCTGGTCGCGAAGGGCCTGGGCAGCGGCATGCCGATCGGGGCGATCATCGCGAAGCAATCGATCATGAAGTGGCGGCCCGGCGCGCACGGCAGCACGTTCGGCGGCAACCCGGTGTGTTGCGCCGCGGCGCTCGCGACGCTGGACGTCGTCGAACGCGAGCTGCTCCCCAACGTCGCGAAGTTGGGAGAGCGGCTGCTCAGCGGCACGCGGCGCCTCCAGGAAAAATACGCCGCGATCGGCGACGTGCGGGGGCGCGGGCTGATGATCGGCGTGGAGTTCGTGAAGGACCGCGCCACGCGCGAGCCCGCGCCGGAGATCCCGCACAAACTGGTGGAGCGCGCCTTCCGGAAGGGCCTGCTGCTGCTCGGGGCGGGGAAGAGCACGCTCCGCCTCGCGCCGCCGCTCGTGGTGGACGAGGAGGACGTGGATACGGCGCTCCGCATCATCGACGAGTGTCTGGATGAGCTGGACTGAAAGCGCCGTCGGCCGTCGGCCTTCAGCGGGATGCGCCGAAAGCTGATGGCGGGAAGCGCTTCCAAGGTGATGTCCATGCGCGACGCCATCGCCCGCTTCGTCCACGACGGCGACACCGTGGTCATCGAAGGGTTCACCCACCTCATCTGCTTCGCCGCGGGCCACGAGATCATCCGCCAAGGCCGCCGCGACCTCACGCTGTGCCGCCTCACGCCCGACCTGATTTATGACCAGATGATCGCCGCGGGCTGCGCCCGGAAGCTCGTCTTCTCGTGGGCCGGCAATCCCGGCGTGGGATCGCTGCACGCGTTCCGACGCGCGGTGGAGGGGAAGGGCGGGCCGCCGCTCGAGATCGAGGAGTACTCGCATTTTGGCATGGTCGCCCGCTTCGCGGCGGGCGCGGCCCGCCTCCCCTTCTGGCCGATGCGCAACTACATGGGCACTGACCTGCCGGCCGCGAATCCCCGCATCCGACACGTCACGTGCCCCTACACCGGAGCAGCCCTCGCGACCGTACCGGCACTGAACCCCGACGTGACCATCATCCATGCGCAGCGCGCTGACGCCCTCGGGAACACCCAGCTCTGGGGCCTGGTGGGCGTCCAGAAGGAGGCGGCGTTCGCCTCGGCGCACGTGATCGTGGTGGTCGAAGAGCTCGTGGAGGAGGCCGTGATCCGCTCCGACCCCAACCGCACCGCCGTCCCCGCCATGATCGTGGACGCCGTCGTGGTGGAGCCGTGGGGGGCGCACCCGTCGTACGCGCAGGGGTACTACGACCGTGACAACGATTTCTACGTCGCATGGGAGGCGATCTCGCGCGATCCGGACGCGCTCGAGCGCTACCTCGACGACTGCGTGCGCGGCGTGTCGGATCGGGCGGCGTACCTCGAGAAGCACCCGGGACTGACCGCACGGCTCAAAGCGGCAGCGCGATTCTGTTCCGGAGTGAATTACGGGTTCTGACGCCGCCTACACCCCCGACGAGATGATGGCGAGCGTCGCGGCGCGGGAGCTGGCCGACGGGGAGGTCGTATTCGTCGGGATCGGTCTTCCCAACCTCGCCTGCAACTTGGCGCGCGCCACCCATGCGCCACGTCTCGTGCTGATTTACGAGTCGGGCGCCGTGGGCGCCGCACCCGAGCGGCTGCCCGTGTCGATCGGCGATCCCGCGCTGGTCACGGGCTCCCTCATGGTCTGCGGCATGGTGGACGTGTTCCAGCTGCTGCTGCAAAACGGCAGGGTCGAAGTCGGCTTCCTCGGCGGCGCGCAGGTCGACCGCTACGGCAACATCAACACGACCGTCATCGGACCGTACGCGCGGCCGACGGTCCGGCTCCCCGGCAGCGGGGGGGCGGCGGAGATCGCGATTCACGCTCAGCGCACGCTCGTAGTCTCAAAGCTCTCGCCGCGCGCGTTTCCGGAGCGGGTCGACTTCATCACGAGCCCCGGACATCGCAGCGGAGGGGTGCCTCGCACCCAGCTCGGCATGCCGGGCGCGGGACCGGTCAAAGTGATCACCGACAAGGCGGTGCTCGAGGCGGACGAGGCGACCGGCGAGCTCGTCCTGGCGGCGCTCTATCCCGGAGTGGACCCGTCCGAGGTGCAGGCAGGCGTCGGGTGGCCGCTCGGGAGCCGGCCGCGGCTGGGACGCATCGATCCACCCACCGCGACGGACCTGCGGCTGCTCCGGCACGTGCTCGACCCCAAGCGGCTGCACCTCAAAGCATGAGGCGCGCCGTCGCAGTCGCCCTGTTGGTCGTCGCTGGTGCGCAGCGTCTGGGCGCGCAGGTCGACGTCGACTCCCTCGCCGCGCGGGTGCGGAAGGTCACGGACGCCTACCTCGCCGCCTACTTCGAGCGTCATCCAGAGGAGGCTACCCTCGCCGGCGTGCCCGGCGTCCGCCACGACCGCCTGCCCGACAACTCGCCAGTCGCCCGCGGGCGCTGGCAGGCGCGGGAAGATCGGTGGCTCGCGGAGCTGCGGCGGATCGATCCCGCTCTGCTCGAGGGGCGCCCCGAGTGGACGGCGTACGGCGTCATGCGCGCGTCGCTCGAGGGATCGGTGGCGACCCGGGTATGCCGGTACGAGCTCTGGAACGTGAGTCACGTGAACCGCGGCTGGTTGCCCATCGTCACGTCACTCGCCGCTGTGCAGCCGGTCGGAACCGAGGAGCTGCGCCAGCAAGCCCTCGCGCGGTGGCGGGAGATGCCTGTGTACATCGCGAGCGAGATGGCGAACCAGCGCGAGGGGCTGCGATTGGGCTACTCCGCGCCGCAGGGGAACGTCCGTATCGTGATCAAGCAGCTCGACCAGCTGTTGGACGAGCGGATCGATCGATCGCCGCTGTATGGTCCGGCGTTGCGCGATTCCGCGCCCGGATTCGGCGACGAGCTGCGTCGCTTCATCACGAACGCCGTCGTGCCGACGATACGGCAGTACCGGCAATTCCTCGCCAAGGAGTACCTGCCGCGGGCGCGGAAGGTGATCGGCGTTTCGGCGAATCCCAACGGTGCGACGTGTTATCGGGGAGCGATTCAGGCGACGACGGGGCTCGCGCTCTCTCCCGACTCGATCCACCGGCTGGGTCGCGCGACGGTCGCCGAGCTCGAAGCAGAGATGCGAGCGATCGCCGAGCGGAGCTTCGGGTCGCGGGACGTCACCCCGGTACTCAAGCGGCTGCGTAACGACTCCAAGTACGCGTTCCGATCGCGCGAAGCGATGCTGACGTTCGCCGAGGCGGCGTTGGAGCGGGCCCAGCTGGCGATGCCGCGCTGGTTCGGCGTCCTGCCGCGGGCGGGCGTCGTCATCCGGTCCTATGCGGCGTTCCGCGAGCGGGAGAGCGTCGGCGAGTGGGACCCGCCCGCGGAGGACGGCAGCCGGCCCGGGATCTTCTACCTCAGCACGTACGACCCGAAGCACAAGCCCCGCGCGGACGTCGAGCCGCTCACCTTCCACGAGACGATCCCCGGACACCACTTGCAGGGGACGATCGCGCTCGAGCGGGGCGCCGCCATTCCGGCGATCGCCCGCTACTTCTGGTCGCCGGGGTTCGGCGAGGGCTGGGGCGAATACGCCGAGCAGCTCGCCGACGAGATGGGGATCTATTCGTCGGATACAACGCGCCTCGGGGCGCTCGCCAATCTCACCCTCTCCGCCGCGCTGCTCGTCGTGGACACGGGGATCAACGCGTTCGGATGGACCCGCGACGACGGCATTCAGTACCTCGAGGCCCACACGCGCGTTGCGGAGGCGCGCGCCGCGGTGCCGGTGGATCGCTACCCCGTGTGGCCCGCGCAGGGTCTGTCCTACGCGCTGGGGCGCCTGGAGATCCGCCGGCTGCGGTCCCTCGCCGAGCAGTCGTTCGGCTCGAAGTTCGACATCAAGGCGTTTCACGATCGGCTGCTGGAGGACGGCGCGATTCCTTTGCCGATGCTGCGCGAGCAAATCGAGCGATGGCTCAGCGCGCCACGGTAGCGATCACCGTCCTGTGCGCTGCGGCCCCACTTTCCCCCGCAGCCGCCCAACGCGAGCCGGTCCTGAAGCAAGTCGACGTGCCGCACGCCTATTACTGGCGGGAGATGTACGTCCCCCAGGTGACGAGCGGGCCCAGCGCGGTGACCTGGGCACCGGATGGGACGGCGCTGATCTACTCGATGCAAGGCTCGCTCTGGCGCCAGCGCATCGGCTCCTCCGTCGCCGAGCAGCTCACGACCGGTCCCGGGTACGACTATCAGCCCGACTGGTCGAGCGACGGCCGGGCGGTCGCCTTCGCCCGCTACGCCAACGATGCGATCGAGCTCGAGCTGCTCGACCTGACGGCCGGCACGGTGCGAGCCTTGACGGCGAACGGCGCGGTGAACGTCGAGCCGCGCTGGTCGCCCGAAGGCGGGCGTCTCGCGTTCGTGTCGTCCTTGTACAACCTACAGCCGGTGGGACCACTATCTCTCGCCGACGTGGTCGCCGGACGGCAGTGAGCTTCTCTTCGTCTCGAACCGGGGCCACATCCACGGAACGGGCGGATTCTGGCGGATGGCGGCGCGGCCGGGCGCGGTGCCGCGGGAGGTCCGCTACGAAGAAACCACGTGGAAGGCCCGTCCCGACTGGGCCCCCGACGGCCGGCGCATCGTCTACAGCTCCTACCTCGGCGGCCAGTGGCATCAGTTGTGGCTGATGACGAGCGAAGGCGGCGATCCCTTTCCGGTCACCTACGGTGACTTCGACGCCACTGCCCCGCGCTGGTCCCACGACGGCAAGCACATCGCCTACATCTCGAATGAGGGTGGGAACACGTCGCTGTGGGTCATCGATGTCCCGGGCGGGCGGAGACAACGGATCGAGGCGAAGGAGCGACACTACCGCGAGGCAGTGGGGCGGCTGCGGGTCGACATCGTTGACCGGGGCGGGCATCACACGCCGGCTCGCGTTTCGGTCACCCGCCCTGACGGGCGGGGCTATGCACCCGATGATGCCTGGCGGCATGCCGACGAGGGATTCGATCGCGCGGAGCGAGGCTTCGAATACCCGTACTTCCACTCGAGCGGCTCAGCCCAGCTGACGGTGCCGGCGGGTCGAGTGACCGTCGACGTGTGGCGAGGGCCCGAATATCGGTGGTCGCGCGCCGACGTGACCGTGCCGGCTAATGGACGCGTGGCGCACCGCGTCGTGCTCGAACGGCTCGCCGACCTCCCGGCCCGGGGATGGTGGAGCGGGGACCTCCACGTGCACATGAACTACGGCGGGGCGTACCGCAACACGCCGTCGCACCTGGCGTTCCAGGCACGCGCCGAGGACTTGCACGTGGTGGAGAACCTGATCGTGAACAAGGAGCAGCGGATCCCGGACCTCGCCTATTTCCGCACCGATCCCGATCCGGTCTCCCGCCCGGGGTTCCTGCTCGTGCACGGTCAGGAGTTTCACACGAGTTACTGGGGCCACGCGGCGCTGCTCGGCCTCACCGACCACTATCTCCTTCCGGAGTACGCAGGCTACCCGAACACGGCGGCGGCGAGTCTCTACCCGACGAACGCGGCCGTCGCCGACCTGGCGCACGCCCAGGGCGCGCTCGTCGGATACGTGCACCCGTTCGAGACGGCGCCCGATCCGGCCGACACGGCG
>QHTT01000094.1:102921-128716 GCA_003220935.1 Gemmatimonadota bacterium
ACGGCGCAGCCGCTCACCTACGAGCTTCCGGTGGACGTCGCGCTCGGCAAGGTGGACTACGTGGAAGTGATGGGGTATAGCGATCACCGTATCACGTCGGAGATCTGGTATCGCCTGTTGAACTGCGGTTTTCGCCTGCCGGCGGGGGCGGGGACCGATGCGTTTCCGAACTTCGCCAGCTTGCGGGGCCCGCCGGGGCTGGTGCGCGTCTTCGTGAAGACAGGCGCGGCGCTCGATCACGCGCGCTGGCTCGCCGCGATCAAAGCCGGTCGGACGTTCGTCAGCAACGCGCCCCTGCTCGAGTTCACGCTCGGGGGCCGGGACATCGGCGACGAGATCCGACTGCCTCCCGGACCGCACCGGCTCGCCGCCCGCGTGGGGCTCGCGTCGAACGTTCCCGTGGACCACCTCGAAATCATCGGGAACGGCGCGGTGGTCGCCACCATTCCGCTGAGCGGCGACCGCACCAGGGCGCGCGATACCGTCTTGATCCCGGTCGCGCGCAGCGGCTGGTACGTACTGCGCGCCTACAGCGATCGTGCCGAGCTCCCGGTGCTCGATCTGTATCCGTTCGCCTCGACCAGCCCGATCTACGTGCAGGTCGGGGACCAGCTGGTGCGATCGGCGACGGATGCGGCCCTCTTTGCGCGCTGGATCGCGCGGCTCGAGGCGGCGGCGCGGGCCGCTACGGCGTGGAACACAGGGGAGGAGCGAGAGGAGGTGCTGCGCCGGTTCGGCGAAGCGCGGTCGATCTTCGAGGCACGGGCACGCTAGCCGGGGCCATTGCCACCGCACCAGTCGGCGCGCATCTTCCCCCGATCTGCCGTCTCTCCCGCCGCCCAGCAAGGAAGGAGCGCGCCATGCGCACCGCTCACGTCCGGGTCACCGCCGTGTTCTTTCCAGTCTTCCTGATCGCCGTCGCCGCGGCGCTGCCGGCGCCGGCGCAGCAACCTGCGCTCATTCCGCGCAGCGTGTTCTTCGGCAACGCCGAGAAGCTCAACCCGCAACTCTCACCCGACGGCCAGCGGCTCGCCTACCTCGCGCCGGACAGCGGCGTGCTGAACGTTTGGGTGCGCACCGTCGGCAAGCGGGATGACCACCCGGTGACGCACGACCGGACTCGGCCCATTTACAACTACTTCTGGCAGGGCGACTCGAAGCACATTCTGCATCTGCAGGAACACGCGGGCGACGAGAACTGGCGCATCTATCAGACGGACCTTGCCGCCAAGACCACGCGCGACCTCACGCCGTTCGACAGCGTGCAGACCCAGATCCTCTCCGTCAGCCCCGACTTTCCCGACCAGATCCTCGTGGCCTGGAACCATCGCGACCGGCGCTTCCATGACGCCTACCGGTTGAATCTCAAGAGCGGGCGGGCCACGCTCGAAGCGGAGAACCCCGGCGACGTCACCGGGTGGGCGGCGGACCACGTGTTCCAGGTCCGCGTGGCCCAGGCGTCCCAGCCGGATGGGAGCACCGACATCCGCGTGCGCGACCGCGCGGGCGCGGCGTGGCGCCTGCTGCGCCACGAGAGCGCCGACGAGACGTTCGGCGGTGTCGCAGGATTCACCCCTGACAACCGGGGGGTGTGGCTCATCTCGAGTGTGGGCGCGAACGCGGCCCGGCTGCTGCAAATCGATCTCGCGACCGCCCACGAGACGCCGCTCGCCGCGGATCCGCAGTTCGACGCGAGCTTCGTGCTCACGCATCCCCGGCGGTACACGCTGCAGGCAGTGGCGTTCTTGCGACAGCGGCTCGAGTGGGAGGTCGTCGATTCATCCGTGGCGGGCGATCTCGCGGCGCTGAAGGCCGTGCACGACGGCGACTTCACGATCGACAGCCGCGACGTCAAGGACGCGAAGTGGATCGTGTCGTACAACGTGCCGGACGGGCCTATCTACTACTACGTCTACGACCGGGCCACGAAGCGCGGCGAGCTGCTCTTCACCCACCGCCCGAAGCTCGAGCAGTACACGCTCGCGAAGATGCAGGCGATCTCCTTCACGGCGCGCGACGGCATGACGATCTACGGGTATCTGACGCTGCCCGCCGGAGTCGAGCCCAAGAACCTCCCGCTCGTGCTGGACGTGCACGGCGGGCCGTGGGGCCGGGATACGTGGGGGTGGAATCGCGAGGTACAGTGGCTCGCCAACCGCGGCTACGCGGTGCTGCAGGTCAACTTTCGCGGGTCCACTGGATACGGAAAGGCCTACTTGAACGCTGGCGACCGCGAGTGGGGCGGCAAGATGCACACCGACCTGCTGGACGGCAAGAGCTGGGCCGTGGCGCAGGGCTATGCCGATCCGCAGCGCGTGTGCATCTACGGGGGGAGCTACGGCGGTTATGCGACTCTGGTGGGCGTCGCCTTCACCCCCGACGCGTTCGTGTGCGGCGCGGAAGCGTTTGGTCCGTCGAACATCGTCACGCTGATTCACAGCATCCCGCCCTACTGGGCCACGTTCAAGGCCGTGTTCGATAAGCGGGTCGGCAAGGTCGAAACGGAGGAAGAGTTTCTGAAGTCCCGCTCGCCGCTCTTCGAGGCGGACCAGATCAAGGTCCCGCTGCTCATCGTGCAGGGCGCGAACGACGTGCGCGTGAAGCAAGCGGAGAGCGATCAGATCGTCGCGGCGATGCGGAAGAACGGAAAGGACGTCGAGTACATCGTGTTTCCGGACGAAGGGCACGGATTCGCCAGACCGGAGAACAATCTGCGGTACTACGCCGCCGTGGAGGCGTTCCTGGCCAAGTACCTGGGCGGCCGCAGTGAGCCGGCGTCCGCCGGTGAGGACGTGGCACAATTCACGAAGTGAGATGGACATTCCCCGTGACTTCAACGCCGCTACGTGGTTCGTGGACCGCCACGTGGGGGAGGGCCGCGCCAAGCGGGTCGCGATTCGGTACGACGGCCAGGACATCACGTACGGCGACGTGCTTGCCGGCGCCAACCGCTGCGGCAACGCGCTCCGGCGGATCGGCGTCCGCATGGAGCAACGCGTGCTGTTGCTGCTCCCCGATTGCCCCGAATTCGTGTATGCCTTCTGGGGCGCCCTGAAAATCGGGGCAGTGCCGATTCCCACCAATACCCTCCTCAAGCCGCGCGACTACGAGTACATCCTGAACGACAGCCGCGCCGTGGTCGCCGTCGTGGCGGAAGAGCTGGCGCCGGCGATCGAGGAGGTTCGGCCCCGCCTCAGGTTCCTGCCCCAGCTCGTAGTGGCCGGCCGCGCGGGGCCGGGCCAGGTAGGGCTGGCCGAACTGGTGGCCGAGGAGCCCGCCGACCTCGACGCCGCCGCGACGACGAAGGACGACATCGCCTTCTGGCTGTACACGTCGGGCACGACCGGCACGCCGAAAGCGGCCGTGCATCTGCAGCACGACATGGTCGTCTGCTGCGAGGCATTCGGACGGCACGTCCTCGAGATCGGCCCGGATGATCGCTGCTTCTCGGTGGCACGCCTGTTCTTCGCCTACGGACTTGGCAACGCGCTCTACTTTCCGTTCCACGTCGGCGCCTCGACGGTGCTCTTCCCCCGGCGCCCCGAGCCGGTGAAGGCGTTCGAGATCCTCAGCTGCGAGCGGCCGACGCTGTTTTTCGCCGTGCCGACCGCCTTCGCTGCGATGCTGCAGGTGCCGAATGCCGAGCGCACCTACGACCTGCGCTCAGTCCGACTCTGCCTCTCGGCGGGCGAACCGCTCCCCAAGCCTATCTACGAGCGCTGGCTCGAGCGCTTCCGGCTCGAGATTCTGGACGGGATCGGGTCGACCGAACTGTGTCATACGTTCATCGCGAACCGGCGCGGGCACGTGCGCCCCGGCTCGAGCGGCACGCTGGTGCCGGGCTACGATGCCAGGATCGTGGATGACGACGGGCGTGACGTGCCTCAGGGCGAAGTCGGCAATCTGCTCGTCCAGGGCGACAGCGCCTGCGCCGGCTACTGGAACCAGCACGAGCGCTCGAAGCAGACGTTCGTGGGCGAGTGGGTGCGGACGGGTGACAAGTACCGGCGCGATCCCGACGGCTGCTTCTGGTACGCCGGCCGCAGCGACGACATGATCAAAGCGGGCGGCATGTGGGTGTCGCCGGCCGAGGTCGAAAGTGCGCTCGCCGAGCATCCCGCGGTGGTGGAGGCCGGAGTCGTGGGAGCGGCGGGTCGTGACGAGCTCGTAAAGCCGCTCGCGTTCGTCGTGCTCGCCGCGGGCCACGCGCCGTCGCCGGCACTGGAGGACGAGCTGAAAAGCTTTGTGAAGCAGCGGCTCGCCGCGTACAAGTACCCGCGCTGGATCGTGTTCGTCCAAGAGCTGCCGAAAACGGCGACGGGGAAAATCCAACGCTTTAAACTACGTGAAATGGCGGCGGGGAGATCACAGGGATCGTAGGGCTGCCCGTCGGCCATGCTGCGCCTCGGCGACGGCCCCGCCTCTCAGCGATGTCCCCGCCCGTCGGCATGGCCCGCCCGTCGGCATGGTCCGCCCGTCGGCATGGTCCTGCCCGTCAGGGCGGGGCTGGATGGGAACCCCGTGCTTACGCACGGGGCGATGCGGCTACGCACGGGGCGATGCGGCTTACGCACGGGGCGATGCGGCTTACGCACGGGGCGATGCGGCTAGGACGCCCGGCGATGCCCCGGGTCGGAGGCCGTGTCGGTCCAAGAAGCGCTCCATTTCCCGCTGCAACTCTTCCCTGCGGTGATGTGCCTCCTGGTTCAGGATGTACGACATGAGCCGCTGCTCAGAACGCTTGCTCACCGAGAACGCGGCGTAGCCCGTCTGCCATGCGGATAGACGGCGACGCGGGAACGTCGCATGGATCCATCGACAGGAATTCGCTTTGAGTGCGTTCACTAGGCTCGCGATGGACCGATCGGGCGGTAACGAGAGATACAGATGGATGTGGTCCTGCACGCCACCGGCACACAGCAGTAGAGCCCCCTTTCGGCGCGCAATGCCGGACAGGCATCGATAGAGCTGATGCCGCCAGTCCGTGTCGAGCCAGGGCTGTCTCCGGTACGTCGTCCAGATGCAGTGAACTCGAATCCAAACAAAACTGTGAGCCGCCATCGACTCCGACAGTAATAGCGCCAGCGCGGGCGTCCCCTATCATTCCCATGTCGGAAACATCGTAAGATTGCGGCATAGCCCCGCCCGTGAGGGCGGGGCTCCCGAGACGGCGGGGCTGTGATGACGGGCTCCGGTGACGGCGGGGCCGATGACCGGGCTCCCGTGACGGCGGGGCCCGTGGTGGCTGGGCTGCCCGTGAGGGCGGGGCTCCCGTGACGGCGGGGCCCATGATGGCCGGGCGCCGAGGACCCCGGGCTGACGCCCGGGGCCATGGCACGTGCTGACGCACGGGGCCATGGCACGTGCTGACGCACGGGGCCATGGCACGGGCAGACACACGGGGCCATGGCACGTCCTTACGCATGGGGCCGATGGTCCGGGCCAACGGGCACCGTCACCGTTGACGATCGAAGATTGCGGCATAGCCCCGCCCGTGAGGGCGGGGCTCCCTAGAGGGGGCCGTGATGACGGGGCTCCCGTGAGGGCGGGGCCCATGCTGGCTGGGCGCCGAGGACCCCGGGCTGACGCCCGGGGCCATAGCACGGGCCGACGCACGGGGCCATGGCACGGGCCGACGCACGCGTCACCCGTTCACGTAAGGACCAGCAGCGAGACGTCATATAGCGCGTGCGTCCACGCGGTGATCCCGAACCCCCGCAGCAGATAGAGCGCCGAGAAGAACAGCCCGGCGATCATGCGAAACATGAAGGAATAGATCTGGAAACGGTCGCCGTAGGGGCCGAGGTAGTGGAATGCCGAGAAGATGCCGGCGCCGACGACCGTCGCAGCGATGCCCGCAGCGCGGGGTGACCACCCCGCGAGCGCCCGTGCCGCGACGGCGAGCCCTGTCACAAGCAGCACGCGAAACAGCAACTCCTCGTAGATGCCGGCGCCGAGCGACAGCATCAAGCGCGTCCACCAGTCGAGCCCCGGAGCGGGCGGCAGCGTCAGCGTCTGCAACAGCCCCATCACGCGCGACGTGACGCCGCCGACCGCGATCCCGAACACGAGCGCCAGCGCCACCGACTCGCCCAACATCGCCCCGAACACGCGACTCTTCAGGCGCGAGCCGTGGGCGCGCATGTCACGCGCCACGAGCCACAGCCCGCCCGCGATGAGGCAGATCATGAATAGGAGCGGACCCCACGTCCCCGCCATGGCCACGAACAGGTCCTGGAGGATCACGTCGGCGCCGTTGCGGACCGCGCGCGGGCCGGTGGAGAGCAGCACCGCGAGGACCTGATAGAACGTGAGCAGCGGCAGCGCAAACAGCAGGCTGTAGCGCGGCGCGCGGCTCGCCTGCCAGTAGGAGGCGGGCGACGTGAAGGACGACAATCGGGCGTCGGTCATCGAAGTCAAACAATCTATCGCAGGCGATTCCCGGGCTGAGAGCCCGCGCTCGGCGCGGTGTTCGTCCTTAAGACGCGGCCCCGAGCCGAGCGCGCCCTCTTAGGGCGCGTGTCCAAGTCAGACGCTCAATCATCGGGCGTGCTTGCGAGTGGTTTTCTCGGCCGGTATGCTAGCGCACCCCACCCCCACCCTACGGGAGGGCGTGCATGAAGGTGCCTGTCATCGCGCTGGCGGCGATAGTATGGGTTGCGCTCGCGACCCCCGGCCCTGCACACGCCCAGAAGCGGGAGCGCGCCCGCGATTTGGGGATCCCGCTCGAGGGCGTCCCCGGGCCGCTCGACGCCATCACCGACGTTGCCGGCGTCGAGGTCGGCCATCGCACGCTGGTCGCCGGGAGCGGCAAGCTGATCGCCGGGAAGGGCCCCGTCCGTACCGGTGTGACCGCCGTCTTCCCGCGGGGGAAGACCTCGGATGACCCCGTGTTCGCGGGCTGGTTTACAATGAACGGCAACGGCGAGATGACCGGGACGACATGGGTCGAGGAGTCCGGGTTCCTGTGGGGTCCCGTGCTGATCACGAACACCCATTCCGTGGGGGTGGTGCGTGACGCCGTGATCGAATGGGCGCTGCGCCAGGGGCGCCTGCTGCACGACGAGTGGTCGCTGCCCGTCGTCGCGGAGACGTGGGATGGCGGACTCAACGACATCAACGGGTTTCACGTGACCAAAGCGGACGCCTGGGCCGCGCTGGACAGCGCGCACGGCGGGCCAGTGGCCGAGGGAAGCGTGGGCGGCGGCACTGGCATGATCTGCAACCGATTCAAGGGGGGTATCGGCACCGCCTCCCGGCGACTCGGGGCCGATGGCGGCGGCTACACGGTGGGCGTCTTGGTGCAGTGCAACTATGGCGCCCGGGCACCGCTGCGGATCGCCGGCGTGCCGGTGGGCCGTGAGATCCCGGACCTGCTACCGTGCCGCGAGCCCTGCAGCGGCCCGCGCTCGGAGCGGGAGGCCCGGCTCGCAGCGGACGTGGGCTCGATCATCATCGTGGTCGCCACCGACGCGCCGCTGCTCCCGCACCAGCTCAAGCGGATCGCGAAACGCGCCGCCCTCGGGGTGGGTCGCATGGGCGGGCTCGCCGGGAACTCCTCGGGCGACATCTTCATCGCGTTCTCGACGGCGAACGCGCGGGCGTCGCGGGACTCTGGACTCGCCCAGCTGGCGATGCTCTCGAACGAGCGGATCACCCCGCTCTTCGAAGCGACTGTACAGGCCACCGAGGAAGCGATCATCAACGCCATGCTCGCCGCGGAGACGATGACCGGCGCCGACGACCTGAAGGTCTACGCCCTCCCCCACGACCGGCTGCGCGAGATCTTGCGCAAATACAACCGGCTCGTGCCGTAGATGCCTAAACCCGAGAGGCCGCGGCGCGCGCGCCGCGCGCCGACCGGCCTGAAGGCCGCGGACCTGCGCGTCCGGCCGCTGGCGCGCGCCGAAACCATCCCGTCGGCGTGGTACACCGACCCACGCTTCCACGACCTCGACCGCGACGCCGTGTTCGCCGCGACGTGGCAGTACGTCGCCGACGTGCAGCAGCTGGCCCAACCGGGCGACCACGTCCTGGCAGATGTCGCCGGGGAGCCGATCATCGTGGTGCGGGCGAGCGACGGCGAGCTGCGGGCGTTCTACAACGTGTGCCGCCACCGGGGCGGGCCGCTGGCGCTGAAAGACGGCAACGCGGATATGCTGATCTGCAAGTACCACGGCTGGACCTACCGACTCGACGGCATGCTGCGCGGCGTGCCCCACTTCAACCGAGTGGAACTGTTCGACAAGCGGGACTACGGGCTCACGCCGGTGCCGCTCGCCGTGTGGGAGGGGCTGGTGTTCGGGAGCCTGTGCGACCGGCCGCAGCCGCTCGAGAGCCACCTGTCGGGCATCCGGGAGCGCATCGCGCCGACTCACCTCGGCAGTCTCACGTTCGCGCGGCGCATCGCGTACGACGTGCACGCCAACTGGAAGGTGTACGTCGACAATTACCTCGAAGGGTACCATATCCCCTACGTGCACCCGGAGCTCCTCAAGCTGTACTCGGACTACGAGAGCTATCGCACCGAGGTGAGTGACTGGTACAGCGTGCAGGTGGGGCCGCTGCAGGTCGAGCGCAACGTCTACACCGCGGGCGGCGGCGAGGCCCTGTACTATCACGTGTTCCCGAACCTGATGCTCAACGTCGTGCCTGGGCGGTTGCAGTCGAACGTCGTCGTCCCCGTCGCCCCGGATCGCTGCAAGGTGATCTTCCGCTACTACTACGACGACGTCACGTCGGCCGCGGCGCGCGAGCGGATCGAGTCCGACGTCACGTTCTCGGACACGGTGCAGCGGGAGGACGCCGAGATCTGCGAGCGGGTGCAGCGCGGGCTCGCCTCGCGGGCGTACGACAAGGGTCGCTTCTCCGTGCGGTTCGAGGAGGGGGTGTATCACTTTCAGAACCTCTTGAAGCGCGCCTATCGCGACTGGCTGAAGCACCCCGCCTGATGGCCGAGCTCAAGCGCCAGCTCGGTCTGCTCGACTCCACGATGATCAACGTGGGGACCATCATCGCGTCGGCGATCTTCATCGTGCCGAGCGCCATCGCTCTCCAGCTCCACGCCTCCCTGCCGACGATTCTCGTATGGATCGTGGGCGGCCTGGTGTCGCTGCTCGGGGCGCTCTCCGTGGCGGAACTCGGCGCCGCGATGCCCCAGGCGGGTGGGCAGTACGTGTATCTGACCGAGGCATACGGGCCGGTCTGGGGATACTTGTACGGCTGGACCAGCGGGGTCGTGATCAATCCAGCTTCGATCGCGGCGATCGCGGTGGGGTTCGCGACCTACTTCGGCTTCTTCGTACCGCTTGCGGACGCAGGCATCAAAGCGGTGGCCGTCGTTTCGATCGTGGCGCTCACGGCCCTGAACTGCCTGGGTGTGCGGCTGGGCGCGATCACCCAGAACGTGCTTACCCTGATCAAGATGGGTTTGCTGGCGGTGTTGATCGTCGCCGGGTTCGTGCTGCCCGGGGGCAGCGTCGCGAATCTATCGCCGCTCTGGCCCCCCGCGCCGGTCGGGAGCCTGATCGCGCCGTTCGGCGTGGCGATGGTGGCGGCGTTGTGGGCGTACGACGGCTGGATCGAGATCACGTACGTCGGGAGCGAGGTGAAGGATCCGGAGCGCACCCTGCCGCGCTCGATCGTGCTGTCCACGCTGATCGGGATGGCGCTGTACTGTCTCGTGACCGCCTCGTTCGCCTACGTGCTGTCCCCGGCCAGGATGGCGGCGTCGTCGCTCGTCGCCTCGGACGCCGCCCAGGTGACTATGGGCCGCGCCGGCGCCGCGCTCGTCGCCGTGGCGATCATGACCGCCACGCTGGGCTCGAACAACGGGATCGTGCTCACGGCGGCGCGCGTCCCCTACGCGATGGCGCGCGACGGCGTGCTGCCGCGCTGGCTGGCGGGGGTTCACCCCCGCTTCCTGACTCCCGTTCCGTCCCTGGTCGTGCAGGGAATGATCTCGATCGCACTCACCTGGATCTCGACCGAGCCGTCCTGGAAGGACACCTACAGCCGCCTCTTTACCTACGTCGTCTTGTCGGAGTTCGTCTTCTACGCGATGTCCTGCGGCGCCGTGCTGCGGCTGCGGTACAAGGCCGCGGCCCTGGTGCGGCCCTACAGGACGTGGGGCTATCCGGTGACGCCGATCGTCTTCATTCTGTTCTCCCTCTGGCTCGTCATCAACACGGCGCGCGAGCAGCCGCGCGACGCCGCCGCCGGGGCGGCGCTGATCCTGGCCGGCCTGCCGATCTACTTCCTGCGCCGCGGCGCGGCCGTGCGCTGAACGCCCGCGCAGCGGCCGTCCCGCAGTTGCGGGCCGTGTGCAGAACGTGCAGTTTAGGGGAAGCGCTCCGTTGCGCCGCCCGTTATCCGTCAGCCGCTGTTCGGAGAGCCGTCCCACTGCGGACCAGCGTCTGACGGGTAACGGGCGACGAATCGGGTCAGCGTCTCCCGTCCCGCAGGATTTCGCGCGCCGCGTTGTACCCGCACGCGCCCATCACCCCGCCACCGGGGTGTGTGGCGGCGCCGCACAGATAGAGACCCTTGATCGGCGCGCGGTAGTCGGCGTAGCCCGGGAGCGGCCGCAGGAAGAAGAGCTGGGACAGGGTCATCGCCCCCTGGAAGATGTTCCCGCCGGTGAGTCCGAAGCGACGCTCGAGGTCGAGCGGTGAGAGCACCTGCCGATCGATCACCGAGCCTTTGAAGTTCGGCGCGTACTCGTTGAGAATGTCGAAGCAGCGATCGGCGAAGCGATCCTTCTCCTGGTCCCAGCCGCCATTGCGGAGCTGGTAGGGCGCGTACTGCACGAAGAACGACATCACGTGCCGGCCGGGCGGAGCGAGCGTCGAGTCGACGACGGACGGGATCGTGCACTCGAGGATCGGGTTCGCGGAAGGGCGACCGTACTTGGCGTCGTCGTACGCCTGCTCCATGTAGTCGAGCGTCGGCGCGATGTGGATCGTGCCGCGGAGGTGCGCGTCGGCCGGGAGGTCGCCGTGCGTGACCGCGCTGAAGACCGGCAGCTCGGAGAGCGCCACATTGATCTTGAGCGACGCGCTCGAGTAGTCGATCGCCCGCACTTGGTCGACGAACTCACCCGGGAGCGCATCCGCATCCACGAGCTCGAGGAACGTGACGTGCGCGTCCACATTGGACGCGACCCGGGGCGCCGCGAACTGCGTGCCGTCGGCGAGCGCCACGCCCGTCACGCGGCCGCCCCGCGTCAGGATCTTCGCCACCGGGCTGCTCAGCCGGATCTCCGCCCCCGCGGCACGCGCCGCGGCGGCGAGCGCGTCGCTCAGGCCGCCCATCCCGCCGCGCACATAGCCCCACATCCCCCGCACGCCATTGCACTCGCCCATGACGTGGTGGAACAGCACGTAGGCCGTGCCGGGCATCGAGGGTGACGCCATCGCGCCGATGATCGCGTCGGTCGCCAGCGCGATCTTCAGCTGCTCGGACTCGAACCAGCGGTCGAGGATGGGCCGCGCGGCGCCCGTGAGGATCTCGAGCGCCCGCGGGCCGTCCGGGCCGAGCTTGAGGAACCGCCACCCCAGGCCGGCGAGCTGCAGCAGGTCGCGCGGCCTGAGCGACCAGGGATTGGGCGGGGTCCGGAGCAGCGTCGGCTCGATGAAGTCGGCCACTCGCTCGAGCATCGCCTCGTAGCGAGGCAACGCCGCGGCGTCCTGCGGTGAGAACTGCGCCACCTGACGCCGCGTCAAGTCCTTGTCGGGGCCCATCAGCAGGAACCGGCCGTCGGGGAAGGGCGTGAACGACGAAGGGCTGCGCGGCAGCAGCTCGAAGCCGTGCCGGCCGAGCTCCAGGTCGCGGATGATCTCGGGGCGGAACAGGCTGCTCACATACGACGCCGTGGACACCTTGAAGCCGGGCCACACCGCTTCGGTGACGCAGGCGCCGCCGACCAGTTCGCGCCGCTCGAGCACGAGGACCCGCATGCCCGCGCGGGCGAGGTAGGCCGCCGCGACGAGGCCGTTGTGGCCGGCCCCGATGATGATGATGTCGTACGAACCGGGCATGAATCCCTGTCGTCGGGCGCGAGCGAGGGCTATGTTAGGGACTGAGGGTCGATGACGCCCCCCCCGGCGCGGTTCCTGCACCTAGTGCTGATCGGCTGTTGCGCGGCATCCGCCCTCGCCAGCGCCGCCTGCCGGTCAGGCCGGGCACACGAAGGCGCCGCCGCGCCGCTCCGACTGCCCGCCAATTTGCACGTGATCAACGCTAATTGGTCGGATGTCCGCATCTACCTGGTGCGTGGCGGCCTGCTCCTGCGCCTCGGCTCCGTGACGAGTCAGAACAGCGCGGACTTCGAGATCCCGGCCGACGTGCTCAACGAGGCGGCCAGTGTGACGCTCGTCGCCAGCCCGCTGGGCGGCCGGGAGTCGTTTTCCACGCCGCTCACCGGCATTCGGCCCGGCGACGAGCTCGAGCTCACTGTCGAGAACCTGTTGCCACACTCGCACCTGGTGGTGCGCTAGCCTCGAGCCGCGGTCACGGGCGGCGGGGCCGTTCGGCCGCCCGCTCGAGCAGCGCCGCGAGCTCCGGCGCGATATTCGGGCCGAACAGCTCGCGGGTCGGGAGGGTGACGATCTGGGGCCGCGGACCGGGCGCGCCCTCCGAGCCGTTGGGCCCCGCTGATCCCTTCTGGCCGGTGGCGCCGTCGGCGGCATCGGCACAGCGGCGGTTGTCCTTGTCGGCGCTGCCCTGGCCGCCCTTGCCACCCTTGCCACCATTCCCGCCCGTTCCGCCCGGCCCGCCGGGGCCTCCGGGAGTACGCGCTTCTATCAATCCCGCGAGGAAAGGATTCTCGGCCGGGGCGATGATGGTGACGCGGCCGCCGCGCCCGCCGCTGCCCCCAGGGCCGCCGTTGCCGCCGCTGCCACCCGGCCCTCCGGGTTGGGGCGGGCACCCGGCCTGGCCGGCGGCGCCGTCGCCGCCGTTCTGCCCCGACGTGCCGGCTCCTCCCCGACCGCCGCGCGACTCGACCCAGAGCCAATTGGCGGGTGGGATGGTATTGCCATCGGCGAACACGTAGTACGGTCGGGAGTAGCCGACTTCGACTGCTGCAACGATCAGCTTGTCGTAGAAGCGCGACCGCAGGATGGCAAGCCGCACGGTCACGTCCGGCCCGTTGCCGCCCGCCTGCCCCGCGCCGCCGGGCTCCCCGCTGAACTCGAAGCCGTGTCCCATGCAGCTGTACTCGGGCGCGATGACGACGGTGTTCTGCACCGCCGGTTTGGCGCTCAGCGTGGCCGTGAGCCGGAATCCCGACGCCGCCGTCCACAGGGGGTTCGCGTTGGTCACCCAATCGCCGTTGTCGCGGCTCACGGCGTCCGGGCTCGACCGTTCGAGGAACACCACGTGCAGTCGGGGGGGATGCTTCTTGTCGTAGCTGCGTGCGAACGGCACGCGCGAGCCGTCGGCGAGGACCGCTTCGTAGCTCGCCTGTATCCAGCCGCCGGGACAGGCCCGGTCCTGGGCGGTCACGATGCGGATGTCGCGGATCTGCGCGACCAGGCCGGGATCCGGCGCGAAATCGGCGGGCGGTGCATGCGAGCAGGCGGCAACGACGAAAAACGTCAAGCAGAACGACGTCGCGCGAAGGCGTCTCGCAGAACCGTCGTTCACGGGTTCTCGTCCCGCACAAACTTCCCGCTCTCCGCCTCGAAGACGCGGATGCGCACGACCACCCCGGCCCGCGCCCGGTCCACCTCGCGCACGTGCACGAGCCTCCGGTCGGCCGTGGGCCGGTAAATGATCCAGCTGCCGGGGGGCGCCACGGCCTCGATGCCGGCGCAGACACGCGATTTCGGTCGCGGCTGCCGGCCCGGCGGCACGCCCGGGATCCAGACTCGGCACTCTCCGGGCTTGGGGAGGTGCCCGGGCGGCACGCCGAGCGTGGCAGCCGTGCTCGGCCCGGCGGTCTCGGCCTCCGGGGTCGGAGCAAGGATGATGGTCCTGGTGGTCCGAGTGCAGGCTGCGACTAAGACGAGAGTCGTCAAGCCGAGGGTCGTCACGCAGAGGCGTTGCACAAGAACGTCACGCGAAACCGTAGGTGGCCGCATCACGATCGCTCCTCTCACTACATGCCGGTCGAGGGTTTCGGGCGGTAGCAAAATGTGAAATAGGATGACAATAGGCAACTTTTCCGACCGAGCGCGAGGTTCAGTATGTTTGCGGCGTGGAGACGGCGGGCTACGGTCTCATCGAGACGATGCGGGTGCGCGAGGGGCGCATCCCGTTCCTCGAGCGCCACCTGGCACGTCTCGAGCGCTCGCTGCGGGAACTCGGCCTGCCGCGACCCACGCGTGACGTCGCGGCGCTGGTGCGCCCGTTCGCCGGCGCCGACGAAGCGGTGCTGCGGGTCGAGGTGTGCGACGGCCGCGCCACGGTGACGGTGCGGGAGCTGCCGGCGCTCGACCCGCCCGCCGTGATCACTGCGGCAGAGCCGCACGAGCCGTATCCGCACAAGACGACCGAGCGCGATTGTTTCGTGGATGCGGCAGAAGAAGCGGAGATCGCCGAGGCGGACGATGCGTTGTTGCTCACGCCCGACGGGTGGGTGGCCGAGGGGACCGTATGGAACGTGTTCTGGTGGGACGGGGACCGGTTGCGGACGCCCGCGCTCGAGCTGGGGATCCTGCCAGGGGTCGGCCGGGCGCGGGTGCTCGAGCTGGTCGAGCAGGTGGCGCAGGGGCGCTACCCGCGGCAGGCGATCGAGGGGAAGAGCCTGTTCTTGACCAACGCGGTCCGGGGGATCGTGCCGCTGGCCTCGCTGGACGGAAGGCTCGTGACGCCTGATGCGCGCACCGCGGAGCTCGTCCGGCGCTTCTGGCCCGAGGGCTGACGGTCTGGATTTTGCTCGGGCGGAGGAGAGGGGATGAGCGGGTCGTTCCACCCATTGCGTGATCCGGCACAGGGGCACGATCAGATATTCAGGAGCGGTGATGCGTTCGCACATCTGCGGTCTCGTCATCTTGGCGGTGCTGGGTGCATGTGGTCACGCGATCACGGGTCCCCCCACGGGTCCTCCTACGCGCCCGGGCCTCGCGCTCACGCCGTTCGCTCTGGGAGGCGGGCCGTGGAACGTCGCCATCTCGCAACGGGGCTGGTATACGTGACGCGAGTGGCCACGGATTCGATTGCCCTCGTGGATCTCGAGTCGCATCGGGTGACCGCTAGCTTCAAGGTCGGGAACGGTCCCTACGATGTTGCGTTCAACGCCGCCGGGTCCTCGGCGTACGTCACCAACCTCTACGATCACACGGTCGGTGTGATCAACACGCTGACGCAAACGCAGGTCACCACCTTTCCGGTCGCCGGTGGGGCGGTTCGCGTTCTGCTCGGCCCGGACGAGACCAAGCTCTACGTGACCCTCGACAACGGCGGCCTGACGGTTCTCAACTCGACATCGGGCACCGTCGATACGACGATCCAGCTCGGCTCGGTTGCGTTGAACGGAGTGGCTCTCACCTCGGATCGGTCGCGGCTGTACGTCAGCAGCGTGGGAGGCACCGTGACCGAGATCAACACCGCGGCCGACACCGTGGTGCGGTCGTTCAGGCCTGGGGGCCTACCCCAAGACCTCGTCGTGGGCCGCGGAGACAGCACTCTCTACCTGGCCAACGAGGCTGGTTGGGTGCAGGTGTGGAACCTGAAGCACTGGACCCGAACGGATTCGATTCCTGTCCCTGCCGCCTTCGGCCTCGCGCTCACCCAGGATGGAGAGCAACTGTGGGTGACTGAGACTGCGGTGGGCGGGATCGCGGTGGTCGATGGCGCGTCCCGCGCCGTGATCGAGACGATCCCGGTCCTGGGGAGCCCGCGTCATCTGGCGATGACGCCCGACGGCACGACGGCGGTCGTCGCGAACGAAGCGGGTGTCGTGCAGATCATCCGGTAGGGGCTGGCGCTGCCTAGCGGCTGCCCGAGAGATAGTCGGCGAGCCCTCTGAGCCGAAAGCCGAAGTCCTGGGTGAAGAGGGTCCCATTGCAAGTCGGTCCCCCATCTTCTTCACCCATGCGAACAGCAATGTTTCGCACCCTTTGGACCAGTTCCGCGAGGCGTTGTGTTTCCCACAGCTCGGCCGGGCTGTTGTAGATGCGTCGAGGAAGGTCAGCTGCTTCCGCTAGAAGTAGCAACATGCGGGCCACTTCATCGACGTGAGTCAACGATAGCTGGGCGGATGGAGCGAAGGGGATCGCAATAGGATGCCCGCCAGTCGACACCGAGTTCTCAAAGATCTGGGAACGCCAACCCGACGCCGTACTCCGCGCACCGGGGCCTACGACGCGCGCAATCCGCAGCGCTGCGAAGCCGAAACCGGTGGCGGACGCGAGGCTCTCACCCACCAGCTCCACGGCACGCTTGGCAGCGCCGTAGGGTTCGTCGGGTGCGGTGAGATCGCGTTCGCTGAGCGCCCGAGCCGAGTGCGATGACCCGTACACACTCATCGAGCTCCCGAAGACGAAGCGTGCCACTCCATGCGTTACGGCCGCGCGGAGTAAGAGCAACGTGCCGGTCAGGTTCACCTCGGCGGCGGCAAGGGGATCTGCACGGAAGGCGGTAGGAAGGACCGCCGCGAGGTGGATGACAGTTCGAATGGCCGCAGACTCGAACAGCCGTCCGACGTGATCGGTCCTTCCAATGTCGCACAGTTCAATCTTCTCTTGGGCATTAGGATGGACGTCCACCGCCAGGACCTCATGCCCGCCTGCGCGCAGCAGTGAACAGAGCTGCGACCCGATCTGGCCACTTGCGCCCGTCAGGAGGACTGTGGCCGTAGACTTACGTCGCATCGAGAGGTCGATCTTGATCCATCACGCCCAGCCGTCGAGGTGGCCACGGCGCAGGTGGTGGAGTACCGCGTCGAACCGAGCGCCGCTAAGTTAAGTCCTCTGGAGCGACGCTGTAGGTTGTTGTAGCAACACATGGTGGCTGTAGCTCAATCGGTTAGAGCGCTGGACTGTGGCTCCAGAGGTTGCGGGTTCGATTCCCGTCAGCCACCCCTACCTGCTAGATGCGTAGCGGCTAGGTTGCGAAGGCGCTGAGCGTGAAGGGGAGCATCGCTTCTTCGGTGAGGTTGTGCTCGGGGAGGGGATATCAACCCATCGCGGCATCAAAGGCACGCTCCCTTGACGCCGCGGCTCTTTCGACGTCACTGCGGCAAGCTGCGATTACTGACACGTCACGCTGAAGTTATCGGCGAATGCCGTCAGCTCACCGTTCGCGTTGATCGTGTAGTGCAAAGTCTCATGCACCTTAAAGTTGTTGTCGGGTCCCTGGCCGATCATGTAGAAGTTGTTCACGAACGTGGACGTAATGGGGAACGGTGTGCTGAAGGTGTTCGTGGACTGCGTAATGCCCGTCGCCTGATACTTATCCCCGGTCACGGAACCCGTGCCGCTGATACCTTGCGGCTGGAAGTGAGCGTAAAGCAGCACGTTTCCCGTGTTGCTAATCGTGACTTGGAAGAGCACGTGCAGCGGACCGCTGACTACGATGAGCTCGCCCGCCCCTCCGTTGGCGCAAGGGACGAATACGAAGAGGTCGATCGGTATCTCCGCGTTGGTCTGGGAGGTAACTGCCGAGAGACTGAGACGCTCACGATTGGCAGCCGGTGCTGTCGGACTCGTGTCACATGCGGCCAGCGCCACAGCCGCAAAGACGAGCAGCGTAACGTGTTTCATGGGTCACCCCGGTATGATAAGTCGCGTCGTCAGCGGGAACTCGGAACCCCCCCGTGGTGGTCGGGTGCGTGCACAAAGTTTCAAGCGGGAGGCGTTGGGCGGAATGGATCTTGGATCTTATTGCGATTCAGGCAGCGTGGAGACAGGGGACTAGTCCGGAATCGGGACGGACTAGGTCCGGGTAGCCCGCACGCTCTAGGCCTCGATTGGGAGTGGTCTGGATGGGCTGGTACTACGCTGGCGATGGTCGCGTCACTCCGCCTCGGAAGAGCGCTGCGGCGTCGCTGCGTCGATGTACCCGCAGCTTGTTCAATATGTTGTGAACGTGGTTCTTGACCGTGGCGACCTCCACGCCGAGTTCCCGAGCGATTTCCTTATTCCTGAGCCCACGGTCAATGAGCCGTACAATCTCGCGCTCCCTGTGACTGAGATGGGTCTGCCTGAAGCCCGACCCGCCAGCGAGCCCCGCAACCCGCCGCAGCAACATCGCCGCGATTCGGGGGGGACAGGCAACTTCACCCCGAGCGACGCTTGCCAGGACGGCGAGAAGTTCAGCTGAAGAGTCGTTACGCGTGACGTACCCAGCGACGCCCGCTTCGGCACATGCGACGAGCTCGTAGTCGCTCTCGGCCAGGGTCACGGCCACGACCCTGATGCCAGGGGCCTCGTCGCGAATCGCCTGCGCGATCGCGACGCTGTTGGGCGTAGCCATGTCGAGCAGGACTATGTCGGTCGGCGTGACCAGGGAAGCCAAGACCTCGTCGTAGCCTCCGGCGGTGCCCACTACCCGGATGTTCCCGTCCCGCAGCACAATTTCTGCCAGCCCTTCGCGGTAGAGACGAATACCTGATGCGATAAGTATCCGAATTGCGGCGGGGCGGGCGCTGGAGTGCCGTGAATTCGGGGAGGATGAGCGCGACCGCGGTGCGCCGTAACTGGACGCGCCGTGGCCAACAGCGGTTGGTTTGGCCGCGGGGATACCCCACTCAGCCGGTTTGGCGATTTGCTCCCCTCGAGGTATCGGCGAGCCGCACGACATCACGCCTCGCGGTTCACAACACCTGAGTTACATTCGAATATGCTTCGCAGCGGGTCCGCTGCAAGGGGAGGTGAACGGTCCGCATAGTCTCGTGGGATGGCTCGTCCACGATTTGCGTCGGAGCGGGGCACGGGAGACGCAGCGCATGTTTGATCGCTACAACATCATCGACGAGGCCGACCTCGCCGCTGCCGTCGCGAAGCGATTCAATAGCAGAGTCTGAGGGTGTTGCCGGAGCAGCCTGAGTTGCTAACTTCCAGCAGCATCAATTCCTAGGTCCGTAGCTCAATTGGTAGAGCACCGGTCTCCAAAACCGGGGGTTGCAGGTTCGATTCCTGCCGGGCCTGTAAGAGCCGCACCGCATGGTGCGGCTCTTTCAGTCCCGGGGAATCTTTGCCGCCGTCGCTCGCCAGCGGCTCGCGACATTACCGGTCGATTCCTGCCGGGCCTGTTGAAAACGCGAAGCCTCGCAGCGAGTTATGTCCCTGCGAGGCTTCTTGTTTACAGGCCCGGCGCGAGCCGACGGAGCTCCCCTTGCTCGTGCAAGGAAAACCTGCGCTCAGCGATGGCCTCCAGGTCGGGCATTGGCCGGACGCGTTCGATGTCCACGCCGACCCGACGCCACGCGGTCACGGCATACAAGCCGACACCCTCCCAATGCGAGGCGTTGAATTGCAGGCCGGCCCGGCCGAAGCGCGGCGCCAGCTCGGGCTTGCCGCGCGGCCCATACCTGAAGTCCAGCACCTGCGGCTCCACGCCGAGGCACGCCCCGAGGATCGTCCGCAGGGCTGCACGGCTCACCCGGAAGCGAATCGCGTCGCGGCGGAGGCGAAACCGCGCGGCGCGTTCCTGCTCCTCGTCGCTGAGCAGCCGGCTCAGTCGCTCGGCCGGCTCCGGTTCGAGGGCGAGGCTGACGATCCACACCCTGATCTCGTCCTCGAGCAGCGGAGCCGGCGTGAGCCGGGATTGGGGATAGGGACTCATTGCTCCTTTGTCTCACTGACGTCGTGAGCGGGATTCTTTTTCGCATTGGCAGAGCATCGTACTGTAGCCTGTCCGGCTGGATTGGGAGCCTGCCGGCGGGAGGAAACCAGATCGCTGAGCAGATCGTCGTAGGTTCCCCGACGACGAATCAGACTCATTTGCCCGTCCTCGACCCATACCTCGGGTGGGGTTGGATGGCTCAAGAAGCCCAGCGGACTGGCTGCTCGAGCATACGCGCCCGATTGGAAGATTCCAACCAGGTCCCCGACGCTCGCCGCAGCCAGTCGCACGTCTCTGGCCAGCACATCGAGGGGTGTACACAACGGTCCCACCACATCCACTGTCTCCTGGGGCTTCCCGTCAAGCTTGTTCAGCAGAGCAACCGGGAAGTTACGCTTGATGACCTGACCGAGGTTTCCCGACGCGGCCAGGTGGTGATTCATGCCACCGTCTACGATCAGGAATTTTTTCCCACGTGAGGTCTTGATGTCGTTGATGCGTGTGACGTAGATCCCGGATTCACCAACCAGATAGCGGCCGGGCTCGACCAGGAAGCAGGTGCCTCTCAACGATGGCTGGCGCTGCATCTCGGCTGTCAGGGCCACCAGATCTTCACGCCACCTTGCCATGTCGAGCTCGCGTTCGTTTTCAAAGTACGGAATCCCGAGGCCGCCACCAAAATCCAGCGCCGGGAGGGGCTGTTGTAACCGCTCCGCGACACGCGTCGCGATGTTCAGGCCCTTGCGCCATTGGAGCGTCAGGACGGTGTGATCCAGAATCTGCGTTCCGGTGAAGAGGTGGATGCCGGCAAACTCGAGGGAGGGCTCCGAGAGAAACCGATCCAGCACGGCCTCGAGGCTCTCTTCATCCACCCCGAACGGCGATGGCCTGCCTCCCATGAGCATCGCGCCGCCCTGCGCCTCCTCACCGGGGTTGACGCGTATGGCGACCCTGGCCCGCACGCCCCGGCGGGCGGCGATGACTTGGATGCGGTCAACTTCGAGCAGCGATTCCGCATGGATCTCCCCGATTCCCCGGGCGAGCACGAGGTCGAGCTCCGCCTCGGACTTGCCTGGTCCCGCGAAGAGGACCTTCTGCGTTGGACACCCCGCGCTCAAGGCCTGATGAAACTCTCCTCCCGAGGCGATTTCGAGGCCGCACCCCTTACCCAGGAAAAACCTGAGAAAGGCGCGATTCGGGTTGGCCTTGACGGAGTAGCTGATGGCAAACTGCGCTGGCAGGGTGCCCCGCAGCAGCGCCCATTTCCGCTCGAGCACGGAGGCGTCATAGACAAACAGGGGCGTCCCGTATTCCGCGGCGATGCTCCCGACCGGGACGCCGCCAACTCGGAGCTCGCCTCCGGACGAACCGAAGTACTGGGCGACGAGCGACACAGCGTGCGTCACAGCTACGGTCCTGCGCGACGCCGCAGTGCGACATAGTCGACTTTGCCGCTCGGGGTCTTTGGCAGCGCCTCGAGGACCTCGACCTCCTTCGGAACCATGTAACGGGGCATCCGCTCTGCACAGAAGGAGACCAGGTCGTCGCGATCCAGGGCCTCGCCGGCTCGCGGTACTACGAATGCCTTCACGGACTGCCCCAGGACCTCGTCGGGAATGCCGATCACCGCGACCCCCTGCAGCCGGCCGCTCTGGAACAGCACCTCCTCGACCTCGGTGGGGCTGATGCGAAAACCCGAGGATTTGATCAGCGTATCTCGCCGGCCCACAAAGTACAGGAACCCCGCTTCGTCCATCTTCACGAGATCGCCGGAATAGCAATGGACCAGATCGCCGACCTCTCCCGGGCCGCACGGCCGACCGCGTTCGTCTACCACGAGGATCTCGGTGTTGGGAATGGCCTTTCCGATGGAGGTCGGACGGCGGTCCAGCTCCTCCGGCGGCAGGTAGGTCGAACGGAACGCCTCGGTCAGGCCATACATCAGAAAGATCTTGGTGGTCGAAAGAGCACGGCGCAGCACGGCGAGCACGCCTTGCGGCATCGCTCCACCCGTGTTCGTGATGTAGCGCAAGTCGGGGAACCGATGCTTGAGCAGGGTCGAGTTGGGCTGGACCAGCATACTCCATAGTGTAGGGACTCCAGCGAGTCCCGTGATCCGCTCCTTGAGCAACGCCTGCACCACTTCCTGGGCGAAGACGAAATCAATCAAGACGAGAGTACCCGCTTGCTGGAACGCCGTCATGAGCTGGTTGAGGCCTGCGTCGAAGCTGAAGGGAAGAGCCGCCAGGATCCGCTCGGCAGCGGAGATTTCCAGATAGGTCGATACGATGGAGCTCCCCGCCATGATCTGGGCGTGGTTGAGCATGACACCCTTGGGCTTTCCCGTTGAGCCCGAGGTATAGAGGATGGCCACCAGATCCTTTTCAATCCCATAGTCGCGTACTTGAGCCGGAGGGGGCGATTCACACAGTTCCTCGAGGACATAGGTGGGAACGCGAGCTGGCGGGCACTCCCCATTCCGCGGCACCACCATGAACTCGAGGGACGGCATCCTCTCGAGGACAGGCTCCAGGAGACCGAGCTTCGTCCGGTTGGTGATGAGCGCTTTCATGCAACAGTCGTTTGCGATATGGGCGACCTGTTCTGGAAAGAGGAGCTTGTTGACCGGGACGAAGACCCCGCCCGCCTGAGAGATCGCGAAGAAGGAGAGGACCTGCGCTACGGACGGCTCCAGGTAGACGCCGATGCGGTCGCCTCGCCGCAGGCCGACGCTCCGAAGGCCGTGGGCGAGGCCGCCGGTCTGGCCGGCCACGTCTTCATAGCTCAGGCGACGATCGGCATGAACCAACGCCTCCTTGCCGGGAAACCGACCAGCGCTCGTCCGCAGCATGTGATGGACGAGAAAGTCCATGCTCATTCTCAGGGTTGGAAACGAGTTCTGTCGTGACGATCCGACGTGGGCCGGGATCTGTCCTGAAGCTGCCCTTCGACGAACGCGGCGATGCGCTCGATTGTCTGGAAGTTCTCCAGCACGAGCTGTTCGTCGGCGATGGAGATCTCGAACCCTTTCTCCAGGTAGGCAACCAGTTCAAGCACACCGAGGGAATCGAGGACGCCGCTTTCCAGGAGCGCATCGGTGTCCGTTAACCCCCGGACCCGGGCCCGCGGGAATTGGCGCACGAGGAAAGCCCTGATCTTCTCTCTCACCGCGTTGCTTGGCATCCCCGACCCGCTCTCGCCCCGTTGTCCGGCGATCCCGGAAAACGTCGCTCGACCATCCCCCGTGCGGCGGCCACCAGATCTGCCATGGCGACCAACAGCAGGCGGCTATTGCCGACCTTCCGGTGGACCAATACACCTGCCTTCGAAAGCTCACGTTCAAGAGCGTCCCAGACTCGGTCGCGGAACTCCGCCGTGCTCGGGTTGAAGACGTAGGTCTTGACTCCCAACTCAGTGCCTCGAGCATCAATGACAGTGCCTTCTAGGAGTTCGTCGGAGTACACCTGGACCGGAAGCTGAGCCTGGAACAGGTCCTCCAGATAGTGAAGGAAGGTGCAGGTGGAAAAGGGGGCGTCGAGAAACAGGATCTTAGCCTTCAGGTCGTACAGCTTGGCGAACGGCGATCCCTTTCCGCACGAATGGAGTTGCCTCTCGTGATCCGCGACGAGCTTCGCCGCCTCGGGGCCGAGAGCCAGCACGGGGTGAACGGGATTCAGACTCCTCAGGACCCCACTTCTCCGGCGAAAGGCCTCGGTGATGAGTCCCATACGTGAGACGGTCCTCCTTACATCGAAGACGCCCCGGTCCTTCTTCAGGTAGTCGTACGCGAACCCCGTGTAGGCCATCGACATCATGCACAGGTTCCCGGTGGGGCCAATGACGCGCAGCAGGCAATCGATCACCTCTCGGGGCTCTCCGCGGAACCCGCTGAATACGCTGAACGAGCTGTGCATCAGGACGGTGTCGCCTTCTTTGAGGCCCAGACTCCTGAGCGCGGCCTCCAACCCAGCGGGATCGTAGGAATGGAACAGGCGGATCACCCGTAGTCGTGCCCTGAGCCACTGCTCGCGTAGGAAGGACTTTTGGGTTGCTTGAAACCGCGAGAGTCGTCTCGCCGCGATCGATCGAACCCGCTGGTAAGTCTCTCGCACGATCGATCCGATCTCCACCACGCCCGGGCGCCAGTCCCAGGTCTTGAACTCGTCGTACTTCACGGTGGGGCGAAAATCCCACAAGAAGCGACCCAGGAGCGCCGTTCTCGACGGCAGGCGAGGCCGCGCCGCATCGGGCGCCTCAGAGATCGTATCGCCGAAGAGATACTCAACGAGCGCCATCAGATCATACCGGAGGTAGCGTTCGCACACCCCTACGCGGTACTGCTCGACTGGCTCTACCCTCTCTCCGGCGTAGAGCGCATAGTGCATCCAGGGCAGGTTCATGCTGACGTCGAGGCTGAGGGCCGTCGAGGCCTGGAACCGTCCGTTGATCTCCATCAGCGTGTATGCGCCCGTCTGCTCATCGTACTTGAACTCCACCATGGCGACACCGTGCCACTTCAATTGGCCCAGCAGGAGATCGACATAGGCGTACAGCCCCTCGTCCGGCGCCAGGCTCCGGCGCAGGACGCTGACCCCACCGGTGATCGGTAATTCGCGCACGCGCATGTAGGGGAAGCGAGCCAACGGTCGCCCCCGGTCGTAGACACCGGCGACGCAGAGGGCCACGCCGGGAACGTATTCCTGCACTAGAGGAACGGCGCCACGGCCCTCCGCCTCCTCGAGGAGGGCGCTCAAGCGCTTCATGTCATTCGCGTACCGGACCTTGAAATCCAATCGGTGCTGTGTGCTCCGGTGGAGCGGGGATCCCCGCGGCTTGATAATGACCGGAAAGCGCAGTCGATCGGACTGCGCGAGGACCTCGGCGGCCGTGCTGCCGTGGAGCGTCCGCGGAACCGGGACGCCGACCTGCCGCGCCAGCTCCATCGTCCTGAGCTTGTCGATGACCACTTCGAGCGTCTGGGAATCGGGACTGGCAAGCACGGCCCTCCGTTCGATCTCACTGCGCGCGCCGTCGAGCACGACGAGCGTCGTCTCCAGGCTGTTGATGATCATCTCCGCCCCACTCTCGCCGAGGATCTTCAGGATCGCGTCGATGAACCTTTCACGATCGCCGTGCTGGGACGGATACACGTAACGCTGCTGCGTGAACCTCGAGTAGAAGCCGAGGCTCCTCGTCTCGCTGCCGCAGGCGACGACTGGCACCCCTTTCAAACCGAGCCCGCGGATGACAGCCAGCCCTTGGTGCTGATCCGCGCCAGTGACGAGCACCCTCATGGCACCATGCTTCGGTTGCTTCGGCGTGGGCGTGCTTCGCATGGCGGGTCGGCGAACGCGCTGGTGCGCGGCCTTACATTGGAATGATGGCGAACGGGCACGATGATTCTTGCCTGGCAGGCTCCAACCTCCGGGCGCCACTGTTCGGCTCTTCCAACTCAATCGCGTGCGGCACGGACTGGCCACGCCGCAAGAGGCGGGCTGAGGGCGCGGACCGGGCGGCGTGGTCTTATCTCATTTGTCGTAACTGAGTTAGCGCGCAGAGCGTAGCTCGCACGGTCCCACGCTCCTGCTGCGCCGACGCAACATGGCCAGTGCGAGCGCTCACGCACGACGATCTTTGCCGGGTCGAATGCGACGCAGTGACTTGAGCGCTTCAGACCCCGAGCGGTTCTGCCAGTTCCACCGCCGGCGCCGTCGAGCGCAGCGCCGATCCCGAACCGCTTTCCAGCCCACTAGCTTGTTCCAAACGGAACGGGTGTGGCAGGGGGTGTCTGCTCGAAGCTCAGCCGGCAAGATCCTTGCAATGTCGGCTGGCGCGCAGCCGGGGTCGGCTGTAGACCCCCTCGGGAGGGTGTGATGGCCGGCGTGCGAGCCTTTCGACCAGAGGACATCACAGCGATCGTGCGTCTGCGACGCAAGATCTTCCATCTCACTGAGCAGCCGAGCGACGCCGGCCTCGCTGCCTACTACCACCGCATTTTCTTTGAGAATCCCTGGCGAGACGATGCGTTCCCCTCGTTCGTCTATGAGGACGCCCGAGGGGTGCA
>QHTT01000095.1 GCA_003220935.1 Gemmatimonadota bacterium
ACCAGGACCCCCGTACGGGTCGGGTTCACGCCGACGTTTTCCACCAGCAGCTCACCGCCTTCGGCCAGCACCGCGGCCGCGATCAGGAACGCGGCCGACGATGCGTCGCCGGGGACGGAAAAATGGAACGACGGAACGTTAACTGCTGACGGCCGAAAGCTGATGGCGCCGTTCTCGTATCGCAGGTTCAGCCCCAGGTGCAGCAACAGCCGCTCGGTATGGTCGCGCGAGCGATACGGCTCGCGGATCGTCACCGCAACGTTCCCCGTCAGCCCGGCGAACAGCAGCGCGCTCTTCACCTGGGCGCTCGCGACGGGCGTCGTGTAGGTGAGCGCGTGCAACCGCCCGCCGCGGATGGTGAGGGGCAACGCGTCGCCTTGCTCTTCTTCTATATGGGCGCCCATGGCCCGCAGCGGCTCGGTGATCCGCCGCATCGGCCGGCGTCGCAGTGAGGCGTCGCCCGTGAGCGTCGCGGCGAAGCGTTGCCCCGCGAGAATGCCGAGCACCAGTCGCGCCGTGGTCCCCGAGTTGCCGCAGTTCAAGCGGGATGCGGGATGCGTGATGCGGGATGCGTGGACGGTCACCGTGCCGCCGTCTCGAATCGTCGAGATGTCGGCACCGAGCTGGCGCAGCACGCGCGCCGTGCTCTTCACGTCGTCGCCCGTGAGCAGCCCCGACAGCTCACTGGTGCCGCGCGCCAGCGCTGCCAGCATCAGCGCGCGGTGGGAGATACTCTTGTCGCCGGGCGGTCGGACGGCGCCGCGCACCTTCACGTGTCGAGTCTCCGCCGCCACTCCGCGCCGCGGCGGAGCCATGCCGTCAGGCCGACTGCGTCGCCCGCTTCCAGCGCCCGCTCCAGCTCGCCGAGCGGCTCCTCCAGCGAGCGCAGCGCGGGGAGCAGCTCGTCGCGGTTCATGAGAAAGACCTCGGTCCAGAGCGCCGGCTGGCTCGCGGCCAGGCGCGTCGTATCGCGCGCGCCCGGGCCGAACGTCGCGCCCGCCGGAGCCGCCCGGGCGAGGTACTGGGCGAGCAGCGACGCGACCGCCTGCGGCAGATGACTCGTCAGCGCCAGCTGGCGGTCGTGCTGCGCGGCGTCGATCACCACGGCGTTGGCTTCGAGCACGCTCTCCCAGAAGTGCGCGACTTCGCGCGCCGCGCCGTCTCCGTCCCGCGTCGGCGTGACGTAGACGACCGCACCCTTGAGCAGGTCGAGCCGCGCCGCCGCGAACCCATGGCCGTGCGTGCCCGCGATGGGGTGGCTGCCCGCGAAGCGCGCTCCCAGGCCCAGCCGCTCCGCGCGGGCCACGATCGCACGTTTCACCGAGCCTACGTCGGTGATCACCGCGCCGGCACCGACGTGCGGTGCGAGCGTAGCGAGCAGCCCGAGGTTCGCCGCGGGCGGTGCCGCCAGCACGAGCAGCTCGACCGCTCGCGCCACGTCTGCCGCGCGGGCAGGCGCATCGTCGATCGCGCCTTGCTGCGCCGCCGCCACTCGTTCCGCTGGCTCCGGCGACCAGCCGAGCACGGTGGGCACGCCGGCGCGCTTTGCTTGCCGGGCGAGCGAGCCGCCGATCGCGCCGAGGCCGAGGATGCCGAGTTTGGTGGGACGCACGGGATGGAAGCTAGCGGCGAGCTGGCGGGGCGTAAACGAGAAGGGCGGCGCCGCAGAACTGCCCTTATCTCATAGCAGCAGATCGCTCCTTATCCGTTTCCGCACGGCCCACGCAAGCGCGCCCCACACGAGGGCGACGAGGCCAACCGCCGCACGGTCGAGGTGCTGCGGCTGGCGGGCTGGAGCGAGCCGCGGCCGCTGGCGGCGCGACGCTCGGGGTCGGGCGGCGCGATTGAGCGGCGCGATCTGGACCTCGGGCCGGTGGGCGAGCGGACCTAGGCGGAGGGTCCGCGGGCCGACGCGCGCCAGCGTCGATGTGGAACGAAGCCCCCATGCGGTGGCAGCCGGCATGGGGGCTTTAATCGACGCTGCTCCTAATCCGCGGGATCGCCTTACTGTCGGGACCACCTCAGCCCGGACATCCTAGCCACCTCCGCACCAAAGCTCCCGATTCTGGTAATCACGCCGCTAGTCAGGTCGATCGTCGCCAACTGGTTCTCGCTCGGCAGCGAGGCGTACAGCTTGCCGGCCGGTCCGAATGCTAGGTCCGAGACAATCGCATTGTCCGCCGTGCCTGTGGCGGTCTTTAGAGCGAGAGTCGAGAGCGTTTGCCCGTCCGCGGGATTGATGGTGTGAATCTGACCGGGCCCGTTGCCACCACGCGAGGCCCAGAGCACTCCAGAGTCGTCGAACACAAGCCCGGCCAGATGGATGCCATTGGTCGTTCGGTAAACGGCGAGCACAGCACCGTTACTCTTATCGACCCTGAGCAGCGCGCCGCCGGTAGTCGAACCATTGCCGTTCCACCCGCCCGCGTACAGAGTGCCGTCGCTCGAGAACGCGAGCGCATCCGAGCCACCTGGGCAACCACTTGGCCCGGTGGTGGCGTCAAAGCCGGGTCCGACAATAGTCCCGACCAGCGTACCTGCGCCGGTCGAGGTGTTGATGGTGATCAACCGTGCACCGGAGCAGGCGCTGCCGGTGATCCCGTAGAGGACCCCGGTGGTTGGGTCGAACGCGATCCCACTGACCTCGGGCACCCCACGATCACTGTTGATGCCTGTGGACCCGATGAAGGTGGCTGCGCCTGTCGCTGGATTGATCTTGAAAAGGCTCCCAGGGTGCGGTTCGATTACGTCGCCAAACCTTGGGCTATTGGACGAAGAGCCGAACAGCAGCGCCTCCGTGATATCGAATGCATCGCTCGTGGCAGGCGCTGGGAGCGCGCCCGTGGGGCTCGTGCCGGAAGCTGTCAGCTGGTAGCCTGTCCCGGGTTGGTCGATGCTGAGATCTCCGAATGTGGCGACTCCGCCAACCAGCGGGACCATCTTGTTCCCGGAGAGCGTGGCGCCCAGAGTGCCCGTGCCGGTAAGAATCGCCACCGTCACGCTGTCTGCAGTCGATGGCGTGATCGTGGTACCGTCTTCCTTCTCAAGCGTCACCTGCACCGCGGGGGTGATGAACAGGCCCGGCGGCGTGTTGGTCGGCTGTTGTGTGAAGACCAACTTGCCCGGGTCCACCGCCCGGAAGTCCGTGAAGTTGGAGGTCAGCCCGCCGAGTCCGCCGGGGAGCACCAACGTCGCGGCGTGTAGCGGCTGCGGGCGAAACAGCGCGAGGGCCCGCTCCGCAAGCTTCCCGACGAAGCTCCTCCGCCCTGCCTGCGCAACCATCAGGGCGTCGGATCTAGCACTCACGAACGAGTTGCACGGGAGGAAGCCCGCGTCCACGCGGGCGAGGATCTCGAGCGACGTCTTGTCAGGCCGTTTAGCATGCGCGAGCTGAAGTCGGTGTGCCTGGTCGGAAGGCACGCCCGTGAGGTCCACGCAGATGCCCACCAGCACAGGGCGATTGAACAGCGGCACGTCAGGGAAAGTCTGGAAGTCGTAAAACGGCGGAAACTCCTGGAGTCCGGCGGTATTCGGAAACAGGTTGGTCCCGGTGGGATCCGGCGTAATGGTGACCAGCACGGTCTGCGTCGCGCTTATATCGCCAGTGCCGATATGGACTCCGCCCTTCTGGTCCCCAGTCCTGACATCGGTCGGAGGGTCCGTGGGCCCCACTACGGCCGCCGCGGCACCGGAACTCAGGGCTCCCGTGATGTCCCCTGGCGCGGGCAGCCCGACATAAGTGTAGAGATCGTTGACGTGGTCCGAGACATCCTTGGGCGTCACGGAACTGACCAGCTGGTGGTTCTGGTATTTCGAAACCGCAAAACCAGCCAACTGAATCGCCTGTGTCTGAGCGTCCGCAATCTTGTTCTGGCTGCACTTCGTCTGAACGCTTGTAAACCGGGTTTGAGCTGCGTTCAGGAGAGACGGCTTGTTTGGATAGAGATACTTGATTTCGGCCTTGATCTTATTTGCTAGGGCGGCGTCGCCACAAGTCACGGCGGCCTGCACATCGAAATCCGGGGCCTGCGTGGGCAGGGCGTTGCGGTCGCTGGTGCAGGAGACCGCAAGAACCGCTGAAGTGATCCAGAGCTTGGTAAGGAAGGGACGGCGCACGGGGCCTCCAGAGCTAAAGTTGGCTGCCTTCATCACCCGTGCGGTGTGATCGCGGCGACGCTCGCGCTCGGTCAGTTCCCTGTCCCTGCCAGCTGCCGATAGCGCGGGTCGTTGCGCAAGTCACGAAACCACCACTGGGAGTCTTTCGCCAAATCCACCCGGCGCTCGGGGTTGGCCGCGACGTACCGCTTCAGCAACTGCAGCGCGTCATCCCGATCTCCTAGCAGTGTCCGCACGAAGGCTTCTAAATAGAGCAACTCCTGCGCCGGGTCTAACTTGGGATTTCCTCGCGACCTGGCCAGGACTCGTCGCGCGCTGTCGACAGACCTGTCACGCGCCAGGACAGCAGCGACGGCCATCTGAGCTTTCAAGTTCCCGAACTCCCACCGTTGTGGAGGCGTGAGCTCGCCCAGCTGACTCACCAACCGCCAAGCCTTGGCGACATCGGGGGCCTCGGCCTCGGACGTCATCAACCAGAGCTGGCATTCGACGAATCGGGGATCCTTCGGAAAGCGCTGCTGCCCCACATCACACCAATGCACCGCGTCGACGAACTGCTCGAGGTCATACGATGCGAGAAACAGTCGCCAAACGATCAGGTCCGCGGAGCTGTAGTAGGCGTCGGCTTCGTAGGCCCGCAAGGCGTCGATCTTCCCTTGGACCTCGTCAGACTTCACGTTGTCGAGATGGCTGAGGGCGCTCCACGCACCGGCGAGCGAAGCATCGAGCGCAACGGCGCTACGGAGGTCCTGCTCGGCGCTCCTGAGCAAGTCGGCCGCCTCGCGCGGATCGGGAACCAGGTGCAGCAACCACCGCCAGTACCGCAGGCTACCCCTGAGCTCAAGCGCCCGCGCGTTCTTGGGATTCACTCCCAAGGCCCGTGCCACGTGCCCCAGCCCGGTGTCGATCCAGCGACTGGCCTCGGGTGGGTCGCTGGCAAGCCGGGATTGCCGGTAGGCGATGAACCCTCGCAACACGGTGGGCTCCCCCCAAGCCCGGTCGGCGGCTTCCGCGGCAGCCGATAACGAATCGGCGTGCCCAAACTCGTGCGAGGCAGCGACCATGTCGCTCTTCGCGAGCGAATCGGCAACCTTGCGCGCGCGCTCGGCCTGTTGCAGCAGCACCCACGCGGTCACGTTCTCGGTGCCGCCCTTCTGTTCGCGCACACGGATCTCCTCGCCCAGCCGGCCGCGTAACGCGCTCGCGACCTGCCGTGTAAGCGTGTCGCGGATCCGCAGCAGGTTCCCTTTGGGCTCCTCAAAGGTCTGGCGGTCGATATCGGCACCACTGGACCCATCTACCAACCGGACGGTGACCCGCACATGCTCCCCGACCTGCTCCACACTCCCTTCGACCAGGCTCCCGACCTTAAAGGCACGCGCGATGCTGTCACGGGAGACGCTCGCGTGCCGATAGCGAGCGACGCCGTTCCGAGAGATCACGTCGAGTGGCTTGACCGGTCCCAGCTCGTCGATCAGCGTTTCCGTGAGGCCGTCGGCCAGATACGCGAGCGAGCTGTCCCGGCTCAGGTCGTCGAAGTACAATACCGCAATGCGCCGCGGATCCAGCCCGCCCGCGGTCACGGCAGTCGGCCGGGCGCTGCGCGACCACAGCGAACGCGTGCCCCACGCCGCGGCCAGGACCAGAACGCCGACAACGCCGAGCGCGACCTCTGGCCGCATACCGAGCCAGCGCCGCGGCGCCGTGACGGGGCGCGTCACCCGCCGCATCGGTCCGGTTGCGGCTGACGGTCTCTGCAACGCTTCGGCAAATAGCGCCGTTGTTGGGAACCGATCGGCTGGCGTCTTCGCCAGCGCCCGCAGGATCGCGTCCTCGACCGCATCCGGGATCGTCGTCCGCACGATCGACGGCGGCGACACTAAGTCGAGCGAGTGACGTGCCATGATCGCCTGCGCCGAGGGCCCGGAGAAGGGCGGCGCCCCGACGAGCATCTCGTACAGCACGCACGCCAGGCTATACTGGTCGCTGCGCCCGTCGATCTCACCACTCCCCGTCGCCTGCTCGGGGCTCATATACATCGGAGTCCCGATGACCGTGCCCGTCTGGGTGAGGTGCTCTCCTGCTCCCGCAGCGCTGACCGCGCGCGCGATCCCGAAGTCCGCGACCACGGCAGTGCCGCCCTCCAGCATGATGTTCTCCGGCTTGATGTCGCGGTGCACTACGCCGTGGCTGTGCGCGTAGGCGAGTGCGCTCGCTACCTCGGCCGTGATCTTCAGTGCGTCCTCGAGCGAAAACTGTTTCTCCCGCTCGAGTCGGTCGCGCAGCGACTCGCCCTCGACGTATGGCATCACGTAGTAGAGGAAGCGGCCCGCGCTGCCGGAGTCGTACAGCGGCAAGATGTGGGGGTGTCGCAGCCGGGCGGCGATCTCGATCTCGCGCAGGAAACGGTCGCTCCCCAGCGCCGCCGCCAGCTCGGAGTGCAGCACCTTGATCGCGACCGGTCGTTGGTGCTTCAGGTCCTCGGCGAGAAAGACCGTGGCCATGCCGCCCCGACCGAGCTCCCGCTCGACGGCGTAGCGTTCGACGAGTGCGTCACGCAGAGTTTCGAAGAGATCAGCCACTGGGCCGCCGCACGCTGGCGAAGTCGCCGCCTAGCATACCGTGCGGAGCAGACCGCCGCTAGGTGGTCACCCAGCGCGCTCCGCTCTTGTTCCGCGCGGCCGAAGCCACTAGACACGCCAGGGCGACGGGCTTCATGGCAGGGCGACTCGAATCGCCGCAACCGAGAGCACCTCCGCACGATAGATCCCGGTACTCGGAAGCGGGCAGCAGGTTCGCGGGTGCCAGAACATGCCCCGCAGTACGGACGCCCGCTAGAGCTTAGTAAGCGAGCCTCGATTAGGCCTCGGAGAACCGCCGATCGCGCCGAGGCCGAGGATGCCGAGTTTGGTGGGACGCACGGGATGGAAGCTAGCGGCGAGCTGGCGGGGCGTAAACGAGAAGGGCGGCTCCTGCGGACGCCGCCCTTCGTCTCGACGCCGATCGGCGCTAGTCGCCTGGAGATAATGGCACTGGAGCAACCAGCGTCACCGGAAGCGTGAACGTATCCAACACCGTTTCGCCTCCCTGGAGGAGCTGGAACCGTGCCGTGGCAGGTCCCGGAACCAACGTTCCGGTGCCCGCCGTCGCATTCGAGGCGACCGCAGTGAACGCGAGACTGCAGGTCCCCGGCGGCAGAACGCCGTTTCCCGCGCCACACACCACGACCAACCCTCCCGCGGCGCGGGACGCCCCACCCTGGTCAATCCATCCCTGGAGCACGACGGACGAGAGCGTCTGGTCAGTTCCATTCACCACGGTTGCCGTGTACGGAACAGCGACGCCATCGATGGCCAGCGTCGTCGAGCCGAGGACAACATTGACCAAGTCGATTCCCGCAATACCTGTCGCCGTGAAGATCTGCGGACTGCCACTCGCAAGGGCCTCGGCCTTGAGCGTATTCACCCCGGGCAACGCCCCCAGCACCCACGAGGCGTGCGCGCACCCGTCGGTCCCCGTGTTCACCGTCGCGCTGTTCGCGCCATTCACCGTGCCCCCGCCGGTCACGACGGTGAAGGTCACCGGCTCGTTTGTGAGCGGCTGGGGCCCGGTATGATGCGAGAACGTCAAGCACACCTGCGGATCGACAGGGAGCGCGGTGTTGGTGGCGCCGATTTGATTGTCGGTGCTCGTCACCTTCGTCATGGTCGCCGACCGCAGCCAGCCGAACCGGCTGAAGCCGTCGGTGCTGCCCCCTGCCCCCAGATCGACCGCGTTCAGGGCACGCGGCTGCACCACGCGCGCGACTCCCCGGAGGAGAGCGTGCCAGGCCGCGCCCGGCAGCTCCCGCAGCTGACCCGACTTGATGACGCCGAGTACCGACGGCGGCGGGGTGCGCGCAAAGGTGCCGCAGTTCAAGAACGGCGCCGGCACGTCTTCTAGGGTGACGATCGGTCCCGCGGGTACGCCTTCGACCTCCTCCCGCCGGTTCAACCCGTACGGCGGGGCCAGTTCCGGGTTCCCCACCACGCCGGGTATCTCGAAGCACACCCCCGCGATGACCGGGATCGCGAACGGCAAGTCCGCACCTTCGAGGCCCAGACCGTGCAGATCGGGGTCCGTCCGGAACCGGTAGCATCCTTCGAGCTCGGAGAGGTCGCTCCCTAGGCAGCTCGTGCCCCCTGCCGCATTGTTCACGGGGACGCGTTCGATGATCACGACGACCTGATCGAACCCCTCCGGCAACCAGCCGTCGAAGAACCGTGCGCCGGCGAAGCCAGTGTTCGTGGTCACATCAAGGAAGGGCGTGGTGATGTGACTCGGGACGACCTGCTCGACGTGGTCGGGGTTGGTCGCTCCGAACGCCCCCTGCTGGATGCGCACCCTGATCGGCAGCGTGCGACCGTCCTGGAACGGCACGACGTCGCCGGTTCTCAGGTTCTTCACGCCCTGGTCGACTGGATCCAGGTCGAGCATGCCGAGCGGCGTGCCGCCACGCGCGCCGCGGACGGTCATCCGATAGAACTTGCTCGCATCGAGCGGCGCCGGAGCCTTCGTGTCCCAGTTGACGCGATACTGCTGACTGCTCGCGTCCAGGGCCAACGGCGTCGGTCCAAACACCAGCTGCGCCGGATCGCCGCACGCAACGGCACTCGCCCGCGGGTCGCCCGTCAGAGTGCACACTTCCACGACCGGCGCGAGGTTGGGGTTGAACGTGGCGGCGTTGAAGTTGGGGCTTCCACTCGGATTGGGGACGAGTGGCGGGAGGAAGAAGAAGTCGGCATTCCCGCCGTGCGCCCCGTCGACGATCAACGCCGCCGGACCGACGCGTGCCGGCGGCTGGAGCGGCTGCTGGTCACGACATGCAACGGAGAGGACGGAAGCGGCGACGGCGAGTGCCAAGCGCTTCATGCGGCGGCTCCTGTGGATGACGACGGCGAGGGGACCGGCTAGCTGCTTAAAGGCAAGATCTGAACCATAGGACCCACGCCGAGTGAGGCGCTGCGGGGCGCGCGCTTCGCGGGGGCAGCGCGTACTCGTGTGCCAGCTCTGCCACAACTGTGTCCGAAGCTGCCACAGGTCAGCGCGCGCCGATGAGCGCCTTGAACTTCGGGTCATCCTGGATGCTGCGCCACCACCAGTGCACGTTTTTGCGGAAGCCCTCGCGGTGCGCGGGATTAGCCACGAGGTACTCACTGAGCGACCGCAGCGCTGCCTCCTTGTTTCCGAGCATCCCGTAGACGGCTGCCTGGTAGCCCGGTAGGTCCTTCGTTGGGTCAATGTCGGGCGTGCCGTAAGAGCGCTCGAGCACCCTGCCCGCGCTGTCGCGCAGCCCGGCCCGCCCCAGCACCGCGGCCACCCATATTTGGGCGCGCAGCCGGCGCAGGGAGCGTTCCTGTGCCGGGGACAGCTGCGCCACGTCGTCCGCCAGACGCCACGCTTCGGCCACGTCGGGATCGCGAACGTTCGTCGACAAGAGCATCAGCTCGCACTCGGCGAACCGGGGATCCCGCGGAAACCGGCGGCGCCCTTTGTCACACCAGTCGAGCGCCGGTTGGAACAGCTCGAGGTCGTAGGAGGTGAAGAAGAGCCGAGAGAGGATGGCGTCCGCCCCCACGAGGTACGCGTCGCCCTCGTACGCGGCGCGGGCGGCGCGGTTCGCTTCGACTAGATCCCTCGTGTCGTAGTACAAGCGGGACAGCACAGTCCACGCCCCGACCTGCCGAGGGTTTAGCCGAGTGGCGTCTTCGAGATCCGCCCGGGCCGCCGCGAGCAGCCGCTGCGCTGCCGCGGCGTCGGGTTCGAGGCCGCGGGCATAGCGCCAGAATCGCAGCGTGCCGCGGATCTCGAGCGCGTCCGGGCTTTGGGGGCTCACGTGCACCGCCCGCTCAGCATGCCGCAGCCCGGTCTGGATGGCCCTGTCCAGCGCGCGCGGGTCGCGCTCGAGCCGCGACCGCTGGTAGGCCACCCGCGCCCGCAGCACGATCGGCTCTACCCACGCGCCGTCCACGGCCTCTGCGGCCGCGAGCAAAGAGTCGGCCTGCGCGTACAGCTGCCCGGCCGCCGCCGGGTCTGTGCCGGCGCGGGCGTCCGCGTCCTTCTGCGCGTTCTCGGCCTGCTGCACGAGCGCCCAGGCTGTGGGACTGCTCGTGCCGGCCCGCTCCTCCCGCAACCGCACCTCTTCGCCCAGCCGCTCGCGGAGGAAGTCCGCGACCTTGGCCGCGAGCGTGTCGCGGATCTTCAGGAGGTCGCCTTTGGGTTGCTCGAAGCTCGCACGGCGGAAGTCGGCCCCGCTCGCGCCTTCGATCAGGCGGATAGACACCCGATACCGCTCCCCCACCTCCTCGACGCTACCCTGGACTAAGGTGCCCGCGCCGAGCGCCCGCCCGACGCTGTCGCGCGGGATCCCCGGGTCGCGGTACGGAGCGACGCCGTTCTTCGAGACGACCTCGAGCCCGGCCACGCGTCCGAGCTCGCGAATCAACGCCTCGGTCAGGCCGTCCGAGAGATACGCGAGACTTCTCTTGGAGGAGAGGTCCTCGAAGTACAGGACGGCGACGCGACGCGGATCGAGCCCGCCCGCCTCGACGCTGCTGGGCCGCGCGCGTCCCCGTACCCGCGCCAACACTCCCCATCCCGCGATCGCCACCAGGACCGCGACGCCCGCGAGCACGCCGCCGCGAGGCAGTCCAATCCAGCGCGCTGCCGGAATCGCGCGCGTGGTGCGGCGTGCAGCTACGCCTACCGGTGTCCCGGGGGCGGCCAGCGCCTCCGCGAACAGGGCCGTCGTGGGATACCGGTCCGCCGGCACCTTCGCGAGCGCTCGCAAGATGCCCCGCTCCACGGTGTCGGGGACAGCGGCGCGCACGATCGACGGCGGCGACACCGAGTCAAGCGAATGCCGCGCGATGATCGCTTGCGCGGTAGACCCCGTGAACGGGGGCTCGCCCACCAGCATCTCGTATGTCACGCACGCCAGGCTGTACTCGTCGCTCCGCCCGTCGATCTCCACGCTCCCCGTCGCCTGCTCCGGGCTCATGTACGCCGGCGTGCCGATGACGGTCCCCGTCTGCGTGATGTGGTGCGCTTCGCCGGCGGCGCTGAGCGCCCGCGCGATGCCGAAGTCAGCCACCACCGCCGTGCCGCCCGAGAGCATGATGTTCTCCGGCTTGATGTCCCGGTGCACCACGCCGTGGCTGTGCGCGTACGCGAGCGCGCCCGCCACCTCCGCGGTGATCCGCAGGGTGTCCTCGAGCGACAGCTGCTTCTCCCGGTCGAGGCGATCGCGCAGCGACTCTCCCTCCACGTACGGCATGACGTAGAACAGGAGCCCGCTGGCGGCACCGGAATCGTACAGCGGCAGGATATGGGGATGCTGCAACCGGGCGGCGATCGCGATCTCGCGTAGGAAGCGCTCCGCCCCCCCTCCCAGCGCGGCCGCCAGCTCGGGGTGCAACACTTTGATCGCTACGGGCCGGCCATGTTTCAGGTCTTCCGCCAGGAACACCGTCGCCATGCCGCCGCGCCCCAGCTCACGCTCGACGGCGTAGCGTTGGGCCAGCGCATCACGGAGGGTTTCCAAAAGGTCGGGCACGGGAGTGCGGCGCCTCGCGGGGTCGGCGCGTAGCATACAGCACTTGTCTCGGGCGGGCAAACCCCTACTAACTAATAGAAACGCCGCATGACCTCCGAGCCGCTGGTCCCGACCCCCGCGACCCGCGCGATCCCGGCGGCCCCCACGCGGGGGCCGCGCCGGGCACCCAGCATCACGCGCGTGTTCACGGCTGCGTTTCTCGCCATCGCCGTGGGCGTGCTGGCGGACCGCTACGTCACCTGGCAAAACGCACGCCGCACCCAGGCCGACATGGTCGAGCTGACCCATCGCCTGGAGCGGCTCGAGCGGCTGCACCCGTCGCTCGGCCTCGAGACGCAGCTCGAGGAGCTGCGCGAGCTCGCCGCCGACGTGGGCGACAACGCCATCCAATCGGCGCTCCAGACCACGGTGATCCTCGCGATCGTGCTGGTGGCGCTCGCCATCGGGCTGTGGTACAACCGCCGCCGGCTCGCCGCCCCGTTCGGCCACATCATGCGGGCGCTCGAGCGCATCGCCGCCGGGCAGTACGAGCAGCGCGTCGACGAGCGTCAGCCCGAAGAACTGGGGATGATCGCCCACAGCGTGAACCAGATGGCGAGCGCCCTGGCGTGGCGCGAGCGGATGCAAGAGCACATCGGGCGGCTCCTGACTGCCCTGAATGCGCCGCCGCCCAGCGCGGGCGGGGGCAGCGGCGGGAGCGCAGGGAGCTTTGGGCCGACGCTGGAGGTGTTGGCCGCGACCACCGGTGCGGCGGGGCTGGCCCTGTACCAGCCGAACTACGATACCAACGAGTGGGCGGCGACGGCGGTGCGGCGCGCGACGGCCCACCCGTTGTCCCGCGACATCGTGCGGCAGCTTGTCGGCGACGCAGCCAACGTTCTGCAGTATACCGGCGCCGCTGCCGCGCCGGTGCGGGCGCAGTTGCTGCTGCCCGAGAGCGCCGCTCCGCACGACCGGGGCGGCCTGGCCCTCGTGCCGCTCCGCTCGCGCGACCGCCTGGTGGGACTGCTCGTCGTGCTGCTCGCAGGCGACCTGCCTGGTGACGCCCAGACCGTGCTGGAGCAGGCCGCACCCAATCTCGCCATCGCCTGCGAGCGTGAATCGGCCCACCAGCATACCCGTCGGCTCGCGGTCGAGGTACGGCGTGCGGCACAACGGCTCGAGTCGCAGAATGCCGCGCTCACGACGCTGAACGACAAACTCGAGGAGCAGCACCGCGAGCTATCCCGGCTGAACGTCGAGCTCGATCAGGCGAGCAAGCTGAAGGACCAGTTCCTCGCCAACGTCTCGCATGAGCTCCGCACCCCGCTCAATAGCGTCATCGGGTTCAGCGACCTGCTCTTGACCGGCCAGGTCGAGGGCGCTGCGCTCAGCGCCACCCAACGCGACTACCTCGAAACCATCTCGCGCAACGGTCGCCACCTACTCCAGCTCATCAACGAGCTGCTCGACTTGTCCAAAATCGCCGCCGGCCGCATGGAACTCCGTCTCGAGCCGGTCACGCTCGACACCCTGTTCCGCGAGGCGGCCGACAACGTACGCGCGCAGCTCGAGGCGCGGCGACACAAGCTCGCGATCGAGCCCGCCCTCGAGCCCTTGACGGTCACGGCGGATCGCGGACGCCTGCTCCAAGTGCTGCTCAACCTGCTTTCGAACGCGATCAAGTTCACCACTGACGGGGGGCGCGTCACGCTGAGCGCCCGTCTCGGGGACGGAGGCCGCCAGGTGCGAGTCGCGGTGAGCGACACGGGTATCGGCATCGCGCCGCAGGACCAAGCGAAGCTGTTCCGAGAATTCGTGCAGCTGGACGCGACGCCGAGCCGCCGCTATGAGGGAACGGGGCTCGGGCTCGCGCTCTCCAAACGGCTGGTCGAGCTGCACGGCGGGACCATCGGCGTCGACAGCGAGCTGGGCAAGGGCAGTACGTTCTGGTTCACGCTGCCCCGGGCCGAGCCCACAGGATCCTGATGGCGACCATTGTCGTCGTGGAGGACCAGCCCGACAACCTGAAGTTGATCACGGCGCTGCTGACGCTGAAGGGGCATCGCGTGGTCGGATTGCCCTCGGGGGAGCGGGTCGTCGCCACGCTGCTCGCCGAGCAGCCCCGCCCCGCACTGCTGCTGCTCGACATCCAACTGCCCGGACGCGACGGCTTCAGCGTGCTCGCCGACGTGCGAAAGATCGAGGGCGACCATCCCTGGAAGGTGGTCGCCCTCACGGCGCATGCGATGCCCGGGGACCGGGAAAAGGCGCTGGCGGCGGGGTTCGACGGCTATATCGCGAAGCCGATCGACGTCCGCAGCTTCAGCGATGAAGTCGGACGCTACCTCAGCTCGGGCGGCTCGTCTTCCGCAGGTTGATCGCGCCGTTTACGGTCGTGATGCGCACCTTCCGCCCGCCGGCGCCGAGCGTGCCCTGGAGATGCTTCCCGAGCTTCCCGGTCACGACGAGCGGATAGTCGGTCTCGATCGCGCCGTTCACCGTGCTCGCTTCCACGTCCGCGTCGAGCTGAACGGGAAGCTCGGCGGTGGCCGCGCCGTTCACCGTGAACAGCGCCACCTCACCCGTGTCGCCGAAGGCACGCATCCGCGCGCGTACGCTTCCATTCACCGATGTGGCGCGCACGGGCCCGGCGGACGTTTCCGCGTCGACGTCGCCGTTGACCGTCGCCACCACGAGTGGCGCGGTCGCGTTCGCCACGTGCACCGCTCCGTTGACCGTGCTCGCGCCCAGGCGCACGCGCTTGGGCAGGCGCAAGGTGAAATCGACCGCGACATCGTTGTGCCGCAGCGAGGAAGGCTTGAAGTCTTCTCCCGGGCCGCAGCGGCCGCGCCCTTGGCCCCACACGGCGCAAATCGCGATGCCGTCAGCGACCTTTACGGTCTCGATGTGCACGCTGGCGGGGTCGGATCGGTGGTGCGTCTTCACCGCCACGACTTCGAGCGAATCGCCCTTCGCCGCTTCGACTCGTACCGAGCCGACGGTGTTCCGGATCCACACCCAGTGCTGGGGAGCGACCTTCGCTCGATACTGCCACGTGTCCGCGGTGTCGCGGGGCCCTGCGTAGGCGTCCGGGTCGAAGTCGAAGTTGTTCGGCAGATTCTTCAGATCCCTCAAGCCCCTCAGGCTTCGCAGGGCGACGGGAAGGTTATCGACTACGCCCTGGCGAGCCCGCACGATCACGTACCGGATGCACAGGCCGAGCGCGATGACGCCGAAGAACAGGACGGCGCCGCGGATGATCTCCCTCCGCCACGTCTGCCAGAACGCGTTCATGCGGGACACCCCCTGCAGAGCCGTTACCATACTGGCAGGTCGTACGGGAATTTGCGAGGTGGGGTTTCCGGCCCGTCGGGGGATGGGAGGATGGTGCGGGAAACGAACCCCAGGGGGGTCTCGACCCCCCCGGGGGCTATACGACGATGCGGTTAGGCCCGGTTGCTTCGGAAACAGCGCGCGATGGGGCGATCGAGCAGCAGCCGCCGGGCGGCTGCTGTGTTGGCTGGAGCATCCCCCCGTGCCTCCACGGTGATCGGGTCCAGGACACCACCGTACCAGACCTTGTCGAGCCCTTCATTCCCGCGGCTCGCCGGTGCCGGACCCGCCTCGCCCCTGCCGGCGGCCCCGACGGACGATACGGCGACCTGTGCCGTGTACCCGGAGCCGACGGTGAGCAGCATTCCCAGCAACATCGCGTATGCCTTCATGTCGAACCTCCCCGACGGCCGCTTGTCACGTGTTCCGAGAACCCCGGCCTCGTGCCCAAGGCTCCCCCTTGCGACTTCCGACCTGTAAGACGCAGCAACCTGTCGAAAGGTTGCAACAGACGTGTCCGTGGCTTGTCCAGGCGCTGTCAGGGTTCACAAGCTTGGGCTCGGCTCGGTGCAACCCTAAAGTGTGCGACCAGGTAACCCGGAGAGGTGTGACCGATGACCGGCGGTGCCGGTGAACTCAATCAGGGGGCGCTACAACCCCGGCTCGTAGGACTCGCGCCAGTCGATCTCGAAGCTGTTCCGACAGCGGTTACACCGCATCGCGGCGGGATGTCCTTCGAGCGGCTGGCGTTCGCGGCAGCTGGGACACACGGCGTAGCGGTCGCCCCAGCTCGGAGGCAGCCGCTTGGCATCGTCCGGGCGCGCCACGACCGTCCAACGGCGCGGCGGGGTCTCGATGATTTGGAGGAACGCCGCAGGCACTTGCAACCCTTGCCCGCGCACCTCGAGGACGACCTGCAATGGGCCGAGCTGCCTGATGCGGTACCAGGCGCCCCGGCGCAGCCGTACGTTCAAGTTCGCTTGCAAGCGAGCCCATTGCATGCCGGGCATGGCGATGACCTCGGTCAGTCGAACGACATCTACAGGTGATCGCAGGCCGCGGGGGGCGCACCCGAAGCGCGAGTCGTGGATCGCTCCGTGTGTCTATGATACAGTGGCGCACGTACTACGCCGTGTGCCCCGTCACACCGCACCGTCACGTCGCTAGCGCTCACGTAACGTCGCGCTGCCGCGTTCCCTCCTGCACGACTCGGCGCGCGGGCCCGGTTGCGCCATCTGGGAGGTCGCTGCAGGGACACGACCGCGGACCCGCTCTCCGACAGCTCAGCGGTCCTGCGGTCCTTCCACGACGGGGAGAACATCAAGGCGGCCCGAGAAGCCCAGGGGCGGCTCAACCCCCACCTTCCCGACTGTCTGAAGATGGGGCCAATAGGAGGGAAGGCTGGGGGACCCGTCAAGGTGTTGCGGCGACGCCAGCTACGGAATGGTGCGGAAGTCACGGGTTTCATCGGGTCACCGCGTGCTTCCGACGCTCCGCCAACTCCCGTGCGATCTCCGCCAGCCACGCCAACGGGCTGCCGGCGCGGGGATTGAACTCCTGGGCCGAGCGCCAGGCGCGGTCGAACGTCTCCACCACGACCTGCTCCGCGGCCGTGGGATCGATCAGCATGGCGTACACCTGCGCGTACACCGATTGGCGGTGGCGATCGGCGAACTCCTGGTGAGCCCCACGGTCGCCTGTAGCCATTCGTTCCACGAGTCGGCCATCCGACATGAGGGGATGCAGCATGGTCAGTCTCCGAAAGAGCGATCCGCACGCTAGGCGTTACGGTGCACGTTCTCTGGGACTGCATGAACTGGTCAATCGTGAAGACTGTCGAGCCCCGGCTCGGGTAACGGGGTTCGTCGGGCTGCGGTGGGTCGCGCAAGCGACAGTTGGGCCCGATGGTGAGAGGAATGCCGAGGGCAGGACTCGAACCTGCACGGGGGTTGCCCCCCAAGGGATTTTAAGCGCGGCCGGCACACGGGCCCATGGCGCGCAACTCGGTGCCACTGGGCCCGTTGTCCGTCTTCACTCCAACGCACTCGGTACCGTAACGCTGCATGCGGTTCCGGCAGGGCCCGCGGTTTGCCCCGCGATGTTTTTGCCCCGGCCGCCCGATGCCGTCCGATGACGAGGGTGCCAGGAGGGTGCCAGGCCCGGGACTACCCCTGGCCCTGTTCTACCGCCCTCCAAGCGTGACGGCCAGGCCGACCGAGAGGACCAGGTCGTCTTGGAACTTGTTCACGGGAGATGTACCCTGAATGACGTTGCATAATTGGTCCCCGAGGCCGCGGCACTGGGATTGGGGGTAGTCGCAGCCAGGGCTCTCTCCATTCACGTAGAGGCGCGCGCCATACAGGTAATCCTCGGCATCGAGCCGGAGCGCCAGCCGGCCGCGGCCGAGGGCGAAGCCCGCGCCGGCGCTCACGACGCCCGCGAAGTGACCCGTTCCGCACACGCTTGGGAGCGTTGTCCCCAACTCCGAGTATGCACCACCGCCCCGGGACACGTGGCCGACGCCGCCGCCCAGCTGGAGCCACGGAGATCCGCCGGTTGGGCTGATTCGCATTAGCGCTCGGGCGCTCACGGTGACGACGTGGGCAGAGCTATCGTCGACCTGGGTGCCGACCGTGGACACACCGCTCCCGGAATAGCCGAGAGTGGCCTCGGCACCGAGGTGGCTTGTCCACCACACCGTCAGACGACCGCCCAGGGTGGCCTGTCGTTTCTGCTCCAACGAGAATTGGCAATTGCAGCCGAACGGCGCGGAGCTTGGAATAAACTGATCCACCAGCTTCTGCATCGGGACGTAGACGCCGGCATACGGAACGAACTCAAGGTTGACCTGCGCCGCACCTGCGGAAGGCAGCGCGAATAGCGGGCTGAGCCCAGCGAAGAGGTATCGAAACGTGGACGGGCGACCGGGCATGGCGCGCCTCGCGCTCGCAGGCACCACTGCAATTGTGTCGCCACTCTCCCGCGGATGGTAGGGGTGTCCTTGCGGCACCGAGGGGCGGGAATGCGACACCTTGTGGCGCCGCACGTCCGCGCCGAGTTTGGGAGCACGCCATGCCAACTAACGTCTGGCCAGCTCTCGTCGGTTATGCACTGGGTTCCGCCCAGGTGCTATTCATCGACTGGCTTCGAGACCGCACCCAACACCGGAGGCAGTTGAGGCTGCTTCGTAGGAACTTCGCCGCTTGGCCGGGTTCACGCGAAAGTATGGCTGGACGCCGGGCCACCCGCCGGCCGACGATACGACCCCCAACCCACCGAGGGTCACGCCGAGTTATCTGGGCCTCTTGCAGCACACCGACTTCTGGCTGACAGACGAGCATTCAGACGACAACACCCAGCAAGGGCTCATTGACATTGCTGACGGCGCTGCCGTGCTCGAGCGCTATGTGGCTGATGTTCGCGGATTATTGGACTCCATGAGGAGTGCAACGACGACGAAGGACAAGGCCAAGTACGCGAAGCGTGCCCAGGAGACCGCGGTCGTATACGACCGCGAGTTGGACCGGTGGCTCGTCATAGTGCACAGCGCACTCGACGATGTTCAGCGCCGCCTGGTGGAGGCCATGCTTCGTCGCCAGCTCTGGCGAGCGCTTCGCCCGATGCCAACGGGCACAAACCCTCCGGCCCTTCCACCCTTGAAGCACTGAGCCTCCAACACGGGACGTTTTTTGCGGCACCCCGAGGCGGGAATGCGGCCGTCCGCGCGCCCGTCAGCTTCAGGCGCATGTTAGCGGCGCGCTCGACCGTCGAATTGGGAGGGAGCGGAAACGCGTCGCGCGGACGCCTGGAAGTCGGATTGCGCCGGGCTTTCAAGGAAGCGGTCGAGCGGGCGCGCATGTACGACGCAGCGTGGCGGCTCGACTAGCGCGCGGCTCATGCGATGCTTGGGTTGAGCGCCGGCGCTAGCTCGATTCGCTCCTTCGACCACCCACGCTCAGCGCCGCACCGAGCGACACGACGAGATCGGTCTGCCGCTTGTAGGTGTAGGGAAATCCATAATTGCACACGCCGGGAGAATGCCCACCGTTGCGGCACGCGAAGTAGGCGCGGAACTCGTAGTCTTCCACGTCGAGTCGCAGCGAAATCAATCGACTCGGATTGAACAGCGCGCCGGCAACCGCAACCCAGCCGTCAAATGTCGAGCCGGAGGCTTGCAAGTACACGTCGTTGCAGCCGCAGTATGCGGGCCCGCCATAGCGCACGCGCGCCGGGCCAGCCCCCAGGTGGAACACCGTGTTGGCATCGGGACCATTCAGACGCACGAGTAGCTTTGCGCTGCGAGCGACGACGTAGGCGGAGCCCGGCGAAACCGGCATAGGGCCGGTCAGGTTGCTTGGGGTATAGTTCACCGTTCCTTCGATTCCCGCCCGGCGCAGAAACCACACGGTCACACGCGCCCCCAGGGTGGGGCTCGCCTGCTGCTTGGGCCCTTGGTACATGACGCTCGTCGTCGGCAGATAGAGCCCGGCATACGGCACGAGTTCACCTTCGATCTGCGCGCGACCAGCGACGGGCAGCGTGCAGGTGAGAGCGAGGAGCGTGGCAGCGAGGGCGAGCAGGCAGCGGCGGAACATCTGCGACTCCCACGAAGAGAGGCGTGTGAAACCTATTCGCGGAGTCCGCAGCCAGCCAGGCCACCCCCCAACAGGAGGCAGCAGTGAGTAAGCGACCAAAGTCTCTCCGCCTGGACCGCGTGTTCGGCAGCGGTGTGGGTCGGATCAACTGTGTGTCCGGCGCCGTGACGCGCGCCGAACACGCGCAGCGTGACGCCCTGCTGACCAAGCTCTACACCACGGGCCGGCTGGAATTGCTCCGCAGCATCAAGCGCGGCGACCTCACGGTCAACGAGCTGTACGCCGCCGACATGGCCGGCAACGCTCACCGCGTTCGCCCCCACCGACGTGGTGCTGAAGCGCCCGCTCTGGGCCGCACTGGATGCGTGGCAACCGACCTGCGCTCTGGCCCCGGCAACGCGCACCCGGCCGCCGTGGCGATCCGCGCCCTCCGGCGCGCGCGCGTGTTGGGCGACGGCGCGACCGTGGCCGACTTGGCGACGGTGGACTGGGCCGCGCTGTACAACCGCAACTTCATCGGCCCCACGGGCTGGAACCACATCCGCCGCACCGCGTCGCAGTTCCTCACCATGCTCCTGGGCGACAAGTTCCACGAGTTCCGGCGCCGCGTGCTGGCGCACTGGCCGCGGGCTGAGGAGCCGGAACGCGTGCCCGACCTGCCGCCGGCGCTGTTCTGGACGATCCTCGGGCACGTCGCTGCGCCGCTGCAACCGTGCTACGTGACCATCGTGGCGGCGGGCCTGGGCCCCAAGGAGTTCTGCGGCTGCCGCGACACCGACCTGCTCCCGCACAGCAACGCGCTGCGGGTCACGGGCGCCAAGCTCGGGCGCCAGGGCAAGGCGCTGGTCTACTTCACGGCCGACACGTGGCCTTGGGTGAAGGCCGCGGTGCCCTGCCCCGTGTCGCAGGAGGTGCTGGCCGCGCACTGGAAGCGCGCGTGCCGTGCCGCCGGCCACCCCGAGCTGCGGTTGTACGACCTGCGGCACTGCTACGCGCAGTGGCTCACCAACGCGGGCGTACCCGAGTGGTCGGTGCAAGTGGGCATGCGGCACAAGACGGGCGCGATGACGCGGAAGTACGCCAAGCAGGTCAACCGGGGCCAAAACGCCGCCACGCTGGCGGCCGTGCTGCTCACGGAGCCGGGCTCCAGCCCCGCGGTTTGCCCCGCGCTGCCGAAAGCTGCCCGGGCGGGGTGACGCTGTAAGTGCAATGCCGAGGGCAGGACTCGAACCTGCACGGGGGTTGCCCCCCAAGGGATTTTAAGTCCCTTGCGTCTACCGATTTCGCCACCCCGGCTGAGACAAGATAGCGCGACCAAGCGGACTGCGTGCGAGTCACCATCGTGTGATCCGCGCCCTAAGAGGGCGCGCTCGGCTGTGATGTGCGTCCTCTAAGGACGCACCCGAGCCGAGCCCCGGCTCTCAGCCCGGGTGATCACCGCACCGGTTCGCGCCGCATCCCGGCCGACGCTCTCACGACGGTGATCGGTGGCTCGCGTCCGTACGCCCGGTGGAACGCCCGACGGATCGCTGCGGTGATGCGCGCCTCACGCTTGCGATCTACCAGCACGAGCGCCGTCCCGCCCCAGCCGGCGCCGCTCAAGCGCGCGCCGAGCGCGCCGGCGCGCTTGGCCGCGGCCACGACGAGGTCGAGCTCCGGCGCGCTGCACTCGTACAGGCGACGGCAGGACTCGTGCGACTCGTACAGCAGCTGGCCGAACTGTTTCAGGCGTCCGCGCGCCAGCAGCTGCGCGCCGAAGCGCGTGCGCGCGGTCTCGCCCACGACGTGCACGGCGCGCGAGCGCAGCGGCTCGGGGAGTGCCCGCTTGAGCCGCGCCAGCCAGGCCGCCGGCCAAGCCGCGAGCCACATGAGCTCGGGCAGCTCGAGCTTCAAGCGCGCGACGGCCGCCTCGCACTCGCTGCGCCGCCGGTTCAAGGCGCCGGTCGCGAGGTCGTGCCGCACCCCCGTGTCGACCAGCAACAGGCGCCCGCGGAACGGGATCTGACGCGTTTCGGCCGAGGCGCACTCGATCAGCAGCGCGTGGCCCGGCGTCGCCAGCGCCGCGATCGTCTGATCCATGATGCCGCAGCGCACGCCGACGTGATCGTGCTCGGCGCGGAACGCGATTCCGGCGATCTGGCGCGCTCTTAACGGAACCCGCGCCAGCGTGGCCAGCGCTTTCGCGGTCGCGACGGTGAGGGCCGCCGATGACGAGAGCCCCGCCCCGATAGGGACGTCGCTGGCGACGGCGATGCGCGCCCCACCCGCTGGCGCCGCGCCTGCGGTGACGAGCTCGCGCATCACGCCCGCCACGTAGCCGCCCCAGCCCCAGCCCCCGGCCCGGTTCTCCCGATAATCGATCCGCTCGAATCGGCCATCCCGTGTTGAAACGATCTCCAGCAATCCCGAGTCAGCAGCTCCCGCAACGACCGTCGTGCGCACCCCGAGCGCCACCGGCAGCACCGGTCCCCCGTTGTAATCGGTATGCTCGCCGATCAGGTTCACCCGCCCCGGGGCGGACGCTGCGGCACGGGGGGCGACCCCGAACGTCGCTCGGAACAATGCCGCCGCTTTCATGCGCCTGGGTTTGACAAGGGTTGGGGCCAATGCTACCCTGTACGGGCTTCGTCCACCACGTCCTCATTCGGCTTCCGGAGACAACTGTATGCGGCGGTACGCCTTGTCGGCACTGTGCCTGTCGTTTGCCGCGGTTCCGGCCCTACTGGCCGCACAGGGGTTCGGCATCTACGAGCAGGGGACCTGCTCGATGGGACGTGCCGGCACGGGCGTCGCGGCGCCGTGCGGCGATGGCTCGGCTATTTTCTTCAACCCCGCCGGGCTCGCGGGACTGAAAGGCGGCCATGCCACGATCGGGGTGACACTGATCAACGTGGACGGCGGCTTCACGGACGACATCTTCCAGCGCACCACGGACTTGGAAGACCCACTCATCCCCATTCCCCAGGCGTACGTCTCGTACGCGGCGACCCCGAAGCTCGGCGTCGGCGTGGGGCTGTTCGCGCCCTATGGGTTCGAGACCCAGTGGCCGCTGAGCTTCGATGGGCGCTTCGCGGGCTACAAGAACATCGTGCGCTCGGTCTACATCCAGCCTACGGTCGCCTATCAGGTGACGCCATGGCTGGCGCTGGGGGGCGGGTTAGACATCGTGATGGGCAAGGTGGAGCTGAACCAGCACCTCGACTTGGCGGAGGCGCCCATCCCGACGACGATCCTGCCGCCGCCTCCCGGGTCGCCCCCGTATGTCTTCGGGCAGTTTGGCATCGCGCCGGGCACCGATTTCGCCGATGCGCATTTGGAGGCGACGAAGACTGCGGTTACGGCACACTGGGGTGGGATCATCAAGGTGAACGACAAGCTGTCGATCGGTGGGCGCTATTTGATGCACGCCAAGTTCGATTACTCGGGCACCGCGACGTTCACGCAGGTGCTCACTAATCTCGTGGTGCCGGCCACCATCCCGGTGACGCCGACGTTCGCGATCCCCGCCGGGACGCTGGTCGACACCCTCCTCACGAGGACGCTGGGCACATTCAGCACGACGCTCAACAATCAGTCGGTGACCACGACCATCACGAATCCCGAGCAGGTGGTGTTCGGGTTGGCCTACAAGCCTCGCAGCGATTGGACGCTGTTCGCCGACTACCAGTTCACGCGCTGGGCCAAACGGTTCTGGGTGCTCAACATCAATTTCGCGAATCCGTTGCTCAACCGCGTGCTGTA
>QHTT01000010.1 GCA_003220935.1 Gemmatimonadota bacterium
GCGCCCGATGGGCGGCGTGCCTACGTGGCACTCGCAGGCTCCGGTGCACCCTCGCCCGAGGCGCGGCACGAGCCCCACGCGAACCGTCAACTCGGCATCTACGAAGTGGATCTCGGAACGGGCAACCGCCACGCGGTAGTCCCGGCGCCCCGGGAGGGCGACGCGTTTGCGCCATGCGTTGCGTCAGGTTACCTGTATTGGACGCACGCCGTGGCGGAGGCGTCGGCGGTCGTGGTTCCGACCGCCGGGGGCACCGTGCGGCTCGTGATGCGCGGGGCAGAGGTCCCGTCGTGGCGCCCCGACGGCCGGCAGATCGGCTTTGTGTACGGTGACTGGCGGTGGGTCGATTGGGCAATCGATTGGGACGGCGGCGCCGTGGACGTGGACACGGGCGGACGACCGGTCGGCCCGCTCTACCCGTTGATCACGGGATACCACGAGGACTTTCAGCCCGTCTGGTCTCCGCGCGGTCGCTGGGTCGCCTACCACTCGCACCGCGCGAAGACCCCCGTTGCGTCCTATCTGGCACCGGGAAGCTCGGACGACATCTGGCTACGTCGCGTCGGCGCCCCTGCGCGAGATCCTTCGGAGATCAGGCTCACCGACTTCGGCTGGGAGGCGGGTCCGCCCGACTGGTCGCGCGACGGCACCCGACTCCTCTTCGTGTCATGGGAGAGGGGAGGCGCTGCCGGGGTGTCGTATCCATACGTCGTGACGATCGACACGGCCACCGGACGGGCCGTGGGCCACGGGCGCCTGCCGCTCCCCACTCAGATCCATAACTCCCTGTGGGCGGCGTGGTCTCCGGTGAGCGACGACGTTGCGCTCGAGGAGGATCTCGGCGGGGGGCGACACGCGCTCTGGATCGCGGCGAGTAACGGGGCCAGCGCGCGCAAGGTGACCGAGTACCCCATGGAAACCTACGGCGGAGTGAGCTGGACGCCGGACGGGAAGGCGCTCGTGTACGCCGCTCTCACCGGGGGCCGGATGCAGCTCTTCGCGATCCCGGCCGCCGGCGGTACGCCGCAGCAGGTAACGCATGACTCCGGAAACCTGCTGCACCCGCGGGTGTCGCCGAGCGGGACCCTCGTTGTTGCCACGCGCCTCGTGCATCGCAAGGAGATCTGGCGCGTCGCACTCCCGCACTAATCGCTAGGCTGCCCCTCGAGGGTTCGACCCTCGATTACCTGATCCCGAGGGGGCCCCGTAACCTGCTGAATGCGAGCAACGTGCAACACTCACCGCGAGCCCGTGTCACCCGCTGCTGGAGATCAGCTCAATTCGTGCGAGGAGTTGCTGAGGTTTGGTCGCGAGGTTGCTGGTGTTGGCCCGGGGGTGCGGCGCGACCGCAACCGCGGAGGAACCGCGCCTACTCGGCCAAGGAGAACTCGATCTTCCTAGCTTCGCTACCGCGCCTCGAGACGTCGAGGATTTCGAGGGAGACGAGCTGACCGGCCTCGTCGTAGTCGAGGATCACACCGGGCTTCTCTTCGTCGCTCTCCGCGACCTTCGCGCCTTCGCGAAGCACGACGGTGAGCGTGTCCGTGTGCTTGTCATATTGAATCTTCACTGACTAGGCCCTCCAGTACTTGGCAATCCGGCTCGTTCGGTAGACGGTCACGACCTCTGCTGTTTGCCGATCGACGTCCACGAAGACTCGGACAAGGTATTTCGCGGGGTGGGTCGCCGAGCAAGACCGGGACCCGCCTCGGCCGCGTCGGCCAGTCACCACCAGTCGTCGTCATCCTCCCACGGCCGCCGGTCCGCCTTCTCCTCCCGCCGCCGTGCCCGCCGAAACTCGCGTGCCGCCGCCCGCTGAGCCCCCGTGCACTCCTGCACGCATTCGATGAGCCGCGTGCGGACTCGCACCGTTGCTCCAGAGAGGTCCGCGAACTCGATCCAGCGCGGCGGCCAGGCGCGGCGGAGCTCCTCCAAAACCCCTTCCGCCACCTCGCGCCGGGCGTAGAACGTGTCGCACCGCGCCTCGATCACGTAGTAGTCCTCGGTCGGCTCCGGCTGGTCCGGCTGTTCGAACAAGGCCTTCAGTCGGTGGATCACATCCAGCTCCTTACCGTGGACTCACTGTGCTGTTCTGCCTCCTCGGCTGACCCCCTCTCCTTGTCGGTCCTCACCCCCTGTCCCCCTCTCCCTTCGGGAGAGGGGGGACGATGCACGGACGCCGTTCCCCCTCTCCTGCAAGGAGAGGGGGTCAGGGGGTGAGGACCGGAGCGCCGGAGGCGCGGCGGGACGATCGGCCCGAAGCAGAGGAGTCGCGTCCATCATGCCCGGACGTCACGCCCGCCGGCCGCCGGCGGCTTGCTCCGAAAAACACGCACCCCACCCAGCGCTCGCGGCGCGGGTGGGGCAAGCGTCCCCTCCCGATCCCGAAAGCGAGGGCCTTACGCCACATCGCCTCCCGGCACACCGGTGTCCGCGAGCCTCACAGAGACTGGCCAGCCCACGGGCAGGCCGAAGCTGCCGCTCAAGGGTCCGAAGCGCCTCGATATGCCGCCCTGATCCGTCATGTGAAGTCGTGTTCTCCAGTCGTCACCAGCCGCCTCGCTAGATCCAAAAACAGAAGAGCCGCGCCACCACGCCGGTTCTCGATCGCCTTTCAGGTGATCGAGCCGGCTACGGGACGCGACTCCCTCGAAGAGGCCGAGCATAATGGGGGCCGGTAGCCGAGTCAAGGGGCGACGGGCCGGCCGTTGCGCCCTCCCGTTTCCCCCCAGCTCGTGAGGAAGGCGGTAATGAACCCGTGGGCGTCTACCGGTTCCACAGCGAGCGGCGCGAGCGCCATCGCGACGGTGAGCGCCACGTGGTAGGCGTCGGCGCGTGCCGCCGTGGCGCGCCCGTAAGCGGGGTGGGCCGTGTTCACCCACACGGTGGACTCAACCAGGCGACCGAGCTGGCCGTCGTCGGGCCGGCTCTCGAACTGGATGCGCAGCCCGTGATGGCCCGGGCGCTTGGGACCGAGCGGGTTTCCAGGGACGGCAGTGCCGCGGCTGTGGGGCTCCCGCTCATGCTCCGCGGGCGGCTGCGCAGGGCCGTGAGGAAGCGGCTCAGCGGTCGGCTGGGTCGGTGCTTCACCCGGCGTCGCCCCCAACGCGACCACTCCGGCGGCTGGAGCCGTGCCGGCCGCGGCCCCGAGGGGGAGGCGGCGTTGGCCACCCCCGTGCCGCTCAACGAGCGTCGCAAGCAGCGGGAAGTCGCCTGCTAGCTCGTCCAGCACGCTCTGGAGGTCGCGCTCGAGCTGCCGCGGGGCCCCCCGCTTCGGTCTGGGCGCTGGGGTCTCGCCCCAGTCGGCGAGCTGCGCGGCGACCGCCTCCTGTATCACCTTGCGGAAAGCGAGGTAGATGGCGCCGCGCGGACCGGTCTTGATGAACTCTGCTTTGTTGAGCGTGAGGCACTCGGTGAGCGCCGGGACCTCAATCAGTCCGGCCACGGCACCGGGCTCGGCGGGCGCGACGCCGAGCCAGTCCCAGCCCCGCTTGATGACCTTCCCGCAGGTGCTTACCGCGACGCCCCGCAGTTCTTCAGAAGACAGCGCCGCAGGGCCGCGTTCCAAGTAGCCCACGGCGGAGGGGGTGCGCTGGCGCCCCACGCGTACGGCGAGCGACGCCGCATCCGGGCCGGCGTCGCGTCGGGCCAAGGGCCGCTCGTTCACGACGAACCTCACCCCGTTGGGGTACACGCGCGACATGATGCGATCGAAGTCGGTCTCGAACAGCGGTTGGAAGTGGCGCCGCAGCGTGTTTTCGAGAAAGCCCGCGTCGATGAGTGGCGACAATGCGTTCTGCAGGCGCAACCGCACGGCCGTGCCGCGGTCCGCGACCAGACCCGGTGGGGTTGTCCAGCTCCAGGGCCGCCCGGTGCCGCGACGCGAGCCGCCACGTCGTGGCCACGTGCGTCTTGGCCCGCCGGGCCTCGGTCACGACCTCCTCGCACGCGAGGAGGCCGAGCTTGATGCCGACGCCCGCGAAGCCGATGCCGCGCCCCCGGATCTTGGTGCTCGCCCCGAGGTCGTGATAACGACGCAGCTCGCCGCGACTCATACCGCGGCCGTCATCCACGACGTCGAGCGTGGCTGCGGGGGGATCGGTGGTCAGGCGGATCTCCGCGGCCCCGGAATCGAGGGAGTTCGCGACGATCTCGGTGAGGATGGTCTCCTCGAGCGAGCCCGCGTACGCATCGCGCAGGTCCTCGAGGAGGTGGAGCAGGTCAACGCGGGTTTCGCCCATGGGCAAGTTCCCGGCGAAGCTTACGCGTGCGCGGGTCCCGGAGCTAGAGTTGCTGCGTGAGGCGAAGGAGGGCCGGTATGCCGGACTCGACGCCGAAAGCTAGCAAGGAGGAAGCGCTCCGCCGGTTGTCGGAGGCTGCTTCGCCCTATCGTCTACGTGTGGTCCAGACCCAGTACGCCGAGCTGCCGGAGCTCGTTCTCTTCCGGCCGACTCCCGACGGGCGTGAGGTGGCCCGGCTCCGATACTTCGAGCCGGACGTTGGGCAGCCGTACATGCGGTCCGTGATTCCGGCCGAGGTCACCGCCGCCCAGCAGGCGGAGGTCGAACGTCACATTGATGAGCGGCTCGCGCCGGTGATCGTCGACGTCTTCGCGTTCGCTCTGTGGATATCGCTGGCTGACGGCCCCGAAACCCAGGCGCCATCGAGCTAGGCGTGCACTGCGACGTCCTCGGCCGGCTCCGGCCTCAGCGGCCCCTCGCGTTCCGAGCTGCCCCTCTTGGGTTCGAACCAAGAATCCTGATCCAGAGGGGCCTTCGTAACCTGCTGAATTCCAGCAACTTGCAGTAGTTACCGCGAGCTCGTGTCACCTGCGCTGGAGTTCAATCACCGACTTGAGACGAGTTGCAGACGTTTGATTACGACGTTGCTCGTTTTCGCGACCGGGCCCGCGACTAAAGGTTCTTTAAGTAAGGCGTCTCGCCATTCAAAGAAGTCGCACGAAGTTTGAATCACGTCGCCAAGCCGCTCATCGCGCTGCCAAGCGAGCGACAGGCGCCAGGAGAAACGCCTCCACCGGAATCCCGTCGCCGCCGACCAACAGTTTGCGGGCCGGCTTGAACGCCTCCGCGAACGCCGTGAGGCCTGGCGGCGTATCACGCGAGCGGCCGCTCTTCACCTCGATGGCGGTGAGCGTGCGGCCGACGCGCACCACGAAGTCGACCTCTTGATTGCCCTCGCGCCAGTAGAACAGCTCGCATTCGCCGACGGCCGCGGCGTTGGCGAGGTGCGTGCCAACAGCGGATTCGACCAGGTGTCCCCAGTACTCGCGGTCCGCCCGGGCCTCTTCGAGGGACAGGCCCGACTGGGCGCTCATCAGTGCGGTGTTCAGCACCTGGAGCTTTGGGCTCGAGCCGCGCTGGCGCACGGCGCGGCCGGAGTACTTGGCGAGCCCCGCGAGCAAGCCAGCGCCGGCGAGCAGCTCGAGGTAGTGCGCGAGGGTGGTGGTGTTACCGGCCTCGTGCAGCTGGCCGAGCATCTTCGTATACGACAGCACCTGGCCCGAGTACCGGCAGCCCAACTCGAACAGCCGACGCAACAGCGCGGGCTTGTCCACGCGGGTAAGCAGCAGCACATCGCGCGCGATCGTCGTCTCGATCAGCGCATCCAGGATGTAGCGCCGCCAGCGGTCCGGCTCATGCACGAGGGATGCGGCACCCGGATAGCCGCCGAAGTAGACGTACTCCTCCAGCGAGAAGCCGAACGCGGCGCGCATCTCGGCGAAAGACCAGTGCGGCAGGTGCAGCACCTCGAAGCGGCCGGCGAGGCTTTCGGTGAGCCCTCGTTGGACGAGGAGAGGGGCCGAGCCCAGCAGGACGACTTTGAGCGCGCTCCGCGCGCGGGTGTCTTCGTCCCACAGACGCTTGACCGCCTCGGACCAGTTAGCGGCCTTCTGCACCTCGTCGAGCACGAGAATGGCGCCGCCCGAGTCGGCGCTCAGGCGCGCGGCCTCCCATTGTTGCGCGATCCATTCGGCGCCGCGCAGTGTCGGCTCGTCGGCGCTGGCATAGCGGACCGGCACTTTAGCGGCCTCGGTGACTTGCTGCACCAGGGTGGTCTTGCCCACTTGCCGGGCGCCGGCGACGACCTGGATGAACCGCCGGGGCTCGGCGAGCCGACGGGCCAGTTCAGTCGCCTGGGGGCGGCGAAACGGCTTCCCTGGACTGCTCATTGCGTTGAGTAAATTTGCTCAGTAAGATGAGTAACACAAGTCTATCCCGGGCTGCATGAGAGCGTGGCGTATTGAGAAGGCGATTTGCGCGTCGGCGGCCCGTCAGACGCCGGTTTCCGGCAACGCCCGGAGCTTGGCGGGGTTGACGATGATGTAGATGGTCTGAATGCGGTCGCCCAGGATGTCGAACACCATCGCTGCCCTGGGCTTCCCGCTCTCGTACGCGACCACGGCTGGCTGGCCGTTGACCTCGGCACGTCGGACGACCTGGTCCGTCGGCACGAACTTCCGCCGCGCGCCGAGGATGAAACGGGCCACCTGGTCCGCGCCGTGGATCGGTTTGAGGGCGGCAGCCACCTTGCCTCCCCCGTCCGACCAGAGTGTGATGTCCTCGGCGAGCACGGCCAACAGTCCCTCGATATCTCCCGCGGTTGCTGCCCGGTTGAAGCGGTCGAGCAGCCGCTCCGCCTGTTCCGGCGTCGCCGCGAAGCGGGCCCGCCGCGCCCCGATGTGCTGCTTCGCGCGGGCGAAGATCTGGCGGCAGTTGGCCTCGCTCTTTTCGACGATGGCCGCGATCTCGGCGTACTCGAACTCGAACGCATCGTGTAGCAAGAACACCGCGCGCTCGATCGGCGATAGGCGTTCGAGCAGTACCAGGAAGGCCATCGAGAGCGACTCGGCGAGCTCCACACGCCACGAGAGGTCGGGAACGTGCTCGGTCACCACCGGCTCCGGCAGCCACGGGCCGACATACGTCTCCCGCTGCGCCCGTGCGGAGCGCAGGTGGTTGATGGACAGCCGCGTGACGATCGTGACGAAGTAGGCCCGGTGCGAGCGCACATCGGTA
>QHTT01000066.1 GCA_003220935.1 Gemmatimonadota bacterium
ATCCGTACCGCGGGTAGAAGAACGGATCGTAGAACGTGGCCCCGCAGAAGAACGGGTCGTAGAAGAACGGATCGAAGCACGAGCTGTAGCCGAAGCCGTAGCCGTAGTACGGCCAGCCGTAGCCATAGCGGAAGCCCAGGCGCCAGCCGAACGGCGAGTAGTAGTGATTGTAGCCGCTGTAGTAGGAGCCGGGCGCCGCGACCGTATAATGCACCGCATCGTAGTCGAAGTGCCCGTCAGGCGCCATGCGCTGCACGATGTCGAGCAGGGCCTGCTCCTTGTCGTCCCCGTCGCGCGCGCCGAGTACGCGGTAGTCCCAGTGATCGCCACGCACGAACTCTTCGAACTTGAACGGCGCCGCCGACCGGGCCGCGAGCACCACGCCGGAGCCTTCGCCGTCGTCGATGTAGAACGCCTCACGGTCGCCGCGACCGCGCACCTCGAGCGTCTTGCCGCCGCGCACGAAGTCGTCGTCGCTGGGATCGAGAGGGAACAGCACCCGTACGCGCCCTTGTGCGTCGCTGCGGAGCACGACGACATACCCGTCCTCGGCGGTGCGGACCTTGACGCGCGCCCTGTCGCCGCGCTCGAAATAGTTGTCTTGGTTGAGTGAAACCTTGATGGGTGGATCGTCACTGCGGAGCGCGCTCGCCGGGTCGGGCGGCGCGTAAGCGAGCAGTGAGACCATGAGTGCGAGAACCATAACGTCCTTCCTCTATATACCCCTAAGAGGGGTAACACATCAAGAAGCATGCCGGTTTCCGGCATGCCTTTGACCCTCTGCCCGCCGCGAGGTTAACAGCCCCAGGGGCCCCCCGCCGCTCTGACCTCCTGCGGGGACAGCGGCGTGTCTCGGAGCGAGACATCGCCTCACCAGTGATCGGGCTTCCCGGCGTCCGGCATGAACAGGCTCTGCCCGAAACGCGATTTCCCGAACGCGCCGATCAGCGCCTGGGTCTCGGGCGCGACCAGAAAGTCCGCGAGCGTCTTGCCACCGGCCGTGTTCACGCGCGGTGCATTCTTCGGATTCACCTCCATCACGTGATACACGTTGTAGAGCAGCGAGTCCCCCTCGACTTGGGGCACGAGCTGCACCTTGTCGCGCCAGGCGAGGTAGGTCGCGCGGTCGGTCATGGTGTACGCGCGCTTCTCGTCCGCCATCTGCAGTGTCGCCGCCATGCCCTGGCCCGACTCGACGTACCACCCTGCCCGCGACCCCGCCGGCGGGACGACGCCGGCTTCTTTCCAAAGCTGCAGCTCGCGCTGGTGGGTGCCCGACCGGTCGCCGCGGGAGATGAAGGTCGCCCCTGCTGCCGCGACGCGGCGCAGCGCGGCGACGGCGTCGTTCAGCCCCCGCAGCCCCGCGCGGTCCACCGCCGGCCCCACGATGAGGAAGTCGTTGTGCATGACCAGGCGGCGGCGCAGGAAGTACCCCGAGTCCGCGAGCACGCGCTCCGCCTCCGGCGCGTGCGACAGCACCACGTCGGCGTCCCCCCGGCGTCCCATCTCGAGCGCCTGGCCGCTGCCGACGGCGATGACTTTGACCCGGTACCCGGTCTGACGCTCGAAGACGGGCAGCAGCGAATCGAGCAGCCCGGCGTCACGCGTAGAGGTGGTGGTGGCGAGGAGGATCTGGCTGGACTGTCGGACAGTCGGACGGGCGGACAGCAGCCCAGCTGCTGCCGCGAGCATCAGTCCGACCGTCCGACCGGCCGACCGTCCGACCATCACCACCGCACCTGCAGCTGCACCACGCCGCGGTTGTTGTCGAGCTGCAGCCCCTGCTCTCGGAACACCTCGTAGTCGGCCATCACCTTGAAGTCGTCGCCGCGGATGAAGTACTGCAGTCCGACGAGGTAGCCGGTCGAGCGGTCGGTCGCGACCTGATCGCTCGGGTCGTATTGCTCGACACGGCCCAGCAGCTCCACCAGCTGGGGAACCACGCGGTACCCCGCGAGGGCGTACCAGCCGACCGTGTGAACGTCCGTCCTGCGGTTGCGGTCCCGGATGTACTCGACACGCGCCACGCCGCGCGTCGTCCGGTACATCGCCTGGGCGTCGACCTCAGCGCTGTCGCTGTAGCCCGCGAAGGCGCCGCCCACGTCCAGTCCCTTGACCGGCGTGACCGTGGCGCGCGCGATGTATGCCATGCGATTGTCCGGATTGGCGGCGCGGTTCGGCCCATCGCCGTTCACCATCGCGCCCTGCAGCGTCAGCCGGTCCGCAATGCGCCACTCCAGCTCGGCGCCGATGTCGCGCCGGGCGGCCGTGACGATGCGCGAGCGCTCGGTAGTCTCGAGCATCCCCGAGCTGAGCAGCGATTCGAGGGCGAACGGCACGCGGAACTGGCCCACGGTGCCGGTCCAGCGCTGGTGCGTCAACCGCACGAAGAGATCGGTGATCGACACCGTCAGCGGGGACGCGGGCGGCGTGGCCGGGGCGCCGTTGGTTCGCATCTCGACCTGGGCGCGGTACGAGGCCCACGCCGTGAGCGACCCTTCGAGCGCGAACCGCGCGCGCCGCAGCAGAAACGTGGCGGAGTCTCCCACGGTCTGGAAGCGGGGCTGGATGTAGCCGGAGATCCGCGGCGCGGCCGACACGGCGGCGGGCGTCTGACCGAGCGCGGGCGTAGTCAGGGGCGCGGCGAGCGACAACGCAGCGAGCACCGGGCTCGATCGCACGTAACTGCCTTTCGCGTGACGGAAGGGAGTGGACTGCGCGCGGCGCGAAGCTAGCGCGCCGCGATTCGATAGGCAAGGCGCTGCCTATCGGCGGAGGATCTTGCGAAATGCCGCGAGACTGAGACGCTCCACTTCCCGCCGCCAGTGCGCGAACACCTTGAGGAGCCGGCGGGCCTCAGGCGTGAGCCGCGCGCCGCCCCTGCTGGAGCCGCCGCGCGTGGTGGTGAGTACCTTCGCGCCGAGCACGCGCTCCATCTGGCGGATGCGGTTGAGGCAGGTGCGGTAGCTCCAGCCCACCGCTTGCCCCGCCGCTCGGATCGTCCCGGCGCGGTCGACCGCGTCGAGGAAGCGGAGATAGCGCGGCCCCATGAGGAACGCGCCGTCCCAGTTCAGCCACAGCTTCTGGCGCGGTGCCAGGTGCGCGCGCAATGAGCCGCGGCGGGAGGAGGGCATGAGGGGGCGGGTTGCACTAGATTGAGCAACGAAAAGTAGCCACGGTCGGTGCCATGAGCCAACTGCTCGACGCCGCCGCCGGCGTCGCCAACGCCTGCGAGCCGATTCCCGGGATCGTCACCGGCGGCCAACCTACGCTGGAGCATCTCGCGGCCCTCAAGCGGGCAGGGTGTCAGGTCATGCTCGACATCCGCGAGCCGATGGAGCCGCGTCCGTTCCGCACTCCCGACGCGGTCGTGGCTGCGGGGCTCGAGTACGTGAATATTCCCGTGAGCCACGGGCCGCTCAGTGACGCGACGTTCGACAAGCTGCGGACGACGGTGCGAGACCTCGTGGGGAAGAAGCGCGTCTTCTTCTACTGTGCCAGTGGGAACAGGGTGGGCGTGGTGCTGATTCCCTACTTCATGCTCGATCAGGGCATGAGTGAGGAAGACGCCGTGACGCAAGCGATGCGCATCGGGATGCGCAATGCCGGGCTCATGGAAGAGGCGTTGGAGTACGTCAGGCGCAGGGCGTAAGGGAACGCAGGACCCGGGGGCCGTGTAGGGGCGCAGCATGCTGCGCCCCTACGATGATCAGAAAAGGCTGGTCTGGGATCGGAGCTGCTCCGGCTCCACAGGACTCACCCCTATGAGTCGCTGCATCTCCCTCGCGCTCGCCGGCGCGTGCCCCTGGAAGTGATTGCTGAAGTAGCCGTACACTGTCGACACGCGCGCCGCGAGCGCGGCGAGGGCCATCGCCCACATCGACAGCTCGCGGTCGCGGTCCTCGATGCGCTTCCCGCCGCCCATCCAGCGCACGTAGGCGAAGTCGGCCGTGGGGCGGATCGCGAGATCGATCATCTTTTCACGCTCGAGCCAGCGCCCCTCCACCAGCACCAGGGCGACACCGTGGCGGTGCAGCAAGTCGAGCAGCTTCGGGCCGACCCAGCCGCGCTGCCGGAACTCGACCGCCCAACGCAGCCCGGCGGGGAGTCGTGCCAGAAACGCGCCGACCGTGTGCCAACGGTCCGGGCCGAACTCGGGGCCGAGCTGCACCAGCACGGGGCCCAGCTTGTCGCCGAGCAGCCGGGCGCGCTCGCAGAACAGCGCCAGCTGCCCCGCGTCCGGAGCCTGCGCTTCGGGGGTGAGCTCGCGCGGGAGCTTGAGCGCGAAGCTGAATCGCGCCGGCACCCGCTCCGCCCAGCCGCGCACCACGTGCTCGCCCGGCGTCGCGTGATAGGTCGAGTCCACTTCGACCGTGCCGAAGGCCCTGCTATAGAAGGAGAGGAAGTCGTGAGGCTTCGTGCCAGCGGGATAGAAGGGCCCCACCCAGGCGGGGTAGTTCCAGCCCTGTGTCCCGAGATGGATGCGAGCGCCGATACCTACGGGTTCGCGAGACGTATCCGTGCTACGCCTTTCGTGCTACGCTTTCGTGCTACGTCTCTGTGCTACGTCTCTGTGCTACGCCTTTTTGTTGTCACGGGTACCTATGCCAATACATCCTCATTTCCGTGATCTTGCCGTCTTTCGTCTCGCAGAACATCGCGCCGCGCGCGTCGACCCACTCGCCGGTGCGGCGGCGGCGGTAGGTGCAGCGGAATTCCGTGGCGAACCAGGGGCCCGCCGCGTAGATCTCGCCCGACTTGAACGTCACATCCGCCTGGTTCGTGGGGATGTCCTTCCAGTAGGCCCGGATGGCGTCGATCCCCACGCTCTGCTCGCTGAAAGGGGTCTCGAGGAACACGGCGTCGGGGGAGAACACGGACAGGATTGCCTCCACGTCCCCGGCCCCCCACCCCTGGCCAAACGTCTCCAGGAGTTGACGATAGGCGGCGTTCATGGCGCCCAATATAGCCCAATCTGGAACCGCCGGTCGGCACGTATGGTACACGGGAGACGACCGCGGGTCGTCCCCGCACATGCGGAGTTTTTCTTTCAGTGTACTCGCTACAGGAGGATCGCACGATGTTGAAGCGGATCATGGCCACGACGGCCGTACTGGCCTGCTGCGCGCTGCCGCTGGCGGCGCAGGGGCACGCGGCGACGCCGGGCAACGAGATGACGCTCACGGGCCAAGTGGTCGACCTGAATTGTTTCACGACAAACGGGGCGTCGGGCGCGGCCCACAAGGGCTGCGCGCAGGCGTGCGCCAAGGCGGGGGTGCCGCTCGGCATCCTGTCGAGCGACGGCACGATCTACGTGCCGGTGAGCGCCAAGCCGGGGGATCCCCAGAACTCGAAGCTGGAGCAGTACATCGAGGGCAAGGTGAAGGTGACGGGCACGCATCGCATGGTGAGCGGGTTGCACACCATCGAGATCAAGACGGTCGCGGCCGCGACCTGATGCGCCGTGCGCTGGGCGCCGGGCTGCTGGCCGCGGCGCTCGTCGCCTGCGGATCCCCGGCGCCCAGCGGCCTCACCCTCCTCTTCTTCCGTCGCTCTCCGGCGGCCTCCCTGGGCGGCCTGTCCTGGGCGCCCGACCCCGATAACAGCCGACTGGTAGGGTTCGACGCGCGGCTGCGCGTGGCGCGGAGCGTCACGAGCTCGCGGCTCGCCAACCCCATGGCGGTGGCAACCCTCGGCACCGCGCTGCTCGTTACCGAGCGCACGGGAGAGGGGATCGTGCTCGACACGACCGGCCGTCCGGTGCGCGAGTGGGAGAGCCCCAACCCCGCGTCGCTGTACGCCGCGGGGGGGGGCACCGTCGTGGCGGTGCGCTCGCCGTATTACATCCCCCAATTCACGGCGGAGCCTGACACGGCGCCGTTGATCCGGATCCTCGACACGCTCGGAAAGCCAGTGGCCGGGCTCGCGACGATCCACTTGCCGCCCGTCCCGTTTCTCGCCCAGCTGGCGAACGCGGGGGCCGTCACAGTGGGACCCGATGGGTCCGTCTATTTCGCGCCGCTGGTGCGGGACGAGATCCGCAAGTACTCAGCCGGTGGCACGCTGCGCTGGACCGCTAAGCGCGGGCTGTTCCGGACCGAGGCCGATCCCGAGTTCTTGCCCGCGCAGGGGCGTGACATCGGCGTCCGGAAGGCGCTCGTCAACGTGGCGCTCGCGCTCGGGCCGGACGGCCGGCTGTACGCCCTGGGCTCCGATGACTCGGGCGCCACCAAGCTGCGCGTCGACGTCATCGACACGGCAAGCGGCGCGATCCTCGCGACCCGCCACCTCGCGGCTCGCGAGACCGCCGTCGCGGTCGGTGCGCGCAGCCAGCTCGCGACCTTCGACGCCGACTCGCTCGTCGCCGGCCTGGAGCAGCCGGAGCGCGAGCTCTTCACTCCCGCCTTCGCACTTCCCGATGTGCGGGGAGACACCGTCACGCTCGCGCGGTTCGCGGGGAAGGTGACGCTCGTGAACTTCTGGGCGTCGTGGTGCGACCCGTGCCGTGAGGAGTTCCCCCACATGGCCGAGCTGTACCGCGAGTTCGCCCGCCAGGACTTTGAGATCGCCGCGATCTCGGACGACGTGGACCGCGGCAAGATGCTGGCGTTCGTGCGCCAGTTCCGTCCGCCGTTCCCGATCCTGGTGGGCGGAGGGCGCATGAAGCAGACCTACCACTACCGCGGCCTTCCCTACTCCGTGCTGCTCGATCGCCGGGGCCGCATCATCGAGCGGATCTTCGGATTCGGCGGTGCGGCGGAGTTCGCGAATATGCGCCGGACTATTGCAAACGAGGTACGGGCTCCCTAGCGTTTATCCGTGCCAGACTCGACGCACCCCGCATCCCCCATCCCGCATCCCGTCGTAATCGACACGGACCCCGGCATCGACGACATGCTGGCGCTGCTGCTCGCGCTCGCGTCGCCGGAGCTGGACCTGCGCGGCATTTCGGTCTCCTACGGCAACACGGTAGTCGAGAATGCCTACAGGAACGCCGTCGAGATACTGCGTCGCGCGGGCAGGCGTGTCACGCTGGGCGTGGGGGCGCGCCGGCCGCTCAGGCGACAGCTCGCGGTGGCACGGGAGACGCACGGCGCGACGGGGCTCGGCTACGCGGAGCTGCCTCCCCCGGGCGTGATCCTCGACTGGGTGAAATCGCTCGACCGATTGCTCGCCGAGCAGCCCCAGCCGGTCACGTTGGTCACGCTCGGGCCGGTGACGAGCCTCGCGTTGGCGCTGCGGCGCGAGCCGGAGGTGGTGCGCGCCAAGGTCGCCCGCCACATCGCGATGGTGGGGAACATCGCCGCCAGGGGCAACACGACCCGTTATGCCGAGTTCAACGCCTGGTGCGACCCGGAGGCGCTCGACACGGTGCTCCGTGCCGAGCTGCCGACGGAGCTGGTCGGGCTCGATGTCACCCGCGAGGCCGTGCTCGGCCCGCAGGACGTGACCCGGCTGGCGCATTCCCAGTCCCCCAACGCCCGCTGGATCCACGACGCCCTGCGCTTTTACATGGAGTTCCACAAGCAGGCCGAGGGGCTGGACGGGTGCATCGTGAACGACGTGCTGCCGATCGCCCTGCTGCTCCGCCCCGACGTGCTCACGTTCGAGGACCGCAACCTCGCCGTGGGCCTGGACGATGGGGACCACCGGGGGCACACCCGCGTGAAGCCGGACGGCGCGCGTGTGCGGGTCGCGACGCAGGTCGATATGAGCCGGGTGCGGCCGCTCCTCTCGGAGCGCGTGTTCCGCTGGGCGACGCGGGCGACGCCGACGGCGATCTCTCAGGAAGGAGCGACCGTGTGACGCCGCTGCCGCGCAAGGTGGCCGTGATCGGCGCCGGCGACATCGGCTGCGGCTGGGCGGCCCTGTGCGCTGCCGCGGGCTGGCCCGTCATGATCTTCGACGCCAGCGCGCGGGGCCTGGAGCGCGCCGCGACCGACGTGCCGCGCCGGGCGCGCGCGCTAGTGGCGCTCGGGCGCGCCACACAGGGGATCGTGGAGCGCGGGCTGCTCGAGCTGCAGCAGGGCCGCAGCCTGCTGCACGCGGTGCAGGACGCCGACTGGGTTATGGAGGCTATCAACGAGGACCTCGTCGCCAAGCAACGGCTGTTTCACGCCATCGAGGACGTGGCGGGACCCGAGGCGCTGGTCACGAGCTCCTCGAGCGGCATCCCGCCGACGGAGCTGTTCGCGCGCTGCCGCCGCCAGGATCGCTGCCTCGTGGCGCACCCTCTCAACCCGCCGGAGCTCATCCCGTTGGTCGAGCTCGTTCCCGGCGCGCAGACGACGGCGGCGATGGTCGCGCGCGCGCACGATTACCTGCGGGCTCTCGGCCGGATGCCGATCGTTCTCAAGAAGCCGGTTCCGGGCTACGTGGTCGGTCGCATCGCCGCGGCGGTGTGGCGGGAGTGCATCGACCTCGTACTGACCGGCGTGATCGCAGTGGACGATCTCGACCGCGCTGTCTCGCTCGGGCCGGCACTCGGCTGGGCTGCCGCGGGCCCGCACCTCACCTACCACCTCGCCGCGGGCGACGGCGGGGTGACTGCGTTTCTGCAGCAGCTGCTGGCGAGCTTTGAGGAGTGGTGGGGCCAGCTCGCCACGTGGCAGCGGCTCGAGCCGGAGCAGGAGCGCGCGCTCACCCATGGGGTCGAGCGGGCATATAAGGGAAAGGTCGAGGAACTTAGGGAAGCGCGGGACCGGCGATTATCGGCCATCCTGCGGGCCCTAGAGCAGGCGAGAACTACATAAGACGTTACACAGAGACGTCACGCGAAGGCGTCAAGCAAAGGCGTCACGCGACTTCGTGATACGTCTTCGCGTGACGCCTTCGCGTGACGTCTCTGTGCTACGCCTCTGTGATACGTCTCTTATTTCTTATCTGCTCTCACCATGAGGATCGGAATCCGCGTCATATGCCGTAATGCCGTCGCGACACTGCCGTGAACGACGTCCGCCAGCAGCCGATGCCCGTGCGTGGCCATGGCGATCAGGTCGCACTGCTCACGCTCGGCCGCCGCCGCGATTTCTCGCGCCGGCTCGCCCCCCGCCAGGACTGCGTCGGCGTCGAAGCCTTCCGCCTCTAGCCCGCTGCAGAGGTCCTTGAGATACGCGCGGTCCTGCTTGATCTCCTCCGACTCCCGCAGGTCGAGCTCGTTGATGTTCCGCGCCACCCACCCGTCCGCCACGTGGATGAGGACGAGCGAGGAGCCGAGCTGCTTCGCCAGCTGGCGCACGTGCGCCAGGATGGTGTTGTCCGCGGGGGAGTTTTCGAGCGGCACGAGGATCCGCGAGTACATCACACGCTGCCCCGGAAGATCTGGACCAGGAGCCAGGCATTGAACCCGGCGATCGCCCAGGCCACGACCCAGGCGAGCGCTTTGAGCCAGGCGGGGTTCACAAACTCGCCCATCTTCGCCCGGTCCGAGGTGAACCGGACGAGCGGGAAGACGGCGAAGGACAGCTGCAGGCTGAGGATCACCTGGCTCAGGATAAGGAGCTTGGCAGTGCCGCTCTCGCCGAAGAAGATAGCCGTCAGTGCGGCCGGCACAATCGCGATCAGCCGCGTGATGAGCCGCCGCAGCCACGGACGGATCCGGATGTTCAGGAACCCCTCCATGACGATCTGGCCAGCGAGCGTCCCCGTGAGCGTCGAGTTCTGCCCGGACGCGAGCAGGGCGAGGGCGAACACGGCGCTCGCGCCGGCCACGCCGAGCAACGGCGTCAGCAGCTGGTAGGCGTCCTGGATCTCGGCGACTTCGGTATGGCCCGAAGTGTGGAAGGTCGCTGCCGCGACCACGAGGATGGCTGCATTGATGAAGAGGGCGCATGTCAAGGCGATGGTGGAGTCGAGGAACGCGTACCGTACCGCTACCCGCTTCCCGGCCGGGGTCTCTTCGTAGCGCCGGGTCTGCACCACGGACGAGTGCAGGTAGAGGTTGTGCGGCATCACCGTCGCGCCGAGGATGCCGATGGCGATGTAGAGCTTGTGTCCGTCCGCCAGGATCGAGGAGCCAGGGACGAAGCCCGCCGCGACCGCCGCCAGGTCGGGGCGCGCGAGAATGATCTCGAACAGGAAGCAGCCCGCGATCGTGGCGATCAGCGCCACCACCAGTGCCTCCAGCAGCCGGAAGCCCTTGTGCTGGAGGAACAGGACGAGCAGCACGTCGAGCGCCGTGATCGCGATACCCCACGGCAACGGGATCCCGAACAGCAGGTTCAGAGCGATCGCCGACCCGATCACTTCCGCGAGATCGCAGGCGGCGATGGCGATCTCGCAGATCACCCACAACGCGATGGAGCTCGGCCTTGAGAAGTGATCCCGGCATGCCTGCGCCAAGTCCCGTCCGGTGACGATCCCGAGCTTCGAGGCGAGCCCTTGCAGCAGAATCGCCATGAGGTTCGAGAGCAGGATCACGCTCAGCAGCGCGTAGCCGAACTTCGAGCCGCCCGCCAGGTCGGTGGCCCAGTTGCCGGGATCCATGTACCCCACGGCCACCAGGTAGCCGGGACCGGCGAACGCGAGCGCCTTGCGCCACCACGGCCCCTCGCGAACCGGGACGGTGCGATAAACCTCGGCGAGACTGGGCGCGAGCCGCGGCCGCCGCCACCCCGACTCGGGCGGCTGGCCGGCCGACCCGGCCTCAACGGCCCGCGTAGCCACGGTCCGTCACCGGCACTTCCCGGCACCACAGGACGAGCGCCAGCTCGCGCCCCACGACGCGTGGATCGCCCGACGGCACGAGCCCGATCGTCGTGGGCCCGTTGAACGGCTGGCGGGCGGTCACGGTGAGCAGCACGCCGGGGGTGAGCCCTTGGTCGGCGAAATAGCGCAGGCGCGCCGGATCCTGCGTCCCCACCTGCCGCAGCTCGAGCTTCGTGCCGACGCCCGCGTCGGCGAGGGACACGAGCTCGGCTTCCTCGATCTCGCCGGTCGCGGTCGGAATGGGATCGCCGTGCGGGTCGTACTGCGGGTTCCCCAGCGCACCAGCCATGCGGTCGATCAGCTCGTCCGAGACGGCGTGCTCGAGCCGCTCGGCTTCCGCGTGCACACCGCCCCAATCGTAGCCGAGCTGCTGCGTGAGATAGAGCTCGAGAATGCGGTGGCGGCGGATCATACGCAGCGCCGCGCGCCGCCCCTGCGCCGTAAGCTGGACTCCCCGATACGGGACGTGCTCGATCAGCCCGGCTTCCGAGAGCCGCTTCACCATCCCGCTCACCGAGGGCGGCGCGACCTCGAGCATCGCGGCGATGTCGCTCGTCGCGGCGAAGCCGCCCTGGTTCGAGAGGTGGTAGATGGCCTTGAGGTAGTCCTCGACTGAACGGGTCAGCGGTGGATTGGCGTCCCGGAGCGTTGCATGCATGCCGATTCTCCCTGCCGGAAAGGCGCTAGAACAGCGGCTGTGAGCGGCTGGTTATCAGCGGTCAGCAAAACGACTTAGACAAGAATAACTCTTCAACATTAGACTATGCTAATTTGAGGATATTGTCAAGCGAAAATGTGGATTTCGAGGGACTACAGGATTAATTGGAGGAACGGCGTCAGGATGCGCTCCGTCATCCCCCAAATCACCTCGCCTTCGATGACGTAAGCCGGAAACGTGCGCTCGACGCCCCGCACCGCGAGCGTCAGGTCGCGCCGCGCGTCGGGCCGGGACAAACGCGCGAGCGGCAGCCAGAACGCGCGTTGCACCTCGGCGCCGGGCACGAGCGCCGGGCGAGACGGGAGCGCGAACACGAACGGGCGTACCACCACGGGGGGAAGTGTGGGAGTTCGAGGGTAGAGGTCGTCGAGCACGCCGAGGCGCTCCGCGACGGAGAGATCGACCCCGGTCTCCTCGCGCGTCTCCCGGATCGCGGTCACCAGGAGATCGACATCTCCGGGATCGTAGCGGCCGCCCGGTAGCGCGACCTGCCCGGACCAAGGATCGTCGCTGCGCTCGGCCCGTCGGATGAAGAGGGCCTCGAGCCCGTGGGAGGGGGGGCCCTCGAGCAGGATCAGCGCGACGGCGGCGGGGCGCGCTTCCGGCGCAGTTTCGGGCTTGGCACGATGATCCTCGAGGGCGTCGCGCACGCGGGCGAGCGTCGGCGTCACGCGACGTGCCTCGCGCACCAGTCCACCGTCCGCGACACCACCTGCTCGAGCGCCGGGTTGGAGCCGGCCCAGGGATGCCTGGCGCCGAAGGTGTGGCCCGCGCCGTCTACCAGAAACAGGTCCGTCGCGTCGTCGCGCGCCGCCTTGCGAAGATCGCGACCGTCGCCCCACGGCACCGATTCGTCCGCCGTGCCGTGCACGATGAGCCACGGAGCCCGCACGCGGCCGGCGGCCTGCAGGACGTTCAGCGCGGTGGCGCCGTGAGCGTCCAGATCGTCCAGGATATCCCGCTCCAGCGGCAGCTCCTGGCCGGTGCGTTGGTTCAGGATCCGGCTCTTGCCTGTGCGGCGCAGCTCGTCGGTGACGGGCGCGATGAGGCGGCCCAACCGCGCGACGGCCGCCCAGGTCACGAGCGCCCGCACCCGCTCGTCTTGGGCAGCCCGCAGGGTCGCGATGCCACCGCCCAGGCTGTGACCAATCAAGCCGTATGCCGACGCCTCCAAGCCGAAGGTGCCGTTCGTCACGGCGTCGAGTACGATGTGAAGATCCTGCAGCTCCTTCGAGTAGGTGTTGCGCGCAAACCGCTCCAGCTCGTCGAACGTCTGACCGTCCTCGCCGACGCCTGAGCCCGAGAAGTTGAACGACACGACGGCGAACCCGGCGCGCGCGAGCCGCTCGACCACGTAGGGGAAGAATCCCCAGTCCTTGAAACCCTTGAGCCCGTGGCAGACGACCACAACGGGGCGCTCCCCGGCGGCGCTCGTGACGTCGCCGCGCAGAGGCGCGCCGTCGGCTCCGGTGAGCCGGAAGGAACGTTTCGACGGAGTGGCCAGAGGCTAGCTGTTGCGAACGCTCAATAATAGCTTCCCGGCCCGATGCGCAGCCACGTGTGGATGACGATCGGCCTGGCCGCCGGCCTGGTGCTGGGGTTGGCGGCCGCCACCACGCAGCATCCCACGCTGATTACGGTCGCCACCGGGCTGCGGCCGCTGGGTACGCTGTTTCTCAACCTGCTCTCGATGGTGGTGATCCCACTCGTCGTCACCGCGCTGTTCGCGGGCGTGGCGGGGCTCGGCAGCGTCAGGCGGGTGGGGCGGCTAGGTGTCAGAACCGTTGGGTTCTTCTGGGCGACGACGCTCGCCGCGATTCTCATTGGCTTCGTGGTGGCGGCGCTGTTTCTGCCGCTCGCCGGCGTCACACCTGATCAGCAGGCGGCGTTGCGTCAGGCGGCGCTCGCCGACTCCGGCGTCATGCGTCACGCGGCGGAGCAAATCCCCACCGGAGCGCGCTTCCTGGTGGAGCTGATACCCGCGAATCCGGTGCGGGCGGCGGTCGACGGCAACCTGCTGCCACTGATCGTCTTCACCACAATCTGCGCCGTCTCCGCCGCCGGGCTCCCTGAGGAAAAGCGTCGCACGCTGACCGATGTTGCAGACGTGGCGACCGGGGCGCTGATCCGCATCGTCGGGTGGGTGCTGCTGCTCGCCCCGCTCGGCATCTTCGCGCTCGTGGCGGGAGCGGTCGCTCAGTTCGGCTGGTCGCTCGTGAAGACGATGGCGGTGTTCGTGCTGGCGGTGATCGCCGGGCTCGCGGTGTTCATCGCGGGGGTGTTACTCCCGGCGGTCATTCTCGTTGTACGGGTCAAGGCGACGCGCTTCCTCAAGGCAAGCTGGCCGTCGATGGCGATGGCCTTTTCGACCACGTCGTCGCTCGCGGCCTTGCCCACGATACTCGCGGCCGCCGAGCAGGACCTCAAGATCTCGCGGACGGTGGCGAGCTTCGCGCTCCCGCTGGGCGCGAGCATCAACCGGTCGGGGAGCGCGCTGTTCCAGGCGGTCGCGATTCTGTTCGCCGCCCGCCTGTACGGCGTGGCCCTCGGCGTGCCAGAGATGTTTCAGGCGGGCGCCGCAGTGTTTCTCGCTTCCCTCACGGTCGCCAGCGTGCCGTCGGCGAGTATCGTGAGCCTGGCACCGGCGTTCACCGCGACAGGATTGCCGCTCGCCGGGCTGACGCTGCTCATCGGGCTCGACCGCGTGCCAGATATGTTCCGCACCATGACCAATGTCACCGGGTCCCTCACGGGCGCCGCGGTCGTCGCGGCGCTGGAGGGGGATAACCTGAAGTGACATAAAGGCGACATCAATTCGACAGTCGCCTTACGTCCCCTAGAAGTACACCGTCGCCGCGAAGCTCAACCCCTGCACCGAGCTGTGGTAGGCCCAGGACTTGACGGATCCGCCCGAGCCTCGAATAGCGCTGCGCGTGTACGAAAACGCCACGCTCGCTGTGCCTCCGATGCTGAATCGCGGCGTGATGAGATACGCGCCGCCCAGCTCCCCGAACGCGCCAGCATTCCAGCCGTTGTCGCAAAAGCCGGGGGCAGGCTTCTGCGCCTGGCACATGTGGTGGAACCCACCCAGCACCCCAAGAGTCTGAAAGCTCGCGACCGACTTGCCGCGACCCTGATAGAACCGGCGCCCGACGCGGGCGTTGACGTCCGCATTCGACGTAAAGGCGTCGACCACCAGGGTGTCGTTCACGCGGCTGGTGTTATGCGAGTGGCCTCCCGAGAACCCGAAATCGAGCAGCCAGGCTCGAGTCGGTGCAGTGAACCGCAGGACCCCGAGGCTCGCGATGCTGAACCCGCCGGAGAATAGAGCAGCCCACTGGCCCGCGTGGAACGGAGTGGTGTCCGCTCTGGTCGAATCCTGGGCAGCGGCTGCGGCAGGCACAACAAGCAACAGAGCGGCGAACCCTGAACGGAGCGGAAACACGGACGGCCTCCTGGGAAGGCGAGGAAGCCGTCTAAGCTACGCCGCCGCCTGTGCCTCCGCGCCTAGGGCAGTGACGCCATGATCTTGCGGTATTCGGCTTCGGTGTGTGCCTTGAGCGTTTCGGTGCGCAGGTTGCCTTGGGCGCCGATGCTCAGCGCCAGCCGGGTGGCGGTGGCGTCGTCCGGCGCCTCCAGGATGACTACGCCGTCGTACTGGCCCATCGTGAGATAGAACGTCTTCAGCTCGGCGCCGGCGCGCCGGAACGCTTCCTTAGCGGCGTCGAGCCGGGCCGGGCCGTTCTTGGCGTCCGCGATGCCCTGTTGGGTGTAGCGGAGCAGCGTGACGTACATGGCCATGCATACCTCCTGAGAGGCTGGTTAGAAGCCAAGACCTCCGATCCGCGTGGCAAGTTAACGCCGCATCTCGTTCTTGTGGCGGGCGCTCAATGACACGTCCCGCTCCCCGAGTCCGTAGCCGTCTGACCTGCCACGGGAATGAACTGCCAGGCGTACGTCCCGTCACCCAACGTGAGCTTGAGTACGCCGTTCACGCCGGTAATGCGTACCTCGCTGTTGGCGATGGGCGTCCCGAACGGGTAGGCGCCTGACCCTCCTCCCGTGCCGACGACGAACTCGCGAATCCCACGAGCCAAGTCGAGCGCCCCGCCGGGCGTCTGGGGGGCGAACCGCTCGTAGTTGTGCTCGTGCCCCGAGAGCACGATCTCCGCGCCGGCGTCGTACAGCGCCTGCCACAGCGGCTGGGACCCGACCATGCTGCCGTGCGTGCTGCCGGAGCTGAACCGTGGATGGTGCCAGTACGCGAGGGTGCAGCGTAGGGGATGCGCGGCGAGGTCAGTCCGGAGCCATTGCTCTTGCGCCGAGCCCGCGCTCATGGAGACGTCGCTGTTGAGCGCCACGACGTGCCAGGCGCCGAGATCGTAGCTGTAGTATCCCTTGGTGGGATCGCCCGCCGCGGCCCCGAAGTAGGTGAAGTAGTCCGCGGCAGTCGGGCTCGTGTCATACTCGTGGTTGCCGAGCGCGGGCGCCGTGCGCGCCTTGTGCCGGCCCCAGCTCGGGTTGTAGCAGTTCTGGTAATTCGTGAGCGACCCGCTCGGGTAGACATTGTCGCCGAGGTTGAACACGGTGCCCGGTGTCGCATCGAGGATGGCGGCCGTGGCCTCGTCGCCGCTGGAGCTGCACGAGGCGACGGTCCCGGCCCCGACGAGCGTCGCGGTCGCCGCCGGTGTGGACACGGTGACAGACTTGGCTCCCACGCCCGACGCGCCGTCTCGGTCGGTCACGGTCACCCGTACCGAGTAGGTGGCGGCAGCTTGGTAAGTGTGCGTCGCTGTTACGGGCGTAGCCTGGCTCGTGGTGCTACCCGCGGTCTGCGCCGAACCGTCGCCCCAGTCGAACGCGTACGACCAGGGAGCATCGTTCACGCCGGGATCGCTGAAGCTCGCGCTGACCGTGAGGGCGCTGCCTGCGGTGCCGGTCTGACTGGCTCCGGCGTTGACCGTGGGCGCAACGTTCCCGATAGTCGCGGTAGTCGTCACCGGAGCGCTGGCTGCCCCGCGCGCGTCGGTGACCGTGAGCGTCACGGTGTAGACCGCGTTATTCGCGTAGCTGTGGCTCGGCTTGACGCCCGCGCCGGTGCTCCCGTCGCCGAAGCTCCAGGCATAGGTCAGTGCGTCACCGTCAGGGTCCGATGAGCCGCTGCCGTCGAAGCTCAGGACGGTGCCCTCTCCGCCCGAGTACGGTCCCCCCGTGGCAGCCGTCGGAGTACGATTCGCAACAGTAGTCACAGTTACCGTCAGCGTTCCGACGCCCGCTCCGCCGTCCTTGTCCGTTACCGTCACGCGCACGGTGTTCGACCCTGCCGCGGCGTAGGTGTGAACGGCCGTAATGGAGCTCACCTGGCTGTTCGTGCTGCCGGTCGCCTGCGGCGAGCCATCGCCCCAGTCGATGCTGTACGACCACGGAGCGTCATTCACGCCCGGGTCGCTGAAGGTTGCGTTGAGCGTGAAGGGGCTTCCCGCAGTGGCCGCCTGATTGGGTGCGGCGTTCACCGAGGGCGCCAGGTTCGCGACTGTCGCCGTGACCGTGGCGGGGGAGCTCGCCGCCCCACGCGCGTCGGTGACGGTGAGCGTCACGGTGTAGGTCCCGTTGTTCGCATACGTGTGACTCGGCTTGGCACCAGCGGCGGTGCCCGCATCGCCGAAGCTCCACGCATATGTAAGCGCGTCACCGTCCGCATCCGACGAGCCGCTGCCGTCGAAGCTCACGGCGGTGCCCTCCGAGCCCGAGTAGGGTCCTCCAGCGACGGCCGTGGGAGCGTGATTCACCGTCGGGGACGTACCATGGCAGGTCGCGGTCCCCGAATCGCTGGCTGCCTGCCCCGCTACCGGAATGAATTGCCAGCTGTAGGCGCCGTCGGCGAGGGTGAGCTTCAGCACGCCGTACACCTGGCTGATGAGCACCTCGCTGTTCGGGATAATGAGGGTGTTCGGCAGGTCGAGACCCCCGCCTCCCGTGCCCACGATGATCTCGCGGATCCCGTTCAGGGGGTCTGTCGCGCCCGCAGGGGTCTGTGGGGCAAACCGCTCGTAGTCGTGCATGTGGGCGTTGATGATCAGTGTCGCATGGGCCGCGTAGAGGTCCTCCCAGAACGTCTTGACGGAGCTGGTGGGATAGAACGCGCTCGAGGTCGTCGAGTAGAAGCGCGGGTTGTGCCACATCGCGAGCACGCACTGCTTCGTCGTCGCGGCAAGATCCGCCTTGAGCCAGGTCTCCTGCGTCGAGCCCGCCGCAGTCGAGACGTACGTGTTGTTGCTGTTCAACACGATGATGTGCCAGGCGCCGAGCTCGTAGCTGTAATAGCCCTTGCCGGCGTCACCTGCCGCCGCGCCGTAGTAAGTGAAGTACGCAGCCGCCGTGGCGCTCGAATCGTACTCGTGGTTTCCCAAGGCGGGATAAGTGCGGGACTTGTGCCGGCCCCAGCTCGGACCGTAGCAGTTGGTGTAGTTCGCGGTCGTTCCGTTGGGGTAAACGTTGTCACCCAGGGCGAAGACGGTGCCGGGAATCGCGTCCAGCAGCGCAGCGGTGGCTTCGTCGTTCGTGCGGCTGCACCACGCGATGTTGCCAGCGCCCAGCAACACGACCGAGGGTAGGGGCGTCACGTCCGCTCGGGGCGTGGCCTGGTCGCGCGGGGCCTGGCTGTCGCGGCACGTCGTCGACAAAGCACCGGCGAGCAGCACCGCCGCGGCGAGGCGGGCGAAGGAGTACTCGCGGGGCATTACGGACGCCTCCCGCGGCGCAGCCCAGGCTCGAGCAGCCAGACGCTGCGCCACATGCGGTCTTTCGCGGCCGCCAAGAGGCGGAGCGCATCAGTGAGCGGCAGGCCGCGCGGGTCTTCCAGCAGCATCGCCTGGAGTTCTTCCAACAGACCCAAGGCGTTACGACAGTGCGCTGCCGGTCCTTCGGCGAGCAGCTGGGGGCCGCGGCTCTCGGTCGCGTTGGTAAGCCGAATCGATTTCATGTTGCTCTCGCTATCTCGTTGGCCCCGAGCGAGTTGGAATGATAGAGGGCGCTTGGGGGGTGCACTCGCTCGCGCCGCACGCGAAGGCTAAGTTAGGAGATTGCGGTTAGTGCCGGGTCAAAAGCGGGTCAAACGGGGCCCGATGCTGGAACTCAGGACGTTTGGCGGGTTGTCGATCAAGGATGACGGCGTTGCGATCACGGGCGCCGCCACCCACCGCAAGACGCTCGCCCTGCTCGCCCTGCTCGCCGCGGCGGGCAAGAACGGCCTGAGCCGCGACAAAGTGATGGCCTACCTCTGGCCCGAGCGCGACACCGACCACGCTCGCGCCCTCCTCAAGCAGGCTTGCTACGCGCTGCGGCGCGATCTTCACACACACGAGTTGTTCCGCGGCGCGACCGAGCTGCGGCTGAATCAAGATGTGCTCGCCAGCGACGTGCAGGCCTTCGAGCAAGCGCTGCAACGCGGCGATCTAGAAGCGGCAGTCCGTGTCTACGCGGGGCCGTTCCTCGACGGGTTCTTCATCGCCAAGGCGCCCGAGTTCGAGCGGTGGGTGGAGGCCGAGCGTGCGCGGCTGAAGCAGCGTGCGTGCTGGGCGACCGAGACGCTGGCGACGGCAGCGGCCGCGCGGGGCGAACACGAAGCGGCGGTCACGTGGTGGCGCCACCTCTCCGCACTCGATCCGCTCAACGCGCGCATCGCGCGAGCGTTGATGGGTGCGCTCGCGGCGACGGACGACCAAGCCGGGGCCCTGCGGCATGCGCGGATTCACGCAGCCTTGCTCCGCCAGGAGCTCGACGCGGCGCCCGATCCGGGGGTCACCGACTTCGCCCGGCGGTTGCGTGAAGTCTCCGAACAGAGGGCGCGCACTGTTGCGGCAGGGGAGGTAGCGAGCGAAAGCGTCCCCCACGCTCGGCTCCGGGAGGCGCTCCGCACAGGAGTCGTGGCGATGCAGCCTTCACGCCGGGCGTTTCGGCTCGCCCGCTGGCCTGCCGCGGCGGCCGCGCTGACGGCGGTCGTCGGGGGCGTGCTGTACTCCCACTTCAAGAAGGTTGCCGCGCTCGACCCCGACCTCCTGGCCGTCGCGCCGTTCGATGTGCTCGCGCCCAACGCCGAGCTCTGGCGCGAAGGACTGGTGGACGTGCTGTCCCGCACCTTGGATGGCGCTGGTCCGCTCCGCACAGTGACGCCCACCGTGGTGATCCGCCGCTGGCAGGGGCGCGCCGATGCCACATCGGCCAAGGGTCTCGCGGGCCGTGCCGGCGCCCGCTTCGTGGTATTCGGCCAATTGCTCGGGGGAGGACGCGATTCGGTTCGGGTGAGAGCCGCTGTTCTGGATGCGCGCAAAGACCGAACCCTCGCGGACATCGATCGTTCGGAAGAGGCAGGCCGCATTGATCGTCTGGCCGATTCCCTGAGCGTGGATGTGATTCGCGCGCTCACACCGGCGACTTCGGGGGTCCACGTGCGGCTGTACTCTGTGGGCACGAAGTCGCTGCCCGCGCTCAAAGCGTTCCTGCAAGGCGAGCGCTTCTTCCGCCACTTCTCACTCGACTCGGCGATAGCCGGTTACGATCGCGCGGTTACGCTCGACACGACTTTTGCGCTGGCGCTCCGTCGCTTGCAACTCGCTCTTGGCTGGAACGACTCGGGGCCTCCCGTCCCCAGCTACTACATAGCCCGGGCGATGGCGTTCAACCACGGACTGAGTCCCCGCGACAGCCTGCTGCTCGCCAGCGATTCGATGCCCACCCGACGGCAGGTCGCCGTACTGGAAGCAGCCGTGCGCCGCTATCCCGAGGATCCCGAAATCTGGTATACACTCGGAGAAGTCCGCTTCCATGGGGGCTTCCACGTGGGGAGCAGTTGGAATGACGCGCGCGCCGCGTTCGATCGAGCGATCGCCCTCGATTCAGCATTCGCCCCGGCCTACATCCATCCGGTTGAGATCGCGTTGAATGACAACAATGGGGGCGCGGCCCTTCGGTACGTGCGAGGTTACCTCGCGGTGTCGTCGGTGATTCCGGAGGCGGCCGGGATGCGCCTGCTCAGCATGGTGCTCGACCCCCAGCGCTCCGCATCACAGGATTTCAACCGCGAGCTTGCGCGGGCCTCTCGGCCTGCGCTGTATCACGTGGCGTTGGCTGTGCAGTCATGGCCGGATGCGGACGAGACGCAGATCCAAGTGGCGCGGCGGGCGGCTGCGACGGCCCAAGCGCGCCTCGCGGGCGCTCCCGCGGACACCGGGGACGACGTCCGTGTGTATCTCGCGCTGCTACCCAACACGCTCATCCATCGTGGACATCTGCGGGAAGCGCGCAGCATCGTGGAAAACCGATTCGGCGCGCCGTTCATGGAACTCGCCGAGATGGGGGCAATACCTCGAGAGACCGTCGAGGCAGTGCTGGCCCGGTGGTTCCACCATCGCGCTGACCGGGGCTTCTCGTTCTTCCCTTGGTTCGCCGACGGGCCGTGTCATCGGACGTTGGAGGCGGCGCTGTGGTGGGGTGCACGGAGGGACACGGCCAGCTTGCAGCGCCTGGTGAGTCAAGAAGAGTCCGGAGCCCGGGCGGTCAGGAACGTTGCGGTAGCTATTGATGCCCGTCCCGTTCCCGGCTTTGCCCGCGCCGCTCTCGCATTGGCAAGGGGAGATACCTCCTTGGCGCTGAGTCGCTTCCTCGCATTGCCCGACTCGTTGTGCCCCGACGCTCAGCAGTTACGCGAAGTGCGATTCCGTCTGCTTGCCGCTACCGGGCGAGACCATCAAGCGGCAGCGGTCTTTGACGGCTCGCACGATCGCCGGGTGCCGCTGATGCTGGAGCGCGCACGACTCGCGGAGCGGCTGGGCGACCGCCCCACGGCAATCAATTACTACCGGTTCGTCGCACAGGCGTGGCTCCACGCCGACCCGGAGTTGCAACCCTACGTGGCGGAGGCGCGCGCCGCGCTGCAGCGGCTGACTGGAGAACCGGCCCGCTAGGCTAGGGGGCCCTCTGATCCGGCGCGTCGTAGCTGACGGTGCCGTCGATCGTGATGAAGCCCTCTGTTGCGCACGAAGCTGGCCCCACCGGCGACGCGCCCTCGCCGCTCGAGCTCGCGAACCGCCCCCTCGATCCCGTTCGACCGGTACTGGTTACCTCTCGTTGTTCTGCAGGTACGCCGCTAGCTGTCCGCCCTCCGACCTTTGGCGGGAGGCCTCCTGTTCACGGAGCGGACGGTGTCCAGACCACCGCGTGAATCTCGCCGCTCGCGACGTCACTGCGACCCGCGACCTGACCACGGTTGTTCAGGGCGTGGGCAATGCTGTTCTGCCCACCGGCTAGCGTGCCGAGATCGCGCATGCCGTCTCCCGAGGTCCAGAGGAACGCGCGTGCGTGCCCGTCAGCGCTCCTGCTGCGCCCAGCGACCTGCCTCGCGCTATTGATGGCTATACCGACAGAGCTGCCGCCGCCGAGTGTGCCGAGGTCCAGCATTCCCACGGCCTCACTCCAGAAGAAGGCGTGCTCTTCCTCTGCGGCCGTGATGCTGTTACCCGTCACGTCACCGCGCTCATTGATATCGTTCCCGATGGCGCCATCAGTCGGCCCGGTGCCGCCGAGGTTGCCGATGTCGCGAAAGCCATCTTTCTCGCTCCAGACGAACGCGGTGCTGAAGAAATCGCCGACATCGCGCCCACCCGTGATCTGTTCAAGGTTATTGATGCCAAAGGCCTGGGCATTCACCCCACCAAAGGTGCCGAGGTCCCGCATAGAGCCCGCCCTCGTCCAGAGGACGGCGTGAAAATCTCCATCCACTGGGCGGCTCGAGCCGACGATGTCCCCGCGGGAGTTGATTGCGTCAGCGTCGGTGGGTGTTCCCCCGAGGCTACCGAGGTCGTGCATCCCCTCCGCGCTGGTCCACCGGAAGGCCCGCCGCTCGCCGGCTGCGTTAGTGCTCCTACCCACCACGACGCCGTCGTTGTTGACGCCTAGTGCCCCACTGAAGGCGCCGCCCAGAGTGCCGAGGTCGATCATCTGGTCACCCGGCCTCCAGAGAAACGCATGCGTCTGACCGGCTGCTGTGCGACTTTCACCCACGACCAGCCCGCTGTCGTTGATGTGACGAGCGAAGCCGAAGTTGCCGCCGAGGGTGCCGATGTCGACGATGGTGTATCCCGACATGGCGGAGACTTGCGGTCGGGCTCCGCCGGGCCCTAGGGGTCTCGATGAGTCCGCACAGGCCACGACGGCAACCACCGCTAGAGCGGATAGCGCGACGCGTGTCATACGCACCTTCCTTCCGAGAGAATTCGCTTCGCCGACGGCAGCTTAGGCGCTAGGTAGCCGGCCCGGTTCGCTCGGCATCCTTACTGCGGCCACGTGGCGAGCCCCGCGTTGGGCACGAGGTCGAAGTGGCGGCCTTGGTTGTACCCGTTCTTCACGTCATCGCCAGATGTTTGCCAAGCAGAGGTACCCGCAGCCCACTGGAACGTCGACGGATTGCCGAGCAATGCGGCGTCTACCACCCACGTCATCTTCGCACCGTCGATGGTGAACTGGATGGGTGTGACGATCGCCTGTCCGCCGGTGAGGAGCGGCCTCCGGTCTATCAGGATGCCAGGGCTACTGTTGGGGTTGAGCGGGTCGGTGAACCCTGAGGCGTGCACGAAGTGCCCGATCACCAACTCCCAGGAGGCCGCAGTGTTCTTTGTGAAGGGATACCCCACGGGGAACGCAGTCGGGCGCGTGTCGAGGGCGAAGTCCCATAGGAGGGCATCGGCCCAGGACGGGAACGTGGGGTTGTCTCCCACGGCGCCCGCCAGCGTCATCACGAAGACGAAAGTGTTTCCCTGCTTGGTGATTTCAGCTCTGACTTCGTCTTGGTAGTCTTGCCCGGTGATGTCCACCCAATCTCCAGTGGCGTCGAGCACCACACTGGTCTTCCCAGCGGCAACGTCGACAGAGAATGGTCCGGTTGCCGTGACGGTCGGTCCCGTTTGGGCGTTCCGCTCGGTGCAGCCCGACATGAGAGCGGCTCCAAGCAGGAGGGTTTCTGCTACGCGAATGGGCTTCATGACTTCCTCCGCGCGAGTTTCATGGGTTCTCTGACGAAACGAGCAGCCTTAGCTTTCCACGGTCAGCGTGCCGTCTTCCTTGGGGTTCCATCCACCTCTTCCTCTGCCGCTCTGATTCCCCGACAGGGTAGCCGTGAAGGGACCGGCCGGGTCGAACGTCCAGGTGTGGGTATGTTGCCCCACTGTTGCCGTGAAGCCGTCCGCATTGGCAGGGCGCACGCCGGTGTTCCTCAACTGGGACTGGCCGTTGGCAGGGCAGTCCATGTAGTCGCTGGTGATCCACGCCCCGTTTTGCATCCAGTGCCAGCTGACGTTGATGCGGTAGTCCCCGCTACACGTGAGCGTCCATGTGTACGGCCGGTCCACGACGCGGTGGCGGCCAACGGGCGAGCCACCGGTGCCGTGGGCGTTTCGCGGTCGCTGCAGGCGGCCAGTAAGGCCGCGCCGAGCAGGAGAGCCGAGCCGGTACATGGTTACCTCCCGTTGTTCGGGCGGGACGGCCCCGATCGGGTCCGCCTTCCGCCGCCGATGAACCATCGAATCCTTGGTGCGGCACGACTTGGCTCCTGTCACGCCGGGCGCTCTGCACTTGCCGTGGCTCAATGCGACGCTCGCCCGGAGCGACCACGGTATCAACCAGAGGAGTTCGAGAGCCTGCCCGGGGCGGTCTCTCGACCGCCACTGACCTCGCTGCCCTGCATCGTTATTGGGGCCACGGGGCGAGGCCCGCGTCGGGCGCAAGATCGAGCGTCTGAAAGCCCTCCGTCCCTAAGTGGGTGTCGGAGTGCCGCAGCACAGTGCCGGCGCCCCACGCAAATGCGGATGGGTCACCCAGCGCGCTCGCGGGAACGAACAGCTGGATCTCTGTTCCCACGATCGTGAACGTGACGGGCGTCACCAGCTCCGGTCCCCCTGACAGTACGGGTCTGCGGTCGAAGAGAAGTCCCTTGAACTGCGCTCCGTCCCATTCGACGTCGACGAAGAATTCCCAAGGTGCTGATTGGCCGCCCGAAAACGGCTCGCCCTGAGGGAACGTGGTAGGATTCGTGTCGAGCCCCCAGATCCAGACCTGGGTTCCGCCGAGACTGCCGGGATTCGATGGCACGACGCCGCCAACGTCCATCGTCAGGACGAATATTTTCCCTCGCTTGGTTACCTCGGCCCTGACGACGTCCAGGTAGTTGGGAACTTTGGCATCCGCCCCCGGACCGACATTGCTTTTCGTGTTCAGCGACGCATCCCCGAGGGGATCCGTGACGACGCTGGTCAGGGACGCTGCGTCGAAGGCTGGTCCGGGCTCGTCGCGGGGTGCCACGGGAACGTTCTGCTCTGTGCAGCTTGCCATCAGCGCGGCTCCAAGCACCAGGCCAGCCGCCTTCCGAATCGCGTTCATGGTTTCCTCCGCAAGAACGGTGATTGACACGAGCCTCTTCCTAGGAGCCACGGCGCCGGCCACAAGAAGCGCTCCTTACCGGGCTCCAGACACTCTTTGCGCCGCAACACTGGGCAGCAGCACGCACTCGTCCACGGCGAGCAGCAGCTGCCTGGCGTTGCGGATGTGCTGCGCGAGAGCCTCGCCTTGGCCGATGGTGAGCCGGGCCCGCACGGCCCAACCCACGGACCGAATCCCAAGCGATCACAGTAGGATCCGTGTCGAGCCGCCAGATCCAGACGTCCGCGCCGATCAGTGAGGAACACAAAATTCATAGAAACAGAAGATGTGGCAGCTATCGTGGTTCGGGTCGCATTTGGGCAGCTGGGTCCGACAGTTCTTGCAGCAGCAAGAGTTGATGCACCCCGATGGCTGGGGGCATATGCCGGCCCCGGCGATGGAGCCGTACAGCGCCGAGGCCAGGGCTGTGGGAACGATTGTCAGCGCGATCGTCTGCGCCGAGACGACGAGGAAGCGGCGGCGGTTCGCCGCCAAGTCGGGGCTGCCAGCGCAGGCTGTCTTCCCCAGGTTGCGGTAACCAGAGCCAACGCGTACCGCATAGGCAATGACATGGCCCGCGAATAACGTGGTAAAGGCCAGCGCCGGTACAAGCGCCAGATTGGCCGCGAGCGAGCCGGGGACCAGGAGGGCGAGGGCGGCGAACCCAGCCCAGCTCGAAAGACTCAACATCAGCGACAGCCGGATACACAACGCACAAGTGCCGAGCTTCGTGGCAATTAGGGTTCGAAGCAGAACGAGCGGTCGCATATGATCCTCCACGAGGAGCAGTTCTGGCGTCGAGGCTATGGGCCGTGCGACGCGATGTTCGCTTGGATGAAGTTCACCACGCTCGCGAGATCCATTCGCTGTGTGGCGAAGTCACCGGTGCAATCCTGCTTCATGTTGCTGTTGAACTTGACGCGCAAACCATGAAGATCGGCGACGACGTATTCGACGTCGCCCGCCTGCAAGAGGATGGGCCCGCCGGAATCGCCCACGCACGGGCCGCCTGGGTCGCGCTCCATGTACAGGAAGTTCGCGTCGAGCGCCTGGAAGCCGACCCGGGCGATGCGCCGATCTCCGGTCAGGGCGAAGTTGTCCTCCGCTCCGAGCATTCCATAGCCGACGTCCCAAAAGGTGGAAGTCTGGAGCTCGGCGTTCTTAAAGGAGTCGAGGTACCCCGCCCGCGCGAGCGTTCCCGGCTGGATGTCGTTTACCGGGCGGGAGAGGATCACAAGCGCGACGTCCGGGGTCCCGAACGGGGGCTCGAAGTCCGGATGGAACACGTATCCCGTGACCTCGCGCCACGAACTCGGGTCCGTGACGTTTTGGGCGAAGCTGACGTGAATGAGAGACAAAGGCAGGGCATCCGCGGGATACCCGGTCGTCTGCGCCGCGAACGCGAAGCAATGTGCCGCCGTTTGAATGACCCAGCGGGAAAGCAACGTGCCCGAGCAGTACCAAGGCTGGTACTGCACCGGAAACCAGGAAGGACTGGGCGCATTGAGGATGATGGCGCCCACGTACGGATGGCCCGGGTCGATTTGACCGAGCGCAATCGCCGAGGGCTTGAGCGGCGCATCGCGTGACGCCGTCGGGGTCCGGTCGCTGCAACCCCCCATCAAGGCAGTCCCGAGTAACAGGTTGGCTGCAATTCGAATGGGTTTCATGATTTCCTCCGCATGCGTTTCATGACTCGCGTTCAAGATGAACCCACCCTAGCTGTCCACGGTCAGCGTGCCGTCGATCTTATAGTTGGAATGGCCAAGCCATCCCCAGTTGCCCAAGTTCACGTGAACAGAGCCCTTCAGGGTCGCAGTGAAGGGGCCGGCGGGGTCGAACGTCCAGCTGTTGGAATTGTCGCCAACATGCGCGGTGAAGCCGTTTGCGTTGGCTGGGCGCACGCCAGAACCGCTTAAGTCATTACCCGGAGTGCACCAGACGTAAGCTCCGTAGCCGGAGATCACCGTGCCATTCTCAGTCCAGTCCCACGACGCGTTGATAGTGATCCCTGGTTGGCCGCTGTGGCAGGTGAAACTCCACGTGTACGGCCGGTCGACAGCCGTGGTCGGTGCATGACGACCTCCCCCTGAACGTCCATCTCTATTGCGCGCCGCGAGTTAACTCGTTCTCAGCCGCTGCGGTGCGGTTCCGACCGCGTTCGCATTCGCAACAGCGGAAAACGGAGCTATGTTAGCGGCGCGCGGTGAGACCCCGGTTAGAAACCGGTCAAACGAGTGCGTGCGGTGCTGCAACTCAGGACCTTCGGCGGATTGTCGATTGAAGCGAACGGCGCTCCTCTCACGGGAGCGGCCGTGCAGCGCAAGACGCTCGCCCTCCTCTCCCTCCTCGCCGCTGCGGGCAAGAATGGGGTGAGCCGGGACAAGCTGGTCGCCTACCTCTGGCCCGAGAGCGACGCCGAGCACAGCCGCAGTCTCCTCAAGCAAGCCTGCTACGCGCTGCGGCGCGATCTCCACGAGCCTGAGCTGTTCCTCGGCACGACGGAGCTGCGCTTCAATCCCGAGGCCATTACAAGCGACATGCAGGTCTTCGAAGAGGCTCTGCGGGTGGGCGATCGCTCTCGCGCGGTGGAGGTATACTGCGCGCCGTTCCTCGACGGCTTCTATCTGAATGAAGCGGAGGAGTTCGAACGCTGGGTGGAGGACAAGCGTGCGCGCTTGGCGGAGCAAGCACGCGACGCGCTCGAGTCGCTCGCGACCGCCGCAGCGGCGAGCGGCGATGCCCGCGCAGCCGTCGCATGGTGGCGCCGCCTGACCGCGCTCGATCCGTTGAACTCGCACGCGGCGGTGGGGCTCATGACCGCGCTCGCCGCGCTAGGCGAGCGGGGTGCGGCGATCGAGCACGGCCTCGCGCACGCCGCCTTCTTGCAGGCGGAGCTCCATGCAGCACCTCCCAGCGCCGTGACCGAGCTCGTCGAGCGTCTGCGACACGGATCGGGTGACCTGGTGGTGAAGTCACGCGACCGACGAGCTGTGGCCGGGCCCGAACCAGTGAAGCGCGAGACCCCGCCACGTCGGCGTCGCTCCGCACGTGCCGGCCTGATCACGGCGGGATCCCTGGTCCTCGTTGCAGCCGGAATTGCGGCGCTCAGCGTCGGAACGCACGGCTCCACCCCGGTCCTCGCCGTTGGCGCCATCCGCGACTACGCCGATACGGACGACGCCGCGCCGACAGTGGCCGAGATGCTCGCGACCAACCTCGCGCGCGTGCCCAGGTTGCACGTCCTCAGTACTGCGCGACTCTACGAGCTGCTCGGTTCTGTGAAGGGCCCCGCCCAGGAGAGTACGGAGATGACGCGGGTGGCGCGGGCGGCGCGAGCGAACCAGCTGCTGGAGGGCGCCTTGTATCGTCGTCCGGGGAACCGCCTACGGCTGGAGCTGCAACGGATCGACGTGCAGAGCGGAGTGGTGCTGGGAGCGTACGCCGTCGAGGGCAAAGATGCGTTCGCGGTGACCGACTCCGCCACGGCTGCCCTGGCCGCCAGCTTCGGGGTGAGCGCCGATACCATCCGCGTAGCCGACGTCACGACGCGCTCGTTCGCCGCGTATCGGCTGTACGTCGCAGGACTCCGGGCCCTGTACCGGGACGAGGACTCCCCGGGGGCGCTCCGAATGTTCGAGGCGGCGCTGGCCGAGGACTCGGGGTTCGCGATGGCCGCCTACTACGCTGGAGTGATCGACCCGATCCTCTCGGGGCCCGAGTCGCACCTGGCCCAGGCGGTGCGCTTGGCGGCGTACGCCTCCGACCGCGAGCGCTTGCTCATTCGCGCGGCTTGGGCGCGGGAAGCGATGGATCCAGGCGACCTGGCGATCGCCGAGACACTGGCCATCCGCTACCCGGCGGAGCCGGACGGCCACTACTTCGAGGGAATCGCGCGGCGGGCTGCGCGGGGCGACGGTGCGGTGCCGGGGTTGCGAGGCGTTGGCGAATATCGTGACCGCGTACGGAATGGCCGACTCCCTTCCGGCGGCGGAGCGCGCAGCGCGCGAGTTTCTGGTGCTGCAGCCCCGTTCAACCGGGGCGCGGCTAGCGCTCGCGGTGACGCTCGAGCACGCCGGCCGCTTCGACGAGGCACTCACCGCGTACGACTCCGTCTTGCATCTGTCCCCAACTACGAGCGACAACATCTACTTCCGCGTACCGATGGCCACTCGCCGCGGCGACTTCGCTGAGGCTGACGCTCTGTTACGCCCGAACCAACGGCACGCAACCCCGGCGCAGCAGTGGGGAGCGTGGTGGTGGAGATCGACCAGCTTTCGTTATCAAGGAAGACTGAGAGAGGCCCTCGCTATCGCTCGGGAGATGCGTGCAGTGGAGTACGACTCTGTCACCTCGCCACCCAGACCTCCGTACAACGCGAGCCTGATTAGGGGCGCGGTTCTGCTGGAGATGGGCCATGCGCGGGAGGCCGCCGCGCTGTTTGACTCGCTCGCCACGTTCTACGCCCGCGATCGCCTGGTGGGCGGTCGATACGCACGGTACCTCTGCTGGACCCTGACCCACCGCGCGAGCGCGCTCGCGGCTGCCGGGGACACGACCGTGCTCCAGCGTCTGGCGGACAGCCTCGAGGTGCTCGGCCCGCAGAGCTCGTACGGGCGGGACCGCCGGCTGCACCACCACGTGCGCGGCCTGCTCCTGCTCGCGCGGGGACGACCGGGGGAAGCAGCAGTGGAGTTCCGGGAGGCGGTGTTTTCCCCGACCTACGGCTACACCCGAACCAACCTCGAGCTAGCCCGCGCCCTGATGATAATCGGCCGGCCGCGCGATGCCGTGGCGGTTCTCCAGCCGGCCCTCCGCGGTCCCCTCGATGCGTCGAACCTGTATGTGACGCACACCGAGCTGCACGAAATGCTGGCCAGGGCCTTCGAGGCAGCCGGCGAAGGCGATAGCGCGGTCGCCCACTACCGCTGGGTGGTCCACGCCTGGCGCCGTGCCGACCCCGAATTCCAGCCGCGACGTGACTTCGCCCAGCGACGGCTCGCGGCGCTGGAAGCGAGGCTCGGCCTCGCGCGATCGGATCCCTGACGCATTGAGGCTCCGAAGGCCCGCGCGTACCGCACGATTACGGAGCCACCGAGGCCGATCACTCAGAGCTTCAGCAGCGCGATCACGGTTCCGAGCGTCCCCACCCAGAGCACGAGCGTGAGCCGAGCCAGCCGTCCCTCCGCCATGCCGATGCGGGCGAGAAGGCCCCGTTCGAGCCGTGCCAGCCCGGTCTGGATCTCAGTGCGGAGCTCAGCCGCCCGTTGCTCGAGCTTCGCGTCGAACCGGGCGAAATTGAGCTCGTTGAGATCTCGGAGCTCCTGCTTGTACGTGGCATCCACCGCGTTGAACCAGTTCACGAGCTCGTCAACGACCGCGTTTCCGAACTTGTCGTAGAATTGTTTCGACAGCTTCGCCGTGATCGGCATGCAAAGTCCCCAGGTCAATCTCGGCGATACCATAACCTACGCTCGGCACGGGACGGGAATCAAATCCGTGCTGCCGGGGGCTTTTCCGCGCGATGAACGCGCTTTGCACCGCCGTTCGCGGCGGTTCACCAACTCATCTCTTAGAACCGCGACGCTACCCTCCCCGCCAGCACGACCCCCACCAGCACGCTCGCCGCCGCCGAGCCGAGGTGCAGCAGCGTCGCCCATTTCGCCCCCTGCCCCGACGCGAGCCGCACCAACCCCGCGAGCGAGAACGACACCAGCAGCATCCCGATCATCGTCCCGCTCGCGAACGCGACGAAGTAGGCGAGCTGCGCGGCGCGCGTCGGCGCCGCGGCGATGAGCAGGACGAGTATTGCCGCGCTCCCGGCGAGCCCGTGCAGCAGCCCGAACCCGAGCGAGCGCCGCGCGTCACCCCGTGGGTGTTGATGCACGTGGGCCGCGCCGTGGGCGTGGCTGTGCAGATGGAGATGAGGGGCACCGTCACTGTGCGTGTGCACGTGCAGGTGCCAGCGCCCGCGCGCGTACCGCAGGAGCACGGATCCGCCGAGGCCGATCAGGAGCAGCGCGACGAGGAAGTCGGCGGCTGGCCAGAGCCGGTCGGGCAGATGGAGCCCGAACAGCATGATCACCGCTACCACCACGCCGACACTCGCCGTGTGCCCGAGCGCCCATGCGAGCCCGAGCCGACAGGCATCGAGCAGGCGACCCTGTCGGGTGGCGAGCGTCGACACCGCAGCGAGGTGGTCGGGCTCGAACGCGTGACGGAATCCGAGCAGCAGGCCGAGGCCCGCGAGAGCGAGAAGGCTGGGACTCATGGCGGCCCGCAATTTAGCCTATTCTATATGAAGAAACATGGAACCCGGCCTGATCGCAGCTTCCGAACGGCGGGCGCTCGATGCGGTGCACGCGCGCTACGCTCCCGTGAACGACCGGGTCGCCGCCATCCTCGAAAACATCCGCAGCGACTGCCGCCAGCTCGCCTCCGAAACCCGCAACCGCGGCAACGAGCGCCAGGTGGAGGAGTTCATCGCCCGGCTCTCCGCCGAGGTCGGCAACCGGGCCTACGAGGTCAGCCGCCGGGGGGGCCGGGAGCCCGTCGGCCCCGAGGACGCGCGCCGCTGGGAGGCCGCCTGCCGCCGCAACGACGCCCCGTGCGTCGTCATCGAGCGCCAGCGCCTTTCCGCGCTCGCGGTCCGTACGACCCGCTGGAACTACTTGTTCACCGTGCCGGGCGCGAGCGAGGACCGCGTCGTCCTGGTGGCGCACTACGACACCTGGCGCGGTCCCGGCGCGGACGACAACACGACCGGCGAAGAGATCCTCAAGCAGTACCTCCTCGCCGACTTGCGCGCCGGCCGCCGGCCCGCGCTGACCCACACCTACTTCATGGCCGGCTCCGAGGAGTGCGGGCTGGTCGGGCTCACGTCTCAGATCCTGCTCGCGCTCGGCCTGCAGGCCGCGAATCTGGCGCTCACGCAGCAGGACTGGCTGTACGGCGCCCTCGCGGTCGCGCTGGCACCGCTCGCCAGCTACCGCTTCGGCGTCTCGGGGTCGCGCGAGTACGTGAAGACACTCTCGGCCGACGAGCTGCGCCGCATCCGGGGGGTGGTGTCCATCGACTCGGTGGGCGACGGTCGGCTGTACATCCCCCGCGGCACGATGGGCGCAGACTTTCTGCATGTCTTGATTCCATTTGGAGACTACGACTCGATCAACGACCTGCTGGAGGAGGCAGCCCATCTGCACGGCATCAAGTACAACAACTTTCTCGCGGGCGGCACCACCGACCACGTGTCGTTCCTGGAGGTGAACAACGGGCTGTGGAGCCGGGCGCGCGATGTGGTGCGCCGCGCCGCCGCGCGCCTGACGGGCCGCCGCTACACGCCGCCGCTCCGCATCCCCGCCACCGCGCTCGTGGCGATGGTGCCCGGGAAGGCGTCGCCGATCGTGTTCGGGGGCAAGATTCACACGCCCCGCGACACGCCCGACCGGGTGTACCCCGAGCCGCTGCGCGAAACCCTCCTGATCCTCGATTATTTTTTTCACCGCCTCGAAGGAGGCACGCGCGTGGGCGAGCCGCGCTTCCTCGACGAGTTCCACTACGCGCGGCTGTACCGTGCGGGCGACGGACACCTCCTCGCGCTGAAGGATGCCGTCGAGCACAACCGTCGCAACGTGAACGGCGTGTACCGGGTGAAGGCAACGATCGACGGCGCGCGCGCCGTGGCCCACGTTCAAGAGATGGTGGGGTGGGGCGTGGAGACGCGGCTGCGCGACCAGGTCGCCGACACGTGCGCCCGGCTGGGCCTCTCCTGGGAACGGGAGCGCATCGCCCAGCTCGAGGTCATCGGGGACGGCACACGGCTGCACTTCGCCCGCAAGCTCGGGCCATGGCGGCGGCTCGCACAGCTCTACCACCGCGCTGTCGCCGCCTGCCAGGCGGTCGTGCGCCGCTTCATCTTCGTCACGTTCTTTGTGCTGGCGTACGTGCTGGCGCAGGCGTTCGGCTGGGCGTTCGACGTGGCGTTCGACCTGTCCCCGCGCTTCGCGATCTGGGTCGCGAGCCACACCACCGTGACGCTGGTCGCAGTGGTGGTGACCGAGCTCGCGATCCTACTCTACCTGATGGCGCGGCGCATACCTACGTGGATAGACAACGGGTACAGGCACGAGAACAGGGCCGACAATTTGGGGAGTTTAAGACGCGTGCGGGAATAGACGATGAGGGAGACGCCAAGGTGCCGAGACGCTGAGTGGATGTGAGGCGTAAGACGATAGGCGAGACCTATTTACTGACCCCTAGGATCCGCTCGGCGTATCTGCGACGCGGCGTCTTGCTTGCCGGCGCGTTCCCTGCAACAACCTTTTGACCCCTAAGCCCTATCAAATCGGGCACATGGAGCTCACCAGTCCCGGGGTGACGACACTGCGACGAGATCCGGACCAGGCGGCGACGGGCGCGGGGGGCGCGGGGGGCGGGGGGGACGCGGAAACAGCCGATGTGGCGCTCGCCGCCAGTGGCGACGGGCGCGCGTTCGAGCGGCTGTACCGGGGCCACGTGGCCCGAGTGCACAGCCTGGCGCGGCGCATGATCGGCCCGGAGGCGGCCGACGACGTCACCCAGGACGTGTTCGTCCGGGCTTGGACCAAGCTCGCGACGTTCCGCGGCGAGGCGGCGTTCGGCACCTGGCTCCACCGGCTGGCGATCAACGTGATCCTGGCGCGCCGCACGTCGCTCGGCACGGAGCGCGGGCGGTATCACGACGGGGAGGACGTGTTGGACGCGGTGCCGAGCCGCCCTGTCGCGAACGAGCTGTCGCTCGATTTCCAGGAGGCGATCGGCCGGCTCCCCGACGGCGCGCGCGAGGTGTTCGTGCTGCACGACATGGAGGGCTATAAGCACGACGAGATCGCGGACATGCTCGGCATCGTGCCCGGTACTTCGAAATCGCAGCTGCATCACGCACGGATGGCGTTGAGGAAGCACCTCGATCGATGAGGGTGGAGGCATCATGAAAGACCAATGGACTGATCGGCTGTCCGGCTACCTCGACGGTGATCTGGGCGTGGCCGAGCGGGGCGCGCTCGAGGCTCATCTCGCCGGCTGCCCGGCGTGCGAGGCCACGCTGGACGAGCTGCGCCGAGTGGTGGCGCGCGCGCAGGCGCTCGAAGACCAGCCGCCGGCGACCGACCTGTGGCCCGCCATCGCGGAGCAGATCGGGGTGTCATCGGGCGCGCACCGCGTGGTGAGTCTCGCGGCGCACCGCGCCCGCCGCCGCGTCTCGCTCACGGTGGCGCAGCTCGCGGCGGCTGCCGCCGTACTGCTGCTGCTCGGCTCGGGCGGCGCCTACCTGGCGCTGCACCGCTCGACGCAGGACAACCGCCCGCTTGCGCGGCGCCAAACCGGCATCGAGCCGGTTACTGGCACGATCGGGTGGGTGCAGAAGACGAGTGCCAGCTACGACTCCGCCGTCGCCGAGCTGCAGGGCGCCCTGGAGCAGGGGCGCAACAGCGGCCGGCTCGACAGCGCTACCGTGCGCGTGCTCACCCAGAGCCTGGTGACGATCGACTCCGCGATCGTGCAGGCGCGACGGGCGCTCGCGGCCGATCCCGGCAGCGCCTATCTGAATCAACACCTCGCCGACACCATGCGGCGCAAGCTGGAGCTGCTGCGGCGCGCCAACACGCTCGTGCCGGCCAGGACTTAGGGGGAAAGACATCGTGCTCTTGAACGTCGCGGCCGTCATCACGCTGGTTGTGACCCAGCAGACCGATACGACCGTGCCCGTCCGGCCAGGCATGCGGCTCGACGTCGACAACTTCGGCGGCGAGATCGTGGTGCGGGCCTGGAACCAGAACGCCGTGCGCGTGCAGGCGACGCACTCGAGTCGCGACCGCATCGATGTCGGGGTCGGGAGCTCGACCGTGAGCGTGAAGGCCGAGAGCCGGCGCGGCCTGGCGCAAATGGTGGAGTACCAGATCAGTGCTCCCACCTGGATGGAAATGAATTTGCACGGCGTCTCTACCGACATCGAGGTGGACGGCGCGCAGGCTGGTGTCACCGCCGAGACGGTGAACGGCGAAGTCAAAGTGCGCGGTGGCAGCGGGCAGCTGTCCCTCAAGTCGGTGCAGGGAGCGGTGACGCTGCAGAACGCCAAGGGGCACATCGACGTCTATACGGTGAACGAGGAGGTGACCCTGGAGAACGTGAGCGGCGACGTCACGGCTGAAACCGTGAGCGGCGACATCTCGTTGGGGGGGATCGAGTCCGCGAGCGTCGAGGTCAGCACCGTGAGCGGCGACGTCCACTACGACGGCACCATCAAGGACGGCGGCCACTACCGATTCGCTACGCACAACGGCGACGTATCGGTGAGCGTTCCGGAGCGGGCCAACGTGACCGTGTCGGTGGCGACGTTCAACGGCGATTTCGACTCCTGCTTCCCCGTGAGCGTCACTAACACGAGCAAGCACCGATTCAGCTTCACGATCGGATCCGGTAGCGCCCGGGCCGAGCTCGAGACGTTCAACGGCGACATCAAACTGTGCCGACCCGGGCAGCTGCACGACAAGCGCCACAACGACCAGGAGGACCACTGACCATGCGTGCCATCTCGCTCGCCGCCAGCGTGCTGCTCGCGGCTGGCGTCCGGCCTGTCGCGGCCCAGGGGGAGTTCCATTGGAGCGGCCGACTCGCGAGCGGCAAGCGGTTGGAGATCAAGGGTGTGAACGGGGATATCCACGCCGTCGGCGTGGCTGGCGGCCAGATCGATGTTACGGGCACAAAGCACGCGCGTCGCAGCGATCCCGCGTCCGTCGAGATCAAGGTCGTGGAGTCGAACGACGGCGTGACCATCTGCGCCGTCTATCCCACGCCGCGCCACGCGCGGCAGGACAACGAGTGCACGCCGGGCGATCACTGGTCCTCGAGTACCGAGGACAACGACGTGGCAGTGGACTTCGAGGTGCGCGTCCCGGCGGGCGTCAAGTTCTACGGGCACACCGTCAACGGCGAGGTGGAAGCGGAACATCTCGGCGCCGACGTGTGGGCCTACACGGTGAACGGCAGCGTACGCGTATCCACCACCGGGTACGCCGAAGCGACGACGGTGAACGGATCGATCGCGGCCGCGTTGGGGCGGGCGGACTGGTCGGATGAGCTCGAGTTCCGCACCGTGAACGGCGGCATCACGCTCGACCTGCCCGCGACGTTCAGCGCCGAAATCCGGGCGGAGACCGTGAACGGCGACCTGGTGACGGACTTTCCGCTCACGGTCACCGGCAAGTTCGGACCCCGGCACATGCACGGGACGATCGGCAATGGCGGACGCCAGCTTTCCCTCACGACCGTCAACGGGAGCATTAGGCTGCGCAAGGCCACGTGAACGGTGACGTCTCGGTAGGGGGCGCAGCATGCTGCGCCCCTACCACGCCCGCACACTCGTTTTCGCATTAATCCGGCCCCACCTGCAACAGCCCGGTACCTAATCCTTAGGCTCTGTGACGTAGCGTAGCCCCGTCTTCGGTAAGGGGCCCGTGGTGCTGCGAGACCTTCTCGCCCGCACCGAGCGGATCGACGATCTTCGCGACCTTTTTGGCGCGCTCGGCTTCAAAGCGGCGTGGGAGAACGTGCCACCCGGGCCCTGGCTAGGTGAGGCGCACGCGGAGGCGGCGGGCGTGTCCCGGGTGCTGCTCGTGGCGCGTCACGACGCTTTCCGCGTGTTCGCGCTCGAAGCCGCTGACCCTGAGCGCGCCGTGCGGGCGGCGGCCCAGCGGCTCGCGGCCCGTGCGGAACGCGGGCTCGCCTGCGCGCTGGGGACCGCGCCCCACCGCCTGATCTGCGCGGGCTGGCGCCCGGGTGGGCGGCCCGGCGCGGTGCGCGTGGCGGCGTGGCCGCTCGTACACCCGCCCGGCAGCGCCGTCGGCACGCTCGAGCGGTTCGGCCCCGTGCCAGGCGAGACCTCGCTTGCCCTGAGCCTGCGGATCGGCGAAGCGCTCGCGAGCGAGGGCGTCACGCCACGCTTCTTCAAGGCGTTTCGCAGCGTGCTCGAGCGGCTGGCCGACCGGCTGGCAGGCCCGCGCGGCCGCGCGGAGCGACATGCGCTCGCCCTCACCGCGCTGACGCGGGTGCTGTTCCTGTACTTCGTCCAAGCCAAAGGGTGGCTCGACGGCGACCGCCGCTACCTCATCCGCCGCTTCGACGAGGGTGTCGCGCTGCGGCGCAGCTTTCACCGCCACGTCTTCGACCCGCTGTGCTTCGGTGCACTCAACAAGCCTGGGTGCGACCGGTCGCGCGGCGCACGCGCGCTGGGAAATCTGCCGTTCCTGAACGGCGGCCTGTTCGAGCCCACCACGCTCGAGCGCCGCCACGGCACGGCGGAATGGACCAACGCCGACTGGCGCGACGCGTTCGACTCGCTGTTCGAGCGGTTTCACTTCTCGGTGCGCGAATCGGAGAACGCCGACTTCGTGGCGCCGGACATGCTCGGCCGGGTGTTCGAAGGGGTGATGGATCCCGATGACCGGCGTGCCAGCGGGAGCTACTACACTCCGGCGGCGCTCGTTCGGGAGCTGGTCCGGGCGGCTCTCGAGGCCGCGCTCGTGAGCCGCTGCGGGCTCGCGCCCGGGCCCGCCGAACGGTGGGTCCACCGCGGCGAGCCACCGGCGCGACCCCCCGGCCTCACGCGCCTCCGCGTGTGCGACCCGGCGGTGGGCTCCGGGGCGTTTCTGCTCGGCGCACTGGAGGAGCTCACGGCGCTGCGGCGGACCACCGGAGAAGGCCCCGCCGGCGTCGTGCGGCGGGACGTGCTCGCAAACTCCCTGTTCGGCGTGGACGTGAAGCTCACCGCCGTGCGACTGGCGGAGCTCCGGCTGTGGCTCGCACTGGTGGCGGACGACGACGAGATGGACGTGACGCGCATCGCGCCGCTCCCCAACTTGGACGGCCACGTGCGCCAGGGCGACGCCCTGCTCGACCCGCTGTCGCTGGGGCGGGCGTTGGGAGGCGGCCCCGCCCTCATGGGCGGGGCTATGCAGCTCGAGCGGCTCGGTGCCGCCCGCGGGGCGCTCTTCAGCCTCACGGGGCCCGCCAAGCACCAGGCTGCGGCGGAGCTGTGCCGGGCCGAGGCGGCCCTCGCCAGTGGGCTATTCGAGCAGGCGATCGGGCTGCTCGACACGCGGATCGCCGAGCTCCTCGCCCTCGCCCGTGACCGCGACCTGTTCGGGCGGCGCCGCGGCCTCGACGCACGGCAGCGCGCCCTGCTGCGGCGCTTGCGAGCCAGCCGGCGCGAGCTGCGCGGGGCGCTGCGGCGACTGCGCCGTGAGGGCGGCGTGCCTTTCTTCGCGTTCGAGGCGCACTTCGGCGACATCGTCGCACGCGGTGGGTTCGATATCGTCGTGGGCAACCCCCCCTGGGTCCGGGGCGAGCGGCTGGCGCCGCAGGTCCGGGAAGCGCTCACCACGCGCTACGCGGCGTGGCGTCCCGCGAGCCACCGTGGCTTCGCGCACCTTCCCGATCTCGCCGTGGCGTTCGTCGAGCGCGCCCTGGAGCTCGCCGCTCCGGGCGGCGTGGCCGCGCTGCTCGTCCCCGCGAAGCTCGCCTCGTGCGGCTACGCCGAACCGCTGCGGCAGCTCCTGGCGCACGGGACGCGGATCGAGCGCGCGGCACCCGTCGAGGGAGCGGCAGCGGCGTTCGGGGCGGCCGTGTACCCCATGGCGCTGATCGCTGCCCGCGCCGAGCCGGCCCCCCACGACCAGGTGGCCGCGGCGCTCGGGCCGACGAGCGCGGCGCCGCGTGTGCCGCAACGGCTGCTCCAGTCCGGCGGTCCCTGGATCCTGAGCCCCCAGGCCAGCCGTGTAGCGGGACGCCTCCGCGACCGCTTCCCGGCGCTGGGCGATCGCTGGACGCCGCAGCTGGGCGTGAAGACCGGGGCGGACAATCTGTTCCTGGTCGCTGCCGCGGCGCCCTGGACGCGCCCCGCGCTGCGCGGGCGCGACCTCGCACCGTGGCGCGTCACGCCGCGGGCACACGTCCTCTGGACCCATGCAGCGGACGGGCGGCCGCTGGCGCGACTCCCCCGCGAGCTCGCGCGCCTGCTCGAGCCGCACCTCGAGCGCTTGCGACGCCGCAGTGATTACCGCACGGGCGCGCCGTGGCAACTGTTCCGCACCACGCTGGCGTACGCGCCGCACCGCGTCCTCTGGCCAGACGTCGCCCGCCGGCTCGCGGCAGCGGTGCCGGGCCCGGAGGTCGTGCCGCTCAACACCGTGTACGGCATCGCCACGCGGACGGCCGACGACGCTCATGCGCTCGCTGCGCTTTTCAACTCCCGCTGGCTGACGGCGCTGGCGCGGCTCGTGGCAGATCCCGCGCGCGGCGGGTTCCGGCGCTTCAACGCCCGCGTGGTGCGTGCGCTCCCGGTCCCGCCTGCCGAGGCCCCGGCGTGGCGTGCTCTCGCCGCCGCCGGCTCCCGCGGCGCCACCGACGACGACGCCGTAGCGGAACTGTATCACCTCGATGCCTCGGACCGCCGTGCGTTGGCACCCCTGGCACCCCTGGCCCCCCCGGCCCCCCCGGCCGCAGGCGCCGCGGATCCTTGCTGAGCAGCTCGCGCCGCTCCGGGAGCCGCTCGCCGCGCTGCTCCGGCCCGGCACCGAAGCGCCGCCCGCAGTCGTCGCGGCGGCCGGCGCGCGGGCGCTGCTCGACTTGGCGCCGCTGGAGGAGGCGCCGCAGGCGTGGCCGCGGTGGCTCGCGTCGCATCAGGTCGCCGCCGCCCAGCGGCTCATCGCCATCCTGCAGCGTTACGGCGGCGCCCTCCTCGCGGATGCCGTGGGCCTGGGGAAGTCGTACGTCGCGCTGGCGGTGGCGCTGGCACTGGGAGAGCCATTCGCGCTCGTTGTGCCGGCCGTCCTCGTGCCCCAGTGGCGCGCCCTCCTGGCTCAGCGTGGCGTCGCAGCGCCCGTCATCACGCATGAGGGCATGAGTGTCCGCACGGTCCGACAGTCCGTCAGTCCGTCAGTCCGACTGTTTATCGTCGACGAAGCGCACCGGTTCCGGAACCCCGACACCAACCGCTACCGCGCGCTCGCTAAGCTCGTCGTCGGCGCGCGCGTGTTGCTGGTCACGGCGACGCCGATACACAACCGCATCGCCGACTTGTGTCATCTGTTTCGTCTGTTCTTGCGGGACCACGATCTCACAGCGCTGGGCGTGTCGTCGCTGCGGCTCGCCGCACGAGCGGCCCTCGATGCAGAGACGCTCGGCGCCGTGGCGGCCCGCCTGATCGTCGCGCGCTCCCGCAGTCGCGTGCAGGCGGCGTACGCTGAGGGACCGCTCGCGCTGACGTTCCCGGCCCGTGCAGCGGGAGAGATCGTGCGGGCGGGGCCGCTGCCCGACGACGTCCTGGGACGCGTGATCGCGGGCGTCCAGCGGCTCGAGCCGCCGGGCGATGCGGCGGTCCTGTTCCGCCTCGTCCTCTTGTCGCAGCTGGCATCGAGCCCGCCGGCGTTCCGGGCCAGCCTGGTGCGCTACGAGGCGTTTCTCGATCTCGCGCGCGACGCGGCGGCCGACGGCCGCGCGCTCACGCGGCACGAATTCCAGCGCTCGTTTCCGCGCACCGCAGGGGAGGATCTGCAGCTTGCGTTCCTGCCGCTGCTCCTCGCGCCGGGACCGATGCGCGCAGACGCCCGCGATCGCGACGTGGTGCGGGGCCTGCGCGACCTCGCCGAGGCCGCTCACGACCCCAAAGCAGAGGCGCTCGAGCGCCTGCTCGCCGACCGCGCGGGGAAGACAATCGTGTTCGTGCAGCCACGCGTGACGGTGCGGTACCTGCTGCGGCGGCTGCGCGGGCGCAGGGTCGCCGCCGTGATCGGAGACACCGGTCTGTTCGGCGACGAGCCCGCGACCCGGGCCGAGGTGCTCGCGGCGTTCGCGCCGCGGGCGCAGCACGCGCCGCCGCCTGCCCGCGCGCTCGAGACGGACATCTTGATCGCCACCGACCTGCTGAGCGAGGGCCTCAACCTCCAGGACGCCACGCGGGTCGTGCACTACGACCTCCCTTGGAGCCCCGCCCGCCTGGCACAACGGGTTGGACGCGTCGATCGGCTGGGATCGCCGCATACCCGCGTCGAAACCGTGACGTTCCTCCCGCCGCCGGCGCTCGAGGGCGCCCTCGCCGTCGAGCAGCGACTCGCAACGAAGCTCGTGACGCAGGCTGCCGCGGGCGCGGCGCAGCTCGAGTCCGTCGCGGGCCCCGAGGCGGCCCGCGGCCGGCTTGACTGGTGCGACCGGCTGCAGCGGCTGCAGTCGGGCGTCGCAGCACCCTCGACGGGCACGGTCGCCGCCGTGGCGGCGCAGCTGAGCGCGGTCGTGCTGATCGTGCGGATCGGCTCGCTCGTCGAGGCGCTCGTCGTCACCGACCACCACGTCCGGCCGGACCCCGGTGAAGCGACCCGGCTGCTCGAGGAGGCCGCGTGCGCGAGGCCGGTCGGGCTGGATCGCGCGCGCCTCGAGCAGGCCGTACAGCGCGCTGCCCCGCTGGTCCGCGCGCGGCTCGCGGCGCTCGAGGACGCACGCTGGCGCGCGTCGGACCGCGACCGCCTCGGCCGGCGGCTCATCCCCTGGGTGCTCGGCGCGGCACGCCGAGCGGCCCAGCGCGGGGACGCGCGCCAGCTCTCTCGACTGGACGCGCTGGTGTCGCGGCTGGCGCTCGGGATGACGGCGGGAGAGGAGCTGTTGCTCGAGCAACTCCTGGCGCGGCGCACGCCGCTGAGCGTGCGAGACGTGCTCGCCTGGCACGCGGGGCTGCCGCCCCTGCCTGAGGGAGGCGTGGCACCGCGCGCGGAGCTCGTGGTGGCGGTGGCGATACAGCCCCAGCGCCCCGCCTAAATCACTCCGGCTCGAGCAGCAGCTCCTCGAGATCGAGGTCGCGCTGCACGCGCCGCATGACGGCGTCGCTGATCGCTCCCTCGTCACGCAAGCGGAGCAGCTCCCGCCGCTCCACGGTCAAGAGCTCCTGCACGAGACGCCGGTCGGCCGCGGAGATGGTCTCTTCACCGCCGTCCGCGACGCCATCCGACTGGCCGCGGAACCGACGCGTGCGGTGGCGATAGCGGTCGCGCGTATGGGCCAGCGTCTCCGGGTGCATCCACTGCGCGACGGCCAGCTGCTCGAGTCGCGCGAGCGCCGCCTCAGAAGCCTGGAGCCGGGCCGCGGTCTCCTCGCGGCGCTCGTCTTCGCCCGTCTCGTGCACGCCGAGCCACCGCGCTAGCGGCGCGAGCGCGAATCCCTGCCCCATCAGGGTTACGAGGATCACCGCGAACGTGAGGGCGATGATTGCATCGCGGCCGGGAAAGGGAGCGCCGGCGACGGTCGCCGTAGGGATGGCGGCCGCGAGCACGAGCGACTCCGCACCCCGCAAGCCGGCCCACGACACGATCGCCGGCAGCTGCCACCGCGGGGAGGGATCGCGCGCCCGCACGCGCCGGCTCAAGAAGCGCGGCAGGTAGGTCGCCGGGTACACCCACACGAAACGGGCCGCGATGACCGCCAAGCTCACCAGGCCGGCTCCCCGCGCCAGCTCGAAGGCGCTTGCCTCGCTCAAGCTGCCCAGGATCGGCCGCAGGGCGAGGCCAGTCAGGATGAAAATCAGCCCCTCCATGATGAACACCACCACTGCCCATACGCCGGTGTTCTGCACGCGCGTATCGGCCGCCACGAACCGCGGGCCCACTCGCCCCAGGTACAGCCCCGTGGCCACCACTGCCAGGATCCCTGAGACCCCGAGGTGTTCGGCCGGCAGGTACGCCGCGTACCCGGTCAGGAGCGAGATCGTGTTCTCCACTTCGGGATCGTGGATGCGGCGCCGGACGAGCCCGAGCAGCCACGCGACGGCGAGACCGACCGCGATCCCGCCCGCGCCCACCAGGAGAAACCGCCCACTTGCCTGCGTGAACGAGAACGAGCCCGTGACCGCGGCCGCAACCGCCATGCGGTATGCCACGATCGCGGCGGCGTCGTTGATCATGCTTTCGCCCTCGAGGATGGTGACGAGGCGCCGCGGCAGCGGCAGGCGGCGCAGGAACGCGGTCGCGGCGGCCACGTCCGGAGGCGAGACGACGGCGCCGAGCGCAAACGCCGAGGCCCACGGCAAGCCGGGAACGGCGAGGTGCGCGACCCAGGCGACCGCGACTGTCGCGAACAAGACGTGACCGACGCCGAGCAGGAGGATGGGGCGAAGGTTCGCACGCACATCGCGGTACGACGCCAAGAGCGACGCGCGATACAAGAGCGGCGGGATGAAGACCAGAAAGACGAGCTGGGGGTCGAACTGAACCGCTGGCAGGCCCGGGAGCAAGGCGACGAGCAGCCCGCCGGCGACGAACAGCGCCGGCGTGGGAACGGCCAGCCGGCGCGCCAGCAGCGCCAGGAAGGCCACGCCGACGAGGAGCGCGAGGACGGTCTCGAAATGGTGCATGGCGTTTGTGTCTCCCAAAGTTACTTTCCGGCGTGGCGCTCACCACCTTCCTGTTCGACCTGGACGGCACGCTGATCGACTCGATCGAGCTGATCCTCCGCTCGTATCGCCACACCATGCGCGCGCACCGTGGGCTCGAGCCGCCGGACGAGGTGTGGATGAAGGGCCTCGGCACGCCGCTGTGGGTGCAGTTCCGGGATTGGACCGACGATCCCGCGGAGATCGAAGCGATGGTCGCCACCTACCGCGCTTACAACCTCGAGCATCACGACGCGTTGGTGCGGCCCTATGACGGCGTCGTCGCCGCGGTGCGAGCGCTGCGGCATCAAGGGAAGACGCTCGGCCTCGTCACGAGCAAGATGCGCAGCGGGGCGCTTCGCGGGCTGCGGCTCGCGGGTCTCGAGGACACGTTCGCTGTGATCGTGGGCGCGGACGAGGTGACGCACCCCAAGCCCCACCCCGAGCCCGTGCTCAAGGCGCTCGAGTGCCTGAGAGCGCCGGCCACGGGCGCGGTGTTTATCGGCGACTCGCGCCATGACATCGAGTGCGGTCGGGCCGCGGGGGTGAAAACGGCAGCCGCGTTGTGGGGACCCTTCGACCGCGCGCAGCTCCAGGACCTCGAGCCCGATTACTGGCTGGAACGGCCGGAGGATCTCGCCGCGCTCGGCTGACGCCCGCTTCGGGGTTATTGTAGGGGCGCAGCATGCTGCGCCCCCACAGCGTTTCGTCCTTCCGCCGATCTCTAAGGAGGTGGGCCGCGTGCGCTTCGTCCCTTTCGAGCTCGAACGCTGGCAGAGCACCTGGGAAAACCGGGTGCGTTTCAACCTCTCCGAGTCGGGGGTGCACCCGCTCTCGATCCAGGAGCTCCTGGGCCTTGCTGGCGCCTCGGCGCTGCCATTGCTCGAGGTGCGGCTCGGCTACAGCCAGTCCAACGGGACCGACCTGCTCCGTAGCCGCATCGCGGCGCTCTATCCGGGCGCGTCCCCCGACCAGATCCTCGTCACCACCGGCAGCGCCGAAGCCAACTTCTGCGTCTGCTGGCGCCTGATCGAGCCGGGGGATACGGTCGCGGTCATGCTCCCGAACTACCTGCAGACCTGGGGACTGGCAGAGAACTTCGGGGCTCAAGTGCGCGGTTTCCCACTGCGCCCGGAGCTCGAGTGGGAGCCGACGGCCGAAGAGATCCGCGCGGCCATTGCGCCGGGCACGAAACTCGTGGTGGTCACGAACCCCCACAACCCCACCGGCCACGTGCTGTCGGCCGAGATGCGGCGCGTCGTCCTCGAGCGCACCGCGGAGGTCGGCGCTTGGCTGCTCGCGGACGAGGTGTACCAGGGAGCGGAGCGCGACGGCGGGACGACGCCGTCCTTCTGGGGCGGGCACGAGCGCGTCATCGTGGTCAACGGGCTGTCCAAGGCGTACGGGCTGCCGGGGCTGCGCATCGGCTGGATCGTCGCGCCGCCAGCGCTCTCGGCCGAAGCGTGGGCGCGGCACGACTACACCACCATCGGCCCAGCGGGGGCGAGCGACCACCTCGCTGCCGTGGCACTCGAGCCGCGCGTGCGCGACCGGCTGCTCGAGCGCACCCGCCGCATCCTCAACGCCAACTACCCTGTGCTCGAGGGCTGGCTCAAGCGCTTCGGGGACACGTTCAGCTGGCACCCGCCGCAGGCCGGCGCCATCTGTCTTGTGAAGTACCGCCAGGCGCTGAGCGCGCTCGACGTGGTCGAGCGGATGCGCGCCGAGCACAGCGTGCTGCTCGTGCCCGGCGAGCATTTCGGCCTGCCCAATCACATCCGCTTCGGTTACGGCGAGGAGCTGCACCACTTCCAGGAGGCGCTGGCGGAGACGGAGCGCGGCTTGACGCGCGTGTTCGCCGACTAGAGATGCGGGTCATCCCACTCGAGGCGTTCCGGGATCGGATCCCCTTCGCCGTCGGCGTGAACGCAGTGGAGCGGGGCTTCCGCGCCCTTGGCCTCGGCGAGGCCACGCTCCCCGATCCGATGGTGGTCGAGCTCGCCGAGCAGCAGGCCGAAGTGCACGTGAAGGGTGCGCACCTGCGCGGCGCGCGCCACATCGTGCTCAAGGTGGCGACGGGCTTCTACCGGAACCGGGCGCGCGGCCTGCCCTCAGGCGACGGCATGTTTCTGCTGCTCGACGCCGAGACGGGGGCGCCCGACCTGCTGCTCGAAGAGCACGGCTACCTCACCGATTTCCGCACCGCGGCGGCCGTGGGCCTCACCCTCAGGTACCTCGCGCCAAAGGACGTGCACGACGCGCTGCTGGTGGGCGCGGGCGCGCTCGCGCGGCTCACCGCGCGGGCGATGGTCGCCGAGCTGACGCTCCAGCGAATCACCCTGTGGAACCGCACGCCGGAGCGGGCGGGCGCCCTCGCCAAGGAGCTCGCGCCCGTCGTCGCCACGCGCGTCGCGCCCGCGCTCGAGCACGCCGTGCGCGACCACCAGGTGATCGTGACCGCGACGGCGAGCATCACGCCGCTGATCAAGGCCGCATGGGTGACCCCGGGCATGCACATCACCTCCGTCGGCACCGGCAGCCCGGAGAAGGTGGAGCTGGAACCCGCAGTCTTGCTAAAGGCCGACAAGCTGATAGCCGATCGCGTCTCTCAGACCGAGCGATACGGGAACCTGCATCACGCCCTCGCCGCCGGCGTCGTCACCAGGGACAAGGTCTACGGCGAGCTCGCGGACCTGGCGGCCGGTCGGATCGTGGGGCGGGAACGAGCGAGCGAGATTACCGTGGCGGATCTGACCGGCGTCGGCGTGCAGGACGCCGCCATCGCGCAGGCCGTCGTGGAAGTGCTGGGACTGTAATGCGCTACCGGCGGGTGGGGATGATCGACGCGTCGCAGCTGCAGCGCCGTCCGCCGTCAGTGGATTAGGGCTCGCAGGACGAGGTACACCACGCCCGCGATGCCCGCCGCCGCGGGGATCGTGAGCAGCCACGCCCAGACGATCCGTCCCGCGACCCCCCAGCGCACCGCCGACAGCCGGTGCGCTGCGCCGACGCCCGATATCGCACCGGTGATGGTGTGTGTCGTGCTAACCGGGATGCCGAAGTGCGATGCGACGAACAGCGTGATGGCGCCGCTCGTCTCGGCGCAGAAGCCGCCGAACGGCTGGAGCTTGGTGAGGCGCTGGCCCATTGTCTTAACGATGCGCCAGCCGCCCGACATGGTGCCGAGCCCCATCGCCGCGCCGCAAGCGACGACGACCCACGCCGGCACCGATGCTGCGTCCGTCAAATGGAGTGCGCCGATCGGCGAGCCCGCGAACAACTGCTGCTCGGCGACCAACAAGCCGACGATGATGCCCATCGTCTTCTGCGCGTCGTTGGACCCGTGCCCCAGAGAATACGCGGCGGCCGACCCGAGCTGCAGCACACGAAACACGCGGTCCACCCGACGTGGCAGCGAGCGCCGCAGCATCCAAGACAGCGCGACGGTGAGCACCAGCGCGATCGTCAGGCCCATCACCGGCGCGATGACGATGAAGACAAGGGTGGAGATCCACTTGCCGGGGAACAACAGCGCGGTGAAGCCCGCCTTCGCCACGGCCGCCCCCCCGTAGCCGCCGATGATCGCGTGGGACGACGACGTCGGCAGCGCTAGCCACCACGTGATGACGTCCCACACGATCGCCCCGACGAGTCCGGCGAGGATGACGTTGGCATCAACGGCTGCGAGGTCCACCAACCCCTTGCCCATAGTCTTCGCGACCGCCGTCCCGAACAGAAAGACAGCGAGGAAGTTGAACGCCGCTGCCCAGACCACGGCGGCTGAGGGCGACAGCACACGGGTTGAGACGACCGTGGCGATGGAGTTCGCCGCATCGTGGAATCCGTTGATGAAATCGAAGGCGAGCGCGACCACGACGATCGCGAGCACGAACGACGCGTCGTGCGTCATCAGGCGTGCTTGAGCGTGATGGACTCCAGCACGTTGGCGACGTCCTCGCCCTGGTCGAGGGTCATTTCCAGGGTGTCGTAGATCTCCTTCCACTTGATGACTTCGAGGGCGTCGCGCTCCTTCTCGAACAGCTGGCCGAGCGACTCGTGGTAGATCGCGTCCCCTTCTTCCTCCAACTGCTTCGCCTCGATGCAGTAGCGCATTACGTCGTCGCCCTTCTTGAGGCGTCCGACCCCTTCGCCGAGCACCGTCACCATCCGCTCGATGACCTCGGTGAGCTGCTTCACCCCCTGCGGGGCCAGGCCGAGCCGAAAGATCTGCGAGCGCCGCGCCGTGCCGTCCATCGCGTCCATCACGTCGTCGAGATCCGAGGCGAGCTGATGGATGTCCTCCCGGTCGAGCGGCGTGATGAAGGTGCGGTCGAGCCGGTTCACGATCTCGTGGGTGACCTGATCGGCTTCGTGCTCGAGCCGCTTGAGCGCCTCGACATACGGCGTGCGCCGCTCCGGCGGCGCGGCGAACAGCTCGCGGAGGTGACGCGCCGCTTCTTTGTTGCGGTTGGCGACCTCGACGAACAAGGCGAAGAATTCCTCTTCCCGCGGCAATAAACGCACGGCGATCCTCTGCGCTGAAGAGAGCGGCGCCGGAGAATATGGCGGCCTCCGGCGGGAGCCACTAGGTTAACCACGGCCCGCCAACCCACAAGGAGCGAGAGCCCGATGGCGACCACGCAACAGCCGCGGACCGACTTCGTCAAGGCGATCTCCCGGCTCGATGCCACGGCCCTCGTGGTCGGCTCGATGATCGGCTCGGGCATCTTCATCGTCTCGGCCGACATCCTGCGCCAGGTGCACGCCCCGGGGGTCATGCTCCTGGTCTGGGCCCTCTCCGGGGTCGTAACCCTGATGGGCGCCCTCGCCTACGGCGAGCTCGCCGCCATGTTCCCCCGGGCGGGCGGCCAGTACGTGTACCTGCGGGAGGGGATCTCCCCCCTGTTCGGCTACCTGTACGGCTGGACCCTGTTCTTGGTGATCCAGACCGGGACCATCGCCGCCGTGGCGGTGGCGTTCGCCCGCTTCACAGCGGTCTTCTTTCCCGGCTTGTCGCCCGATGTCTTCCTCGGCACCACGGTCAACCTCGGCAGCGGCCCCATCCAGGTAGGGCTCTCCCCCCAGCGGATCCTCGCCATCCTCTCGGTGATCGTGTTGACGTGGATCAACGTGCGTGGCGTGAAGACCGCAGCAGTCATCCAGACTTCGCTCACGGTCATCAAGACGACGGCGCTCGCCGCGCTCATTCTGCTCGGCGTCACGATCGGTCGCAACGCCGCGGCGATCGACGCAAACTTCGGGCCCGCGTTCTGGCCGGCCGGCGGGCTCGCGGCGGGACTGTGGCCCGTGATCGGTGCAGCGATGGTGGGATCGCTGTTTTCCATGGACGCTTGGAACAACGTCGGCTTCGCCGGCTCGGAGCTGAAGGACGCGAAGCGCGACCTGCCGATCGCCATGGCGGCCGGCACGCTGATCGTGACCGTGCTGTACCTGCTCGCGAACGTCAGCTACCTGAACGTGCTGCCGGCGGAGGCGATCGCCCACGCCCCGCAGGACCGAGTCGGTACGGCCGCCCTGCAAGCGATGTTCGGCAACGCGGGATTGTACCTGATGGCCGGCGCGATCATGATCTCGACGTTCGGCTGCAACAACGGGCTGATCCTGTCCGGCGCCCGGGTCTACTACGCGATGGCGCAGGACAACCTGTTCTTCCGCTCCATCGGCGTGCTCCACCCCGGGCACAAGACGCCCGCCGTCGCGCTCGTCGTCCAGGCGGTGTGGACCAGCCTGCTGTGCCTCTCGGGCACCTACAGCGAGCTGCTGAACTACGTCATCTTCGCGGCCCTGCTGTTCTACATGTTGACCGCCGTCGGCTTGTTCTTCCTGCGGGCCCGGCGTCCCGACGCGGAGCGCCCAGTGCGAGCCGTCGGCTATCCCTGGCTGCCGGCCCTCTACGTCCTTGGCACGGGCGTGTTGTGCGTGAACCTGCTGTTCCAGCAAACCCGCTACGCGGGCCTGGGATTGATCATCGTGGCGCTGGGCGTGCCGGTGTATTTCGCGTGGCGGCGGCTCGTGGGAAGCGCGCCCGCGCTGTAGGACCGCGCCGTCACCCTCGCGGCGTGAAGCGGGCGTACTCGCCCAGCAGGGTGATCACCGCGCCCTGCGTCGCCAGCGCCGCGAGCGCGGAGCGCATCGCGGGCTCGGCGGCCCGCCCTTCCACGTCCAGATAGAAGAGGTACTCCCACGGCGTCGAGCGGTCGGGACGGCTCTCGAGCTTCGTGAGGTTGAGCCCGGCGTCGGCGAACGGGGCGAGCGCGCGCGCCAGCGTCCCGGGACGGTGCGGCAGCTTGAGGCGGAGCGTGGTCTTAGCCGGGACGTCCGCGGGCGGTGGCGTCGCGTCGCGCGCCACCAGCAGAAACCGGGTCTGGTTGTGCGGCTCGTCCTCGATCCGTTCCGCGAGCACCTCCAGACCGTAGCGGCGCGCCGCGAGCACTCCCGCCACGGCGCCGAGCGACGTGTCCTTGCGCCGGGCGACCTCCGCCGCCGCGCCCGCGGTATCGTAGAACGCGACGACCTCGACCCCTGACAGCTCGCGCAGAAACCGCTCGCATTGCGCCAGCGCCACCGGGTGCGAGAGCACCCGGCGCAACGCTGCGCGCTGCGCCCCGGGCACGCCCAGCAAACAGTGATGCACCGCGCTCACGACCTCGCCCACGATCGCGAGCGCCGACTCGGCAATCAGGTCGAAGTTGGTCGCGATCGAGCCCACCAGGGAGTTCTCGATCGGCAACAGCCCGAGCTCGGCACGGTGCTCGAGCACGGCCTGCGCGACATCGCGGAACTCGCGGTACGGCTGCGACTGGGCATCCGGGGCCAGCAGAAACAGCGCCTCTTCACTGTAGGCGCCCGGCTCGCCTTGAAAGGCTATCCTCTTGATCGTCATCTGTTTACGCTAATGCGCCACCGCCCTTGCCGATAGGTTGCTTCGGAATAAATTCGGTGATAGCGTACCGAACGAAAACCGAACGCCAGAGGATGCGCATGCAGGCGCCTCTCGAGTTGCCCAGTCCCATACCCACTGCTCCCATCTCCCAGCCACCGTCCCAATCCTCGCCCTGCCCGGACTGCGGCGCCGGGCTCGTGCGGCAATCGGGCTGCCTCGTGTGCGTACAGTGCGGCTGGGCGCGATGCGGGTGAGGCGTCGGACGGTTGGACGGTCGGACAGTCGGACGGTGAGAGCATGATCACGCACTCCGCGACCCCGGACCAGCTGCAACTCTTACCGTCCGACAGTCCGACCGTCCGACTGTCCGTCCTCGATGAGCGCCTCCGCGGCACGAAGTTCGTGTCGCTCACGCCGAAATCGATCCTCAACTCTCCGCAGCAGACCGGCGTGGATTTTTGGTCTCTGAACCCGTACGTGGGCTGCGAGTTCGGGTGCAGCTATTGCTACGCCCGCTACGCCCATCGCTATGTCGTCGAGCGCGCGCACGACGCAGGGAAGCTCTCCGACGGCGAGTTTCAGGATTTCCGGGGACCGCACGGCTGGGAGGCGTTCGAGCGCAGGATCTTCGTCAAGGACCAACTCCTCGGCGCCCTGGAAGCCGATCTGCGCCGCTATTATCGGTCCATCGGTGCGTCGGTCCGCGAGTCCGTCCCGATTGTGATCGGCACCGCGACCGACCCCTACCAGCCGGCCGAGCGCCGGTTCCGGCTCACGCGGCACATCCTGGAGCGGCTGGCACGCTGCGAGGGGCTGAACATCGGCGTCATCACGAAGAGCCCGCTCGTGGCTCGCGACGTGGACGTGCTGCGCCGGCTCCAGGACCGCAACGACCTCGAGGTGTACGTGTCATTGATCTCGGTCGACGCCGCACTGATCCGCAAGATCGAGACTCGCTCCCCCTTGCCCGCGGTCCGGCTGCGCGCGCTCAGGCGGCTCACCGATGCAGGGGTCAACGCCGGGCTCATCGTGGCGCCGGTGCTCCCGGGCATCACCGACGACGTTCCCCACCTGGAAGCGCTGTTCGGGGCGGCGCGCGAAGCGGGTGCTCGCTTCGTGCACGCGGGACCGCTGCGCCTCTACGCCGCGGTGCGGCACCGCTTCCTCCCGCTATTGGGAGAGCATTTCCCCGAGTTGCAGGAGCGCTATCGGCGCGCCTATGCGCGGACGAGCGGCGCGCCGCGGGACTACGCCGCGGCGCTCGCCCGGCGCGTCAAGCGGCTGCAGCGAAAGTACGGCTTCCGGATGAACGACGGCATGCAGGATCGCTACACGCGGCGGCTCGCGCCGCCGCAGGGAGACCTCGGGTTATGACGGCCGGCTCCCGCGGTGATCGCCCACCGCGACGATCTCCGCCCAGAGCGCACTCAGATCGAGCGGCTTCGAGAGGAAGCGCTCCGTTTGCACCGGGCCGTCGAACGAGTTTTCCTCGACGAGCAGGATCGAAAGTGGCTGAGGCATGTCGCTCCGCCGCACCGGAAGCCAGGAAACTGCACAAACTGCACACCCGATATACCGGGCCCACGCGGGGGCCCGCAAGGCCCCGAGGCCGAGAGCTTCAGGCGACGCCGCTCGCTCCTGTGCTGGCCCGGGGCTCGTAGTGCCTGACCAGCTCCCGTACCCAGCGGGGCGGCGCGAGCCGGCGCACCTCGTACGACTCGACGAGCAACGCGGCGAGGTGGCGTCCCATTTGCTCCGTCTGCTGGGGGGAGAGGTCTCCCGACACTTCGTTCAACAGGCGGATGAACTGGCCGACGTTGGGAGGCCGGGTGACCCGTCCCTTGCTGGAGAGCCAGCGCTCGAGCTTGGTGCGCGTGGCGCTGCGGGGAGTCGCGCCATGCAGGAAGTCGCGCACCCCGTTCGGGCTCATGGAGATCTCCTTGGCGACGCGTCGCAAGGAGACCTGGCCCGCTTCCCGGGCCACCGCGTCGCGCAACAGCGCGATCGGCAACGTGGGAACCGTGTGGCGGCCGGCGGTCATGCGCCGCCCCGAGGCCGGCCTCCCACGTTACGACTTCCGCTTCGCCGGAGCGTAATGCGCGACGAGTTCCCTGACCCAGCGCGGCATTGGCTGCGGCCGCTCTCCATACGCGTCTACCAACAAGCGCGCGATGCCCCGGCCGATCAGCACGCCGTCGTGCGAGCCGAGGCTGTCACTCAACGCCTCAACGAGGCGCACGATTTCCATAACCTTCGGATGCGAGGCGTGCTTGGTCGCCAGTGGGCGTGAGGCGCTCGTCCGACTGGTGGCGTGCGTCCCGGTGCGCTTCACCCGGCTCCTGCCATGTGGCTACCGCGTAAGGGCGAGACAACTGCACAAACTGCACGATCCACCAACTACTAGGTAGCACCGTGGCGACATGATGGCAAGCCCCGCTCAGAGGCCCGCGTCAGGCGACTTCGCTGGCGGCTTTGCCCCGCGGACGGAAATGGCGCAGCAGTGCCTGTACCCAGTGGGGCGGCTCGAGCCGGCGCGTTTCGTACGCCTCGGCGAGCAGCTCGGCGATGTCGCGCCCCAGCTGCGCGGTCTGCTTGGGAGAGAGGTCCCCCGAAAGCTCGTTCAGCAGGCGGACCAGCTGACCGACACTCGGGGGTCGGGAGACGCGCCCCTGGCCGGCGAGCCAGCGCTCGAGCTTCAAGCGCGTAGCGCTGCGGGGCGCGGCGCCATTGAGGAAGTTGCGCAGCCCGTTCGGGCTGATGGAGATGGCCTCGGCCGCGCCTCGCAACGACATCCGCGCCGTCTCGCGCGCGACCGCGTCACGCAGCAGCGGCACGGGCAGCGTGGGCACGCTGCGACGACTAGCGCTCAAGCGACGCCCCCCTGGCGTGCACTTTGTGCGGTTTTCCGCAGATTACACCACGATACCTAGCATCAGTCGGGACAGGCCGCAACTAGGCCTGCGCGCTCCCCCCCCCGCACATCTCGGCCAGCGCGCGGATCGTCCCAGGCGCGTTCCCTTCGGCGCGGTTGTTCACGTGGATCACGGCCTCGATGCCGCGGCGCCGGGCTTCGCCGGTGAGGCACAACAGGTCACGGCGCAGCTCGGGCAGCACCTCGCGCACGCGATCGTAGGGCTCGAACGCCCGGACCGCTTCGGCGTATTTGCGCCCCGGCTTCATCAGGGCGCGGGCGACGGTGAACCCCGCCGCGAGGGTCCAGGGGAGATGGAGCTGCGTGCCGATCGGCGGCATCTCGGTCCAGGAATTGAACACGTGCGCCACGCCGTGCCGCGCGAGCACCGCGCCGTGCCGGTCGGTCAGGAGCTCGGCGTTCCGCAGCTCGACCGCGTACCGGAATTCCTTCGGCAGCTGCGCGAAGAAACGATCGAGCCGCTCGGCCCACTCCACGTCGCCCAGCAGGTCCGCGCCCCGCATCGCCTGGAACTGGAAAACGAAGCAGAGCGACTGCCGGCGGAACACCCGCTGGTAGCGCGCCAGCACGCTGTCGAGAAACAAGCGCGCATTGAGGAAATCGGGATTGAGCTGCCCAGCCAGGTCGCCCCAGCGCCGGTCTCGGATGAAGCGGCGCGCCGTGATCCGGTCCCACACCTTGACGACGCAGGAATAGCCGTCCGGCAGCGCGCGAGCGTACGCGTCGAGAATGCGCTCCGAGGGGGACTCGTAGAAAGCGCTGTTGATGCCGACGGTGCGGAACAGCGGATATCGCACATACTCCTCGAGCCGCGCCGCCGGCTGGGCTCCCCGATAGCTCCGCTGGTACACCTCGCCGGCCCAGCCGTCCTCCGTCCAGCTCGCCGTCCCGAACTTGATGCCCGGCGGCAGCGCCGCCGCGAGCGCGACGAGCTCCGGGCGCGGCGGCGGCAGGGGCAGTGGGTGCGAGACGGGGCCGGTCACTGCCCCTCCCCCGTCAGCGCCGCGACGAGCGCCCGGATCGTCTCCGGCGCGTTGCCCTCGAGCCGGTTGTTGACGAGGATCAGCGCCTCGATCCGCCGCCGCATCGCCTCGGCGACCAGCCGCAGCAGGTCCTGGCGCAGCTCGGGCTGGGGATCTCGGATCCGGTCATAGGGCTCGAACAGCTGCACCGCGTCGGCGTACTTGCGTCCGGGCCGCAGCAGCGCCCGCGCCAGCGTGAAGCTCGCCGGGAACGTCCACGGCAGCTCGAGCTGCTCGCCGAGCGTAGGCATCTCGGTCCACGAGTTGAAGACGTGAGCGGCGCCGTGGCGCGCCAGCACCGCGCCGTGTGCGTCGGCGAGCAGCTCGCGGTTCCGTAATTCGACCGCGTAGCGGAAGTCGCGCGGCAGCTGCCGCAGGAAGCCGTCGAGGTTGTCGGCCCAGCGCGCAGGATCCGGGAGATCCTTGCCGCGCATCGCCTGGAACTCAAACACGAAGCAGCCTGCATGGTCGCGAAACGCGCGCTCGTACGGACCCAGCACCGCGTCCTTAAAGAGGTCCGCGTTCAGGAAATCAGGATTCACTCGCTGATCGAGCCGCTTCGCGGTGATTCTGTCCCACACCTTGCTGACGCAGGGGAAACCCGGCGGTAAGGCCTTCGCGTACGCGGCGAGCACCGGCTCCTCCGGCGGCTCATAGTACGCGCTGTCGATCCCCACCGTCCGGAACAGCGGATAGCGGGCGTACTCCTCGAGCCGGCGCGCCGGCTGCGCGCCGCGATAGGTCCGATGGTACACGTCGCCCGCCCAGCCGTCGTAGGTCCAGGTCGAAGTGCCGAACTTGATGTTGGGAGGAACACGACGGCCGAGCTCGATGAGCTCCGCAACGGGCTCCGGTAGAGTGGCGACGTCGTCAAACAGGCTCGGTTGCCGGCGACTTGTCATAGAAGTCAAAATATATCAATGAGTTATATCACTGGGAACCCTCCTTGCGGCCTGGTCGATCTTCGGGATATATTCGGGGCCCCTGACAGATCATTGCAATCTCCAGATGGCCCACCTGACGAGCACTACCGCTGCCTGCTGCTGGATCCCGCTCTTTGCCCTGCGCTGCGAGGAGGCACGGCGGCCCGAGCTCGCCTCCCAACCCGGCGCGTTGCTCGCGCCCGATACTGCCCGCCTGTTGTGGCAGGTCTCACCGCTCGCCCGTCGCGCCGGAGTGAAGCCGGGGATGACGGTGAGCCAGGCGATCGGTCTCTGTCCGTCGCTGCGGTTGTGCGAGCCCGACCCAGTCTATTACGACGAGCAGTTCGCGCGGCTGCTTGCCGCGCTGAGCGAGGTGAGCCCGGTGGTCGAGCCGGCGGAGCTGGGGCTGGCCTACGTGGGGACCGACGGATTGGAAGGGCTGTACGGTGCGCCGGAAGGGATCGTCGAGGTGATCAAACGCGGAACGCGGAACGCGGAACGCGGAACAGAGGCTGGAAGATCGCTCGCCTGTTCCGCGTTCCCACTTCCGCGTTCCGCGTTCCGGGTGGGGTGGGGGAAGGGCAAGTTCGTCTCCTGGGTCGCCGCTACGCGCGCGCGACCGGGGGAAGCCGTGATCGTCCGCCCGGGGGAGGAGGCGCCGTTTCTCTCCGCCCAACCACTCGCCGTCCTCCCGCTCGATCCCGACACGCACCGCCGGCTGCGCCAGCTCGGGCTCAAGACTCTCGGCCGGCTCGCCGCGTTGCCGGAGGAAGCGGTCGTCTCGCAGTTCGGCGGTGCCGGCCGCAGGCTGTGGCAGCTCGCAGCGGGGGTGGCAGTCGAGCAGGTCGTGGGCCGTGAGACGCCCGAGCCGATCGTCGCCGCGATCACGTTCTTCACTCCGGTCGCCGAGCGCGAGCTGCTCGCGCGCGCGCTGAACCAGCTGCTCGAGCGCGCGCTCAAGCATCCGCGTCGCATCGGCTGGCGGGTGCAGGTGGCGCGCGTGCGGGCCGAGCTCGAGCACGGCGAGTCGTGGCTGGTCGAAGCGACTCTCAAAGATCCGTCTGCCGACCGGGATCGCATCGCTGCGCCGCTCCGGACCCGGCTCGAGCAGGCACCACCCACGGGGGCGGTGGAGCGGCTCGCCGTCGAATTCACCGCGTTCGCGCCGGGCGCCGCCGATCTGCAGCTCTTCGCACGCGACGCGAGCGCCGCCGCGCGTGCCGGCCGGCGTCGCGCGCTCCGCAGCGCGGTCCAGGAGATCAAGCTCCGGCTCAAACGCTCGCTGCTCTATCACGTCATCGAGGTGCAGCCATGGTCGCGGCTCCCAGAGCGGCGGTATGCGTTGATCGATTATGAACCGTGATCAAACACGGAACGCGGAAGGCGGAACGCGGAACAGAGCGGACAGACTTCGGGCCCTGAATGCGCCTCATCGAGTGACAGTAGAGCTCGACGCAAACGGACAGCCTGTCGGGATGCGGGATGCGGGATGCGAGATGCGTCGGGCCGTTGAGGCCGTCGGCGAAGTCTGGCGCATCGACGATGAATGGTGGCGACAGCCGATCTCGCGTAGATGCGTCGAAGTGGTTTTTGAAGGTGGTGGAAGAGCTGTGCTGTTCGAAAATCTGATCACCGGGGAGTGGTGGATGCAGAAACCCTAAGCACGAGGAATGGCGGACCGTCTTGCTGTTCCGCGTTCCGACTTCCGCGTTCCGACTTTCTATGTACACCGAGCTCCACTGCCACTCCGCCTTCTCGTTTCTCGACGGAGCTTCTCTGCCCGAGCAGCTCGCGCTCACGGCGTCGCAGCTCGGTTACACCGGGGTAGCGCTCACCGACCACAACGGCCTCTACGGCTCGATGGCGTTCGCGCACGAAGCGAAGCAGCTCGGCCTCCAGGCGATCACCGGCGCCGAGGTGACGCTGCTCGACGGTGCTCACGTGACGCTGCTCGCCGAGACGCCCGAGGGGTACGCGAACCTGTGCCGGTTGACTACCGCAGCGCATCTGGGCCGCGCCGACCGGCGCGATCCGCGGCTCGACTTCGCCTCGCTCGAGGCGCGGCACGAAGGGCTGATCGTCCTCTCCGGCTGCCGCAGCGGCCTGCTACCTAGCGTGCTGCAGCACGAGGGACCCACGGCGGCTCGGGCGTTCGTCGAGCGGTGCCTCGCGGTGTTCGGGAGGGAGAACTTCTTCGTTGAGCTACAACGGAACTACGTGCGGGGCGATCGTGCACTCACCCGAGCCCTGATCGACATAGCACGCGACGTACAACTTAGCGTCGTAGCGACGGGCAACGTGCATTACCACGCCCGCGCCCGTCACCGATTGCACGACGTGCTCACGGCGATCCGCCACCGCACCACGCTCGACGGCTCGCACAACGTGCGGCGTCCCAACAGCGAGTTCTCCCTGCGGCCACCCGAGGACGTCGCCGCGCTGTTTGGTGACTGTCCGGATGCTGTCGCGAATACGCTTGCCATCGCCGAGCGCTGCCGGGCGTTCGACCTCACGCGGGATCTGGGCTACGGGTTCCCGGACTTCCGCGGGGCCGCTCGCGCGCCCGCCCCGCTGGCGCTCGCCGAGCTGTGCCGCGCCCGGCTCGTCGAGCGCTATCCGGAGGGCTCCGAGTACCGAGCCGAGGCCGAGCGACGGCTCGCGGAAGAGCTGACACTAATCGAACACCATCGACTCAGTGGGTTTTTCTTGGTCTATCATGACCTGTTCGACTTGGCTCGCGAGGTGGCGGCGGACGTGCGCCGGGGCAGCCGGCGGGCCCAAGGGAACCTGCTCCCCGGTCGCGGGCGCGGCTCGTCGGTGTCGTCCATCGTGTGCTACCTGCTCGGCCTGTCGCACATCGATCCGATCGCCAACCGGCTCTTCCTGGGCCGGTTCCTGAACGAGAGCCTCGCCTCGGTGCCCGACATCGACCTCGATTTCCCGCGTGAGATCCGCGAGGAGCTGATCCGCCGGGTCTACAAACGGTACGGCGACGAGCACGTCGGGCTCGTCTGCTCGTTCCCCACCTACCGGCTCCGCTCCGCCGTGCGCGAGATCGGCAAGGCGCTGGATCTGCCGCAGGGCGAGATCGAGCAGGTCGCCAAACTGGCGGACCGGCGGTCGGGCGGTCTGGCGGACGAGTTGGACCAGCTTCCGGGCTTCAAGGGACGGAAGCACGCTCCGCTGTGGAAGGAGCTGTGCGAGCTGGCCGAGGAGATCGCAGGGCTCCCGCGCCACGTGTCGCAGCACGTCGGCGGGATGATCATCTCCAGCCGGCCGCTCGTCGAGGTCGTGCCGCTCGAGCGCGCCGCGATGGAGGACCGGGTGGTGTGCCAGTGGGACAAGGACTCCTGCGACGACGCGCGCTTCGTCAAGATCGACTTCCTGGCGCTCGGTATGCTGTCGCTCGTCGAGGAGTGCGTCGAGCTGATCGCGGCGCGCGCAGGGAAGACGCCCGACCTCTCCCGCATCGACTTCGCCGACGCCGCGGTCTACGACCGCATCTGCCGCGGCGACACCGTGGGGCTGTTCCAGATCGAGAGCCGGGCGCAAATCCAGATGCTGCGCCGCACCCGGCCGCGCAATCTCGAGGATCTCGCGGTCGAAGTCGCGATCGTGCGACCCGGGCCGATCGTAGGCGGCGCGGTGAACCCGTACGTGCGGCGGCGCGAGGAGCAGCGCCGCGCCGCAGCCAGGGGACGTCGCTACCGGCCGCCGATGGACCACCCGCTCCTGCAGGAAGTCCTCGCGGAGACTTTGGGGGTGATCCTCTACCAGGACCAGGTGCTGCAGGTGTGCCAGGCGCTCGCGGGGTTCACGCCGGGGCAGGCGGAAGCATTGCGGCGCGCGATGAGCCGCCGGCGGAGCCGCGAGCTGATGGCGGAGTTCTGGGACGAGTTCCGGGTCGGCGCGGCGGGCCGCGGCGTCTCGGAGGCACTGGCGCAGCGCGTCTTCACCCAGGTGATCGCATTCTCCGAGTTCGGCTTTCCCAAGTCGCACGCGGCGGCGTTCGGGTTGCTCGCGTATCAATCGGCGTGGCTCAGGCATTACCACCCCGCCGAGTATTACTGCGCGCTTTTCAACAACCAACCGATGGGATTCTACTCGCTCGACGCCCTGGGGCGGGACGCCAAGCGGAACGGGATCGAGATCCGGCTGCCGGACGTGAACGTGAGTGACGTGTGGTGTACGGTTGAAGGCCGGGGAAGAGGCCGGTGGAAGGCCGGGGAAGGGGGACAAGAAGCGGGTGGCGTGCGGGTGGGGCTCGGGTTCATCCGCGATTGGAGCGAGGACACGGCCACCGCCGTCGTGACGGAGCGCACGCGCCGCGGCCCGTTCCGGAGCGTCGGCGACATGGTGCGGCGCGCGCCTCCCAAGCTCAAGCGCACCGCCATCGAGCACCTGGTGTGGGTGGGCGGGTGCGACGGCTTCGGGCTCACGCGCCGCGAGCTGCTGTGGCAGGTGGGGCTGTGGCTCCCGCCCGAGGCGGAGCGCGGCGGCGATGCGCGCGGCCGGCGCCAGCTCGAGCTGGCGCTCGACCACCCGTACGAGCGCTTGCGCTTCGGCGGCCTCGCGGCGGACGAGCGGCTGCTCGCCGAATACGCGGTGCTGGGGTTCGCGGCGAGCGGCCACCCGCTCGAACTGCTGCGCGACGTGCTGCCGCCCGGAGTGGTGCAGAGCGACGCGCTCCCCCGGCTCGAGCACGGGGCGTGGGTGGAGGTCGCGGGACTGGTTGTCGCGCGCCAGCGCCCCGAGACCGCGAAAGGATTCATCTTTGTGCTGCTCGAGGACGAAGCGGGCATGGTGAACGTGATCGTGCGGCCCGACGTGTACCAGGAGCACCGCACAGCGATCCGCGGCGAGCCGCTCCTGTGGGTGCGTGGCAAGCTCGCCAAGGACGACGGGACGGTGAACGTGATCGCGGAGGAGGCGCGCGGTCTCAAAGTCGGAACGCGGAACGCGGAACGCGGAACAGAAGGCGGGGACGACGGTTCCGCGTTCCGACTTCCGCGTTCCGCGTTCGCTTTTCTCAAGTCCATGCGCCGCGTGGCGCCGGAGTCGAAAGACTGGGGGTGAGAGTGGCGCAATACACCGGGAATCGCAAACGTGTAGCAAGCCCCATTGCAGAGGTCCGGATGCCTCCCTCCAAACCCGGCGACTCCGCCAAGGATCTGCTGAAGGCCCTGGCCGAGCTGCGCGATGCAGCGCACCAGCTCCAGGACACTACGAGGTCCATCGAGGACAACGCGCGCCGCCTCGTCCAGAGCGTCCGTACGAGAACGGACCACCGTGCGGAGTTCGCGCCCGTGCGGGCCGCCGACTTCACGGGCCTCGACCTCGACTTCTACGCCCGCACGGAGCGCGAGCTCGCCGCGGCCGGCGTGCGGGTACTGGGTGACTACGAGGACGCGGCGTTCAACCGCCGCTCGCCCAACAAGCGAAGCTTCTATCGACTCGGCTTGAGCGACGACGGTACGGTGGCGGCGAGCTGGTTCGTCTACCCGGCCCCACAGCCGATACGCTGTCTCGTACTCCACTCCTGGTGCGGGGACGGGCGCGTGTTCGTGACGATGCGCGGAGGATCGGAATCGCACATCCCGCCGCCGCCCTGGCTTCACACCCGGCGACTCGCGGCCGAAACCCGTACTGCGGATGCCGTACGCTCGCACCGCGAGCGCGTCGCGGCCGCGGCGGGCGCGCCCCGCTCGCTCGCCGGTGGCGACGAACTGCTGGCCGCGCGCACGGCCGAGGAAGCAATGATCGCCGAGTTCCGCAGCGCGCAGGGCCTCGAGCTGTTCGAGCCGATGTTGCGTAAGATGCTGGGTGACAAGTTCGAGAAGCGCGGCCGGCCCCTACTGGACGCAATCCGGCGACACCCCGAGTGGTGGACCGGGGAGCGGCCGGCGCCGTCCGGCGGCGGGCCCGACACGCGGCCCGATGGGTCGCCCATTGGTATGTTCCTGCGCTCGCGCGAGCGCGACGGCGACCGGGCGCACCTCACGACGTTCGGGCTGACGCTGCACGGCCTGCCCGAGCTGCAGATGAAGCGCGTGGCCGCGAACCATTGCCGCGCGGCTCGGTTCTTGATGGACACCGTCGCCCGCAAGCTCCTGGCGCACGTCGCCCAGCTCGCCCCGAGCGACGAACCCCTGGAGCGACGGATCTCCGACGTCGAGTTCCCGCTCAGCCGCGCCGACGTTTCACCGCGCGGGAGGTTCGTAATGCCCGGAGGCTATCCGGAGACCGACGAACAGGGTCCGGTGCGAGTGCGCCTGGTCCTCGAGGGCTTCACGCGAGGGAGCGACCGGAAGCGAGGCATGCTCTCCGGCCTGCTCACGGCCTTTCGCTCCGATCCCGAGCTGCTCCATGTTACCCCGCCACGCGATCACGCCGGTACGAACGACGCATGGCTCCGCGAGTCCTGCCGTCGCCTCGGCCACGATGCACCCCCACCCCGGCGGCTCGACGAGCTCGAGACACAGATGCAGGTCGCCAGCCGGAAGGCCCGAGAGACGCTGGCCGAGTGGCGCGAGCGCTTCCGCAGCGGGCTTCCCCCAGATCAGGCGCTCGCCATCAAGGTGGGGCTCGCGACGACGGCGGGCCGCCGCGAGTTCGTGTGGGTGAGGGTCACGGACTGGCTCCAGGATGGGACGATCGTCGGGACGCTCGAGAGCAAGCCACGCGACTGCCCCGGTTACGAATGCGGTCGGGAGATGCGGATCGCCGAAGCGGAGGTATTCGATCGCGCGTTCTACGAGCGGGCCCATGGCATGGTCGAGCACGCTCCGACGGACATCGTGGCCGCAGAGTTCGGCATCGACCTGCAGGCGGGTGGCACTTTGGCCTTTCTCGGAGGATCCCCATGACTCGATCGCCGTTCGACGAGTCCGCCCGGCGCATCGTCCGAAGCGTCCGCACCATGGTGGACCACCGCGCCGAGTATCGCGCCGTGAACGCCGCGGAATTCCCCGGCCGCGACGCCGAGTTTCTCGACGGCACCGCGCGCGAGCTCGCAGCCGAAGGCTGGCAGACGCTCGGCGACTTCGAGGACGCGGCGTTCAACCGAGGACGCCAGAACAAGAACTTCGTCCGGATGGCGCTGAGCGGCGACCGGACCGCGTACGCGATGTGGTTCTCCGCTCCGGCGGCTCCACGGCCGGCACGGGTCCTCGGGTTGCGGTCACTCCTCGGAGACGGCCGGGTCCTCCTCACCCTACGCGGCGGCAGCAAGACCGACCTCCCGACGCCGCCGGCGTACCTCGTGGAGCGGTTGGACGAGGGCGCGTCGACCGGACAGCAGGTGCGCCGCCACCGCGAGCGGGTCGACGCCGCCGACGCCGCTCCCCGGACGCACCAGGGCGTGGCGGAACTCGCCGCCCTCGCGACCGAGGAGAAGATGCAGTCGGAATTCCGCGCCGCACGGGGGCTCGCTCTGTTCGAGCCGATGCTGCGAGCCAAGCTGGGGCCGGACTTCGACGAGCGCGGTCAACCGCTGCTCGATTCGATCCTGGCGCATCCCGAGTGGTGGACCGCAGCGCCCGGGAGCCCGGCGGGACAGTACCCCCACCTCGTGATCGCCCGGCTGTACGAGCCGATCCAGCCGATCGACCGCGGCACACGCTACGAGGACCCGCTGCAGGCCGCGCTCGGCACCCGGGCGCTCGGTGGCGTCACCGGCGGGGGGTCGGCCCTGACTCGCGAGGGCGAGATCGCGTACGTCCAGCTCGACCTCTCCGTCGCGAACGTCGGCGCAGCGCTCGACGTCGCCAAGCAGGTGCTGGAGCAGGCCGGTGCGCCGCGCGGCTCGGAGCTCCGCTTCGAGCGTGAGGGGCAAGCAATGGTCGTGCCGTTCGGGACGAGCGAGGCGCTCGCGATCTATCTCGACGGCACGGGGCTGCCGGACGACGTATACACCCGCTGCAACATCAACGAGCTCGTCGAGCGGGTCGACGCCGCGCTCGGCGGATCGGAAAAGATCCGCGGATCCTGGAGCGGTCCGCGTGAGACGTCGCTCTATCTCTACGGTCCGAGCGCAGATGCCATGTTCGACAAGTTACAATCCGTGTTCGCCGACTACCCGCTGTGCCAAAACGCCCGCGTCGTGATCCGGCACGGGAATCCGGCACTCGACTCCCGCACCGTGCGACTGCCGTTCCCCCGTGGTTAGCTTCCCACCAACCACGTCCAGGAGACGCCTATGGCTCCACACGAAACCGCCACCCTCGCCGGAGGCTGCTTCTGGTGCCTCGAAGCCGCATTCCAGGATCTGAAGGGCGTCGAGCAGGTGCAGTCCGGATACGCGGGCGGCCACGCGTCCAACCCAACCTACGAAGTCGTGTGCACCGGAACGACCGGCCACGCCGAGGTGGTACAGATCACGTTCGACCCAGCCGTCGTATCGTTCCGCGACCTGTTGCACGTCTTCTTCACCATCCACGATCCCACCACGCTGAACGGTCAGGGACCGGACGTCGGAACCCAGTACCGCTCGGCCGTCTTCTACCACACGCCGGAGCAGAAGGCAGTCGTGGAGCAGGTGATCCGCGAGCTGCAGGCCGAGCAGGTATGGGATGACCCGATCGTCACCGCGGTCGTCCCACTCGAGGTGTTCTATCCGGCGGAGGAGTACCACCGCGACTACTACCGCCGCAATCCGAATCAGGGCTATTGTCGCGCCGTGATCGCGCCCAAGGTGGCCAAGGTCCGCAAGCTCTACCTCGACAAGCTGAAGCAGCCGGTGGGCTGAGCTCGCCCGGTGCTTTATCGCTACTTGACCGAGGCGCCGTACCTGGGGGGCGAGGTTGAGTCCCCTTTGACGGAGGCAGCAATGTCACATCTAGCCTGGGCCAGCAGCGCAGAGGGCAAAGGAGCCGAGCGTGGGTTGCGCCGCGGCGCCTGGTATCCCGTGCTCGAGACTTCGGACCGGTTTGTAGTGCTCGACGTGAACGACATCGAGGTGCGGTTCACGCGTGAGCGGCTGCGGTTTCGCGCCGCGCCACCGAGCGGCTGGACCGTGGTGCAGCTCTCGCCGGAGGAGGCGACCGCCGAGGCGCGAGCGCACGGACATCCCGACACCGAGGGGGTCCGCGTCTACCTCGTCTGTCCGGGCTGTCACTCCCGCTACCACCTGCGTGAGGTGGCGCAGGAAGCGCGCTGCGAAGAGTGTGGCAACACGTACCCGGTCCACGGGGCGACCACGGCCTGAGAAGGCACGGCACGAGCGTTTGCGGCGGGGCGCCGGGGCCCGCAGCTTAAGGAGCTGCGACCCTTGAGGAGGGAGCCATGACGCGCTGGTCGATGCTCGCGGTGCTCCTCGCGGCGCCGGTCTCGGGCGCGGCGCAGGCGCCGCCATCCGGACCGAGCGAGCCGTTCGTAGTGGAGTACTACTACAAGGCCCGGTGGGGCTACGCCGACGAGTTCATCCGACTCTTCAAGAAGAACCACTACCCGGTCTTGAAGCGTCAGATGGAACTGGGACGCATCCAGGAGATCACGGCGGCAGCACCCAGGTTCCACGCGACGGAGGAGGGTCGCTGGGACTATCGCGTCACCGTCGTGTGGAAGACCGCCGCCGCACCGCACGAAGCTTTCGCCGAGGCGGAGCTGCGGCGCCTGTTTCCCGACCAGGAGACCTTCAAGCACGAGGAGCAGCGCCGCTTCGAGATCCTCGCGGGGCACTGGGACGTCCCCGTCGTGACCGTGGACCTGACCCGGCCGTAGCGCCGCTACCGCCCCGCTCGCGTCTTCCCGAGGTAGGTCCGCACCAGCGGTGCGACCCGGCCCCGCACCAGGGCTGTCCGCAGTGCCTCCGCCTCCTCGGCCGTCACGTCTGTGAGGAAGCGCTCCCCCCTCCCCTCTCCCTCCTTCACCGCTACCGGAATGCCGTCGCGGTACAGAACCCGGTTCGTCGCGAGCGCGGGCAAGGGGTCTCCCGGCGTGATGATGCCGACCAAATTCAGCGGGTCGGCGCCGCTCAGCGTGACGAGCGCACCGCTCGTCTCCTGCCGGCGGACGGAGCGCAGCAGCCCGACGGCCTCTGGAAGCGCATACTGTTCGCCCGAGAACCCGCCCACGAAGCGGCCGCCACGCACCTCGCCGCGCGCCTCGAGGCGGCGGTACACGCGCAGTAGATCACGCCACGGTGCGAGCAGCGTTTCGCGCGTCACGACGCGGCGGAACACCACCCCGTAGCGCCGCAGCAGCTGCCACGCGACCGCCTCGGCGAGCTGGTCCTCGGGGACCCCGGAGGCCCCTGCTTGACCCCCTCGCTGCACGCGCGACCAGCGGCCCGCTGTCTCGACGCCGAAGGGCGCTAGCCGGCCGCGCCGCCGGAAGGTCCCCGCCCCGATGGGCCGTCGGCGGTCGGATGGCACCAGCAGGGCGCGTAACCCGGCGAAGCTGTCCGACGTGACCAGCCCCCACGCTACCAGCTCGCCCAGTCCCTTCTCGACCTCGGTGCGCAGCAGCCCTGTCGCGTTCACGAGGTCGCCGAAGAACGATGCGCCGCGCCCGTCGAGCACCTCCAGCACCGCGCGCCCCGCGTGCGACAGCGGCAGCTCCTTAGGGTCCGGTTCCGGCGTCAGGGACCGCCAGACTGCCCCCCGCTCCCGGCGGAACAGGGCCACCGGCGTCGTCCGAATCGGGCCCGACTTCCTGTTCCGCGTTCCGCCTTCCGCGTTCCGCGTTGCGGTGAGCCGGCCCCAAGCGATTTCGCCCGAGAGGCAGAGCCCGTCGAGCCACAGCGGATCGTACTCCCCGAGCCGCGCAGGGAGGACGTCCGTCTCCCAGGCTGCGGCCGGCAGCTCGAAGCCGTCGAGCAGCTCCAGCACGGCCGCGAGCCCCTCCGGCCCCTCCGCCCGCGCGTCCGGGGCGACGCGCTGCCAGCGGAACAGGAAGCGCATGAAGTCGGCGGCCGTTACCGGCTCGATCTCCTTGCGCAGGCGATCGAGCGTGTAGCGATGGATGCGCGCCAGCAGCCGCCGTTCGCACCACTCGAGCTCGGCCACGCCAGGGGTGAACCGGCCACGCAGCACGAACCCCTCGTGCTCGAGCGCACCGAGGGCGAAGTCGACGTCCGGCGCTGGGACGCCGAGCAAGCGCCCCAAATCCGCCGCCGTCGTCGGGCCGACGGCCTCCAGTCGCCCGCGCACCAGCTCGCGCAGCGCATCCTCCCGGGTCCACGTCTTGTCGCGTTCCCGCTCGGGCGGCACGAGCGGCGGCTCGCACGCAGCTCCGGGGAACACCGCCGCCAGCATTGGCACTCGCTCCGCGGCGATCCAAAGGCGCGGTTCGCTGAGCAGCGTGCCGGCACGTCCGGCGCGCACCAGCTCCTCGAAATAGGGCAGCCACGACGCTTCCCCCTTCCCCCTTCCCCCTTCCGCCGCCGTCACCCCGCCGATCACCAACAGCGCGTCGTGCAGTTCGTCGCCGGAACTGACGTCAGGCCACGCTTCGTCCCGCACCCGATCGATCGCGTCCTGGTCGAGTTTGCCGAGCTCGTCGGCGTGCTTCACGTCGAGCCCGCGGCGGGTGATCACCGCCTGGGTGCGGCGCTCTTCGAGCGGGGCGTCGTCCAGGAACGCGTACGGCTTTGCGTTCAGCACCTCGTGCGACAGTGGTGACGGCTCGGCCGTGTCCCGCGCGATGAGCGTGAAGCGCCCCGCTTCCAGCGCTTCGAGCACACGCTTCAACCCCGGGAAGTCCATCGCCTCGAGCAGGCAGTCTTCGATGGTCTGCTTTACCAGCGGATGGTCGGGGATCTCGCGGTCTCCCACCAGATTCTCCGGGCATGCGAGCTGGTCTGGGAACACCGCCGCCACGAGGTCTTCCGCCTCCATCCGTTGCAGCGGCGTCGGGACCTTCTTGCCACCACGCGCCCGCAGCACCGCGAGCGCGCGCGTCGCGTTCCAACGCCACCGGGAGCCGAACATCGGCGCGTCCAGCATCGCCTGCACCAGCAGGTGCTCGGCGGTCTCCGGCTTCAGGTAGTGGAACACGTCGTCCAGTGGGAAGCTGTGCTGCGGCCCGAGCGACAGGACGATCGCGTCCTCGGTAGCCGCAGCCTGGAGCTCGAAGTTGAAGCTGCGGCAAAACCGCTTCCGGAGTGCGAGGCCCCACGCCCGGTTGATCCGGCTCCCGAATGGCGCGTGCAGCACGAGCTGCATCCCTCCCGCTTCGTCGAAGAACCGCTCGAGCACGAGGGTCTGCTGGGTCGGGATGACACCGAGGACTTGCTTGGCCGCGCCCAGGTACTCGACCATCTGGCGCGCCGCTGCCTCCGGGAGCCCCGGCACCGCGCCCGCGAGCCAGGCGATCGCGGTGAGCGGATCGTCGAGGCGGTCCGCGACGTCCTGCCGCAGGCGAGACACCTCCTCCGACAGCTCCGGCGTGCGCGCCGGCGCCTCGCCCAGCCAGAACGGAATGCTGGGCGGCTGGCCGTGCGCGTCCACCACCCGCACCTGGCCGGACTCGACCTTGCTGATGAGATAGGAGGTGTTGCCGAGCTGGAAGATGTCGCCCGGCATGCTCTCGATCGCGAAGTCCTCGTTCAAGGTGCCGACGAAGGTCTCGGTCGGGTCGAGGATCACGCGATAGTCCCCGATGTCGGGGATCGCACCGCCGGAGGTGAGCGCCGCGAGTCGGGCGCCGCGCCGGCCGCGCAGCCGGTGGTTCACCCCGTCGTAGTGGATGTACGCGCCGCGCCGGCCCCGGCGCGTGGTGAACCCCTCCGCGAGCATCTGTACGACGTCGTCGAAATCCTTGCGGGTGAGGTCGCGGTAGGGGTAGGCGCCGCGCACCAGCTCGTACAGCGCCGCCTCGTCCCAGTCGTCGGCTGCCACAGCCGCCACGATTTGCTGGGCGAGGATGTCGAGCGGGTGGCGGGGGATGACCAGCCGGTCGAGCCGGCGCTCCGCGGTCGCCCGTACGAGGGCGGCGCACTCGATCAGCTCGTCGCGCGACAGCGGGAACAGCCGTCCCTTCGGGACCGCCTGCAGGTGATGTCCCGCCCGCCCCACGCGCTGCAGCAGCGTCGCGATCGAGCGAGTCGAGCCAATCTGGCACACCAGGTCCACCGTGCCGATGTCGATCCCGAGCTCGAGCGACGCCGTCGCCACCAGCGCCTTGAGCTTGCCCTCCTTGAGCCGCGTCTCGGCGTCGAGCCGCTTCTCCTTTGACAAGCTGCCGTGGTGCGACGTCACGTGCTCCGCCCCGATGCGCTCGGAGAGGTGCAAGGTGAGTCGCTCCGCGAGCCGCCGCGTGTTCACGAACACGAGCGTGGTGCGGTGCGCGCCGATCAGCTGCGCCAGCCGGTCGTACAGCTCGTCCCACACCTCACCCGCCATCACCGCCTCGAGCGGCGAAGAGGGGATCTCGATGGCGAGGTCGAGCGCCCGCGCGTGCCCCGAGTCGATGATGGTGGGGGCTCGGGACTCAGGTGCCAGGAACTGAGCGATGTCTTCGATGGGCTTTTGTGTCGCCGAGAGCCCGACGCGCTGCAGTCGCCGCCCGGCGAGGTGCTCCAGCCGCTCCAGCGACAGGGCCAGGTGGCTGCCGCGCTTGTCGCGCGCCACTGCGTGGATCTCGTCCACGATGACCGTGCGCACGGTGCGGAGCATGTCGCGCGCGTGCTCGGATGTGAGGATCAGGTATAGCGACTCGGGCGTCGTCACGAGGATGTGCGGCGGCCGTTTCACCATCGCCTGCCGGTCAGCCGCCGGCGTGTCCCCGGTGCGGACGAGCGTGCGGATCTCCACGTCCGGGAGACACATCGCCTCGAGCGTGCGGCGGATCTCGGCGAGCGGCTCCGCCAGGTTCTTCTGGACGTCGTTGGAGAGCGCCTTCAAGGGCGAGACGTAGACCACCTGCGTCTCGTCGCGCAGCGCCCCGTCGAGCCCTTGGCGGAGGAGGGAGTCGATCGCCGCCAGGAAGGCGGCGAACGTCTTCCCCGAGCCCGTGGGGGCGGCGATCAGCGCGTTCCGGCCCGCGTGAATGACGGGCCAGGCGCCCCGCTGCGGCTCGGTGGGCTCCGAGAATCGGGCGCCGAACCAGCGCTCGATGACGGGGTGGAAGCCGGAGAGCGGCATGGAGGAAATATCGCTAGGCTAACGCCGGGGCGCCGCCCCGGGGTCAGCCGCCCAGGACTCCCTCCAGCGTCAAGCCCCGCGCCGCGGCGATCCGCTCGATCGTCTCGCCGATCTTGTTGTTGGGTGTCGAGGCGCCCGCGGTGATCCCGATCGTCACCCGCCCGGCGGGCAGCCACGCCTCCCGGCACTGCTCGTCCGGCGCTCCCACGGAGCGGAACCGGATCGTGCCGGCGTGCGGGTCGATGCACGCCGCGTCCTCGACGTGATAGGTCGGCACCTTCTGCTGGCAGATCGCGGCGAGGTGCGTGGTGTTGCTCGAGTTGTATCCCCCGATCACGACCATGAGATCGAGCGGCTCGGCGATGAGCTTGACCACCGCGTCCTGCCGGTCCTGGGTCGCCGAGCAGATCGTATCGAAGGTGCGGAAGTGCTGCGGTACCGCCGCCTCCCCGTAGCGCGCCGCCACGCTGGTTCGCAGCTCCGCGGCGATGGCGAGCGACTCGCCCGACAGCATCGTCGTCTGGTTCGCCACGCCGACCCGTACGAGGTCGCGCTCGGGCTCGAATCCGGGTGACAGCTTCCCGACGAAGCGCGCGAGCAGCTGCTGCTTGCTCGCCGCGCCTTCGATGTAGCTGCAGACCTCACGCGCTTCGGCCATGTCGCGCACCACGAGGTAGCGGCCGCCGGGATACTTCGTCACCTGGCTCGACGTGGCCTTCGTTTCTTCATGATAGTACTTGCCATGGATGATCGCAGTGAAACCGTCCTTCGCGTACGACTCGACCCGCTTCCACACGTTCAGCACGGAGCCGCAGGTCGTATCGACCAGCACGCAGCCGATGGCCCGGAGCCGCTCGAAGTCCTGCACCGTCACGCCGAAGGCGGGGAGGATGACGACGTCGTCCGGCCGCACCGCGCTCAGCTCGAACTCGCCCCCTTCCGGCCGGCCGAGGAGCTCCACGCCCATGGCGCGCAGCTTCGAGTTCACGTGCGGGTTGTGGATGATCTCGCCCACGAGGAAGAGACGCTTGTCGGGGAACTTGGTGCGCGTCTCGTACGCGTACTCGACCGCGCGGTCGACGCCGTAGCAGAACCCGAATTCGCCCGCGAGCTTGAAGGTCAGGTCGCCCAGCGCAAGCACGTACCCGTGCTGGCGGATCCGGTCTACGACGTGGCTGTGGTAGTCCGCCGCCAGGGCGCCCTCGATGCGCCCCTTCAGCCCGAACCCTCTCCGGAAGTAGGTCTGCTCCACGCGGTTAATCTAAACGGACCCCTGGGCCGGCGCGCACGGCGTCCATGACCCGCTGGACCGCGACACCGTCGTGGAAGGTGGCGGGCTCGCCTGTCGCGGGCCGCCCCTCCAGGACGCCGACCAAATCCCGCATCAACCGCACGCACGAGCGCGCCCACATGTTGTCGGGAACCGTTTGCCCGGACAACTCATCGGGAACGCTGACGTCCTCGAGCGCAACTCCCGGACGACCGACTTCGAGCTTCGTTTCACCCGTCAGGACGAGCGAGCCGTCGGGTCCCGTCACCCGCACGAAGTGGCCGGGCCCGTGGGACGCGAACGTAGTCAGCGTGACCGTCGCGACCGCGCCGCTGGCGAGGCGCATCACGAAGCTGACGTAATCGTCGGCCGTGACGGCCCGCGCCACGCCATGCTCGTCGCGGCGCTCGGGGACGAAGGTGGCGACCTGGCCGCTCACTGCGACGACGTCGCCTCCCGTCCAGAACCGGCACAGATCGATGAGATGCGACCCCACGGCTCCCAGGATCCCGCCGCCCCGCGCCGCGTCGTGCCACCAACTCCAGGGCGCCTCGAAGGCCTGAGGTCGCCCGTCGCCGCGCAGGTAGGACACCGCGAGCTCGAGATGCAGCACCGGGCCGATCGCGCCGGCGCGGATCAGTTCTCGCGCCCGGCGCCGGTTCGGCTCATAGCGCAGCTCGTGGTCGATGCGGGCGCAGCCCGGGCTCCGCTCGGCCACCTGGACCATGCGCTCCGCCTCACGCGCGGTGAGCGCCATCGGCTTCTCGCACAACACGTGCTTGCCGGCCTCGAGGGCCGCGATGGCGTGGCGCGCGTGGGCGTCCGGGGTCGACGACACGAAGACGAGGTCGACGTCGCGGCAGCGGGCCAGCTCCTCGCCGCTCCCGAACGCGTGCGCAATATCGAACTCCCGGGCCACGGCGGCCGCCCGCGTGCGATCCCGGCTCGCCACCGCCGTCACCACCGCCCCTGGCACCAGCCGCAGCCCCGGCAGCTGCACCCGTCGCGCGAACCCCGTGCCGATGACACCGACTCGGACCGTCATGGCTGCACCGCGCACGGCAGCGTGTCCGCTCCGATCCGCACCGACTCGAACGACGCGTCGAGCGTGACGCGAGCGGTCCCGGCGACCTCGCTGCCCGAGCCCCGCGCCCTCGCCGCGAGCGTGTCGCCCGCCCGGATCACCGACACCGTCCCGCTGTCGAGGGTGACGCCGTGCGCCACGTCGCCCACCATGAAGCGCGCCGCCACGACCGCACCGCGCTCCGTCGTGCTGTCGCCGCGCGCCAGCAGCGGGAACTCACCGCTTGCGACCGAGTCATTCGAGCGCAGGTGGATGAGCACGCCGTTGCCCCGCTCGCTGCCTTGCAGCAACAGGCCGCGCCGGCCGGTGCGCCCGCAGCGCTCCGCGATCGCCGGCGTGACGAAGCGCAGCGTGTCGCGCGGCGGCCGGGTGATGCGGGCGCGCAGCTGGGCCGCCGGCGGCCCGCGGCTGCCGCACGCCGCTGCGGCGCCGAGCGCGAGCAGCCCCAGCCCGCGTGTGTTCAGGGGGACGGCGGGGGAGCGCCGAGCTGTGCGCGCGCCGCTTCCAACGGCAGCGTGTGGGGCGCCAGCGCCTCGACCAGCCCGGCCGGGAGTGGTTGCGGCTTCAAGTGTGTCCGATTCACGCAGACGAGGACCATCCACCCCGCCGCGGTGAGAGAGCGGCCCGGGCCACGGAACACGTCGAAGTTCAGCGTCAGCGACGTGGTGCCGATCCGCCCGACATAGGTAGCGACGCGCAGCCGGTCGTCGAGGCGCGCCGGCGAGTAGAACTCGCTGTGCACGGCCTTCCGGGGCAGGAAGATGTCGTAGCGATCGAAGACCTGGGCGTAGGCGAGGCCGCAGGCGCGGAACAGCTCGGTTTCCGCGATCTCGAAGAAGCGAACGTAGGAGCCGTAGAAGATTATGCCCGCGAAATCCACGTCGGACCAGCGGACATAGTCTTCGATGACGTACGGCGTGGCGGGCATGGCTTCCCGGGCGTGGCCTGAGCGGGAAGCTAGACGGCCGGAAACTACGACGCCAGCAGCCTACACGCGCGCCGTGGGCCCGTGGCTGCCGCGCGCGTCGGGCCGGAGGCCGTAGGCGCGAAGCCTCCGCCACAGCGTGGTGCGACTGATCCCGAGCCGGCGCGCCGTCTCGGCCAACTTGCCGTGCGTCTGCTCCAGCGTGTCCAGGATCGCCAGCCGTTCGCGCTCCGCGAGCGTCTTCGCGTGATCGCCGTCGGCCAGGAAGATCGCCTCACCGAGCTCCGCCGAGCCTTGCTTCAGCGAGCGTGCTCGACCGCCCAGCGCGACCAGCCGCTCCCGCAAGGCGCCGCCGCGCAGAAACGTGGCCTCGCCCAGGCTGTCCACGACTCTGCGCGCGCGCTGGTTGGCGTAGATCATTCGGCCGTAGGCGTCGAACACCACGACACCCTCCCCAAACGACTCCAGAACCGCTTGACCGAGCGGCGCGAAGGAGAGCGGAGGCGGGACGCTGGTAGTCTTGTCTCGTTGAGCCATACGTAATTGCATACTCGGATGCGGGGTCAGAGTTTCAGGCAGCACCGCCGCCATAGAGAGGACCCCCGGATCCGCCCGAGGTCACACCTCACCTGTCCGCTAGCGGCGGCGCCCGCCCCGGACCAGGCGGACGCGCTCCGCGCGCGACAGCCCGCTCAGCTGCCGGCGCAGATCCTCCACCGTATCGGCGCGCACCGCGTCCCGCTTGCCGCGCAGCACTATGAAACGCACGGGGCGGTCCAGCGGTGGGAGGTCGCGGAGCTGCAGCCGGCGCGCCTGCCCCTCCTTGAGCCGCAGGCGGATCACGCCCGCGGCCTGCTCCACTTCGTAGTCCAACGGGACGCGGTCGCCGTAGAGGTGGATCGAAGATGGCAGCGCTTCGAGCTGGTGGCGCAGGTCCGGGGGGACCGCCGCATCGACGTCGAGCGCGATGCGCGTATGGATGAACTCGTCCCACGAGCTGACGCCCTCGAGTTGAGCGGCGAGCCGGGCGGTCAGTCGCTCGCTCCCCGCCTCGGCAACCCGTCCCCCGGAACGTCGCCAATAGAAGTCGAAGCGCTCGAGCGCCTTACGGATCCGCCCCTGGTCGGGATGGGGCGTTTCCCCCGCCAGCAGTGCCTCTACTAGCGCCGCCCGCGCGGCGGCGGCGAGCTCGGCCGGGAACGGGCTTCGCAGGGGCTCCACGTCGCGCTCGAGCACGAAACCGAAGTACTCGACGGTGCGCACCACCATGAGCCCCTCCCGCCGCCGGTGCCGCTCGAACACCACGGTCGGCGTCCCGCGTCGCGCGTAGCGACGCAGCGCGCGCTCGGGAAGCTGGGTCCCTTCGATGCTCGCCCGCGGCACGCCGAACCGGTCCGCGAAGTAGCGCAGCGTCCCCGCGACTGCCCCCCAGCTGCCGCACACGGAGCCCCGGCTCACCCGCGCCTCCCGCCTGTCCGCCGTCTCCTCGTCGATCACCAGGTCGAACGGCATGATCTTCGCGACCAGATCGGCGAACCCCGCGAGCGTCTTCTCGCCGGCGTAGGGCAGCTTGTCCGGCAGCGCGAGCTCGAGCTGGCGGTACACCGACGCCGTGCCGAGGGCGACGTCCTCGATCGCCTTGACGAGCACGCCGCGGCCCTCGGCCCAGGCATCGATGCGCTCGTGGAACAGGTGGCGCGGGAGTCCGTACACCTCCCCCAGGTAGCCGTGCTTGTTGACCGCCTCGGCATAGACGTTGTAGGCGGTGAGGTGATCGCTGCCCGGCACGATCAGTCCCTTCAGCTCCCGCTCCTCCCGAGTCATGCGGTGGAGCGATTCGATGTTGGCAGCGACGGCGACCACTGGGATTAACTCGTCCTCCGCGTGATAGAGGAGCTCGCCCCACGGCCGCTCCACCGGCATCGCCTCGACCTCGCGTCCGTAGCGCGTGAGCCGGCCCTGTTCGATGAGACCCCGGTCGGTCAGGAGCTGGAGGGCATCGCGATACGCCTTGCGGTCGAGCGGGACGGGCAGGTCGAGGTCACGCGCGTCGACGCCCAGCGCCGCACAGGTGATCGCGACGCGCTCTGCGTCGCCGGCGAGCTGAAACTCCGGCGGCGTCGGCACCAGCTGCTCGAAATCGAGGTCGCGGTCGCTCAAGATGTAGACCTCGCCCCCTTCGACCCGCCCGTGCACCCGGCCCGCCATCTGGAGGATCTCGTTCGCCCCGAGGTACAGCCGGGTGAGCACGTTGCGGCCCCGTTGCACGACGTTGGTGTAGCGCGCGTCGTAGATCACCACTGTGTCGAGTCCGCGGATGTTGAGCGCGGACTGCCCCGCTGCCGTCATGGCGAGCAGGAACGGGCGCCGCACCTCCCCGTCGAGGAACGGCCGGATGACCCGGATCGGCTCGCCGCCGTGGTAAAACGCCGTGGGCAGAGTTTGCCAGCGAGCACCCAGCTCGCGTGCGATTTGCTCGACTTCGGCGCGAGTCGGCACGAACACGGCCACGCCGCGACGCTGCCGCATCACCTGCCTGACGAAGCGCTCGTTCAGGAACTCGAGCGGTTGCTGGGGGAGCACGCGCACCTGGGCCGCCTTCGCCGGGTCGAACGCCCGGGTCTCGAGCACCTCCACCGAGCCGAGGTAGCGGGCGTAGAAGGCCGGATCCACGGTCGCCGACAGCCAGATGAAGCGACAGCGCGCTCGCTTGCCGAGCGCGAGGCAGAGCTCGAGCTCGGCCGACGTCTGGTGGATCTCGTCGACGACGAGCGTGTCGCGGCTAGTGATCAGGCCGTCCTCGAACCAGCGGCGCGCGATCCCGGTCGTGACGATCACCACGTTCCAGGTGGGGGTTTCGGGGGTCGCTTCGCGCTCCCGGTTCACGACTCCCACCTTGAGAGGCGCCTGCAAAATAGTCTCGGCGATCGACCGGATGGCGAGCGTCTTCCCCGTCCCGGTGCCCGCCACGATCCCGAACCCGCGCCCCGAGCCCGCGAGGCGCCGGATGTCGTCACCGTGCTCGCGCTCGAGCAGGGTGTCGATGTCTAGGCCGAGGGCGAGCTCGATCGTTTCGCACGCCGCCCGAGTCGGGGCGATGACCACGACCCGCCCCGTGGGGGGCTCAGCGGCGAGGAAGGCCTGCGGATCGGGAGGAAGAAAGTGGTCGCGCGAGACTCGCACACCCGCAATATAGATTAGTCGCGGCGCCCGCTCACCGAACCCAAGCCCTCGACTGAGGAGGAGGCGGGAATGTCCGCTCGCTGGCTCGCTTGCGTCGTGCTGCTCCCCTGGGGCGCCGCCTCCGCGCAGAAACTGGAAAAGCAGCCGCTCACGCCCGAGCAGTTGGAAGCCCAGCTCCGCTACCAGACCGGTCGCGTGTCCATCCGCAATGGACTCGCGACGCTCGAGCTCCCGGCGAAATTCCGCTACCTCGACTCGCGTCAGGCGGCCACGGTGCTCCAGGCTTGGGGGAATCCACCCGGCAGCCGCACGCTCGGCTTGCTGCTCCCGTCGGAGGTCAGCGTGTTCGCCCGCGAGGCGTGGGCCGTCGTGATCACCTACGACGAAGACGGCTACGTCAAGGACGACGAAGCGGCCAAGATCGACTACGACGACCTCCTGAAGAAGATGCAGCGGGCGATCCGTGATGGAAACGCCGAGCGCCAGCGCGCCGGTTACCCCACGGTCGAGCTCAACGGATGGGCCGAGCCACCGCACTACGACAGCGCCAGTCACAAGCTGTACTGGGCGAAGGACCTGCGATTCGGCGGCGACAGCGGGCGCACGCTCAACTACAACATCCGCGTGCTCGGGCGGCGCGGCGTCCTGGTACTCAACGCGGTCGCCGCGATGGACCAGCTCGAGTCGATCAAGCGGGCGATGGGCCAGGTGATGGGCTTCGTCGAGTTCAACGAGGGGCACCGCTACGCCGACTTCGTCCCGGGTACCGACAAGGTCGCCGAATACGGGATCGCCGCGTTGATCGCCGGCGGCGTCGCCGCGAAGGCAGGGCTCTTCAAGGTGTTGCTCGCCGCCTTGATCGGGCTGAAGAAGCTGCTCGTCGTAGCGCTCGCCGCGGGCGCCGCGTTCTTCCGCAAGCTGTTCCGCCGCAAGCCGGCTGACGCGGCCGCACCGTAGTCGCCGAAACAAGAAAGCGGAGGCGTGCGTGCAACGCCTCCCGCTGGACCGTACCTGCGGCACTGTCTAGGGCGTCATGTGACCGCATCGGCGATCCCGGCACGCCGCAACCGATTTGGTACGGCCCGTGTTAGTCCGATTGCGGCATCCGCCGTGCCGTGGTGGTGCACGTGCACTCCCACCGGCCGTGCTCGGCTCCCACTTGGCACTGCACCGCCTCGCAGCCCCAGAGCCACTCGTCCACCAGATCCTTGATCGATGGAGACGGGGGCGAGTGGCGCGGGGGTCGCGGCGGGCTGACCATTGCTCCCGGAGGCGCCCAGGCGAGCGGTCGATGCCAGCACGCAGTGACGAGGAGCGCCAGCGGCAGGGCCACCCCCGCGAACCCCGGCCGCGACCGCTCACTCGTCATCGTAGTCGTAGTGGTGGACATGGCGGTGATGATGCCGGTAGATCCTCGGCCGGCTCACGAACACGCGATCGACGAACACCGGACGCACGGGATAGGGCCGGCGCACGACGACGACGAGCGGCGGTCGATAGAAGTACGGGCGGTATAAGTACGGCCGCCCTACGACCACGACGCCCGCCACGTCGGGCCGCGGAACACCGAACCCCACCGCCACGCTGACCCGCGTCTGCGCCGCGGCGGGCGCGGCAGCGAGCGCGCATACCAGTCCGAATGCCCAAGCTGTGCGTTTCATAGGTCACCTCCGCGCCCCGCCCGTCGGAAGGGTCGTGCCACAGCGGGACAGCATCGGATAACATTCGCCGTTGAGCCCACTTAGGGGCGTTGGCCGCGGAGCGTCGGGTGGCGCGGGGTTGTCACCCCGAGCGGTCACCGTGTCGCGCGTTCGGGTGCCTCAATCTCCCAGGCTGATCCCCAGGTCGCGCGCCGTCGCGATGGTATCGGAGTCGAGCGGGACGACCTTCGGCATGGCGAGCGCCTCGGCGATGGGGATGGGGGCGATGGCGGGGGGTCGTAGCGCCACCATCGTTCCGAACTTCCCCTCTGCGATCACGCGCACGGCCGCCGCACCGAACCGCAGGCCCAACAGGCGGTCGAACGTCGTGGGGCTGCCACCACGCTGGAGGTGCCCCAGCACGAGCGTGCGCGTCTCCTTGCCCGTCATTTCCTGGATCGAGTTGGCGACCTTGTCGCCGATTCCGCCGAGGCGCTCGTGCTCGGGATCGATCAGCGACACGGTGCCGCCCTTCGGTGCCGCTCCCTCCGCAACCACGACGATGCTGAAGTGCCGGCCCTCGCGTTCGCGTCGCTGGATTTTTTCGCACACCTTCCTGATATCGAAGGGGATCTCGGGGATCAGGATCACGTCGGCAGAACCGGAGATCCCGGAGTGGAGGGCGATCCACCCGGCGTGGCGCCCCATCACCTCCACGACCATGACGCGTTCGTGACTCTCGGCCGTGGAGTGGAGCTTGTCGATCGCGTCGGTGGCGGTCTGGACCGCGGTATCGAAGCCGAACGTAGAGACGGTGCCACCGACGTCGTTGTCGATCGTCTTGGGCACGCCGACCACCGGGATCCCTTTCTCGAACAACCGGTGCGCGATGCGCAACGAGCCGTCTCCGCCAATCGCGATGAGGGCGTCGATGCCTTTGGTCCGGAACGCGGCGATAAGCTCGTCGGTACGGTCCCGCTCGATCCAACTGCCGTCGGGGAGCCGCTCTCGCCACCGGAACGGATCGCCGCGGGTGGTCGACCCAAGGATGGTGCCGCCGAGGTGCGTGATGCCGCGGACCGCGTTGACATCGAGCGTCACGACGCGGTCCTCGTCCAGCAGTCCGTCATAGCCGCGCCGGATACCGACGCACTCCCAGCCGCGGTGGATCGCAGCGAGCACGGCGCCGCGGATCACGGCGTTCAGCCCCGGGGCGTCGCCGCCGCCGGTGGAGATCGCGATTCTCAACGCGCCGGCGGCGCCGTCTGCTGAATCAGGCGCAGCACTTCCCCGGGTTCAGCGTGCCGCCCGAGGGCCTTTTTGGAGAACAGGCGACGCCCGTCGACCTCGACTTCGAACACGCCGCCCGAGGACTGGATCAGCTTGACGTCCGCGTGCGGGTGGGCCTTGCGGATTTCGGCCGCCAGACCGGCGGCCCGAGGCTCGTAGTTTCAGACGACACAGTACTCGATGGTGACGCGCATACGGGGTGTGGGAGAGCTGGCTGGGTTGCGTGTAAGGATAGTCGCGCTTGACACGCCACGCCACAGTCCCGAGTTTGCGCGGCATCCACCCCTGAGGATTCAGACCGGCCGGCATGAGCATCGTTCCCCGCCTCAAGGCCTCGCCCGGCGTGCTCGTGCGGACGCTCGTGTCGCTCGGAGCCGTGCTCGCCGTTGTCGCGGCCGTCGCCGCCTACGCCAGCGGGCAGGCGGTGCTCGGTGCCGGTCTCGGCTCCGAGTTCGTCATGCTGGTGGCGATCGGTGCGCTGTCGCGGCGCTATGGGGTGGCGCTCCCCGGCAATGGCTTTTCGTCTTACATCGTGGGCGTCACGGCGTTCGCCGTGCTCGACCGCGGCTGGGCGTGCGCGGCCCTTGTCGCCCCGACGGCCATGGTCGCGGGCGACCTGCTGTCGCGGCGGCTGCCGGCCCGCACGGCGCTGGGCAACGCCGCCCATCTCACCGCCGGCACGGCGGTCGTCGGCCTCATGTACGAGCGCCTCGGCGGCCTCCTGGGCGCCGACGCGCTCGACGCGACGAATCTCGCGCCACTCGCCGCGCTGCTCGCGCTCCTACCCGTCGTCGTCAACGCCACGTTCTACCTCGAGCTCGCGCTCGGTCGCTCGCTGGCGTGGGTAGACGCGTGGCTCACCGCGCGGTGGGAGACGATAGTGTACGCCTGCTCCGCCGGGCTCGCCCTCGCCTGGCTGCGCCTCGCCCACGCCGGGCTTGGCCCGGTCGAGACGTTCGTCGCGGGCGCGGTCCTCGCCACGGCGACCGCGACCAGTGTGTACGTCATCCGGCTCGGGGTGCGCGCCGACGAGCTCGCCTTGATCCAAGGGCTCTCGCAGGTCATCGCGCGAGACATCTCGCTCGCCAAGAGCTTCGCGCGCATTCAGGAGCTCACACGGCGCCTGGTGCCGTGGGAGCAGATGGGCTTCGCCCGCTACGACTCCCGCACCAACCAGATGGAGCTCGTCGCCGACACCGCGGCCGGCGGCCGGACCAGCTTTCGCTTCGACGCGAACGCCGGGCTGACCGGCGAGGCGGTCCGGCTCCGCCGACCCGTCGTGGCGCACGCGCTGCGGCCGGACCAAGTCGTCGCCCCGGGCCAGGAGCGACCCGGGGCGGAGGTGCTCGTCCCGCTCTATCACGCCGGCCAGCTTGTGGGGCTGTGGAGCGTGCGCCACTCCGATCCCCTGATGTACCGCGAGACCGACGGCGAGGTGCTGGCGCTGCTCGCCCCGCAGCTCGCGCTCATGCTCGCGATCGAGGCGTCGGTACAGCCGGTGGTCGGCGCCTCCGAGCGAACGACCACGTACATCGGGACCCTCACCGCAACGACGCAGCAGATCCATGCGTCGAGCCAGGAGGTGGCCGCGGCGGCCCAGCGCGCCAGCCACGGCGCCAAGCAGGCGGCGAGTCTCGTGAGCGCCGTGGCGGGTGAGGCGGATCAGCTCAAGCAGCACGCCGGCGAGGTGGCAGCGGCCGGTGACCAGACGCGCGACTCGGGCTCCGAGATGGAAAAGACAACCGACAGGGTCCGCCTCGCGACCGAGACCGCCGTTCGCCGGCTCACCGACCTTGGGGTGACCACCGAGCAGAGCGCCTCCGAAGTGCGGCGGCTGCGCGACGTCGCCGAGCAGGTCGAGAAATTTTCCGAGACGATCGGGTTCATCGCGAACCAGACCAATCTGCTCGCTCTCAACGCAACGATCGAGGCGGCGCGCGCCGGCGTACACGGCCGCGGTTTCGCCGTCGTGGCCGACGAGGTGCATAAGCTCGCGGAAGCAAGCGGGCGCGAGGCCCGGGCCGTCGGCAGGTCGGCGCAGGACACACGCGGAGCCCTCGACCGCGCCGCCCAGCTGCTCGAGGGGCTCCGCGAGGACCTGACCGAAGTCGTCCAGGGCTCGTCCGAGTGGGTGGCGGATCTGAGTCACATCTCCGCGGCGGCTTCCAGCACCGCGCGGGCGGGGAAGCGCGTCGCGGAGCTCGCGCGCGGCATCGCGGCGCTGTCGGGCCGCATCGGCGCGGCGCTCGAACAGGCGAAGGCCGGCGCCCAGTCGTCGACCACGGAGGCGGAGGCGGTGGCGGCCGCTGCGGCGGAGCAGCGCAAGGCCATTGAAGCCCTCACCCACGGCGCCACCGAGCTGGCGCAGCTCGCGGACAACCTTGCGAAAGCGGTGCGCTTCGTTCGGGGGGAGAACGGTCACCGGTAGGCTCGCGCCAGCCTGGGCCGTCCTGCTCGCCGCGTGCGGCGACACGATCGGACCGCCCACGCCCGCCGGGCCCCGCGTCGACTACGTCGACGGCGCGATCGAGCCCATCCTGGTGCGCGGCCAGGCCGCGGTGATCGAGGGCTTCGGGTTTGGTGCCGCGCCGGCCACCGGGGGCGTCACGCTCGCCGCTGCCGGAGCCAGCGTCGCCGCCCCGGTGGCCGGGTCGAGCGATTGGAGCGACCTCGCCATCCGCATCATCGTGCCGGACAGCGCGGTTTCGGGAACGCTCACCGTGACCACAGCGGCCGGGCTGCGGCTCACCACCACGGTGCACGTGATTCCTCGCCTCCGGTTCGGCCCGGACACGCTGTCCTGGAGGCAGCGGACTGCTTTCCCGAGCGCCCCCGTGGGCGTCGCGGTCACGGCGGCGGCGATTCCTGCCGGCACCGTCGTTTCGACCGCCCTGTACGCCGCGGGCGGTGCCGAGCTGGTCGGCGGGCGTCTCGTCCCGGATGCCGGGGTCTACGTCGCCCGGGCGCTCGCGGGGGGGGCGGTCGGCGCCTGGGTGCGTCAGCCCGACAACGCGGACCCGCTCAAAAGCCGTGTCCTTCCCGCGCCGCGCGGGTTCGCCGCCGTGGCCGTGGCCACGCGCTACAACTCCCACTTCGCGGGGAGCGCGCTGTATGTGATCGGGGGCATCGACTCGGCCGGCCGGGCGCAGCCATCGGTGCTCGCGGCCGATGTCACTCCAGACAGCGTCGTCGGGCGCTTCGCGCCGATCGAGCCGCTTCCCGCGCCGGTGGTGGGCGCGACCGCGGTGGTGCGGCGCGGCCGGATCTACGTCATCGGCGGCACGGACTCGCTCGGGCGCCCGCAACGCTCCGTGTTCGTCGGGCGCATCGCCGCCGCCGGGCACATCGACGGCTGGTACCGGCAGCCCTTGCTCCCCACGCCACGGGCCTACGGTGGCGGCGTGGTCCTCGACGATCGCGCGGTCGCGTTCGGCGGAGTGGCTGATAGCGTGCCGCCGGGTGGCGGACTCGACGCGGCAACGACGCGGCTCGGCTCGAGCGATACGGCGCCGGTGAGCCTCGTTTCGGGTTTCTTGGCCGGCCCTTGGGCGTCGGGGATCACGCTGTTCCCCGCCCCCCGATCGCAGTTCGCGACGCTGGACTTGGGCGACGTCGTCCTGCTCGTAGGCGGTATGTACGGCGGCGCCGCCACGAACGATGCGGAAACGCTCGCGGCCGTGGTGATCGGCGACTCGCTCGGCCCGTTCACGGGGCCCGTCGGCTCCAGCACGATTGCGGCGCAGGGCGGCGGCACGCTCGTGGGGCCGGCGGGCGTCACCTGGCGCGAGTCGGATGGGTCGCGGCATGCGCTTGTGATCGGGGGGATCGACTTGAACACGGGCCTGCGGAAATCGGGCGTCTGGGGTTTCTAACCGGAGGCCGAGTTATTACCGTAGGGCCACACTGGCGACCGGGACGCGTCGTGCGCACATTGGCGATTCTGGGAATGGCGCTCACCTGCAGCGTCGGCCATCTCGGCGCACAGCGGGCGCATCAGTTCGAGCTCGGCGCGTTCGGCTCGTTCACGCGCTACGACAGGGCGTTCGGCCTCCAGGACCGCGGCGGCGGCGGCGCGCGTCTCGGCTACTTCTTCACCGACATCGTCGGCGCGGAGCTCGACGTCGGCTACCAGGACTTGAGCCCCAGGACGGGCAGCGCATCACCCACGCTCGCACTCGGCGGCGCGAGCCTGATCCTCAATGTCGGGAGCCCACGCCAGTTGTTCTACTTCCTCGGCGGCTACTCGCGCCTGGACTTTGAGAAGACCGCTCCGTATCGCTTCACGGACAACGCCGTCCACGGCGCGATCGGCGATCGGGTGTTCCTCAGCGACCGAGCCGCGCTGCGGCTCGAGGTGCGCGCCATCTACGCGCCCAACACCGGATTCGCGCGCGCCTCCTGGGCCGGCCACGTGGTCGCTTCGCTCGGCCTCTCCGTCTTCACCGGCGGGGGAGTGCTCCCGGACGAGGACCACGATGGCGTCCCCGACAAGCGCGACACCTGCTCGAACACCCCGCTCGGCGCAACCGTCGACGTGCACGGCTGCCCGACCGACGCCGATCAGGACGGCGTATACGACGGACTCGATCAGTGCTCCGGCACGCCCGCGGGGGCTCGGGTGGATGCGAAGGGCTGTCCGATCGACTCGGACCACGACGGCGTGTACGACGGGCTCGATCAGTGCTCCAACACGCCTGCCGGCGCGCACGTAGACGCCAAGGGCTGCCCCGCTGACGCCGACGGCGACGGCGTGCCCGACGGGATCGACCAGTGCCCCAACACCCCGACAGGCGCGACCGTGGACCCCGCCGGCTGCCCGCTCGACGCGGACAAGGACGGCGTGCCGGACGGGATAGACAAGTGCCCGAACACGCCGCCGGGCACGGAAGTGGACAGCACCGGGTGCCAGCGCTTCAAGGACTCCGACGGCGATGGAGTCGACGACACCAAGGACAAGTGTCCCGGTACCCCGCCCGGCTCGCGGGTGGATGCCTTCGGGTGCGTGATCCTCTTCACGCCGGAGCGGACGCCAGTCATCCTGCGGGGGGTGACGTTCGAGACGGGCAGGGCGGTCCTGCAGCTCGAGTCCTTCACCGTGCTCAACATCGTCGCCCAGTCGCTGGTGGCGAATCCGGCCATTCGGCTCGAGATCGCGGGATATACCGACGGGACGGGCTCTGCGGCGACGAACCTGCGGCTCTCGCAGGCCCGCGCGGAGGTGGTGCGCGCCTACCTGGTGAGTCGCGGTGTCTCGCCCACCCGCATGATCGCACGGGGGTACGGCGCGAGCAATCCGATCGCCGTAAACACCACTCCCGAGGGTCGAGCGCAGAACCGGCGGGTGGAGCTGCACCAGTTACCCTAGAGGAGCCGACATGAGACGGTTCGCGGTGCTGGCGGCATTGCTCACGCTCCCGACAGGACGCCTCGCGGCGCAACACGCCGGGCAGTTCGAGGCCGGTGCGTTCGGCTCGTACACGCGCTACGACGCCGCCTTCGGTCTTGCCGACAAGTTGGGGGGCGGCGGACGCCTCGGCTACTTCTTCGGTGACGCAGTCGGCCTCGAGGCCGAAGTGCTGTTCCAGCCCCAGTACACCGTGTCGAGCGGCGGGACGCCCACCACTCTCCAGCCGCTGATCGGCAGTGCCAGCTTGGTCTTCAACGCTGTGCACGGCAGCCGCCTGATGGTCTACCTGCTCGGCGGCTACTCGCTGCTCGACTTCGGGACGCGGGCCCCGTATCGCTTCACCGACAACGCCATGCACGGTGGCGCCGGCGTGCGGATCTTCCTCACCCAGCGGGTCGCGCTGCGGCTCGAAGGGCGCGGCGTCTATGTGCCTAGCACCAGGTCCGCCTTCGGGCCGACGACGGCCACGCATTTCGTCGCGACGGCCGGCCTTTCCGTCTTCCACCTGGGCGGGCCGCCGCAGGACTCGGACAAGGACGGCATCCCCGATAAGAAGGACGCTTGCCCCAACACGCCGCTCGGGGCCACGGTCGACGCGCGCGGCTGCCCGACGGACTCGGACAAGGACGGCGTGTACGACGGGCTTGACAAGTGCCCCAACACGCCGGCCGGCGCCACCGTGGACGCGAGCGGCTGTCCCACCGACTCGGACTCAGACGGCGTGCCGGACGGCATCGATCAGTGCCCCAACACGCCGGCCGGGGTGCAGGTCGACCCGAAGGGCTGCCCCGTCGACTCGGACGGCGACGGCGTGCCCGACGGCGTCGATCAGTGCCCCAACACCCCCGCCGGCGCCACGGTGGACGCGGTGGGATGCCCGGCGGATGCCGACAAGGACGGCGTGCCGGACGGCATCGATCAGTGCCCCAATACGCCGATTGGCGCGCTCGTCGATGCGAAGGGTTGCCCGATGGACTCGGACCTGGACGGCGTGCCGGATGGCCTCGACAAGTGTCCCAACACGCCCGCCGGGACGCCGGTCGACACGACCGGCTGCCCGCTGCCGCGCCAGGTGATCCGGGACTCCGACGGGGACGGCGTACCCGACGACCGCGACAAGTGCCCGAATACGCCGGCCGGCTCGAAAGTGGACGCGAACGGCTGCATCATCCTGTTCCAACCGGAAATCGTGCCGGGCGCACCGGGCGCCGCGCCGGCGCGGCCCACGTTGATCCTGCGCGGGGTGAACTTCGAGTGGGGCCGGTCCGCCCTCACGCGCGATTCTTACGCGGTGCTCGACCAGGTGGCGGGGTCCCTGCTCGCCAACCCGGACATCCGGATCGAGATCGCAGGCTACACGGACAACACGGGGTCGGCGCCTCTCAACGTGCGGCTCTCTGAGGCCCGGGCCGCGTCGGTGCGCGCCTACCTGGCGCGCAAGGGCGTGTCGCCCGGGCGGATGGTCGCAAAGGGCTACGGAGCGAGTGGCTTCATCGCGCCCAACACGACCGCGGCGGGCCGGGCGCAGAACCGGCGGGTGGAGCTGCATAAGCTTCCGTAACAGGCGCGGTCAGGCGCACGGGCGGTCGGGCGGTCGGCCTCGCTGACCGCCCGTCGCGTCGCTGGCTCCCAGCACGTAGTTTTCTCCGTCCCGCAACCGCTTGAACATCATGAACGCCCGCTGGCTGCCTCCAGTCGCGATCGGCCTTCTGAGCGCCGGTCAGCCGATCTGCCTGTCCGCCCAGTCTCCCCCCCATCCCTTCCAAGCGACGGACTACTACCGCCTCACCACTCTCAGCGACCCGCGCGTCTCGCCTGACGGGCGACGCATCGCCTTTGTCGTGTCGACGGTTGTCGAGGACAAGGACCGACGACACTCGGAGATTTGGACAGTGCCGACGGACGGTTCGGCGCCCGCGTTCCGCTACACGAGCCCGGCCACTGAAGCGTCGAATCCGGTGTGGTCACCGGACGGCTCGTTGCTTGCGTTCACGAGCAAGCGCGAGGGCTTCGACGACGACGTGTGGTTCCTGCGGACCACGGCCCCGGGCGGTGAAGCCTTCCAGGTGCCCGGCGTTCACGCCACGCCGCTCTTCTCGGGCGACGGCAAGTGGCTGCTCTACAGCTGGCGCGGCCCGGAGCCCGACAGCCTGAAGAAGGATTCGTGGCGGACGCGGGTCTCTCCGAGCGCGATCACGCGCGGGCCGGATCCGAAGCGGTTCGACGGCCGGGTGTACACGTCCCTGCCATTTCTGGAGGACGAGCGCGGCCTCGTGCCGCCGCGCGAGACCCGACGGCCGAGTCATCTGTACCTCGTGCCCAGGGGCGGCGGCGAGCCGAAGCAGCTCACCAGCGGCGACTTGAGCCAGCGGGCCCCAGACTGGTCACCCGACGGTCGGGCGATTGTGTTCCTACAGGACTCGACCGACACGAGCGAGGTGCGCGACCAGGTCCGGCCGCAACTCTACGTGCTCACGGTGGCGGACGGCGCAGTGCGCCGGCTCGCAACGCCGTACGTCGAAAACGTCGAACCCGCCTGGTCGCCCGACGGTAACTCCATCGCCTTCATCTGCTCGAAGGGCCGCGGCGCGGAGAACGACGTATGCGTCGTGCCCGCGGCCAGCGGGGGCGGGGGCGGGGGCGGGGGCGGGGCAATCCGGAATCTGACGGGCGCCTGGGACTTGGATCCAGCCAGCCCGTTCTGGTCTGCGGACTCGAAGACGGTCTATTTCAGGGCCGAAACGCGCGGCAACATCCACCTGTTTAGCGCGCCGGCGGCGGGCGGGAATGTCCGCCAGATCACGACCGGCGAGCGGCAGCTCGGCGGCCCAGCGCTGACGCGCGACGGGAAGTGGCTCGCGTACACGGCGAGCGACGTGACCCACCCGACCGAGCTGTTCGTGGCGCCCGTCGGGAGCGCCGGCGCGGGTGCCGACAAGCGACTCACGTCGTTCAACGACTCGCTGCTCACCCAGGTCGCCACGATCGCGGCGGACACGTTCTGGTTCACGAGCGTGGGGGGACTGCGCATCGAAGCGTTCCTCATGCGTCCTCATGGCTACCGCGGGGGGAGGAGCCACCCCCTGATCCTCTACATCCACGGGGGGCCTCACTCGAACTATGGCAACGTCTTCTTCGCTGGGGGATGGAGGACTACCAAGACCTGATGAAGGCGGTGGACGTGGCGATCGCCCGGGGCGGTGTGGACACGACGCGCCTGGGAGTCGCGGGCGGCTCCTACGGCGGTTTCATGACCAACTGGGTGGTGGGGCACACGCGCCGCTTCGCCGCGGCGGAGACCGATCGCTCCATCTACGACTGGTATTCCTGGTACGGCTCCTCGGATGCGCAAGGCCTCACCGACTACGAGTTCTCGGGGCCGCCGTGGGACGCGGACTCGCTGTACCGCGTGCTCTCACCGATGACCTACGCCAAGAGCATTCGCACGCCCCTGCTCATCGTCCACTCGGAGGACGACCGCCGCACGCCGATCACGGACGGCGAGCAGCTGTTCGTGATGCTGCGCAAGCGCGGCGTGCCGGCGGAGTTCGTGCGTTACCCGCGATCCTACCACGGCCTGTCCCGCACCGGCCCGCCGTGGCTGCTCGTGGACCGGCTGGAGCGGATCCGCACCTGGTTTGCGCACTGGCTCGGCAGCGGCGAGACGCCGCCCGCCGCCGGCACGCTGCGCTAGACCGTGATGCCTCGCGCCCCCGTGGCGCTGCTGGCGGTGGGGCTGCTCGCCGCCCCCCTGTCGCTCGCTGCGCAGCAGCGCCGCGACACCCGGCAGACCCCGGCCCCGCGGCCGCGACGCGCGCCGGCCAGCGTGGCGCGCGTCCCGACTCCCAAGTCGGTCCTGGGCTTCGAGCCGGGCGAGGACCGCCGGCTCGCCGACTGGCCGGCGCTGCTGCGCTATTACCAGGCCCTGGCGAAGACGAGCGACCGCGTGCGGTACCGCGAGCTCGGGAAGAGCACGCTGGGCGCGCCCTTCGTCGCGCTCCTCATCTCGAGCCCGCAGAACCTCAAGAGCCTCGATCGCTATCGACAGCTCAACGCGCGGCTCGCCGATCCGCGGACCATCCGCAACAACCGCGAGGCGCAGGAGGCGTTGCGCGACGGCCGCGCCATCGTGCTCATCACGTCGGGCATCCACTCGAACGAAGTAGGCGGGCACCTGACGCCCGCGATCCTCGCCTACCGCCTCGCGAGCGACACCACCGCCGCCACCCGGACGATCCTCGACAACGTGATCCTGTTGCTCGTCCCCTCGCTCAACCCCGACGGCGTCTCGATCGTCACCCGCTGGTACAACCGCACGCTCGGCACGCCCGCCGAAGGCACCGACCCGCCCGAGCTGTACCACCACTACACGGGGCACGACAACAACCGCGACTGGTACGCCTTCACCCAGGTCGAGACACAGCTCGTGGTCGACTCGCTGCACAACGTGTGGCATCCCGAGATCGTGCACGACATTCATCAGCAGGACAGCGACGGCTCGCGACTCTTCCTGCCGCCGTACCTCGACCCGGTGGAGCCGAACGTAGACCCGCTGCTGGTGGACGGCGTGAACGCCCTGGGGGCCAGCGTCGCGTGGCAGCTCGCCGGGGAGGGGAAGCCGGGGATCGCGATCAACGCGATCTACGACGCCTGGACGCCGGCCCGCGCCTACCAGCACTACCACGGCGGCGTTCGCATCCTCTCCGAGGCGGCGAGCGCCAACCTGGCGTCCCCGATCGAAGTCCCGTTCGACCACCTCGCGACCCGGGCGCGGGGGTTCAACCCGCGCGAGCGCTCTTGGAACTTCACGAATCCGTGGCCCGGCGGCCGCTGGACCCTCAGGGACATCGTCGGCTACCAAACCGACGCCGCGTACGCCCTGCTCGAGAACGCGGCGCGCTACCGTGACGTGTGGCTCGCGAATTTCCTCACGGTCGAGAGCCGCGCGGTCCGTGGCTGGCGCGGTTGGCCGTACGCGTACGTGATCCCTCGCCAGCCGCGCGACACCGTCGGGCTCACCACGCTGCTCGGCATCCTGCGCCGCGGGCAAGTGGAGATCCGCACCGCCCTGCACCCCATCACGCTTGGCGGACAGCGGTATGCCGCCGGGAGCTACGTCGTCGTGCTGCGGCAGCCGTACGCTGCCTTCGCCAAGACGCTGCTCGAACCGCAGCATTATCCCGACCTGCGTCTCTACCCCGGCGGACCGCCCCTGCCGCCGTACGACGTGACAGCCCACACGCTGCCGCTCCTCATGGGCGTCGCGGCCGTCCCGGCGCGCGACTCCCTGCGGATCGGCCTCTCGACGCCGATCGAGCCGCCGGCGGCGACCCCCGGCTCCGCCGGCGTCGCCGGCGCGGATGGGCCACGTGTCGGGCTGTACCGCTCCTACGACGCCGCGATCGACGAAGGTTGGACGCGGTGGGTGTTCGATACGTGGCGCGTGCCGTACGTCTCGGTGGTGGATTCCGAGGTGCGAGCCGGCAAGCTGGCGGAGCGGTTCGACGTGGTCGTGCTCCCCGATCAATCGCCGGACGAGCTGCTCACCGGCCTGCCGCGCGCATACCCCGCGCCGTACCCAGGCGGCCTGGGGGACGACGGCGTCAAGGCGCTGCGCCAGTTCGTGCAAGACGGCGGCACGCTCGTCGCCCTCAACGACGCCAGCCGGTTCGCAGCGACGCAACTGCTGCTCCCAGTGCGCAACGTGCTCGAAGGCGTGGCCGACGACGAATTCTATGCGCCGGGATCGATCTTCCGGCTCGAGCTCGACACCGGCCACCCAGTCGCGCGCGGCATGCCGGCGCAGAGCATCGCCTGGTACGAGGGCGGCCCGGCATTCGAAGTGCTCGACTCGAGCGCGGCGCGGGTGATCGGTCGCTATCCCGCCGATGCCGACAAGGTGCTGCTCTCGGGGTGGGTGCTCCATCCGGAGCGGGTGGCGGGCCGGGCCGCCCTGGTCGAGGTGAAACGGGGGGCCGGCCGGGTCGTCTTGTTCGGCTTCCGCCCCCAGTACCGGGGTCAGAGCATCGCGACGTACCCGTTGCTATTCAACAGCTTACAGGTGTCGGCCCGGTAGCGTGATCCCCGTCTCTTGTCCGTTGGGAGCGGGATTCCTATCGTGTAGCCCCCTATGGCTGTGGTCCGGCAGGCAGGTGCCCTCTTGCTGGCCGCGCTCTTCATGAGTCGCGGCCTTTTTGCGCAAGATAGCCTTCCAGCGGCGCCCGCCGCCCCCGGACCGCCCGACGTGCCGGCCGTGCTGCCGACCGCTCCCGCCGATCAGGCCCGCGTCACGCTCCGGCCAACCGAGCTCCGCTACGTGCAGCAGGAGACTCTGCTCGTGCCCCAGACGTCATCGATCAAGGGGCTGTACGTGAACGCGTGGGCCTTCGGGTCGCACAAGCTGTGGCAGCTCGTGCGGCTGGCCGACGAGACGGAGATCAACGCCTTCGTCGTCGACGTGAAGGACGACACCGGGTGCCTCCTGTATCCGTCGGCAGTGCCGACGGCGGAACAGATCGGGGCGAACAAGTGCGTTCGCGCCAAGGATGTGAAGGCCCGGCTCGACACGCTCAGGGCGCACGGGATCTACACCATCGCGCGCTTCGTCGTCGCGAAGGACCCACTGCTGGCGGAGCGGAAGCCAGGCTGGTCGGTGAAGGACCGCAACACGGGCGGGCTGTGGCGCGACCGAATCAACATCGCCTGGGTGGACGCCTACAACGACTCGGTGTGGATCTACGCGGCGCAGCTGGCCGCGGAAGCGGTGCGGTTGGGGTTCAACGAGGTGCAGTTCGATTATGTCCGCTTCCCCGACGAACCGCGCGAGCGCATGGCCACCGCGATCTTCCCGGCCCACCGCAGTGGGGAAACGCAGCGGGAGGCGGTGCGCAACCACATCACCCTGCTACGGAATCGCCTGAAGCCGCTGGGCGTCCCCGTCACTTTCGACATCTTCGGCCTCACCGCTTCAGCCACGACGGGCGATCTCGGCATCGGGCAGGTGTGGGAGGACTTCATCAACGTGGCGGACGTGGTGCTGCCGATGGTCTACCCCAGCCACTACTACCGCGGGGCGTTCGGGCTGGCGTGGCCGAACGGGCAGCCGTATTGCGTCGTGCACGCCGCGTTGAGCGACGCGCTGCAGCGCTCCCGGCCGCACCCCGCCGCCGCCGAGATCCGCCCGTTCCTGCAGGCGTTCACGCTGGGCCGGCGGCTTCCCCGCTACACGCCTTCCGAGATCCGCGAGCAGATCCGCGCGGTCGAAGACCTCGGCATCACGTCGTGGGTGTTGTGGAACCCACGCAGCGTGTACCAGCGGGAATCACTGCGGCCCAAGAAGAGCGCTCCCCCTCCCCCAGGGCGCGAACTCTCCGGCACGACCGGCGGCCGCTAGCCCCGGCCGTTAGGCCGGGGCGGCCGTTAGGCCGGGGCGACCGTTAGGCCGGGGCGGCCGTCAGCCCGGCGCTCGTCAGGCCCGGGCGCCGCGAGATCATTCGACAGGAGCGAGCGCCATCCCGGGGTGCCATTCCGTGATGTAGCCCGTGATGGCCGATGCCGCCACGGTATATGGGTTGGCGAGGTAGAGCTGCCCCGGACCCGAGCGGCCCGGAAAGTTGCGGTTGATCGCGCTGATCGTCACTTCATCCCGGGTCTTCGACACACCGGGCCCGGCGTTGATGCAGGCGCCGCACGAGGGCTCGAGAAACATCGCGCCCACCTTGTGGAACAGCTCGAGGTAGCCCCGCTCCTCGCAGTAGCGTTTCACATCCTGAGACCCGCACTGGATGTAAAACCGCACCCACGGCGCGACGCGGGCGCCCCGCTCCACCGCTTCCGCGAGCACCCGTGCGTACATGTCCATGTCTTCCTTCTTCCCCGCGGTGCACGAGCCCGCGTACGCGATATCCACGCGGATCCGCCGAGCCGCCGGGTCGATATACTGACCGTTTCCCGGGTCGCCGGGCAGCGCCATCATCGGCCGGATCGCGCCAGCGTCGATCTCGATCACCTCGCAGTACTCAGCGCCCGGGTCGCTCGTCACGCCGGCGCACAGCCGCTCGGCGTCGCCCCGCGCCAAGCCGCGGTACTCCCTCAAGTACTCGACCGTCTTGGCGTCCGGGGCGACGTAGCCGGTGAACCCGCCGACCTCGGCCGTCATGTTGGTCATGGTGGCCCGCTCGTCGACGGACAAGGACTCGACAGCATCCCCACAGTATTCGACCAGTTTGCCGATCGCGTGGCCGTTCTTCACATAGGGATGGCGCAAGATCTCGAGCATGAAATCCTTGGCGGTCACGTTTTCCGGCTTGTGCCCGCGGACGACGACCTTGACGGTTTCGGGGACCGTGAGCCGCACGTCCTTCGTGATCCAGGAATTGAAGATCGCCGTCGTCCCCACGCCGAACGCCACGCATCCGATCGCGCCCGCGTGCGGGGTGTGGGAGTCCGAGCCGATGATCACCATCCCTGGCTCGGCGTGCCCCTCGAGCATCTTCGAATGGCAGATCGCCTCGGCGCCGTGGCGACCGAGCCGCAGCTCGCCGTACAGCTTGATCCCCTGCCGCTGCGCGAACGTGCGCTGCTTCTTCTCGAGCTGGAGCGCGACGTCGAGGAGCCCCTCCCTGACGCGCTCGGGCGTCATCGCTTCGGGGAGGAACGTGAGGTGGTCGCGGAACATGAGGATCGAGCCGGGATCGTAGACCTGCTCGTTCTCTCCCACGAGCTGCTCGAAAAAGATCGCCGCCATCGGCGTCACGTACTCGTGGCTGAACCGGATGTCGGTGACCACAAACCCCTCGTCTCCCGGCTTGACGGCGGGAACGCCGATCCTTCCCCGCGCTGGGTCCACCACCCAACGGCGGGCGATGATCTTCTCGCCGAGCGTCATGGGCCGGCGCGGAGTGTCGGGCGGCGCGAGGACGACTTTCCCTTGGAGCCGGGCGACGTTGAAGTTGAACAGCCCGCCGTACTCGATGATGCCGCGCGTGATCTCGCCCTCGCCTTGGGTGAAGGCTGCGAGCGGAATCGCCTCGCCGCGCCGCACTCGGTCGATGATCGAGAAGTCGGTAGTGGTGAGTATTCCCAGATTCTGGCAATTCTCCCGGTAGATCCGCTCGATGTTCTCGGCGATGACCAGCTTGATGCCGGCGCACATCTCGGCGTACGGCGACTGCTCCCGCGACGAGCCCTTGCCGCGCCGCTTGCCGCTGACCGACGCCACGAAGCCACCGCCCTTCACCGCTCCCCGCGTGATCGGGAACTCCTCGCCGCATTTCAAGCCCAGGTACGGGAAGTCGCCCAGCGTTTCGTCGTAGTAGTAGCAGATGTAGGCAGGCGTGATCTCGTCGGTCGAAATGTCGTCGCGCAGCGCGATGGCAGGGGTCCAGTCCAGGTCCTGCCCCGCAAGCTGGCTGCGCACCAGCGCGGGGTCCTGGGCCAGAAACAGGATACGGCCCTCGAGCCGCACCAGATCGGGGAGCCGCGCGACGGCGCGGGCCTGCAACGCTTGCAGCATACGCGAAAGATGAACCCCTTGCTCCGAGCCGAGCAAGACGATTTGCTTCCGGGCACCTGACCGGACGCTGGAGCTCGAGGATGTCTCCGTGCTGTCGATTCGCTGTCACGATGCTGCTCGCCACGCCGCTCGCAGCGCTCGGCGGCCAGCAACGGGCACCCGCGTTGCCGCCCGTGAGCACCGCGGCGATGGACGCCCACCTTCGCTATCTGTCCGACGACCTGCTTGAGGGGCGTGCCCCCGGGACGCGCGGCGGCCGCCTCGCGGCTCAGTACATCGCGGCGCAGTTCCAGGCGCTCGGTCTCGCGCCTGCCGGGCCCGACGGCTCCTACTTCCAGCCGGTCGCGCTCGTCGGCTTGACGCCGCATCCGTCGCTCGTGTGGGGCACGTCCGGCGCGCCGCAACCACTCAAGCCGCTCGACGACTTCGTTGCATGGGCCGAGCGCCCGGAGCCCGAGATCACGGCTGACGGCGACGTCGTTTTCCTGGGCTACGGCATTCAGGCGCCCGAGTGGCACTGGGACGACTACAAGGATGTGAGCGTGCGCGGCAAGGTCCTGCTGCTGCTGGTGAACGACCCGGGGCTCCAGGATTCGACGGTTTTCAACGGCCGCGCGCTCACCTACTACGGCCGCTGGACTTACAAGCTCGAGGAGGCCGCCCGGCACGGCGTGCTCGGCGTTCTCCTCATTCACACCACCGCGAGCGCGACGTACCCGTGGGAGGTGGTGCGCGGGTCGTGGTCGGTGGAGCAGTTCAAGCTGGACCGTGCGGCGCCGCAGAGCATCGCGTTCGCCGGGTGGGTCACCGCCGACGCCGCCCGGGCTGCGCTCGCCCGCGCCGGCTTCAACCTCGACTCCCTGACACGCGCCGCCGCGCGGCGGGACTTCCGGCCCGTCCCGACCGGCTTGCACGTGGCGGTGGACATCATCAGCGCGCTCCGTCGCGTCCGGTCCGAGAACGTGGTGGCGAAGCTGCCGGGCAGCGACCCCAGACTCGCGAGCCAGGTCGTGCTGTTCACCGCTCATTGGGACCACAAGGGGATCGGGCCCGCGGTCAACGGTGACTCGATCTACAACGGCGCGGAGGACAACGGGTCCGGCGTCGCCGCGATGCTCGCGGCGGCCCAGGCGCTCAGCCACGCCACGCCGCCGCCGCGGCGCACCCTGCTGTTCGTCGCGACCACGGCCGAGGAGAGCGGCCTGCTCGGCAGCCAGGCGTACGTGGAAGGCCCGCTCACGCCGCTCGAGCGCACGGCAGCGGTGCTCAACCTCGATGTCACGAACGTGCGCGGCGCCACGCGGGACATCGACGCCCTCGGGATCGACCGCTCCACGCTCGGGCCAGTGTTCGCAGCCGCGGCGCGGGCCGAGTCGCTCGCGGTCGTCCACGAGCCGGACGTGCGTGGCTCGTTCTACCGGTCGGACCACTTCCCCTTTGCACGAGCCGGGGTGCCGGCGCTCTCGATTGAGGCGGGAAGAGATTTCATCGGGCGGCCTGCCGGATGGGGCAAAGAGCAGGATGAGCTGTACAACCGCGAGCGCTACCATCGGCCGAGCGACGAATACCGCCCGACGTTCACCTACGAAGGGATGGCGCAGGAGGTCCGCGTCACGATGTGGGTGGCTCTCGCAGTGGCGAATGCGCCGGAGTTGCCGCGCTGGTTGCCGACCTCAGAGTTCCAGCGTCAAACCCGCCAGCCGACGCCCTGAGTGCAATCCGTTGCATTGCGCCTAATGTGCCGAGCAGAAATCAGTTACGGGTCTCGCCTCGGTCAGCTCTCCGGCGCCTCTGGCCGATTCGGAGGCCGCCGAATAAGTTTGCGCCCGCTTTTTGACAGTCCCGTCTCCCGCACTCGTCACCGCGGAGCGAGCACCTGGAACTCCCGACGTCCCACCGGTTGCCGCTGTCCTGGCTGCTCGAGGCGGCGAGCCCACCGCTCCAATACCGCGCCTACGCCGAAGTTGTCCGGGAAAGCGATCGCGATCCGGAACGCCTCGCCGCGCTGCGCCAGGCCGTGCTGGGGCACAAGGTCGCTCAGGCGATCGCCCGCAAGCAGAAGTCGACGGGGCTGTGGGGCGGCAACCTGCTTGGGCCCGTCGCCTCGAAGGCATACGGTTGGAGTGAGCCCGGAACCGTGTTTCAGTACCGCCGCTTGCTCGAGCTGGGCTGGCCGCCGACCGAGCGGCCGTTCAGGCTCGCGGACCGGCTGCTGTTCCAGCTGCTGTCGCGCATCGAGCCGGACGACCCGGACCGGGCGGTCGCGCAGCGGGCTCAGGAGCTGCTGGCAGAGTACCAAAAGCCCTCCCGGACGGACCCCGGGCTGGGCCGCTGGGCACGGCGGCTCGGCCGCGAGGCGTCGGGGTGCGCGCTCGCGCGCGCCGGCCACATCGACGACCCGCGAGTGCGCGGGACCGCGCATACGATCGCTAGCAACATATCCCAGTTCCTGCGCAGCGAGCTCGCGGCGAAGCCGTTCAGGAAGGCGCACGGCAAGACCGTGCTCGAGCCCGCTGCCTACCCGCCCACGGTGTTCGCGGTCGAGATGCTCGCCTTCCTCCCTCCGGTGCAGCGGGAGCGCGCGGGGTTCATCGAGCGGTTAGGCCAGTATTTCTCGTCGCCGGCGCCGCGTCGCGCATTTTTCATCCTGGCCGGCAAGAAGCTGTTCAAGCCGCTGTTCGAGCTGCTGGGCGATCCCCTGCGCTCGGACGCGCAAGGCCACGTCAGCGACATTCCGTTCGCCGTGTACTGGCTCGAGCTCCTGGCCCGGCTCGGCCTGGCGCGCCAGATCCCGAGCGCCAACCGCGTGCTCGCCCGCCTCTACAGTGAGTGCGACGACCAGGGGATCTGGAGCCCGAACGGCCTGCGGGCCATGCCCAAGGCCACGAATCCTGTCACGGCCCACTACTTCCCCCTCGAAGGGCCCGGGAAGAGCCCCGCCCAGCGACAGACCGATGTGACGTTTCGGCTGGCGCTGATCGCACGGCTCATGGGGATCCCGGTCGAGGTGGCGTGAGCGGCGCGGGGGGACGGGGCGCAGGGTGAGTACAACCTTGCGGTAAGCGTGTGGATAACGTAGTAGTAATTACTACTACGTTATGGCGACCGTTGACCTCACTCCGTTCGGATTCACCCCCACGGAGTCCGTCGTCTATTCGGCTTTGCTGCGGCTCGGCCCAGCCACGGGATACGGAGTGAGCCGCGCCACGCGGCTCGCCCGCGCCAACGCCTACGCCGCGCTCGCCGGGCTCGTCGACCGCGGGGCGGCGTACCGCACCGCCGGCCGCCCCGTGCAGTATCGGCCCACCGATCCCCAAGCGCTGCTCGCTCACCTCGCCGCCCAGCAGGGAGAGGCACTCGACCGGCTGAGTCGCGCCCTGGAGAACGCGAGCCAGCCAGCGGAGCCCGAAACGCGCGTCGTGGCGGGCGCCCGCGCCGTGGCCAATCTGATTCAGCAGCTGGTCGCGCGGGCCGACCAGGCGGTCCAGGGGATCCTGGCCGCGGAGCTGTGGCGGCCGACGCTGCCCGCGTGGCGGCGCGCCGCCACCCGGGCGGTGCTCGACGTCCGTCTGGCGGGCGAGAGCTCCGACACCGAGGGCATCACCAAGAGCGCGGTCCCCGCAGGCACGCCCACGCTGCTGCTGATCGACGACTCCCGCGTGCTGACCGTCGCGGGGACGGGCGAGCAGATTACGGCGTTGTGGAGCACCCATCCGCTCATCGCGACGCTGGCCCGCGCCGCGCTGCGCACCCTCACCTGATGCGCCGGCAGACGCTCGCGCTGTGTGCGACGCTCGCCGCCGCGTGCCGTGCGGCGCCGATTCCGGACGGCGAGCGGTTCCCGGCAGGCACGCAATTCACGGCGCGCTTCCTTCAGCTCGGCGACACCAAGGTCCGTTACGTGGATGCGGGGGAGGGGACCGCGGTGATCTTCATCCACGGGCTGGGGGCGTCTCTGTACGCCTGGCGGAAAAACCTCGCCCCCGTGATGGCGGCGGGATTCCGAGTGGTGGCATTCGACAATCGGGGCTTCGGCTCCTCCGACAAACCGGCGCACGGGTACACGAACGCCGCCTATGCACGCCTCGTGGCCGCATTGATGGACTCCCTGCACCTCCCCGATGCCGTGCTCGTGGGCCACTCGATGGGGGGCGAGGTCGCCGGCGAGGTGGCGATCGCCTTTCCGCACCGTGTGCGCGCACTGGCCCTGATCGGGGCAGTGGGACTCGGTACGCGCCAGCCGCTGCTGTTCCGAATCGCCCGGTGGCCCGTGCTCGGGCCCGCGATCCTCGCATTCCGGGGCCGGGGATTCGTCGCGCGCCTGCTCAAGTCCACGTATGCCGACCCCAGCAAGGTGGGCGAGGCAGATGTCGATCAGTACTATGCCCCGGTCGCCGAGCCGGACTACGGTCGGGCGCTGCGGGGAGTGCTGCGGGAGTTCCGGTTGGACGGCCTGGCAGGGCGGCTCGGCGCGATTCAGGCACCGACGCTGGTGCTGTGGGGCGAAGCGGACAGCTGGGTGCCGATCACCTTGGGCCGCGCGCTAGCCGCGCAGCTCGAGCGCTCGGCGTTCCTCTCCGTGCCGCACGCCGGACACTCGGTGCAAGAGGAAGCGCCCGGGGAGGTGAACCGACTCTTGATCAAGTTCCTCAAGCAGGGTCTGCCGCGAGTACCCGAGAACCTCGCATCGGTCGCGGACTGGCGCGGCCATGGCGAAAGTATAGATTTCATCAACCGAATGGTTGACACAGCAGGGCGTTGAAGCCTAAGCTAAGCAACCCCAGAGCATTGCGGATCATCACTGCCGCCCGGGACGAGTTCGCCAGGCGCGGCTTCGATGGCGCCCGCGTGGACCAGATCGCTCGGCGCGCCGGTGTCAACAAGCAGCTGCTGTTCTACTACTTCCACTCCAAGCGCGGCTTGTTCAACACCGTGCTCACGCGCGGCGCCGCCGAGCTGGAGCAGGCGCTCGCCTCGCTCGCCATCGGCGGCGATGGGCCGCTCGATCGCTTGGCCGCGGCGCTGGCGGCACAGTTCGACTTTCTCGCCGCCCACCCCGACCTTGTGACGCTGCTCACGCAAGCCGGCCGATCCGATGCCCGGCCGTTTGCGCCGGCCATCAAGCGGTTGGTCATTCTGATCGCTGAGGGACAAGGGCTGGGCCAGGTGCGCGACGACGTCGACCCGCACGTAGCGGCGGCGCAGGCCCTGGTGCTCATGGTCGCCTATCTCGGCCTCGAATCGCTCATTGCCGCGAGTGCGCCACCACTCGGCGCCGACGAGCCGGCGTTGCGCGAGCGCTGGAAGGAAGCCGCGGTGAAGCTGGTGCTGGAGGGAGTGAGGGCCTAGACAGAGACCTCAAGGCCCCGTCACCAATTCAGCCAGTACGATGCCTTCACGAGGAAGGTGTTTTCGGGGTGAAGGCCAAACAGGTCGCGGAAGTCACCGGCTAGCGAGCGCGTCCCCGTCCCGCCAAGGAAGTCGCCTCGCCCTTGTGTCCAGACGACGAACAGCGTCGAGCCAGGCCGATACTCCCACCGCAGCACGACGTTGGAATTGAACTGCTTGAAGTTGAACCCACTGGCGACGGTGCCGAGGTACGGCTTGAACCGGTCGTCGTACGCCGCAGCGCGCGGCTGGGCGAGCTCGCGCGGGTTCGTGTATGTCCCCTTGCTCACGAAGGGTTGTGCGTAGACCTGGAGCGTGAGGTCGGGCGTTATCGTGTAGTCCACCCGCCCCGTCAGCGACAGGGTCTTCTGGTTCAGGTGGGCCACGGGGTAGTGTGTGGCGCCGGTGGAGTCCGTGATGGCGTCGAAGGGCTGGGTGTTGTCGATATTGTGCGTGACGCTGATGCCGATCGTGGTGTTGAACTGCGACGCGATACGCACCGATACCTGCGAGCCTACGTTGACCGACTCGGACCGGCCGCCGTCCCCACGCCAATAGTTCGTCCACAGAGCGGGCACCACCACCGGCCGGCTGTCTCCGTCCCACTCCGCCCAAGAGGAGACAACCGGATCCACCCGCACGGCCGGGCCCCCGCGAGCACGGCGGTCGTCGAAGGTCGGGCCGAGGTGGCCTAGTGTCGTGCCGGCGTGCAGCCACCAGCGGTTGTTGAGCTGTACGTGAACGTTGGTGTTGGCGGCGCGCTCGAGTGGCAGCCCGGCTCCGCTCCAAAATTGCCACCAGTTGAAGTTCCAAAACGCCGTCTGATACAGCGAGCTCGGATGCAGCGACTGCACCCCGAACCAGTTGTTCCAGCTCTGCTGGTCGGCGCGCAGCAGGAAGCCGAGGTCGTTCACCTCGAACCCCGGGGACCGCCGCTGATAACTCGTCTCGAACCTGGTGATCCCCCCACCCACCTTACCGAAGAGCAGCTCCTCCGCGTCGCCCGCGAGCGACGTCCGGGTCGAGTCGAATGGGAGGCCGGCGTCGGGGCGCTGGTAGTAGTGCACCGGGTCCCGCTGGGTCGCCGCGATCGCCGACGGCGTTCCCCTCACGCGACTCACGTCCACGGAACCGGAGAGCTGATAGCGGCTCCCCAAGAAGCGGTGCCGAAAGTCGAGCGCACCCACGTACGCGCTGCGGCGGAGCGAGGCGTCTGTCAACGGGTCGAGGCTGCGGTTCACCGCTGTGGCCATGACGCCGACGCCGCTCCCGCCGCTGCGGAAGTCCTGCTGCGCGCGGATCGCCGCGTAGTTGGTGGCAGGCTCGGTGGTGCGGTCCGCGTTGCCCGCGGCGCGCTGCGTAACGGCGTCGAGCACACCGACCGTCTGCCCCCCGGGCAACCGGCCGGTCAGCTTCGCCGCGCTGGAGATCGTGGTGGCGATAGGCGACTCGGGATCGCCGCGGCCGAGTTGCGGGGCCCGCCCGATGCGGCGCGAGTAGAACAGGCGCTCACCGTTGCAGTTCACCTGGCTGCAGTTCACATCGAAGCGGAAGATCCCTGTACCCGCGACGAAGAAGGGACGGCGCTCCTGGAAGAAGGTCTCGAAGGCCGTGAGGTTGAGAACGGCGGGATCCGCCTCCACTTGCCCGAAGTCGGGGTTCACGGTTGCGTCGAGCGTCAGGTTGGACGTGAGCCCGTACTTCAGATCCGCCCCTCCGGTGAGCCTCTGGGATCGATCGAAGCCATTACCGGCTGGGACCGACACGTTCTTCGTCACCGCGTACGGAGCGACCTCCAGCCGGCGCGGTGCGGCGAGTCCCACCAAACCGGTGACGTCCCCGAGCTGGGAGGCGAAGCCCGCCTTCGACTGCCGGTACACCGGCCAGGCGACCCGCTCCGAATAGCGTTGGATGTCGCGCCACACGGCGAACCCAAACGTGTTCGTGTCCGCATGCGCGTAGCGGAGCTGCGATAACGGTATCCGGAACTCCGCCGTCCAGCCGAGCGAGTCTACGGTCGCTGCCACCTCCCACACCCCGTCCCAGGCATCGTCCTCGTGGTTGTCGTTGTAGATCGCGTAATCGCGCTTCACCCCGGCCGGGTTTACAGCGAACTCGTACCCGGTGCGCCGGTCGTGGTAGGAGTCAATCACGATCTTGAGCTGATCGGTCGGCGCGCGCACGTCGCGACGCGCCAGGATTCTCAGGATGCTGTCGGGATGGGGATCGAAGGCGCGGATGAAGGCGTAGAAGTTGCGATCGTCGTAGGCGACCTTGGCTTCCGTGGGGAAGCGTGGGTCGCCGTCCTCCCGCGGCGAGAACTCGCGGAACGCCGTGATGGCGGGAGCCTCGCGCCACACCTCATCGTCGTCCTTGCCATCGATGACCACGCCGCGGAGGGCCCGCCGGGCGACGACCGTAGTGGCGCTGGGCTCCGCCGGCTTGCCGGTTGGGGCGGTGGGGCTGCCGTACGCTTGGACGACGACCATGACCGCGAGCATGGGCACGGCGGCTGGCATACTGGACCTTTGGGGGTACCGGGCACTTAGACGCGTCGAGGGCGGAAAAGGTTGCATAAACGCACGGGCCCCCGGGGAGCAACCCGCTGGGGGCCTGCTGCGCCCAAGTTGCGCCGGCTTAGTTCTGCTTCGCCACCAGGCTCGGCTCGTGCGGTACGTCGCCCTCGAACACGAGGTGGCCCGCCTCGAACCGGGCGCCACGCAGCGCCAGGCTCAGCAGCTCGCCCAGGTCCTCGACGAGGTGCACCTCGAGCGACGTCCGGACCTCTTCGGGAAGGTCTTCCAAGTCCGGCGCGTTCTCCTTGGGAAGCACAATCGTGCGAATGCCGGCGCGGACGGCGCCGAGCACCTTCTCCTTGACGCCTCCAATCGGCAACACCCGGCCGCGCAGCGTGACTTCACCGGTCATCGCAAGGTCGTAGCGTGCGGGCCGCCGCGACAGCGCGGACACCAGCGCGGTCGCCATCGTCACACCGGCGGACGGGCCATCCTTCGGGATGGCGCCGGCCGGCACGTGGATGTGCACGTCGCTTCCGGTGAGGGCTGCTTCCGGGATACCGAGCTGGTCGGCGTGGCTCTTGGCGTAAGTGAGCGCCGCGCGCGCCGATTCCTTCATCACGTCACCCAGCTGGCCGGTGAGCACCAGCTCACCCTTGCCGCGCATCACGCTCGCCTCGACAAACATGATGTCGCCTCCGACCGGCGTGTAGTACATCCCGGTCGCGACCCCGATGTCGTCCTCCCGCGCCATGCGCTCGGGGTGCACCTTGGGGCGTCCGATGAGGTCGTCGACATCCTTCGCCTCCACGGTGACGCGCTCGACCTCCCCCCCAGCGATCCTGCGCGCGATCTTGCGCCCGAGCTTGCCGATCTCGCGCTCCAGCTGGCGCACGCCCGCCTCGCGCGTGTAGCTGGTGATGATCTCGCTCAGGGCTTCGTCCGTGACCGTGAGCTGCCCCGGAGCCAGCCCGTTCTCGTGCAGCTGCCGCGGCAGGAGGTAGCGCTTCGCGATTTCGAGTTTTTCGCGCTCCGTATAGCCGGCGAAGTTCACCGTCTCGAGCCGGTCGAGCAGCGGTGCCGGGATGTACTGGAGGAAGTTCGCCGTCGCGATGAACAGCACCTCCGACAGGTCGAACGGCACACCGAGGTAGTGGTCGGTGAACGAGTCGTTCTGTGCCGGATCGAGCACCTCCAGCAGCGCGGCCGCGGGGTCGCCTTGGAACGAGACGCCCAGCTTGTCCACTTCGTCGAGCAGGAACACCGGGTTCTTGGCGCCGGCCTGCTTCATCCCCTGGATGATGCGCCCCGGCATGGCACCCACGTAGGTGCGGCGATGGCCGCGGATGTCGGCCTCGTCGCGAGCGCCCCCCAGCGAGATGCGCACGTACGGCCGGCCCATCGCCCGGGCGATCGACTTGGCGATCGACGTCTTGCCGACGCCCGGCGGCCCGACGAACAGCAAGATCGAGCCCTTCGACTGCTTGTCGTCTTCGTTGCCGCGCGCGTCGCCTTCCGGCGTGCGCTGCCGCAGCTGGCGCACCGAGAGGAACTCGAGGACTTCGTCCTTGACATCCTGCAGGCCGTAGTGGTCCTCGTCGAGGATCGCACCCGCCCGCTTCAGGTCGAGTGACTCTTCGGCCCGCTTGTTCCATGGCAGTTCCGCCATGGTCTCGAGATAGGTGCGGATCACCTGGGCTTCCATCGAGTCCCGGGAGGCCCGCTCGAGCCGCGCCAGCTCGCGATCCACTTCCTTGCGCGCGGCTTCGGGGAGCTCCAGCGCCGCGAAGCGCTTCCGCAGCTCCTCGACTTCCGTCGCTTCGTCTTCCTCGCCCAGCTCCTTGCGAATCGCCTTCATCTGCTCGCGCAGGAACAGCTCCCGCTGCCGCTCACCCAGCTCCTCCTGCACCTGCGACTTGATCTGCTCCTGGGCGTCGAGCACGCCGATCTGACGCTGGACGTGCACCAGCACGCGGCGTAACCGCTCCTCGACCGAGAGGGTCTCGAGCAGCGCCTGGCGCTCCGCGGCGTCGATCTCGAGGTAACCCGCGACGAGGTCGGCGAGCTTTCCCGGATCGGTCACGCCCTCGAGCACCTGCCGTACGACCTCCTCCGGCAGCCCGGACTTCTGTCCCAGCTCCCCAGCCCGCTCGCGTGCCTCGCGGTGCAGCGCAACGAAGGCGGGGTCGTCGGGACGCAGCGGCGGCAAGTCCTCTACCTCCCGTACGACGGCTTCGAGATGCCCCTGCGTGTCGAGATAGTGGAGCGCGGCGCCACGCTTCTCCCCGTGCAGCAGCAGCTGCACGCCGCCCAGGCCACGCTGGATCTGGCTGATCTTGGCGATCGTCCCCGTCGTGTACAGCACGCTCGGGGTCACGCGATCGACGTTCTCGCGCTGCGAGACGGCGAAGATCACGCGGGACTCCCCCTTCAGCGCCGCTTCAATGGCCCGCAAAGTGGTCGGGCGGCCCGCGCCGATCGGCGTGGAGACGCCCGGAAACAACACGATGTCCCGGAGCGGTAGCACCGGGAGCGTCAAGCGCTCAGACATAGATTCGTCCAGTTGAGAGATAACAACGCCCTCATGCCCCCCAGCGTGTTAGCATCGTCCGTGCCACAAGAAAAACGCGCCGCCCCGCACGCGCGTTCCGAGCGCGAGCGGTCAATACGGCAGAAACTGCCGTTTAGCCACCGGTGATCAGGACATCCGCCGTCAGCTTGGCGCCACCTCACCGACAGCGCCGACCGTAAGTGCAAACCGTTTGGATGGTTGCACGGTCGGGCCGACACGGCTAAATCTATGCGGCCACACCGCTCGGACGCCGATGACGGACGCAGACAAGTCGCTCGCCGCGCGCCTGATCCAGGCGTTGGGAAGCTCCTACACCGTCGAGGGGGAGCTCGGTCGCGGCGGGATGGGCGTCGTGTACAAAGCCCGTGACGAGCGCTTGAAGCGCCAGGTGGCAATCAAGGTGTTACCTCCCGAGCTCGCCTTTCGGGAGGAGATCAGGATCCGTTTCTTGCGCGAAGCAGAGACGGCGGCGCGGTTGTCACACCCGCACATCGTCCCGATCCACTCGGTCGGCGAAGGTCCGGACGGCCTCGTGTACTTCGTGATGGCGTACGTGGACGGCGAGTCAGTCGCGGCGAAGCTGAAGCGGCGCGGCCAACTGCCCTCGGAGGAAGCGCGCCGCATCATGCTGGAGACGGCGGACGCGCTCGGAGCGGCGCACGCGCTCGGCATCATCCACCGGGACGTGAAGCCGGACAACATCCTCCTCGAAGGAAGCCGCGGTCGCGTGGTCGTGACGGACTTTGGGATTGCGAAAGCGCTCTCATCAACCACGGGCTCGGCGACGCTGACCGCCACGGGTGTGGCGATCGGGACGCCGCACTACATGAGCCCGGAGCAGGCCGCGGGAGACCGCGAGATCGACGGGCGCTCCGACATCTATAGCCTGGGCGTCGTGAGCTACCAGATGTTAACGGGGGAGCTGCCGTTCCACGCACCGACGGTGCCGGGCATCCTCATGAAGCACATCACCGAACGGGCACCGCTCGTCACAGATAAGTGCCGCGATTGCCCGGAAGATCTGGCGGCCTGCGTGATGCGCTCCCTTGAGAAGGACCCAGATGACCGCTGGCCCACGGCGGACGCGCTACGGCGGGCGCTCGAGGCCCGCAGCGCGACCATGTCCCGGTCGCGGCGGCCCTCCGGGGGGCCGGCGCCGCGGGCACTGCGGTTCCCGCCCCCACCCGCCCTCCCCATCCCCCGCAGCCCCGATGTGGGACGTCGCCCGATGCGCCACCGCGAGGCGGCTGCGCTGGCGCCTGCCGGCGAAGCGGACATTGTCCGTAAGATGCGCTCGAGCTTTGTGTCCTGGGCCTCGGTCGCCGGCGGGTGCTTGTTGTTCGACGCGGCGACCGGGTGGCATGGGTGGTCCTTGTTCGTGGCTGTCCCATGGGGCGCGTTCGGCTTGCTGCCGCTCTACATGCGGCTCTGGAGTGCGGGCTACTCCTGGCGCGACGTGCTGCGCCGGCCGGCGGCGCCCGAGTCGGCGGAGGCGCAGCTCGCGGCGGCGGGGTCACGGCCGCTCGATCTCCCGGCCGCCACCGGGGACGAATTCGGGCGCCTGGCGACGGCGGTGCAGCAGGCGCGGAACGACCGCAAGGCCATTCTCAAGATCATGGAGCGGGTGCCCAAGTCCGAAAAGAAGCTGCTCCCGGACGTTATCGTCACAGTGGACGGATTGCTCAAGCGGGCCGAAGACCTGGCGCGGACGGCGCACGCGATGAGCGGCGACGTCGATCGCGCAGCGCTCTCCCGACTCGAGGACAAGATCGAGGTGACGAAGCGGGAGCCCGACAGCCCGGAGCGCGAGCGCCAGCTCAACCTGCTGCAGCGGCAGCGACAGACGCTCACAGACCTGCTGACGCGCCGCCAACTGGTCGAAGACCAGATCGAGTCGTGCGTGCTCGCGATGCAGAACGTGCGGTTCGATCTGCTGCGACTCAGATCGGCGGGCGTGGCCGCCGTGCTCGACGATCTCACCCACGCCACGCAGCAGGCGCGCGCCCTGTCGCGCGACGTCGACCACGCCATCGCTGCGGCCGGCGAGATCCGGGCAGCGCTGGGAGAGCAGCCCGGGGCTTAGAGCGCCTCGCCGCGCCGGCACCGCGCCACGAGCGGGGGGCCGTCGTCACGCTCGATCCCGAACTCGAGCAGCAGGATGAACTGTTGCGCGGCCTCCTCGCAGCGGCCCGCTCGCAGCGCCGCGACCGCGAGAAACTCGTGGAGCTTCGACCAGCCGTCGCGACCCGTCACGGCCGCCCGTATCAGGCTGTCGGCGATGCGTGGCGGTCCCTCCAGCGCGAAGCGCGTGAGCGCGTCCCCAAGCCATTCCCGGGGATAGGGGTGCCGCAACGTGCCGCGCGCAGCGACCAACGCCGCCCGCGCGTCGGCCGCGGCGCGGGCCCAGTCCTTGGCTCGTGCCGCCACCACCGCGAGGCCGGCGCGCGCTTCCGCGGTGTCCGCACCCGCTGCGAGCGCTCCAGTCAACAGGGCGAAAGCCCGGGCGCTCTGTCCGCGCCGCGTCGCGACGAGCCCGGAGAGCAGCCACGCGCCGGGGTCGCGCCCCGTCCTCACGAGTCGGCCCAGTGCCGTGTCGGCGAGCGTCGAGTCGCCGAGCCCCAGCAAGATCGCGGCGGCGTTGACGGTCCAGAGAGGTTGGTCAGGGCGCGCCCGGCGGGCGGCGTCGATGTAGCGCAGGGCAGCGGGATCACCACGCCGCACGGTGAGCGCTCTGGCGAACAGAAAGGGGGACGCGCCGTCCGCTTCCTGAGTCGCCGCGCGAATCGCGACCAGCGAATCGAACACCCCCTCGGTGCCCCGGCTGTCGAGGAAGCGACGCGCCGCGACGAACTCGAGCCGGGGCAGGTCGTCGCGATGTGCCACGCCGGGCCGCTTGAGCAGCTCGCCGACGCCCGCCGGCCCGAGGAGCAGGTGGCCGAAGTAGTCGGCGGGTTGGTCCACGCCGAGATACTCGCGGCCCAGCTCGCCGAGCGAGCCACGGGCGCCCACCAGCCGGCCGAGCCAAGCGCGGTCGTACGTGAGCGGCCGCGCCGAGCCGAGCACCATCACGTCGCCCGGCGAGCTGAACCAGATCTCCACGTGCGGGAACACGGCGGCGAGATTCCGCACGATGCCCGTCACGACGGCCGCCGGCAGCTGGTACAGCTGCACCCACTGGGAGAAGACGCCGCCCTCCGTGAGTCGCGCCCGCACGATCTGGAAGAACTCCGGCGTATAGAGGGTCGCGACGCCCGCGAGCCACGGGTTCGAGGGCTCGGAGACGATCACGTCGTAGCGCGCCCGGTCGATCTGGAGCGCGCTCCGCGCGTCGTCTACGACGACGGAGACGGTAGGCCGGGTGAGCACGGTGTCGTTCACGTGCAGGAAGAACCGGCTCATATCCAGCACGGCGGGCTCGATCTCCACTACGCGCACCCGCTCCATCCCGGGGACGGCGGCGAGCACGTGCGTGGTGACGCCGCTGCCATAGCCGATCACCAGGGCCGCGGTGGCGCCGGGCCGCGCGGCCACAGGAGCGAGGCCGAGCAGGATTTCCGTGTCCATGTCGCCGTGGTCCGAGGCGTCGGCCTTGCCGTTGACCTTGAGCGTGCGGCCGGTTCCGCTCTCCCACACCGACACGGTGGCGTTCCAGCCCTCCCGGTACGCCAGCTGCCGCACGCCGCGGTGCTCGAGGAAGTCCTGGCGCGCCCCGGCAGTCATCGGCTGTCGGGCGTAGATGCTCGGGCCCAGATCGATGAGCCGCGTGCTCCAGCGCGGTGCGGCGAGGGCGACGGCGAGCCCCACGCTCGCGAGGCCGCCCGCGCCGATCACCCGCAGGCGGAGGCGGTGGCGCTGTTCGGAGCCCTCCGCGACGCGACGCGCCACCAGAACCGCGAGCGTCAGGGCCGCCCAGGCGTTGATCGCCACGCCGATGCGGAGCGTGCGATCGGTGCCGAGCGTCGCCACCAGCACGAATCCCGTGAGCACGGCTCCCGCGATGCTGCCCAGGGTGTTGAGCGCGTAGGCGCGCCCGACGTCGGACCCACGCGCCACATCGCGGAGGGCCACGAGATCCGTGAGGAGAGGAAACGTCATACCCATGCCGAGCGCCGGAATCAGCACTACCGCGCCGACACCGAATCCCATGGCGAGGAGCCGCTCCGTGGCCCCCAGCGACTGGGCCTGGAACACCGCGATGATGTAGCGCGGCAGCAGCCCGAACACGACGAACAGCGCCGCAGCCCCGGCGGCAGTCACCCCCTGCGCCAACGCGACATCGGCCGCGGCCTCGGGCGCCGGCGCACTGCGCCGCGCCACGACGGCGCTGCCGACGCCGATCCCGAGCAGAAAGACGAGCAGCACCAAGGTAAAGGCGTAGGTCGAGCCGCCGACGATCATGACGAGCACCCGCGTCCAGGCGATCTCGTCGAGCAGCGAGGCGAATGCGGTAAGGGCGAGCAGCAGGAGCGCGACACGTTGCAGCGCGTGCGCCGGCGCCTCCCCGGGCTCTCGCCCGCGGTCAGCCGATTCACCCCGCGCCTCACCCCGGGGATCGGGAAGCCGGAGCGCCACGACCCCGATGCTCAGGTTTACCAGCGCTGTGCCCCAGAGGCTCGCTCGGATGCCGACGTACTCGATGAGGAAGAACCCGGCGAGCGCCGTGCCGAGGACAGCGCCGAGGGTATTGAGACCGTACAGGCGGCCTAGCGATGGTTGCAACGCGGCGCGGTCCGCGCCCATGAACGCCCGCGTGAGCACCGGCAGTGTGCCGCCCATCAGGGTCGTGGGGACGAGCAGCACTAGCGCCGCGAGCCCGAAGCGCAGCGCGACGCTGGCGGCGCCGCTGAGCTGCCAGGCGCCCGCCGCGGCGACGTACACCCGGTGCGCGAGCGACAGGACGAGGGGCGAAACGAGGCCGAAGACCCCGATGGCGATCTCGAGTCCGCCGTACAGCGCTGCGGGGCGCGCGTGGCGGTCGGCCCAGCGGCCCAACAGCCACGCACCGAGGCCGAGCCCGCCCATGTAGGCGGCGACAACCGTCGTCACCGACTGCACCGTGGAGCCAAACGCCTGATATAGGAGGCGCACCCAGAGGAGCTCGTAGACGAGCCCGGTGGCGCCTGACAGCAGAAACAGGAGACTGTAAGCGCGCGCCGCGCTAGAACGCATGCAGCTCGCGCATCGCCTGCGCGAGATCCTCCACCTGTGGCAGGATGAAATCCTCGAGCGCAGGAGCGTAGCCGACGAAAGTGTCGGTCGACGCCACCCGCTTCACCGGGGCGTCGAGCCATGCGAAGCACTCGTCCGCGATCTTCGCGGCGATCTCGGCGCCATAGCCCCAGGACAGAGCATCCTCGTAGGCCACGAGCACCCGGCTCGTCTTCTGCAGCGACGCGGCGATCGTAGCGAAGTCCACTGGCGAGAGGCTGCGCAGATCGATCACCTCGCTGCTCACACCGTCCTTCTCCTCGAGCTCCTTGGCCGCGACGAGGGCGCGCTGCACCACGGCGCCGTAGGTCACCACGGTCAGGTCCTTCCCCTCCTTGACGACCTTCGCCTTGCCGAATGGGATCATGAAGTTCGGACCGGGGTTCGGCGCCTTGTTGTAGGTCTGGCGGTAGAGGTGCTTGTGCTCGAGGAAGAGGACGGGGTCGTCGCAGCGGATGGCGGTGCGGAGCAGGCCGTTCGCGTCCAGCGCCGTGCTGGGACACACGACCCGCAGCCCCGGGATGGCGGTGAAGACAACGGCCCCCGTCTGCGAATGGTACAGGGCGCCGCCCTTCAGGTAGCCGCCGTACGTCACTCGCACGACGGCCGGGGCGCTGAACGCGTTGCTCGAGCGCCACCGCAGCGTGGCGAGCTCGTTGCGGAGCTGGTGGTAGGCGGGCCAGATATAGTCGAAGAACTGGATCTCGACGATCGGTTTGAGCCCGCGGGTCGCGAGCCCGATCGCCCGGCCCACGATGTTGGCTTCGGCGAGTGGCGAGTTGTAGACGCGCTCGCTCCCGAACTGGCGCTGCAGGCCCCAGGTGACCTTGAAGACCCCGCCCTTCCCCTTCACTTCCTTGAGGTTTTGCTCGCGGCTGGCGTCGGCCACGTCTTCGCCGAAGACGACGATGCGCGGCTCGCGCGCCATCTCGTCCTTGAGGCATGCATTGAGCAGATCCACCATCGTGGTGGGATCGCCTGCGAACTGGGGGTCGTCCTCGGTGTCGAACTGTTCGGAGGTCGGGTCGACGTCCGGAGAGTACACGTAGCGCAGCGCCGATTCCGGTCGCGGCTGGGGAGAGGCGAGCGCCATGTCGGCCGCGACGCTGACTTCCTCGTCCACCTGCCGCCGGATCTGCTCGATCTCCGCCTCGGTGGCTACGCCTTCGACGATCAGGCGCTTGGGGAAGGTGAGCGTGCAGTCGCGTTTCGCTTCTTCCTCGCGCTCCTTCGGCGGCTTGTACAGGACCTCGTCGTCCGAGAGCGAGTGCGAGTAGGGCCGGATGACGTGCGCATGGACGAGCGCAGGCCCCGTGCGCTGGCGGCAGTATTCGGCCGCCCGCACGAGCACTTCATAGGAGGCGACCGGGTCACAGCCGTCCACTTCCTCGACGAGCAGATCGGGGAAATTGCGGACGAGCTTCGACACCGAGCCGCCCGCCGTTTGCACCTCGACCGGCACCGAGATCGCGTATTTGTTGTCCTCGACGAGGAACAGCACCGGCAGCTTGAGATTGGACGCGGTGTTGAGCGCCTCCCAGAATTCGCCCTCGCTCGTCGTGCCGTCGCCGACCGAGACGTAGACCAGCTCGTCGCCCTGGATCGGCTTGTCGGTGATGTCGGCGATGCGGGCGTAGCGCAGCCACGCCTCGGCGCAGCCCACCGCCTGCAGGAGCTGCGTGCCCGTCGGGCTCGACTGGCTGACGATGTTGAGCGCCTTGTGGCCCCAATGGGACGGCATCTGTCGACCACCCGAGTTAGGATCCTCCGCCGCTCCCACCGCCGAGAGCAGCATCTCCGTCGGGGTCATGCCGAGCGTGAGGCAGAGCGCGCGATCGCGATAGTACGGATAGAACCAGTCGTAGGCGGGACGGAGCACTCTCCCCGCTGCCGCGAGCACGGCTTCGTGGCCCGCGCCCGAGATCTGGAAGAAGATCTTGTTCTGCCGCTTGAGCTGGATCTCCTTGTCGTCGAGCCGGCGAGACAGCAGCATCACCCGGTAGATATCGAGGAGATCCGCTTTCGAGAGGACCTTAGCGGCCTTGGCTCTGGGGTGGGTCCGGGTCGCCATGGGGTGAAAGATAGCGCCGCCATGGCATCCGCACGACTCACCACCGCTCCGTCTTCACGTCCGCCAGAACCCCGTGCAGGTCGTTGAACAGGACCTCTTTCGGCTCCGCGGGAAGGAGCGGACTCTGGTACTCCGTCCGATCTCCCCGGACCCCGATGCGGAAGTGTGCAAAGCGGTTGTTCCCCAGGTCCGCCGACACGAGAACGAACATCTGGAAGTCGCTCGGCACGTGCTCCTGCGTCACCCGAAGGCGGATCGTGTACTTCCCGCCCCCGGCGGGCTGGCTGGTCCACGCCACGTGATAGGTGGGAATGGCCGTGCCCTTTACCCACTCGTCGAAGAACCAGTCCATCGGAACGCCGGCGTGACGCTCGACGACACCGCGAAAGTCGTCGGTGGTCGCCGGCTTCCCCCGGTACGACTGATAGAAGTCGCGCATGGTCTCGAGGAAACGATCCTGCTTCATCGTGCTGAGGTCGAGCATCAAGATGCGCAGCATGTGAAAGACCCAGGCGCCCTTCTCGTAGATCACCACGTCGTACCCGCGTCGCACGCTCGGCGTGGCGGTGCGGTAGCCGATCCAGATCGGGCCCGCATCGTCCTTTTCGTCCTTGATGTCGGCCTTGTATTGGTCGAGAAACTTGAAGTACTCGTCGTTGCGCTTGCGCTCGCTCTGGAGATACCAGAGAGCGGAGAACGAGGCCAGCCCCTCGCTCAGCCAGGCGTCGCGATACGAGCCGGGGTGGACGCCGTTGCCCCACCACTGATGGGCGACCTCGTGCGCTCGGAAGAACTCGTCGAAGCCGTCGAGCGAGGTGTTCTGAAAGGTCGACCAGGACAAATCGATCATTCCCGGAAAGGATACGCCCTCATCGTACGGGATCTCCGTGACATAGAAGTGACGGTAGGGACACTCGCCAAAGAGATTCGTGAACAGCTTCAGGCTGTTCGAGACATCCGCCGCCACGTTCTCTCGCATGCGCTTCTGCTGCGGGATCATGTAGCCCCGCGCCAGGAGCTCGCGCGCGAGTTGGCGATGGGCGTCCTCGGAGAGGAGCACATCCAGGGCGGGCGCGTCCGGTTGCGCCACGTGGTAGCTCTGGAACACGCCGAGGTTGAACGTGGCGAAGGGTGTCGGGAGCCGCGTGAGCCAGTGCGTGGTCAGCACCTTGTCGGCCACGGTGGAGTCGGTGCGCTCGCCCACGCTGACGAGCGGATACCAGGGGGGGCTGTGATACGTGAGGTCGAACGTCGCGAGGTTCTCGCCCTGCCGGTTCACGGGATACCACCACGCGCCGGGGTCGATGAAGAACCAGTCGCCGTGCCGATCGATCAGGCCGCCGGCAGCGCTGTGATAGAACAGCCTCAGCGCCGCGGAGTCGCCCGCCTGCAGCCGGCGGCCCGCCCGTACCCACAGGTCGTCGCTGTCCTTAGCCTTGAACACCGTGGCAGTCTCGCCGGTGCTCCAGCGCGCCGAGTCCACGAGGAGCTTCGGGTGAAGCCCGAACAGGAGCCACGGTCCGACGGGCTCGACGGCCGTCAGCGAGAGCGTGGCGCTCGCGGCGAAATCGAGGTTCGCACCCGCCGTTGGGGTGAGCTGAACATCCATGCGATAGCTCGGCACGCCGAGCTGCTCGCGATACCTCCAGGACCCGCCCGTGCCGCTTAAGGGCCGCTGCAGAGGGGACTGCGTGACGACAGCCCAACTGCTCCCCCAGCGGAGGCGGCTTACCGGACGGTACAGGCGCACCGCCTCACTCTCCTCCGGGTTGATCTGGAAGAGAACCGCCCCACCCTGAGCGCGCTCCACGCGCGCCAGAAAGAACCCGCTCGGCTCGCCGCTGAGGAGCGGGCCGATCACATCGCTGCTGAAGGCCCCATCGTTGCTCCCCTTGAGGGTGCCGATCAGGTCGTGCACGTGGTCGCCGACCTCTCCCGGAATTTCGGCCCGCCGGAATGCCAGCGCGCCGAGTTGTTCGGCGGTCGAGTCCGAGAAGATGAGAATCGCTTCAGTGAGGGTATCCTCGAGCACGGGAGATCCGGCGAACCGCTGCAGCTCGGCTCGCTCGGCGGGAGTATCGGGCGCGAACCCGAACCGGCCCTCGCCCCGAAACAGCGCAGCTACCGTCCGGCCGCCGACAGGCGTGAGCAGATACAGCGTCCCGCGCTCCAGGATGAGCCGGCCGACGTCACGGCTGAGCACGAGGTGATTGACCTCAGCCACGCGCCCAGGCAGCGGCGCGAGGTTGCTGATCTCTTGGTATCGCTCCAGGTAGGTCGCCGCCGGGGAATGCACATCGGACGCCGCATTCTGGCCGAAGAGGCGAGCGGGAACGAGCGCCAGCGCCCAAAGGGGAAGACGGGCCATGACGTCAAACTTGGCGCGCCGTTGGCCCGGGTCAATATTTCACCCATGGACGAAGCCGCGAAGAAAACCGTCCTCCGGCACTTCCCCTATGGGCTCTACGCGCTCACGGTCAAGCACGGGGGCGACGAGCACGGTATGACGGCCAACTGGATCACCCAGGCATCCTTCGAGCCCCCGATGGTGGTCGTGGCCGTCGAGAACACGTCGAAGACGATCGGTATGATCCGCGACGCCCACCACTTCGCGGTCAATGTGTTTCTGCAAGGGCAGCGCGAGCTCGCTGGAAAGCTGGGGCGCGCCTCCGCCACGGCCCCCCAGAAGCTCAAGGGGATCAAGACGAAGCCGGCCCCGGTCTCGGGCGCACCGCTCCTCGCCGAGGCGCTGGGCTGGGTCGAGTGCCGCGTCGTCGCCACGCTCCCGGCCGGCGATCATACGCTGGTGCTTGGCGAAGTCGTCGAGGCAGGCGTGGAGCACGACGGCGGCCAGGCGCTGACCCTGCAAGAAGCCGGGTTCAAGTATTCGGGCTAGATGCGGCGCGCTGCGCGCCAGTCCCTATCTCCTCTCGTATACCACTTTCCCACCCACGATCGTGACCGCGACCCGGGCCGTGCTGATCGACTCCGGCGGCAGCGTGAACAGATTGCGGTCGATCACCACCACGTCCGCGTCGTAGCCGGGAGCGAGCGTGCCCCGCCTCTTGTCGGCGAACGTCGCATAGGCATTCCCCGCGGTATAGGCGCGCAGGGCCTCGCCCACCGTGATCCTCTGCTCAGGCACCCACCCGTTCGGATTCTTGCCGTCGAGGGTGCGGCGCGTGACCGCGGCGTAGATCCCCGAGATCGGGTCGAGCGGCGCGACGGTCCAGTCGGACCCGAACGCGAGCTTCGCCCCGGTATCGAGCAACGTGCGGAACGCATAGGTCGTCTTGATGCGCAGCGGGCCGATGCGCTGCTCGACCCAACGGCCGTCGTCGATGGCGTGATAAGGCTGCATCGAGGGAATCACACCCAGGGTGCCGAACAACGGAATGTCCTGCGGCCGCAGGTGCTGGGCGTGCTCCACGCGAAACCGGCGGTCCCGGGGCCCGTGTGCCTTGGTCACGCTGTCGTAGATCGACAAGATGAGCGCATTGGCGCGGTCGCCGATGGCGTGCACCGCCACTTGCAACCCCGCCGAGTCGGCGTTGCCGATCCACGTGGCGAGGTCCTGCGGCGGGTGCTGTAGCAAGCCGGCATAGCCCGTCGAGTCGGCGTACGGCTGGAAGAAGGCGGCGGTGCGCGCGCCCGCGGAGCCGTCCGCGAAGCCCTTCAGCCCGGCGATGCGGACCCAGTCGTCCCCCGGGCCCGCGCGCCGGACCGTGTCCGCGACGGCGCGCCACTGCTCGAGAGGCAAGTACAGGGCCACGCGCATGGTCAGGCGGCCCGCCTTTTCCAGGCGCCGGTAGGCCGCCACGTCCGCCCAGGACGCCGCCATATGCGCAGTGGCAGTAACGCCGAGTGACGCGGCGTGAGCGAGGGCGCGCGCCAGCGCCGAGTCCTGCTGCTCGGGAGACGGGTCAGGCTCGACCCGACCGATGAGATCGAGCGCCTGATCCTTGAAGATCCCGATGGGCTCGCCGGTCTTCGGGTCGCGCAGGATCTCACCGCCCGCTGGCGTGGGGGTGTCCTTGGTGATGCCGGCTGCTTTCATGGCAGCGGCGTTCGCGAGCGCCTCGTGGCCGTCCAGCCGACTGACGAAGACGGGGTTGCTGGGCGTCACCGAATCGATCCATTCGTGCCGCGGCAGCGGCTGGCCCGGCCAAAGCGTGTGGTCCCAATCACCACCGGTGATCCATTCCCCGGGCTTGACGGTTCGCGCGTACTCCCGGAGACGCCGGATGAATTCCTGGGGCGTCGCGGCGTTTCGCAGATCGACCGACGCGAGCCGGAACCCGCCGCCAATGAAGTGCGTGTGGCCGTCTGCGAGACCGGGGATCACCAGCCCGCCGTGCGCGTGAATCACCTGGGTGCGCGAGCCGACGTAGCGGGCGATCGCGGCTGAGTCGCCGACCGCGAGGATCTTGCCCGCCGCGATCGCCACGACGCCCGGCTGCGCAGCGCCAGAGGAGAGGCCGGTCCATACCATACCGCCGCGGATGACGATTTCCGCCGGCCGGCCGCACGCGGCGAGCGAAACGCACAACAGTCCCACCTGAACGTGTCGGCTCATGCGGTTCTCTCAGCGGAGTTTGGTGATGCGGCGGATCGTCTCCAACGCAGCGACGGGGTCGGCGCCGGCGCTCTTCCCAGCGCTTCCTTCAGCGACGGCGGGCGGGACGGCGAGGGCGTCGCGGATGTCGAGCAGCACCTCGAGCAAGAGCTGCTCGCGCTGGTAGGCAGCGTCGACATCGGCCATCCGCGTCTGGTCGCCGGCGGCCTTGGCGCGATCGTAGGCTTCGCGGTAGATCGATTCGAGATTGCCGAGGATCCGCTCACGGGGCCGTGGACTCATGGCGGGGAAAGATATAGCTTGGCGACATGAGCCTCAAAGGCAAGAACGTGCTCTTCTTCGCGGGTCCTCTGTACGAGGACCTCGAGCTGTGGTATCCAAAGATCCGCCTCGAGGAGGAAGGCGCGGCGACGGTGGTTGCGGGATTGGGAGAACGCACCTACCAGGGGAAACGCGGCTATCCCGTCACCGTGGACACCAACGTCGATCAAGTCGACGCGGCGGACTTCAACGGTCTGGTGATCCCCGGCGGGTTCGCGCCCGACCAGCTGCGCCGCTACGAGAAGGTCCTCGCGATCACCCGAGCGATTTTCCAGGCCGGGAAACCGCTCGCGTTCATCTGTCACGCCGGGTGGGTGCCGATTTCGGCGAAGATCCTGGACGGGAAGCGCGCGACGAGCGTGCGGGCGATCAAGGACGACATGGAGAACGCCGGCGTGATCTGGCAAGACGCCCCGGTGGTGGTGGACGGCAACCTGATCTCCTCGCGCACGCCCGCCGACCTGCCGCACTTCTGCCGCGCCCTGATCGCGGCCCTACGCCAGGGACCGCAGGACTAGGCCGCTCGGCACCTTCGGCACGAAGTAGGTGGACTTGGGCGGCATCACGTCTCCCGCATCCGCCACCGCGAACACCTGCTCCACCTTGGGGGGGTTGAGCAATACTGCGGCCGCCGCCTTCCCGTTGCGCACCGCATCGAAGGCCGCCCTCGGGTCCGGGGTGTAGGCGAGCGTCGGCGTGGTCGTCCCCGCGCCCAGGATGTACTGCACGACGAGCGCCTCGACGCGCGCCACGTCGAGTGCGCGGACCGCGGGCGTCCTGCCCAGCCCCGGGATGTGGTCGAGCCGCGCGTCTCTCTTCAACACCAGGGTCACGTCGTAGGCGCCGGGGAACGCGACGATGCACGCCGTGCGGTCGCGACCCAGCTCGGCGAGGCGTTCGATCCGGTCCATGCAGGGCGCCACGCGGCCCACGTCGAACCACTCGCGCCACCCCTCGATCAGGTTCGCGGCATCGCGGTCGGCACCGAATACGATGCGGTACGTCGCGAGGAGCGTGAGCCCGGGATCCGCAGCCGAAACGATGAACGAAAGCACCCGGTCGGCATGGGGATCCTCCACTGCGAAGGCGATCGCGGTCTCGTAGCGGTGATGGCCATCCGCGATGTACAGCTGCGCCCGGCCCGCCAGCGCCGCGAGCTCGCTTGCGCCTGCTCCGGTCACTCGCCACATGCGGATGCCTACGCCGTCCAGCTCGGCGTGCGCCGCCGGCGCGCGCCGCGCCGCCCGCGCGAGGGCCTGGGCGAGCGCGCGGTCGGCGTCGGGCGCGAGCAGGAAGATCGATTCGAGGCTGGTCCGCGTCGCCCGGAGCAGCGCGAGCCGGTCCGCCTTGGGGGCCGCGTGGGTCTGCTCGTGCGGCCGCACCCGCCGCGTCGCGAACGGCTCCGCCCGCACGGCGGCGAACATCCCGATTCGGGCACGGCGCTCGCCCGACGGAAGCCCGTAGTCCTGCGCGACGACGTACACCGCGTCTCCCGGGTCCGCCTGGAGCACACCGGCGTTCCGCCATCCCGCCAGGCGTTCGGCGGCGCCGGCGTATCGATCCGCATCCCCCGGCGCTTCCGGCAGGATGAGGTGGACGATATTGTGGGGGTCCCGCGCCGCGTAGCCCGCCCGCTCGGCGGGCGCGATGACGTCGTACGGCGGCGCGATCAGCGCGCTCAGCCGGTCCTGCGCCGCGTAGCGCTCGCCGCGGAACGGGACCACGAGCGGTGGCAGATCGGCACTCACGCTTGCCTGGAGCCTCCCTTGTCCCTGCGCGAAACCCAGCAGACAGTCGATCGCTGGATCGGCCAATATAAGGAAGGATACTTCTCGCCGCTCACGAACGTCGTCCGCTTGATGGAAGAGGTGGGCGAGCTGGCGCGCGAGATCAACCACCGGTTTGGCGAGAAGACCAAGAAGCAGGACGAGGCGGAGGGCTCGGTAGCAATGGAGCTCGCCGATATCCTGTTCGTCGTCGTCTGCATCGCCAACTCACAGGGAATCGACCTCGATCAGGCGTTCGCGGCGATGATGCAGAAGGTGACGGTGCGCGACGCCCACCGCTGGACCGAGAAGACGGAGTAGTCACCTCGCGCGACGGCGGGCGCTGGACCAGGAGGGCACGCTGACTTCTTCGTAGATCCGCTGGTAGGAGACCAGCCGATCGGGGTCGAAGCGATCTTCCTCCGCTGCCCGCCGCACGGCGCAGTCCGGTTCCATGAGGTGGCGGCAGTTGTCGAAGCGGCACCCGTCGAGCAATAGGCGGAACTCGGGGAAGCAGCCGCCGAGGGCATCCGGGTCCACGCCCCAGGTCGCGACTTCCCGCAGCCCCGGCGTGTCCACGACGAAACCGCGCCCCGCGAGCGGCACGAGCAGGGCGGCGCGCGTCGTGTGCTTCCCCTTCCCCCAGTACGAGCTGATCTCGCCGATCCGGAGGTTCAACCCGGGGTGGAGCGCGTTCATGAGACTCGACTTCCCTACCCCCGATGGGCCGGTGAGCACCGAGGCCCGGCCGCGCAGCAGGTCGCGCAGCGCGGGCAGCCCTTCCGCCGCCTGCACCGATGTCAACAGGATCTGATAGCCAGCCGGCCCGAACCGCCGCTGGAACACGTCCGCAGCGCGCCGCTCCAGCTCGATCTTGTTGAGCACGATGACCGCGGGGAGCCGGTTCGCCTCGGCGATGACGAGGAAGCGGTCGAGCATCCGCAAGTTGGGCTCGGGGTCGCGCGCCGACGCGACGACCACGACCTGGTCCACGTTCGCCGCGAGTGGCTGGACGCGGGGGCTACGCGCGCCGGCGGCGCGCCGCGCCAGCACCGAGCGCCGCGGACGCACGCACGAGATCGTCGCGAGCCCATCCCGCTGCAGCTCGAGCTCCACGACGTCCCCGGCGACCACGCGGTCGTCCTCGCGCCGCCGCAGCTTGCCGCGCAGCACCGCCGTCACCTCGCCCCAATCGGTGTACACGCGGTAGGTGGCGCCGGTGCGCACCAGCACCACGCCGGTGTTCATGGCCATCGCGCGTCACCACCTTCCCTGCTCGCCGCCGCGATACAGCCGTCGAGATGCTGTTTCACGTCCTGGAGCGTCAGGGCGAGCACCGGTGCGAGCGCCTCGGCCGGCGTCTTCCCCCAGGCGAGGTATTCAGTTTCCAGGTGCCCCACGGGCCGGTCGCCTCCCTCGGACCAGCGCACGAACAGCAGCGCCGCCCCATACAGCCCCGTCGCGTTCGGCGCGTCGTCCACGAACGTGGCGACGGAGTACGCCCGGCCGTCCGCGCCGCCAAACGCGGGCGCCCGCTCGTGCACGCGCTGGTAGCCGCCCAGCGTGGCGTCATTCAGCTCCGCCGTAGCGACTCCCGCACGATGTTGCCGAGCAGAAAGGCGATGTTCGCCGGGCGCTCGGCGAGCCGCCGCATGAGATAGGGGTACCAGTGGCCCCCAAACGGGACGTAGACCCGCACGTTGTAGCCCTCGCGGCGCAGGCTCAGCTGGAGGTCGCGGCGCACGCCGTACAGCATCTGGAACTCGAAGCGCTGGGGCGCGATGCCGGTCCGGCGGGCGAAGGCTTTCGCGTGCGCGATGATCCGGGCGTCATGCGTGGCGATTCCGGGATAGTCCCCGCGCTCGAGCAGCCGCTCCATGCAGCGGACGTAGTTCGCGTCCACGTCGCGCTTGTCCGGAAACGCGACCGTCGCCGGCTCCTGATATGCGCCCTTGCACAGCCGCACGCGGCCGCCCAGTGCGATCATCTCCTCCACGTCGCGCTCGGTGCGTCGCAGATACGACTGGAGCACGACGCCGACGACGTTCCCGAACTCGGGATGGAACGTCCGCTTGAACAGCTGCAGCGTGTTCTCGGTATAGGCCGACTGCTCCATGTCGATCCGGACGAAGGTCCCGTAGCTTCGCGCTCTGGCCATGATCGCCCGGAGGTTCTCGACGCACACCCGCTCGTCGACCTCGAGCCCCATCTGGGTAAGCTTTACCGAGACGTTCGCGTCCGCGCCCACGGTGCGGATGCGGTCGAGGGTTTCCAGATAGGTGTCGCGCGCGGCGCGGGCTTCGGAGAGGCTCGTCACGGACTCGCCCAGCAGATCGAGGCTCGCGGCCATGCCACTGGCGTTGAGCCCTTGGAGCGCAGCAACCGCGGCCTCGACCGTTTCACCCGCGACGAAGCGCGCGGCGAGACGGCGGGCAAGCCCGTTGCCTCGAATGAAGCCAAAGATGCGGGATTGCTCGCTGAGCCACAGGAGGCCGGCGCGGATCATCAGGTGTGGAGCGTCAGCGATAGAACTTCGCGTTTCGACGCGCCTGCTCCTGTAGGACGTCGCACGGCGCGAAGCGCGGGCCCAGCCGCTCGGCGAGACGCTGCAGCTCCCCGACGAGACGGCTCGCGCCGAGGTCGTCGGCGTGACGGAGCGGGCCGCCGCGGAACGGCGGAAAGCCGAAGCCGAACACGGCGGCGATGTCGCCGTCGCGCGGGCTCGAGACGATACCCTCCCCCACCGCGCAGGCCGCTTCGTTGAGCATCGCCAGGATGAGCCGCTGGATGGCCTCCGCCGGTCGCGGGCCGCCGTTCGGCTGCGTGCCGATGAGCCGGTACACGGTGGCGTCGACGCCTCCCTTCTTCCCCCGAGCATACGCATAAAACCCCTTTCCCGCCTTGCGGCCGAGCCGACCGGCTTTCGCCAGCCCGGCGAACGCGGGCGACGGAGCGAAGCGGTCACCGAACGCTTCGTACATCACGCCCGCGACCTTCTCCGCAACATCCAAACCGACCTCGTCCAACAGCGTGATCGGCCCCACCGGGAAGCCGAACTGCACCATCAGGTCGTCGAGGTCCTCGATCGCCGTTCCTTCCGCCAGCAGGTGGCCGGCCTCGTTCATGTAGGGAGTGAGAATCCGGTTCACCCAGAACCCCGGGCTGTCCTTGACGACGATCGCGGTCTTACCCATGCGACGCCCGAACGCCACCGCCGTGCTGACGACTCCCGGCGCCGTGCGCGCGGACGGGATCACCTCGAGCAGTGGCATGCGGGCGACCGGCGAGAAGAAATGCATCCCGATCACCTGCTCGGGCCGCCGTGCCGCATCGGCGATGCGTCCGATCGGGATGGTCGAGGTGTTGGACGCGAAGACCGCCCGGTCGGCCGTCGCCATCTCCACCTCCCGCAGCACCTGCTGCTTGACGGCGAGGTCTTCAAACACCGCCTCGATAACCAGATCCGCGCGCCCGAAGCCCGCATACGTGTCCGCGCCCGAGAGCAGGGCGAGGAGTCGGGCGTGCTCGTACTTCGTGATGCGGCGGCGCTTCAGACGGTCGTCCAAGATCTCCCGGGCCGCTACGAGTCCCTTCGCGACCCGCGGCAGATCGGCGTCCTTCATGCGCACGTCCACGCCGGCCTGCGCGACTGCGGTCCCCGCGATTCCCGACCCCATGAACCCGGAGCCGACGATGCCGAGCCGCCGCACCTCGGTGGGCGACGGGGCGTTGGCGATGCCGAAGTCCTTCTTGAGCTGAGTCGTGGCGAAAAAAATCTGGACGAGCTTGCGGGAGACGTCGCTGACGGCGAGCTGCCCGAACAGCTGGGCTTCACGCTTCAGGCCTCGGGCCAGGCCGTGCCCGAAGCCATATTCGACGGCCTCGAGCGCGGCGAGCGGCGCCGGGTAGTTGCCCTTCGTCTGCTTGAGGACCTGTTTGCGCGCACCCCGAAACACCAACCGCCGGCCGAGCGGATTGCCGTCGAGCAGCCACCCCACGAAGCCGCCGGGGCGCTTCCGCCTCGGGCGCCAGCCGCCCGCCATCCGTTTGGCGGCGGCGAGGGTGATATCCGGCACGATGGCGGGGTGCACGAGCTCGTCGACGAGCCCGAGCCGAAAGGCCTTTTGCGCCCGCTCCACTTTTCCCGCGAGGATCATGTCGAGCGCCGCGCGCGCACCGATCAGGCGCGGCAGCCGCTGGCAGCCGCCCGCGGCCGGCAGCACGCCCAGTTGCACCTCGGGCAGACCGAGCTGCGTCTTGGGGTGGTCGGAAGCGACGCGGTAATGGCAGGCCAGAGCGAACTCGAGCCCGCCGCCCAGGCACGCGCCGTGGATCCCGACGGCGATCGGCTTGGGAAAGCGCGCCACGCGCTCGAGCAATGCCTGACCCTCGGCGGACAGCCGCTCCGCTTCGGCAGCCGTCGTGAGCGCGACAAATTCTTCGATGTCCGCGCCGGCGATGAAGTGGTCAGGCTTCCCCGAGAAAAACGCGACCGCCTGCACGGCCTGGTCGCGCTCCAGCGACTCGAAGGTGGCGAGGAAGTCCGCCTTTACGGCGCGCGAGATCTTGTTGACCGGCTCGCCCTTCAAGTCGAGTGTGACGACCGCGATCCCGTCCGCGACTTCCCACGTGAGGGCGGATCCGGGCATCAGCGGCGCTCCAGCACCATCGCGAAGCCCATGCCGCCCTGCGCGCAGATCGAGAGCAACCCGAACTGCACGTCGCGGCGCGCCATCTCGTTGGCGAGCGTCGTGACGATGCGTGCACCGGTAGCACCGAAGGGATGCCCGATCGCGATCGAGCCCCCCATCACGTTGATGATCTCGGGGTCGATCTCCCAACCTAACGCCCGCCATCCCTGCAGGTTCGAGAGCACCTGCGCCGCGAACGCCTCGTGTACTTCCACCAGGCCCAGATCCCGCCACTCGATCCCGGCGCGCTCGAGCGCCTTGGGAACCGCGAAGATCGGGGCCTGCAACAGCTGCCAGCCGGGGTCGACGGCGGCGACCGCGTACGACCGGATGTACGCGAGCGGCGTGTACCCGAGCGCACGCGCCGCGGCGTCGCTGGTGAGCAGCACCGCCGCGGCGCCGTCGGTGAGCGGCGAGGAGTTCGCGGCCGTCACGCTGCCGTAACGACGGTCGAACACCGGCTTGAGCTTCGCCATCTGCTCGAGCGAGGTGTCCCGCCGGATGCCGTTGTCCTGGGAAACCACGGGCTCCCCGGTCCGGGCCGGGAGCCACGGCACGATCTCGGCGGTGAGGCGACCGTCGTCCGTGCCCTGGGCGGCGCGCTGGTGGCTCCGCAGCGCCCACTCGTCCTGCGCGGCGCGAGCGATGCCGTTCTGCTTCGCCATCTTCTCGGCTGACTGCCCCATCGTTTCCCCCGTCGAAGGCTCGGCGATCGCGGGGGAGATCGGCACGAGATCGCGAGGACGGATGCGACTGAACGTCTTGAGCCTGGCGGGCAGTGTCTTCGCCCGGCTCGCCTCGACCAGGAGGTCGGCGAGGCGGCGCGAGGCGAGGATCGGGATGTCGGAGAGCGATTCCACGCCTCCCGCGATCACCACGTTCGCATGGCCGAGCGCGATCTGATCGTGGGCGTTGGAGACCGCCTGACCGGCGGAAGCGCAGGCGCGATTGAGGGAGTACGCTGGGATCTCTTTCGGGAACTGGGGGAGGAGGCTCACTTCGCGGGCGACGTTCGGGACGAGCGCCGATGGGACGACTTGCCCGAAGACCACCTCATCCACCTCCGTGCCTTCCAGGTTGGTTCGCTCGAGCAGCTCACGGGCCACGTAGCGGGCCAGGTCCACGGCGCGCGCGTCCTTGAGCGCGGTGCCCGACTTGCAAAACGGCGTGCGACACCCGGCGATGATCGCGACCCGCCGTCCGTTTCTTTCAGACATTACATTCCCCTCCGCACGAGTACGCGCCCTGAGAGGGCGCGCTCGGCCCGGGCGCGTCCTGTAGGACGCACGATGCCCGAGCCCGGGACGAAACCTACCACAGGGCCCGCGGACCGGCCAAGACACGTCGTGACGACCGAACCGGAGTTCTCGCACCGCACTCGCGCCGCCGCACTTCGTGCGATGGCTGCGGAGCCCGTAGACCTGCTCGTGATCGGCGGCGGCATCACGGGCGCCGGCGTCGCCCGCGACGCAGCGTTACGCGGCATCCGCACGGCGCTGGTGGACAAGGGCGACTTCGGCGGCGGGACGTCTTCGCACTCCTCACGCTTAATTCACGGGGGGCTGCGCTACCTCGAGCAGCGCGCCTTCCGCCTCGTGTTCGAGGCGAGCCGCGAGCGGCGCGTGCTGCTCACGATCGCGCCGCATCTCGTCCGGCCGCTCGCGTTTCTCTTCCCTGCCTATCGTGGCGCGCGCGTGCCGGCGTGGCAGCTCCGCGCGGGTCTATGGCTGTACGACCTGCTCGCGGCGTTCCGCAACGTGCGCGCGCACCGCTGGCTCGGGCGCAAGGCGGTGCTGCGCGTCGAGGCCGGCTTGCGCGAGCGGGACCTGCTGGGCGCCGGGCTGTACTATGACGCGCAGACGGACGACGCGCGGCTCGTCATCGCAACGATACGGAGCGCTGCGCAGGCGGGGGCGCTGGTCGCCAACTACACGGAGGCGTCTAGCCTCCTGAAGCCCGATGGGCGGGTCCGCGGTGCGACGCTGCGGGAGGCCCTGACCGGGGCGACGTGCACCGCGCGCGCGCTCATCGTCGTGAACGCCACGGGTCCGTGGCTCGACCGCGTGCGGCGACTCGACGATCCCCGGGCGGAGCCGCTGCTGCGGCTCACCAAGGGCACGCACGTGGTCGTACCCCGGCAGCGCCTCGGCAATGCGCACGCCGTGACGCTCACTTCGCCGATAGACGGGCGCGTGATGTTCGTCTTGCCGTGGGGAGACCAGACCTACATCGGGACGACCGACACCGACGAAGATGCCTCGCCCGACGAGGTGCGGGCGACCGCCGACGACGTGATCTATCTCCTCCGCTCGGCCAACGCCTTCTTCCCGCAGGCCCGCCTCGCGCCCACGGACGTCGTAGGCACCTGGGCGGGACTGCGCCCGCTGCTCGCCCCACCGCGAGACGTCTCGGCATCGGACGTCTCGCGCGAGCACCGGATCGTCGAGAGCCCGAGCGGGCTGATCACGATCGCGGGTGGCAAACTCACAACATACCGCGTGATGGGGCAGGACGTTGCGGAGCGCGTGGCCGCGCGGCTGCACGAACTGGACGGCCGGCCCCGGGCCGCCGCCCCGCGGACCGATCGGCTCCCGCTCCCGGGCGGCGAAACCGCCGACCTCGAAGTGCTGGTCGACTCGGCCAAAGCGCGCGGCGTGCTGGAGTCGACGGCGCGGCACCTCGTCCAGCGCTACGGCAGTGAGTCGGCAGCGGTTCTGAACCGGGTGGACCGCGACCGCGCGCTGGGCCGGCCGATCGTCGGAGGGCGTCCGGAGATCTGGGCAGAAGTCGTCCACGCCGTCGAGCGCGAGATGGCGCTGCGGCTGGCGGACGTGCTGGTCCGGCGGCTGCACCTGTTCTACGAGATGGGCAGCCATGCCGCCGGCGCGGCCCCAGCCGTCGCAGCGAGCATGGCCGATCTGCTCGGCTGGGATGCGACTCGCGTGGCCCAGGAGCTAGCCGACTATGGCGCACTCGCCGATCGCGCGCGAACATTCCTCAAGGACACGCCGCGACTGAACACGGAGTCCGGATGATGCTTGCCAAGCCCCGCGACCGCCGATACTATCTCTCCCGCTACACATGGGTTCCGAGCATCAAGTGCTCCGCCGCCGCTCCAGCATCGTGCGGGTGGTCCTGTTCGGCCTCTCCCTGTTGGGAGGCTGTGCGCGCGAGCACGCTCCGGCGCGCGACCGGAGCGCGGCCGCTGCACCGGCGCTGCACGGTCCCGCCGACTCCCTGATCCCCCCCGGCCCGCTCGGCGCCGCGATCCAGCGTGGTCGCGCCCTCCTCCTTGCCACCCGCGACAGCCTGCCGAGTCACGTCGGCAACAACCTGCGTTGCGTCAGCTGTCACCTCGACGCGGGCCGCCGCCACGCGATGGGCTCGTGGGTGGGCGTCTACGCGCGCTACCCGCAGTACCGCCCCCGCAGCGCGACGGTCGAAACGATTGAGTACCGCGTGAACGACTGCTTCCGGCGCAGCATGAACGGCGCGCCGCTCGCCGTCGACGGCGCCGAGATGCGGGACATCATTGCGTACCTCTGGTTTCTGTCGCGCGACGTCCCGATCGAGCCCGCCGCGCCGGGCAATCGGCTCCAGCAGTGGGCCCAGCTGACGGCGGACACGACGGCGGGGGCGGCGGTGTACGCCGCCAGCTGCACGAAGTGTCACGGCCCGACGGGTCAGGGGACGGCCGTCGCGCCGCCCGTGTGGGGGCCTCAGTCATACAACATCGGCGCCGGGATGGCGCGCATCCGCACGGCGGCGGCGTTCATCAAGGAGAACATGCCGTTCGATCTGCCGGGCACGCTCACCGACCAGCAGGCGTTCGATGTCGCGGCCTACGTCAGCGCGCACCCGCGGCCGGACTTCCCCGAAAAGATGCACGACTGGCCGAACGGCGACGCGCCGCCCGACGTCGCCTACCCTACACTCGCCGCCCAGCGGAAGTCGGCGGGCGCGCCCGCGAAGCCGCACGCACCCTAGTCCACAATGCACCCATTGATAGAGGAGGTCGCATGTTCGAGCTCGGCCGCTCCACCACACACCGTCGCGGCTTTTTGGGGCGTATCGCCGCCAGCGCCGCCGCCTTTGGCCTAGGTGGGCTCGTCGCCCCGCTTGATGCAGCGGCCCGGCCCACGCGCGCCGCGACCGGGGCCTCGGCGAATCCCGAATTCGAGGCATGGCTGAACAAGATCACCGGGAAGCACAAGATGGTCTACGACGTCCCCGAGCCGAACGACGGCTTCGCGTTCGCGTGGGCCCGCGTGTTCCTCAACACCACGAACGAGACCTACGGCACCACGGATGCGGACAACACCGTAGTGATCGTGCTCCGTCATTCGGGGATTCCCTACGCGATGGAGAGTGCGATGTGGGCGAAGTACAAGTTCGGTGACGCGTTTAAGATCACCGATCCCGCGACGAAGGGGCCCGCCATCCGGCATCCCCTCATCCATCTCAAACCCGGCGACGTGCCGTTCCCCGGCATGGGCACCGACGAGTTGCTGGCGAAGGGTGTCCTCATCGGCGTGTGCAACATCGCCCTCACCTTCAACAGTATGCGGTTGGCGAAAGAGATGGGCATGCAGGCCGAGGCCATCAAGAAGGACTGGGTCGCCAACCTGCTCCCAGGCGTTCTGGTAGTGCCCTCGGGCGTGATCGCGGTGAACCGCTCCCAGGAGAAGGGCTGCACGTACTGCTTCGCCGGGTGAAGAACAAGCGGGGTCCGGAGAGCCCCCGGCTCGCCGGACCCCTGACACGCCCGTCGCCTAGATCCGCTTCTTCACCTTCGGCCGAACGCGCACCCGCAGGCTCCGGTCCTCGTCGTCGATCTGGCTCAGCGCCCAACGCGCGGCATCCTGCACGTCGCGGGACTCGTCCTGGAGCGCCGCCTTGAGGGGCTCGATCGCGCGCGAGCTCTCGAGCTGGCCCAGCGCCCACGCCGCCGCGATCCGCACGGCCGGCTCGCGGTCTTTGAGCGCGGCCGCCAGGGGATCGACGGCGGCGGCATCCTCGATCTCACCCAGCGCCCACGCAGCGAGCTGGCGGGTTTCCGAATCGGGATCTTTGAGCGCGGCGCCCAGCGGGTCGACTGCGCTCCGGTCCTCGATCTGACCGAGCGCCCAGATGGCGGCGCGTCTCACGTCGGGCGACTCGTCGTGCACCAGGGCGCCGAGGCCGCGCACGGCGCGCGGGCTCTCGATCTCCCCCAGAGCGTGCGTGGCGGCCAGCCGCACCTGGGGATCCCGATCGCGCAGCAGCGGCAGCAGCAGATCCACTCCGTCCTTGTCCTCGATCTCTCCCAGCGCCCAGACGGCCGCGCGGCGCACGTCGGGCGACGGATCTCTGAGCGCCTCGCCCAGCACAGGCACGGCGCGCGCGCTCTCGATCTCGCCCAGCGCCCAGGCCGCGACCGCTCGCACCTCGGAGGAGCGGTCCCGCAGCGCCTGGCTCAGGGGCTCAATCGCCTGGGGGCTCTGCACCTCACCCAGGGCCCACGCCGCGGCCCGCCGCACGGGAACGGCGTCGTCCGTCAGGGCGTTCGCCAACCCGCCAATTGAGCTCGAGTCCGCGATCTCCCCTAGACCGCGCGCTGCCATCGCCCGAACAGCTGCGTCCCGGTCCCGGAGCGCGTTCTGCAGCGGGCGGAGTGCGCGCCGGTCGTCCAGCTCGCCGAGACCGAGCGCCCCTGTCTCGCGCGGCCCCGGGCTGGCGTCCTCGAGCAGCGCGAGGAACGCATCATAGCTCGCCGGCGAGCGCGCCCGGCCGAGCACCCGCGCCGCGATGTTCCGCACACAGCGGTTGTCGTCGCGTAGCACCGCGCGGAACGCCCCAGAGACGACCGCGTCCCCGCCGTACCAGGCGGGGCCGTGGCGCACGTGCACCCGGACGTGGGGCACCCGGATACCCATGCGCATCGCCATCGGCATCGGCATCGGGGTGGGCATCGGCATCGGCATGGGTGTCGGCAACAGCCTCGGCTCCCCGGGGAAGCCCCAGGAGTTACTGATCGCCTGTCCGGCGAGGTCGCAAACGGTCGAGTCGGACGTCTTGAGAAGCGCGAGGACACGGGCGACTGCGCTTGAGTCCATGGGGGCGTCGAGCGCTCGTTGGGCGGCGAGCCGAGTCGCGACGAGCAGAAGGACGGCTGGCCAGCGGAGCATGGAGGACCTCGACGGAAAGGGAGAGGGCGTGGTTGCTCACCGGGCGCCAAACAGTGGGATGTGTGGCTGGGGTGAAAGGTTGCAGGGAGCCGATTGGACACCGCTTTCATCTCCACCCCCGCAGGCTCCTGATGAAATCCCCCAGGACGAGGAACTTTTCGAACACCGGCACGCCCTTCCGCTTACGCCCGAACTCGGCGAACAGCTCCCGCAGCCGGCCTCGCCGCGCCACGTAGAAGCGGAACGTCTCGGCGAAATCTTCCTGTGGGTGTGTCGCGGCGTATGCGGTGACGTAGTTCGGCAGGGTCGTGGTCACACCGCGGCGCTCGAAGTCCACCCACTTCGAGTCCGCCACGCGATACACCTTGCGCACTTCGCCGAAGGCGCGGCGGAACCGTCCCGTGCGCGTGAACGACCAGTTGTGATACAGAAACGAGTGGCCGAGCTCGTGCAAGATCAGGCCGGTGAGCATGTTCCACGAGATCTCGTCGCGCCACCGCTTCCCAGTGACGTAGCGCCGCTCGATCTCGATGACCTTGGGCGAGCGGTGCGTCACACCCGACACACCCGGCCGGAGCAGCACGCGGTAGTTCCAGTCCTTGAGCCGTGACACGACGAGCAGCTGGCGCACGCGGCGCAGCGCCTGGCGGATGAGGTCGCGCCCGGTTGCGTCCTCGCCGCACCACGGACAGACGTCCATCCAGTCGTCCACACCCTTGCTGCAGTGCGGGCAGATGTTCTGGTAGCCGTCGTAACGCCACTTCTGGGGCCGGCCGCACCAGGGGCAGTACGCCATCGGGTACATCACGCCACCGCCGCACCCCCAGCGGCAGCGCCGCTCGTACTTGAACCCTTTCGGAGCCTTGAGCGGCTCGGGGCTCGACGCCTCGTCCGTGATGTCGCGCCCGCACCAGGGACAGAACGAGAAGGCGTCGGAGACGATCCAGCCGCAGTAGTAGCACTCGGCGCCCGTCGCCTTCTGCGTGTCGCGCCACTCCAGCCGCCGCCCGCAGTTGGAGCAGTGCGACCAGAAGCGCTCCAGCTCCGCACCGCACGTCGGGCAGCGCAGCTCCGGCGTCGGCACCTCGCGACGCCGCCCCACGGGCTTAGCCATGGTCGCGCTCTAGCGCTTCGTCGACGATCCGCTGGATGAACTCGGCGTAGCTCATCCCCGCTTTCTCCGCGGCGTTCGCCATCTCGTGCTCGAACGCGATGAAGGGATTGGGATTGACCTCGAGCACGTACACTTCGTCGTCGTGCGTCAGCCGCAGGTCGATGCGCCCGTAGTCCTGGAGCCACAACGCGTGGAACGCGGTCGTGCAGATGTCCCCGATCTTCGCCGTGAGCTCGTCCGACAGGCCCTTCGCGAACACGTTCTTGATCTTCTTGCGCTTGCGGTACTCCTCGTCCCACTTCGCCTTGTAGGTCGCGATGCGGTGCTCCCCGTTTTCGGCTTCTCCGAACGTCATCTCGATGATCGGCAGCTGCTGGACCGTCTCGTTCCCGACCAGGCCGACGTACAGCTCCCGGCCCTCGATCAACTCCTCGACGATCGCCGCCTGGCGGAATTTCTCGTGGATGAACTTCACCCGCTCGGCCAAGTCCTCGTCGTTCTCGACCACCGATGCCTGCGCGATCCCGACCGACGCATCCTCGAGCAGTGGCTTCACGATCAGCGGGAACCGGAGCTCCGACGGGCGCATCGGCTTCTCGCCGAGATGGCACTCGGCGAACGCCGGCACGCGGATCCCGTGGTAAGCGAGGATCTTCTTTGTCAGCGACTTGTTGCGCGCGACGAGCAGGGCCGTGGGCGACGAGCCCGTGTAGCGGTAGCCGTGCATCTCCAGCACCGCCGCCAAGGCGTATTCGTGCCGCGCGTTGCGCCGGAACGACTCGCAGCCATTGAAGACGAGCTTCGGCTGGAACGTGGCGAGCCGCTCGAGCATCGGCTCGAGTTGTTCGGCCACCCCGACCATGAGGACGTCGTGTCCCTGCGTCAGCAGCGCGCGGGCCACGTCGTACTCCGCCTCTTCGACCTTCGCCTCCACGGCCTTCTTGTAGTCGGCGTCGTCCCATTCGGGGTGAAGGGTGTCGAAGAGGACGGCGATCTTCATCGCGGCCCTCGAACCCGCTGCATATCCCGCCCCACTGTCGTCAGCGCGATCAGGATCAGGAGCCCGCCGACTGCCCCCGCGGACGGAAGCAGCAGCATCGCGGGTCTCAGGCCGAACCGGTCGGAGAGATACCCGACGAGTGGCGGCGCGATGGCGTCGCCCGCGAGGTGCGAGAACAACAAGTAGCCGCCGATGACCGAGGCTCGCACCGCGGGCGGCACCACGTCCAGGATCACGGCCGAGAGGGGTCCGTTGTACCAGGTATAAAGGAAGAAGGTCGCGAACAGGAGCGGCACGAACAGCCGCAACTCGTCGACGAGCAGTAGGGCGGCGCACACCGGCCCGCCGAGCACGAACCCAGCCCCGGAGACCACCACGCGGCCCCCGCTCCAGCGCGTCAGCAGCCAGTCGCCGACCCGCCCTCCGAACAACCCGCCGAGCGCGCCGCCAGCGAGCCCCCAGACGCCGAACTGCCGGCCCACGACCGCGACCGACAGGCCGTGCGCGCGCTGCATGAAGCTCGGCGCCCAGGCGATGAGCCCGTTCACGGCGAACGTCACGAGCGCGCCGCCCAAGAACATCCAGATCAACGTCGGGGTTCGGAGCACGGTCGCGGCCGCTTGGAGAAACTCGCCGAACGCCGTCGCGGCGACCTCGCTCGCCTCGGTCGTGCGCCGCACGGCGGCGGGGACGAGCCGCACGACGGTCCAGATGATCCCGGCGCTCACGAACGCCGCGAACACCGCGGTCTCGATGCCCGGCGGCAGGCCTTCGAACAGATCCAGCAGCCCGCTCAGCGCGGCACCGGCGAGCGCGAGCCCGATCAGCGGCTTGCCGTACTGCATCGCCTGTCGCCGCCCGCGCTCGAACCAGCCCTGGAGGGTGGTCGCCATCGGCGCGGGCGGGCGCTGCCGCGGCTCGCGCAGCCGCGAGGCGAGGATCGCCAGCAAGAAGCCCGGCACACCCATCGCCACGAACGCAGCACGCCACCCGTAGCGCTCGGCGAGCACGCCGCCCAGCCAGATACCCAGCACTCCTCCGAACGCCATACCGACGGAATAGACGCCGATCGCGAACGCCCGCCGCCGGCCCTGATAGAACTCGGCGATCAGCGCTTGCGCGGCCGGCCCGTAGCCGGCCTCGCCGACCCCCACGAGCGAGCGGCACACGAGCAGCTGCCAGAAGCGGTGGACGGCGGCTCCGAGGGCGGTGCAGGCGCTCCACAGCCCCACGCCGAACGCGATCACCGCGCGGCGCGAGCGCAGATCGCCGATCACGCCGAGCGGCAGCGCCGCGAGCGACAGCACGACGACGTACGCCGAGCCGAGCCAACCGAGCTGCTGGTCGGAGAGCGTGAGCTCGCGCTTGATGTGCTCGAACAGGGCGAAGATGACGTTGCGGTCGGTGTAGTTCAGCAGGTTGATGAGTGTGAGCAGGCCGAGGGCATAGGCCGCGTACGCCCCGGCGCCGCTGGCTTCGCGATCCGCCCTCGCGTCCCTAAGGCCTGCGCCCAGCAGTGGCCGCCTCCGCACGCGCGTCGCGGTCCGCCTTCGCCTCCTGGTACGCCTCAGTCAAGGCCCGCATCATGTCGGGTCGCTTGTGGTACAGCCGCTTCAGGCGCCGCGGCTTGCGCCGGGCGAGCGCGTACGCGGCGAGGATCGGAAAGCCGACCGTGTTATCGAGGTAGCAGACCACCGTGTCCGGCAGCTTGTCGGGGTCCACCTTGCCCCAACTCACCGCCTCCGAGGGCGTGGCTCCCGAGAGGCCGCCCGTGTCCGGCCGGGCGTCCGTCATCTGGAGGTAGTAGTCGTGCCCTTTTTCGCTGATGCCGAGCACTTCCTGGATCTGCGGCTCGGTTTGCAGCACAAAGTTCTTGGGGCTGCCGCCACCGATGATCAGCACGCCGCTCCGGCCGCGGTGCGTCTTCGCGTGAAACACGATCGCGGAGGTCTCGTTGACGTCGGCGCTCGCGTCGAACCGGAGCTGCGAGCCCGTCAGGGCCTGCTCCGCCACGTTCATGCCGATCGAAGAATCCCCCGGGGACGATGTGTAGATCGGGACGCCGCACTGGTGCGCCACGCCCAGCACGGATTTGCGTGCGATGCCGAGCGCCTGCTCGCGCTTGAGGATGTAGCCGCCCAGCAGGTAATGGTACTCGGCGGTGCTCATCGGCCGCTGGAACTCCGGGCCCGCGGAGACTTCCCGAATGTAGGCGTCGGTCGAGAGCAGCACCTCATAGTCGAAGAAGATGTCGTAGATGCGGACGACGCCTTCCTCGCGCAGCTCCACGTCGTCGGCGAACGGGGTGCCGCGGTGCATCGCGAGCCCGAGGCCGAAATGGGCGTCGTGGTAGAGATTGGCGCCGGTCGAGACAATCCAGTCGACGAACCCCGCTTCGATCAACGGGATGAGAGTCGACATCCCCAGGCCCGCGGGCGTCATCGCGCCGGTGAGGCTCATCCCCACAGTCACGTCGTCCTCGAGCATACGCTCCGAGAACAGCCGGCACGCCTCAGAGAGGCGGCCGGCGTTGTAGGCGAGAAACGCGTTGTCTACGAGCTCCGGGACCGTCTCCCGGCCGGTGATGGGCTTCGGGTCGATGCGCTGGCCGCGCAGAAAGTCCTTGCGTGTGGTCATGGCGTCAGGCGTCTCCGTCGATGGCCGGGAGCTCTCTGCTGCGGCGCTCCCGGGCCTGCCGGATGATGGCGACCGCGTCACGCGCGGTATCGGTCGTGTGGAACAGATCCAGGTCGGTTGTCGCGATCTTTCCTTCCCCGGCGACCCGATCGCGCAGCCAGTCCGTCATCCCCATCCAGTACGCCCGGCCGAACAGTATCACGGGAAAGTGACGGACCTTGCCGGTCTGGATCAGGGTCAGCGCTTCGAACAGCTCGTCCATGGTGCCGAAGCCACCGGGGAAGACGATGAACGCCGTCGAGTACTTCACGAACATGGTCTTGCGCACGAAGAAATAACGGAAATTGATGGCCCGCTCCACGTAGGGGTTGAGCCCCTGCTCGAACGGCAGCTCGATGTTGCAGCCGATGGAGAGGCCGTTCCCCTCCTGGCAGCCGCGATTGGCCGCCTCCATGATGCCCGGGCCACCCCCCGTGATGATGGGGAAGCCCTCCTCGGCGAGCATGCGCGCGGTCTCCACCGCCTTCTCGTAGTACGGGTCGTCGACGGGCGTGCGCGCCGAGCCGAAGATCGTTACCGCGTTGTACACGTCCGAGAGCGTGTCGAACCCTTCGACGAACTCTCCCATGATGCGGAGCACCCGCCAGGAGTCGGTCCTCGTGAACGCGCGGCGCTCACGGGGGAGCTGCGTGAGGAGTCGTTCGTCCTCAGTGACGGCTTTGCGCTGCGAGCCGCTCGAGTGCTGCGACATAGTCGTCCTGCACGTTGTAGAAGAAGGGGGAAAGACGGACGTGACCGGGCCGCGCATCCGCGATGATCCCCGCCGCCGCAAGGTGGCGCACCCGGTCCGCGGGGTCCTCCATCGGGAGCATGACGATCGCCGAGCGGTCCTCCCCCCGAGCGGCCACCTTGGGCCGGAGGCCCATGGCCCGAGCGCGCGCGATCAGGTCCTCGGTGAGCGCGGCGGTCACGTCGCGGATCGCAGGCACGCCGATCTCCTCGATATAACCGAGGCCCCCGAGCTGGGCGTAGATCGCGGCGAGCGATGGGGTGCCCAGCTCGAAACGCCGGGCATCCTCGTGCCACTCGAGCGACCGCGGCTCGAAGGCGAACTGGTTCCTGTGGCCGAACCAGCCGGCGATCGCCGGCGCGAGGGTCCGGGCCAGCTCGGCTCGCACGTACAGGAACACGATCCCGGGGCCACCCAGCAGCCACTTGAGCCCGCCCGCGGTGAGGAAGTCGACGCCCGCCGCCGGCGCGTCGCACGGCACTTGTCCCACCGACTGATACGCGTCGATCAAGCACAGGGCGCCTTTGGCGTGCGCCGCGTCCGCGACGGCGCGGATATCCTGGATCGCGCCGCTTGTGAAGTAGACGTGCGAGGTCGCGACCAGCGCGGTGCGCTCGTCCACGGCGCGGCCGATCGCCTCGACCGGTACGGAGATCTGGTCGGGGCTCTCCACGACCACGAGCTCGATCCCGCGCCCACGCTTCGCGAGCCACTGGTAGGCGACGGTCGGGAAGTCGAGCGACGTCACCACGACCTTGGGGCGACGCACATAGTCGAGCGACTCGGCCAGCACGGAGAGGGCTACGGAGACACTGGGCGCGAGCGCGATCGCTTCCGGCGCCGCACCGATCACGCGGGCGTAGCGACCGCGCAGCTCCGAGAGGGCGGCCCACCACACGTCATACCACGCGGACGCCCCGCGCGCCTGCCACAAGTCGACGAACTCCACCACCTTGTTGCGGGCGCGCTCGCCCAGCGCACCGAGCGAGCAGGTATTGAGGTAGATGCGGTCCCGAAAGATCGGGAACTCGCTGCGGTACCGGGCGAGCCGGTGCGCCCCGGCCTGGTGGCCCGTCGTCAGGCCGCTTGCGAACGTCATAGGCGGTCAATATACAGGAGGAAAAGCACGGTCGACACGTCCCGACGTAGATTCCGTCGCATGCCGTCCCCCACCCGCTGGTCGGCCCTGTTCGCGCGCCTCGCGCTCCGCGCCGCGGTCAACCCTCGATTGGCCCTCGACCTGTTGCGTCTCGTCTGGAGCTTCCGGGCGCGTGACTGGTACCGCCGCCCGCCGTTCTTACCGCTGCCGCCGGGTGAGTACACCCGCTGGCGCATGCTCACCGCCTACGGCGACGAGCACGCCGTCCCGCCGGTCGAGGACGTCATCAACTTCGCCCGCTGGCGGCGCGAGACGATGCATGTATGACTAAAGACGTCGAGCAGAATCGTCGCGCGAAGACGTCACCCAACATCGTCGCGCTGAAACGTCGAGCGCTCGAGCTCGGGTTCGACGCCGTGGGAGTGGCCCCGCTCGAGCCGAATGCGCACGCCGGCGAACTCGACGCATGGCTCGCCGCAGGCTACGCCGGCACGATGAGCTACCTGCACCGCCAGTCAGCCAAGCGAAAGCAGCCGGCCCGTATCATGCCGGGAGCCAAGGTCGCGGTCGTCACGCTCACAAACTATTTCCATGGGTCGACCGACCCCGGGGCCCTGCCCCGGGGTTCTGCCAAGGTCGCCCAGTACGCCCAGTCCGCCGACTACCATCGCGTCCTCGGCCACCGCCTGGAGCAGCTCGCCGCCGCGATTCGTGACATCGCGCCCTGGGCTCAGACGCGCGTGTATGTGGACGCCGGACCGGTCCCCGAGCGCGAGCTCGCGCAGCGCGCGGGCCTCGGCTGGATCGCGAAGAACATGATGCTCATCCACCCCGAGCTCGGCTCGTTCACCTTCATCGGGGTCATTCTCACCGACGCTCCCCTCGCGCCCGATCTCCCGTTCCAGGCGGATCGCTGCGGCACCTGCCGCCGCTGCCTCGACGCCTGCCCCACGGATGCCTTCGTCGCACCGCACGTGATGGACGCGCGACGGTGCATTTCCTACCTCACGATCGAGCACCGCGGGGACTTCACAGCGGACGAGCGGGCGCTCGTCGGTGATTGGCTGTTCGGCTGCGACGTCTGCCAGGATGTGTGTCCGTGGAACGTACAGTTCGCCCGGGCGACCGCCGATCCGGCGCTCGCTCCTCGCTCAGACCTCGCCGCCCCCGACGCACACGAGTTCCTGGAAATGGACGAGGAAACGTTCGCGCAACGCTACGGCGACACGCCGCTCGAGCGGCCGGGCCGCCGCGGGATGCGGCGCAATGCCGCCGCCACGCTCGGCGGGACGGGGCCGTGAGCGAGGAGATCAGCGAGATCCAGCGCCGGCTGGCGGACGGGCTCGCCAAGATCGATCCCCACCACCGTCTCCTCGGCCGGCCGGTGCATTACCGGATCATCGATGGGACGACCCTGGAGATTACCTACCGGGACGTGCCGGGGATCGCCGAAGGCGAGGTCCTCGGCGTCAAGCGGCTGCTCCCACACGACTGTTTCTGCAGCGTGTCGCCACAGACGGCGGAGTGCGTGACGGTGCGATTCGTGGTGTCGCTGAAATAGAAGTCAGACGTTAGACATCAGATGGTCAGATCTATCTGACGTCTGACGTCTGATGTCTGAGGTCTCACGTTGACCTCTCCAATCGAATGACCGGCAGCTCAGGTGGATTCCCCCATCTCATCGGAATGGCGGCGGTGCCGACTCCCGCCGATACGTAGAGCCACGTCGCCCCGACCCGCTTGAGGCCGTGCATGTAGCGCCCCCCGAACTGCGACGGCACCAGAAGCGGGCCCAGCAACGGCAGGTGGAGCTGGCCGTTGTGCGTGTGCCCCGACAGCATCACGTCCACCCGCAGTCCGATGGGGAGGTACTCGATGAGATCGGGGTTATGAGAGAGCAGGATGCGGGGGACCTCGGGTGCGACACCGGCGAGTGCCTCGTCGGGACGGGTAGCGCCGTGGCTAAAATCGTCCACGCCGGCCACGGCCAGGGTGGCCGCCCCGCGCCGCACGAGGACGTGGCGGTTGGTGAGTAACGCAACGCTGGCGCGCGCGAGCACGGCGCCGACCGCGTCCGGCCCGACCCAGTGGTCGTGATTGCCGAGCACGGCCACCACACCGTCGCGCGCGCGGAACCGAGCGAGCACGGACGCGAGCCCATCGAGATCACGCTTCACGTGGCTCACGAAATCCCCGCCCAGGGCGACGAGATCAGGCGCGAGCTCCGCGGCGCGGTCCGCCACACGCGCGAGCCAGGAGGCCGGCACCACCGGGCCGCGGTGCAGATCCGTGACGAGCGCGATGCGGTAGCCGTCGAGCTCCGGCAGAAGACCAGGGATCGGCACGCCGACCTCGGGCGTCAGGAGCGGCCGCCCATTCCAGCGCGCCAGCGGCGCGCACAGGTGCTCCACCACCCAGCCGATCGGCACCTTCACCGCGCGCTCGAATGCGGGCGCGCGCCCGTCGCGGCTGGGCGGGTGTCGCCGGGGATAGAAGAGCGGCCCGATCACCTCGCGACGACGCGCGACACGACGTCGTACATGAAGTGGACGCCAAACGTCAGGTCATCGAAGCTCACCCGCTCGTCGTTACCGTGCACGCCGCGCGACTCGACCTGGTTGAGCGGAAACGGTGACAGCCCGTAGCTCACGATCCCCAAGCGCCGGAAGTAGTGGCTGTCCGTGAATCCGGTGAGCGGCGGCGTCGTGACGAGGGCGTCGGGGTCGCGCGCGCGCGCCGCCGCCACGATCGCCCGGAACAGCTCGGTGTCGGCCGAGCTCTCCGTGGCCGGCCAGTTCGGCCCCTGGGGCGTGATGGTCACGGCGCTGTCGTTCACCACCCGTACGAGCTCGGCAAGGAAGGCCGCCGGCTCCTGCGCCGGCAAGAGGCGCACGTCGAGCGCCGCCGATGCGACGGGCGGGATCACGTTCGTCTTGTCGCTCCCCTTCAAGCCAGTGATCGAAATCGTGTTTCGTAGCAGCGCGTTGTAGGTGAGGTCCGCCGTGAGCGCCCGGATGGCCGTGGAATCCCGCAACGCCGCCCGCACGTCCGCGAGCCAGGCCCGCCGTGTCGCATCGGTCTCGATCGTCGACAGATCGTGGAGGTAGCGCTCCACCGTCGGCGTCACCACCAGCGGCGTCTGCCAGCTCGCGATCCGGTTCAGCGCTCGCACCAGCCGGTGCACCGGATTGTCCGGGGTGGGACGCGATCCATGCCCCGCCGTTCCCCTCGCCGAGACGTTGAGCCAGAACGGGGACTTCTCCGTCGTGCCGACGCCATAGTACTCGATGCGACCCCGCGCGTCGGCGCGGATCGTCCCGCCTTCGTTGATCAGGAACTCCGCGTCCTGGATCAGGTCGGGATGGTTCTCCACGAACCACCCCGCCCCCACCCCTGCACCGATCTCCTCGTCCGACGTCGCAAGAAAGATGACGTCGCGCCGGAGCGGGACCTGCGCGCGCTTGAGAATGATCAGCGTCATCAGCTGGGCGATCGCCTCCCCCTTCATGTCGAGCGCGCCACGCCCCCAGACGTAGCCGTCCTTCACCACGCCGCCGAACGGGTCCACCTTCCAATACTCCGGGCTGGCGAGCACTACGTCCATGTGATTGAGGAAGATCAGCGGCCGTCCGCTCCCGTCCCCGCGTACGCGCGCGTACAAGTTGGCCTTGCCGGGCCCGGGCTCGAACACCTGTGACTCGATCCCTTCTCGTGCCAGCACCTGCTTCACCCATTCTGCTGCCTTGAGCTCGTTCCCCGGCGGATTCGTGGTGTTGATGGCGATGTACTGCGACAGCAGCGTCGCCGCTTCTCTCCCCGCCGCCTGCCACTCCTCTTCGCTCTTGGGCACGCCTTCGCGGAATAGCTGCGGGGGGAGCAGCACGGGCTGCGAGGAAGGGCCCATGAGCGACGGCCGGGGATGCCGGGCGCAGCCCACGAAGCAAAGACAGGACAGCCCCACCAGCGCGTGACGACGCAACGCTGCCTCCGGAAAGAGATGGCTCGGGACGGCGGAAGCTAGGGGCGCGCGGCGCGCGCGGCGAGTCCCCTGCCCGGCCCGCTATAGCGCGCGGGTCTCCCCATGCGCCAGCACCCAGAACTGCTCCGGCGCGAGGCCCGCCCCCTGCCACGCCGCGCGGGCCCGGACGGGCGGCTCGTCCATGGCCTCATCGGTGAGCTTGAACGTGCCCCAGTGCATGGGAATCATGACCGTCCCGTGGGTTCCGCCCCCCAAGTCGCGGAACGCCCGCACGGCCTCCTCGGGGTTCATGTGTACCGGCTGCATGAACCAACGGGGCTCGTACCCGCCGATCGGCAGCAGCGCCACGTCGAACGGCCCGTAGCGCGCCGCGATGCGCCCGAACTCGGGGTGGTACCCCGTGTCGCCCGCGAAGAACACACGGTGGGCGTCGGTCCGCACCGACCAGCCGCACCACAGCGTAGCGCCGCGGTCGCGCAGGCCGCGCGAGCTGAAGTGCTGGGCCGGCGTGCAGGCGACCGATGCCGCGGCGAGGGGCGTCTCCTGCCACCAGTCGTGCTCCCGGACGTCCCCTGCCCCGCGCGCCCGCACGAAGCGCGCGAGGCCGAGCGGCACCAGCCATGTGGCGCGCGGCTCCCGCGCGGCGAGCCGGCGCACGGTGCGGTCGTCCAGATGGTCGTAGTGGTTGTGCGACAGCAGCACGAGGTCGATCGGCGGCAGCGTGGCGAAGTCGATCCCGGGCGCCACCCAGCGGCTGGGGCCGGCGAAGCGCACCGGCGACGCGCGGCTGCTCCACATCGGATCAGTGAGCACGTTGAGCCCGCCCACCTGCAGCAGAAAGCTCGAATGTCCGACCCATGTCACGAGCAGCCGATCGGGTGTCGCGCGGGGAACGGCAAACTTCGGCTCGAGTCGGAGGAACGCCGAGTGCGGGGGATCCGCGGGCCGCGGCCGAGTGGTGCGGTGCACCAACACCCACTTGAGGAAGCGGCCGAAGGCGGGGGCGCCCGCGTTGGCCCACGGGTTGCGGAAGCCGCCGCCGGGGCGGTGATGCGGAGGGGTCACGGGCCGCGAAACCTAAAGCGGGGAGCGCGATAATGCCACCGCGCCCCTCGCTTGGCCTATTGCCGCCGCCGTGATCAGTGCACCGTGATCGAAGTTTGGCCGGTCTTGCCCTCGCTCGTCGCGCGCAGCAACGCGCTCCCAACCTTCCGGCACCGGACAATCGAGTAGGGACCGAACGCCCCCTCGATGACGAAGACCGCGGTGTCGGTGCTGAACCACGAGACGGGCCGGTTGGTGAGCACGGTCCCGGCGCTGTCGCGCAGCTCCGCCCGGAAGCCGAGGCTATCGCCCACGGCGGCGGTCACGCTTCCGGGCACTACGGTGACGGACGCTACGGGCGCCGGCGAGCCGACCACTTGCACCGTGAGCGTGTCGCTCAGGCCACCGCTCGTCGCCGTGATGGTCGCCAGGCCCGGTTGACGGCCAGCCACAGACGCAGTGTCACCCACGCCGGTCACGTCGGCGATCGACGGGGCACTGCTCGTCCAGGTGACGGACGGATTCGGAACAAGGTTGCCGTTCGCGTCGCCGACGGCGGCATACAGAGTGATCGTCCCCCCGACGCCGACCGACGAGGGGCCGGAGACGTGCACGTATGCACCGCCGGTGCTACCGCCCGCCGCTGGGAGTGAAACGGAGAGCCTCGTGGTGGCGCCCGCCGAGACCTGCACGTTCGGGGTTACGACCGCACCGAGGGACGGGTAGTCGGGCTGCTCGATTCGGACGATGTAGGTCGCGGCGCTCACGAAGGCGACCTTGTAATAGCCCGTGTCGTCGCTCCGGCCGGTGGCCGCAGCGTACCACGTGGACGGCGGCTGGCGCGGATCGCCCGAGTACAGCGTGACGTTCGCATTCTTGATGGGTCGGCTCTGTCCGCCGGAGTCGGCAGTCACCGTGCCCTCGAGCGCCCCGGTCGCGGCCGAGTTCACCGCGCGCAGCCAAGGCAGCACGGTGAATTCCTTGGTGCCGAAATAGTCGTACAGAAAGCTCCGCCCCACGTCGAAGTCGATCACGATCACTGCCTCCCCGCTCGCCGCAATCGCTGGCGCCGAGAAGTCGAGCGGCTCTTCGACCAGGGCGTACATCGTGATGGCTCCGCTCCCCGGCCACGGCCAGTGCACCGGCGGTGGCGCACCGTTGTTGTAGACGATCGAAGATTTGTCAGCGTCGATCACCATGCGGATCGCCCGGTATTGTCGGGCGTCGAGCTCGCCTTCGCCGAGGAAGGCGGTGGTCCCGTGCTGCAGCGTCAGCAAGTCGAACGTTTTCTCGGGAGAGGCGACCCGAACCCAGTCGCCGCCTCCGCTCGTGTCGAGCCCGCTGCTGGCGTCGATGCTGACCACGTAGACGTTGACACTCGCGACCGAGTCGTACGGGAACGGCGCGTCCGTTAGCAGCACCCGAGCGAGTGGCTTGCGGCTCGGCGCGGGAGTCGTAGTCTCGTCTTGGTAGCACCCGCCCCCGGCTAGCAGGGTGGCGGCGGCGAGGGCGGGCAGGATGACACGTCTCGACATCGTTGGCTCCTTCTCCGGGCATGCGGGACCGCGACGGCTCTGCGAGAGATACCCCAGCTCCCACTGCGAAGTCACAACACCGCCCGATGCGGGGTACTGTGACGCAGGGGGTTGTCCCTTGGGTATAGATAAGGTGGGGGCGAGCGACGGAGACTTGGTGCGCCGAGTCCTGGCTGGCGACACCGGTGCCTACGCCGCGCTGGTCGCGCGGTACCGCGACCGCCTGGGTCGGTACGCCGTGCACATGCTCGGGGACCGGCAGGATGCGGAGGAGGCGCTACAAGACGCGTTCGTCCGGGCATACCGCTCGCTGGCGCGCTGCGACGATCCCGAGCGGTTCGGTGCGTGGCTTTACGGCATCCTGGTGAATCGGTGCCGCACGACCGGCGGGCGCGCGGCGCGGCGCGCGCGGCTGTTCGTGCGCAACGACGCGGCGCTCAGCGGTGTTGCCCTCCCGAGTCCGGCCGAGCGCGCCGAATGGGACGACACCGTCCGGCGGGCGCTCGCGCGGCTCGCGCCCGAATACCGGGAGGCGTTTCTCCTCAAGCACGTGGAGGAGTTGGAGTACGAAGAGATGGCGCAGCTCACCGGCGCCGGTATCTCGGCGTTGAAGATGCGGGTGAAACGCGCCCGCGAGCAGCTGCAGGTCATTTTCCGAGAGGCAGAACGTGTTTGAACAACCGGAAGACGCGGTCGAGCGCATCGTCCGTCAGCTGCAGCGGCCCGTGCCAATCGATCCGGCGGTCGACGGCCGTGTGATGGACGAGATCGCGCGCCTCCCCGTGCCGGGGGGACGCAGCGCGGCCCGAGTCGCCTGGGGCTGGGTCACCCGGCCGCGCCACATTGCGCTCTCGCCGCTCGGCGGGCTGGCGATCGCAACGGGGGTCGCCGCGCTCGCGCTGGTGCTATCGGGCCGGCGCCCCGGGTCAGCGCCGCCCGCGGAGGACACGCCACGCGAGTTTGAGTTCGTCGTCGTCGCCCCCCGCGCGGCAAGCGTGTCGCTCGTGGGCGACTTCAACGACTGGGACGCCGCCCGCACCCCGATGCGACCTTCACAACGCGGCGGCCCGCTGTGGACCGCGGTCGTTCCGCTCGCTCCAGGGCGCTACCGTTACGCCTTCCTCGTGGACGGCTCCCGCTGGCTCGCCGATCCCGCGGCTCCACGCGCGCGCGATGACGAGTTCGGGACACCGAGCTCGGTCGTGACCGTGGGGGGCTCGTGACGCTGCGATCGCTGCTCCGCGCCGCGGTCGCCACCGCACTCGCCGCGGCGTTCGTGGCCACGGCGGCGGCTGCGCAGGATCCGCGGCTCGGACGCCTCGACCCGGGCACGCGCCCGCTGGTCGCGGTCGCGATCGACTCGGCGCGCGCCGCGGGCCTTCCCACGGAGCCGCTGGTGCAGCGTGCACTCGAAGGCGCGACGAAAGGCGCGCCGGGCCCGCTCATCGTGAGCGCGGTGCAGCGCCTCGCCGCCGATCTTGGCCGGGCCCGCGAGGCCCTCGGACCAGGGACCACGCCGCCCGAGCTCGAGGCAGGGGCCGCGGCGCTCCGCGCCGGCGCCGGCCCGGCGGTGCTGACGCAGCTGCGCCGGGCGCGCCGTCAGACCATCGCGGTTCCGCTCGCTGTGCTCACTGACCTCGTGGCCAGCGGCGTCCCCGTAGACAGCGCCGCGGCCGCCGTGCTCGCCCTCGCGGCACGAGCCAGAGACGCGGACCTCGTCGAGTTCCGGCGCGCCGTCGAGCGCGACATCGCGCTCGGCGCACCGCCCACGGCCGCCACCGCGGCCGCTGCGGCGGCCGCGGATGCCAGGATCTCGCAGCTGAATGCGGGGGCCCGCGAGAATCGCCCCGGCCGCCCCTAGCACCGCGCGTCCGGCGACGAGCACGCGACGTGCCTGGGCCGCGTCCGTCACGGCGGCGTGGTCGCTCCTGAGCGTGCGCACAGCAGTTGCCCAGATGACCGGGACCGTCGACCTCGGCGTCTCCACCGTCCACTACGATGGTTTCCTCCCCTCCGGCGCCGCCGCCGTCACCCCCGTCCTGCGCTGGGACCGGCCCGCCGGGATGCTCACCGCCAGCGGCACGTATCTCCGGTTCGAGAGCGGCCACCGCAGCCTGCAGGGCCTCCTGGCGGGCTCATTCTTGACGCCTCCCGCCGCGCATGCGTGGCGCGGCGAGTTCGCTGCGTCGGCGGGCGCAAGCCGCTACCTCGATTTCGCGAGCTTCTGGCACGTCGTTGCCGAGGCCCGGCTGCATAGGCTGGGAGCGGAGCGCGGCCTGTGGGTCGGCGGGACCGCAGGAACGACGTCGTACGGCACCGCGCCTCGCCCCGTGATCGCGGCGGACGTCGGGGTCTGGGCCCGGCGGTCCGAGGTCACGCTGAGACTCGCAGTAAACCACGCACAGGTCGGCGACACGACCTACACCGATCTCGAATCCTCAGCCCATGCCGGGCGTGGTCCGGTCGCGCTCGAAGCGAAGCTCGGCGCGCGCGTCTGGAGCCGCGGCGGTGGCCGCGGCGTGTACGGGGAAGGAAGCGCCACCATCTGGGTCGGAGGGCGAACGGCGTTCGTGATCTCAGGCGGCCGCTACGCGACCGATCCGATCAGCGGCAGCATCACCGGCCGCTATCTCTCCGCCGCGCTGCGCGTCCGCACCGCCGCGCCGCGCCGCGCGTTCCCGCGCGATCCCGCGGTGCTACACGCCCGCGGTGCGGATGGAGCAACCGTCCTGCGGGCGGCCCGGCTCGAGGTGCACGCCGACCGCAATCGGGCGGTGCGGCTCGTCGTGCGGGTCGCCAGCGCTGCGCTCGTCGAGATCGCCGGAGACTTCACCGATTGGCAGCCTGTCGCCCTGGGCAGCGCCAGCCCCGACACGTGGGAGGTCACGCTGCCGGTGCCGAGCGGCGTGCATCGGCTCGACGTGCGTATCGACGGTGGCGCGTGGATCGTACCGGCCGGCACGACGCGAGCACCCGATGACTACGGCGGCGACGTTGGGATCTTCGTAGTGCCATAGGGCCGCTCTCCTGCCCCCTCTGCCTTGACCGCCTGGAGCCGCCGAATCGAGGCGATACCCAAGCCGGGGCCGATCGCCAGCGCAGCGAACGCCCACCGCCAGCCGACGAGGGCGACGAGCGGCGGAACGAGCTGAATGCTCGCCATCGTGAGCAGAAATCCCAACGACGTCTGCAGAGTCAGCGCAGTCCCCACCGCGTGCGGCGGCACCGATCTCGTGACCATCGTGCTGAACTGCGCCGAATCGGCGATGACGAAGAACCCCCACACCCATGCGACGGCGACCATGACCCAGACGCTCGATGCAAAGAAACCGCCGATGACTGCGGCGCAGCTGCCGCTCACCGCCATGGCCCGGATCACGAGCCGCTCGTGCCCGATCCGATCCGCAACCCAGCCGCCCCACACGCACCCCAAGCCGCCGACGGCGATGGCTCCAAACGCCAGCAGACCGAGCACCGCCGCGGAGGGCACGGCGCCACCCGCGCGGGCGCGCGCGGCCGCGCTCGCCACGACAAAAGCCGTGATCCACGTCCAGAAACTGTACAGCTCCCACATGTGCCCCAGATAACCACCCGTCGCCAGGCGCCACCGTCGCTCCCCCAGCACGGTCCCGGCGAGACGCCATGAGAACGGCCGTCTCGCGAACGCGAACGGCCCGTCGCGGTATCCCGCGGCCACGAGCAGGGCGGCCACCAGCGCGCCCCCCGATACGACGACCACGACCGGGGCGACGCGCGAGCCGGCGAGCGCGTGCGCCAGATACGGCACCGCCTTGCCGACCGTGAGCGCCCCGACCACGGTCCCGATCGCCAGGCCCCGATCCGAAGAGAACCACGTCGCGATCATCTTCATGGCAGGCGGGTACACCCCCGCGAGGCAGAACCCGGTGAAGAAGCGAGAGACGAGGGCGAGCGGATAGGTCGGCGCCGCGAGTAGGGCGGCGTTGACCACCGCGCCGAGTGTCGCCGACCCCGCGAAATACCAGCGTGACGGGATCACGTCGGCGAGGTTCAGGACGGCAGCGGTCGCGGTTCCAGCGACGAATCCAGCTTGCACCGCGGCCGTCAGCCAGCCCGTCTGGCTCGCTGTCAGACCCCACTGGCGCTGGAGCTCGGGTGCAACGGCACTGGCGGCGAACCACAGGCACATCCCGAGCAACTCGGCCGCTGCGAGCAGGAGCAGCATCGGCCAGCGATGAGGATGGGCGTCGAGCGCGGTGGCGCCCGTGAGCGTCATGGAGCGTCGTTCGACGTCGTCACAGACCGGTAGGATGGTCGAGGAACGTCCAGGGCAGGCCGAACTTGACGCACAGGTGCTCCGCGAGCGCTTTGACGCCGACGGTCTCCGTCGCGTAATGGCCGGCGTAGAAGACGTTCACCCCTAACTCCTCGGCGTCAAAGAAGGTGTGGTGCGCTCCTTCGCCGGTGATGTAGGTGTCGAGCCCCGCCGCCCGGGCCTGGCCGATCATCGAGCCTGCTCCCCCGGTGACAATGCCCACCCGCCGCACCCGCTCGGGGCCGAACGGCATGACCCGCGGCGGGGCGCCGAGCGCCGCGGCGAGCTTCTGCTGCAGCGCGCCGCGCGGAGCATCGAGCTCCCCCCACACGCCGATCTGCACGCCGTACTCCTCGCCGAAGCCACCGCGCACCGTGACGCCGAGCTGCCGGGCGAGCACCGCGTTGTTCCCGACGTCCGGATGTAGATCCAGGGGGAGATGCGCACTGTAGAGCGCGATGTTCTTTTGCAAGAGTCCGGCCACGCGGCGGTACGCAGGGCCGGTGAGCGGCTTGAGCCCGCCCCAAAACAGCCCGTGATGCACGAGCAGCAGGTCAGCCCCCTGCTCAGCCGCCATCCGCACCGTCGCTTCACACAGGTCGACGGCCGCCGCGATGCGCGCGACGTCGCCCGAGTTCGCGACTTGCAGCCCATTGAGCGCGTGGGGCGCGTCGGGCACGTCACGAACGCGCAGGTAGGCGTCGAGGTAGGTGACCAAATCGGCAAGCTGCATCAGCCCGTGCGACGGTGACAGTATGATGACATTAGCGCGCCAGCCTAGAGACAGTGACGTGAGATTCCCACATGGGGAAAGCTGTAAGCCGCTATGCAGTAGCGAGATAAATAATCCACACGCGGGAAACGCCCGCGTGTGGATATCTAGAACGGATCAGTAGGTGCGTTGCGACCCTGCCTTTTCGACGGTTTCGGGCTCAAGCGTGGTCTCGCCCATCCGCACTACGCCGTTGATCTCACCGCCCTCTTGCACGAGGAGTCGCTTGGCCGCGATGTCCCCGTGCACCACACACGACGCTTGGATCTCGACGCGCTCGTCGGCGCGGATGCTGCCGCGCACCTCCCCGCCGATGATGGCTTCGCGGGAAATCACATCGCCCTCCACTTCCCCGCCCTTGCCCACCAGCACCTGGCGCCCGGCGCGCACCGTGCCGACGACGGTCCCTTCGATCTTCACCACCCCCTCAGCGGTGATGTCGCCGACGACCCGCATGCCGGTCCCGATGATCGAGAGACCGGTTTCGGTTACCGGGGCGCCGTGTCCCTTCTCGGTGAAGATGGCCATGTCAGTTCTCCTGTCTCACGACCGTAAGGGGATCGAGCGACTTCCCCGCGCGGCGGATTTCGAAATGCAGGTGCGGCGCGGTGGATCGGCCTGAGCTGCCGGAAAGCGCGATTACCTGCCCCGCTGCGACCGAGTCGCCTTCGCGCGCGACCAAGCGCGATGCGTGTCCATACATGGTCTCATACCCGTCGGTGTGCCGCAAGAGCACGAACAGCCCGTACGCGGGGTCCGTGCCGGCCTGCGCTACGACGCCGCCGCCGGCGGCGCGCACCGGCGTTCCCGCCGGCACAGCGATGTCGATCCCGGGGTGGGACTCCGCGGGATCGCCCGGGCGCACTTGTCCACGCGTGACGAAACCACTCATGTCGAGCGGCCAGTGCAGCGGGGTCGCGGAGTCTGGCGCGAACCGTGGCGGCGCGCCGGGGGCTCGCGCCTGCACGGCTCCCGCGCGCAACAAGTCAGCGGTCACGACGACCTTTTCGGGCGGCGCCTTCACGCCCAGCAGCTGGCGCAGCTCCTGGTAGTTGGCCTCCGCCCGGTTCAGTGCAGCGGCCAACTGCTGCACGCGGCTGTTCTCCTCCTTGAGGCGCGCGACTTCCCGATCGAGCAGCTGCGCGCGAATGGCGTTCCGGGTGATCGGGCCGGCGAACAAGAAGAACAGGACGACCAGGACGGCAATGCCACCCGCCGCCCACTTCCCCATTTCGAAGGCCCACAGCGGTACGCGGTATTGGCGGGACTCGAGCTCGCCGTCAGTGTGGACGACGATGGTGACGCTCTTGTCCCTCATCCGTCGAACGGCGCTCCGAGGAACAGCTCGAGCAGACGCGCGAGGTCTTCGTTCGAATAGAAGTTGACGTGGATCTGCCCCTTCCCTTTCGCCCGCAAGGTCACGCGCACGTCGGTACCCAGCCGCCGGCGCAGCGCGTCCTCGATGCGGCGCACTTCCGGTGCCTGACCGAGCCCCTGCTTGAGGCGCGGCCGGCGGACCGGGGCCCGGCCGCCCCGCACCCGATCCTCGACGTCGCGCACCGAGAGCCCGAGGTCGACGGCTTCCTTGGCGACCGCGGCCACGGCGCGCGGGTCGTCGAGCGCGAGCAGCGCGCGCGCGTGCCCGACCGAGAGCCGTCCTTCGTGCAGCAGCGCCAGCACGGTCGCCGGCAGCTTGAGGAGCCGGAGTGCGTTGGCGACCGTGGAGCGATCGCGTCCTACGGCATCGGCCACGTCCTGCTGGGCGAGACTGAACTCGGCGATGAGGCGTTCGTAGCCGCGCGCTTCGTCGACCGGCGAGAGGTCGTCGCGCTGTAGGTTTTCGATCAGCGCGAGCGTCAGCACCGTGCGGTCGTCCACATCGCGCTTCACGGCCGGGATCCGCTCCCAGCCGAGCGCCTGACAGGCGCGCAGGCGCCGCTCGCCGGCGATCAGCTCGTAGCCGGCTGGCCGGTCGCGCGGCGCCGCGCGCACCACCACCGGCTGCAGCAGACCGGCTTTCAGAATCGAGGCCTTGAGCTCGTCCAGCGCTGTCGGGTCGACGTCCCGGCGCGGCTGGTAGGGATTGGGCCGAATGTCGGCGATCGCCAATTCGACGAGACTCCCTTCGCGCTCCGCTTCCTCGCGCGTCGGTCCCAGCAGGGCCTCGAGCCCCCGACCGAGACGCCGGCGACCAGCGATGGTTTCCGTCATGCAGGCACCTCCGGCAGCGGTTCAGCGGCGGGTGGGGCAGGGGAGAGGGGGGGAGCGGCGCGCTCGACCCGGCGGATCAGCTCCTGCGCCACCGCCAGGTAGCTCTTCGCGCCCACCGACTGGACGTCGTACAGCAGAATTGGCTTGCCGAAGCTCGGGGCCTCAGCGAGCCGCACGTTGCGGGGAATGGTGATGCTGAACACCTGCGAGCCGAAGTACTCCTTCGCCTCCTCGGCCACCTGCTTGCAGAGGTTCAGGCGCGCGTCGAACATCGTCAGCAACACGCCATCGATCGCGAGCGCCGGGTTGAAGTTTCGTTGCACCAGTTTCACGGTGTTGAGGAGCTGCGAGAGCCCCTCGAGCGCATAGTATTCGCACTGGATCGGGATCAGCACACTGTCCGCCGCCGTGAGCATGTTGAGCGTGATCAGGCCAAGCGACGGTGGGCAATCGATGATGACGTACTGGTACTGGTCGCGGAGGTCGAGCAGGGCGCGCCGCATCATGGTCTCGCGCGCCTGTTTGTTCACCAGCTCCAGCTCGGCGCCGACGAGATCCTGGGTGGCCGGCACGACGTCGAGATACGGGAAATGCACATGCGGGAAGCGCGCCTCCGCGAGCGGCCGGCCGTCGAGCAGCGCATCGTACAGCGAGTGCCGGATGCGGTCGCGTTCGATGCCGACGCCGCTAGTCGAATTCGCCTGCGGGTCGGCGTCGACGAGCAGCGTCTTGCGCTCGGCAGTGGCGAGCGACGCGGCGACGTTGACCGCGGTCGTGGTCTTGCCGACGCCGCCCTTCTGGTTGGCAATGGCGATGACGCGCGACATCACATAACGTATTGCGTTACAACGAGTTATGTAAGATGACGATCATGAGGGGTCAAATATACGTCGTGGTGCACGGTCGGTAAAGAGTCGGTTTCACGTGAAACTCGCGCCGGAGTTTCACGTGAAACAATCCGCCCTGCCTCGACTGCCTCACGAAATTAGGGACTTACGCCACCCGCCGGCGCCAACGCGCTGTCTCGACCACCAGGTTGTGGAGATCGCTCGGCGAGACCCCTGGGATCCGCGCCGCCTGAGCGAGGGATGTGGGACGGACGCGATCCAGCTTTTGCCGCGCCTCGGTCGCGAGACTCTGCAGCTCGAGGTAGGGAAGCTCGGCCGGCAACGCGAACGAGGCAAGCTCAGCGAGCCGGCGCGCCGCGTCGCGCTCGCGGGCGAGATAGCCGTCGTACTTGAGTTCGATCTCCGCACTGGCCACGACGCCGTCGTCGCATGTCACCGTCACGCCCGCCGCCTCAAGCAGCCCCTTGAGCGGCACACCCGGCCGTCGCGCTACGCTCGCCACGCGCTCCGGCTCCGCGAGCCCAGTACCGGTGGGCCCGAGCACCGATGCGGCTTGGCTGGGCGTGATCGTCGTCGCCCGCGCCGTGTCGAGGAGCTGCTCTTCCTCTTTCAAGCGCCGCTCGGCCGCACGCAGCTCCGCCGTGGTGAGGAGCCCCAACTGCTCCGCCAGCGGCACGAGGCGTCGCAGCGCGTTGTCCTGCCGCAGCAGCAGGCGGAACTCGGACCGCGACGTAAACAACCGATACGGCTCGTCCACGCCGCGCGTGACCAGGTCGTCCACCAGCACGCCGATGTACGCTTCGTCCCGACCGAACAGCACGGGCTCGGCCCCCCGCAGCCGGCGCACCGCATTGATCCCCGCCACGACGCCTTGGCCAGCCGCCTCTTCGTAACCGGTCGTGCCGTTGATTTGGCCCGCGAAAAAGAGGCGCTCGATCGCCTTGGTCTCGAGCCACGGCGTGAGCTGAGTCGGCGGGTAGTAATCGTACTCGATCGCGTATCCGGGGCGTGTCATCGTCGCCCGCTTGAGCCCGGGCACGGCGTGCAGGAACTCGAGCTGCACGTGGACGGGCAGGGAAGTGGAGAGCCCGTTCACGTACAACTCGTACGTGTCCAGCCCCTCGGGCTCGAGGAAGACCTGATGCCGCCTGGCGTCGGGGAACTTTACGATCTTGTCCTCGACTGACGGGCAATACCGCGGCCCCCGGGAGGCGATGGCCCCGCCGTACAGCGCCGACTCCTTCAAGTGACGCCGGATGATATCCTTCACTTCCTCACCGGCCCACGTGATCCAGCACGGCACCTGGCGTGGCAGTTCGACCCGCTCGTAGAAAGAGAAGCGGTACTCCGTCCCGTCGCCGTCTTGCCGCTCCACGCTCGACCAATCGACCGTCCGCCCGTCTACTCGGGGCGGAGTACCGGTCTTGAAGCGCGCTACCGTAAGTCCAAGTGACTCAATGTGTTGGGCAACCTCGACCGCAGGCCCTTCGCCCGCGCGACCGGCCGGAATCTGCGTGTCCGTACCCACGTGGATGCGCCCGCGCAGGAACGTGCCCGCGGTAATGACCACGGCGCGCGCCGTGAATCGGCGTCCGTCCGACGTTGCGACGCCGCCCACCTGCGTTCCTTCAATAAGGACGCGGCTTACCGTGCCCTGCGTCAGCTCAAGGTTCGCAAAGCGCTCGAGCAGCTGGCGAGCGGCGCGGCGGTAGAGGGTGCGATCGCACTGCGCCCGCGGCGCCCACACCGCCGGTCCCTTCGACCGGTTGAGCATCCGGAACTGGATCGTCGCGCGATCGGTGACGCGCCCCATGAGACCGCCGAGGGCGTCGATTTCGCGGACGACGGTGCCCTTTGCGATCCCGCCTACGGCGGGATTGCAGCTCAGCTGGCCGATCGTGTCGAGGTTGGAGGTGAGGAGCAGCGTGCGCGCCCCGAGCCGCGCCGCCATGACTGCGGCCTCGGTGCCGGCATGACCGGCACCGACCACGATCACGTCATAGTCGCAAGACACGGGGACAAACTACGTAAGGAGGTAGGGCAAGGGCTAGATGCGTCCGCGCGGGAAACCGTCGACGGGTTGGAGCGATTCCGCCGCTGGCTGATCCTAGGAAGGAGCACTCAATGGCGAGGCGGTGCTCCGCTCATTGCGGAACCACACTCTCGGATCCTCCTGGGCCATTGAGATTCGTTACCGTTGACTTCCCGTCGGCGGCGACGCCCATCCCAGCACGGGTGACACCATTGCTGTCGGCGAGCGCAAGACTCGCCGCCTGACGAGCCGTGAGGCCCAACGCGGCCCGGCTTATGCCTTGGCGATCGGCGAATGCCAGCGTGATCGTCTCGTCCGGCAACAGCCCGAGCGCAGCGCGGGAGCGTCCCTTCTGGTCGATCAGCGTAAGACCCGGCGACCCGTCCCCCAGTACGATCAGCCGGAGCCGCGCATGGCCGCTCTCGTCCTGAAGCACCAACTGCGACGCCCCGTTCGTCGCCATGCCGAACACGCCGCGCAGGCGTCCCTTGGCGTCTCGGAGCGCGAAGCTGCGGGCCTGCACCACTTCTCCCGGCGCCGGCGGTAGCCGCAGCGCCAACGTGACCACGGTCGCGGCCGCGGTCCCCAGAAGGACGGCCAGACCGATTAGCAGAAGTCGGTTTGTTCTCAGCAGCCGACCGTATGCTCGCTCCACCCGCTCGAGGCGTCGCAGCATGGCCTCAGGGATAGGCTCGTGTACTTCCTGGCTATCGCTCATTGCTCCTCCGGCCTGGTGGGCGCTTCGAACAGTCACGCCCGGTGTAAGGAATTCGCTCGACGCGTCATCGCGGCAGCGCGTTCCACGCCCGTTGCCGGCCCGCCCGCGCCCTGCGGCCGCCCGGCGAGAGAGTGCCAGGCGAGCGTATCCCCTTCGCGCGTTCCGGTCATGGCGAGCGTGCCCACTGGAAGCTCGAGGGCATACGCGGCCGCCTTGTGCCAGCGGGAATAGCGGCTTGGGGCGAGGCGCTGATACAGGGCGACGACGGCGCCCCCCCCATCCACGAACGCGACGTCCACGGGGTACGACAGGCCAAACGTGTGCACGGCACGGCAGGGTGTCAGCAGCAAACCGGCCCCGACGACGAGTGGTGGACGGCCCAGCAGCCCTCGGAGCCGTAGCCACCAACGGTCCGCCACGGCGATCCGCGTCCCCAGGACGCGCCCGCGCGTGACGTTCGTAAGCCGCGCATAGCTCATCGGACAAACTCGTTCAGCGTCCGGTAGATGGTGATCAGGGCGGGCCCCAGGATCACGACGAACAACGCCGGCAGCACGAACAGCACGAGCGGAAAAATGAGCTTGATGGTCGTCTTGGCGGCGGCTTCCTCGGCCCGCTGGCGTCGCTTGGTCCGCACCGTGTCGGAGTGTACCCGGAGTGCCTGGGCGACGGACGTGCCGAAGCGATCGGTCTGAATCAGCATCGCGACGAGCGACCGCACATCCGGGATCCCGGTGCGCTCGCCCAACCCCCGCAGCGCCTCGTCCCGTGGCACGCCTGCGCGAATCTCGAGGTTAACGGCCATGAGCTCCTCACCCGTCAGCCTGCTCAGCCGTTTGATCTCGTCGGAAACGCGCACCAGCGCCTGGTTGAGGGCCAGCCCCGCCTCGACACAGACCACCAGCAGGTCGAGCGCATCCGGCAGCGCCCGCTGGATCTCCTTCTGGCGCGCCCTGGCCCGCTTCCCCACGTAGAGTGTCGGCGCCACCCACCCCAGCACCGCGCCCCAGACTGCCACGAGCATGGCTCCGACCACGCCCCCACCAAGCATCGGCGTCACGAGCAACCCCGCGACACCCAGCGAGGCCATGAGGCCCAGTCGAGCGCCCCAGTAGATCGCCAGGGCGTTCGGGTACCGGTATCCCGCGTGACTGAGGAGGTGGCGCGCCGCGGTCCGGTCACCTTTCGCCAAGCCTCCGCCCAGCCGCTCGACTAGAGCCCCGAGCCGTGCGGCTCGCTCCTGGCGACGGTGCCGCTCTAGTTGCGCGTCTTGCTCGCTCACCCTTTGCTCGAGCTCGGATAACCGACGGTCCACCGCGCGTGGTCGGGCGGGCACGAGCCGTCCGGCCAGGGCGACGATCAGCGCCACGGAAGTCGCAAGCACGGCAGTCGCGAAGTAAATCACCCGAGGCCTCTAGATCTCGATGTGCACGATGCGGCGGATCCGCCGAGCCCACGGCGATGGGGAGCACTGCCAGGACGTAACCACTGAAGCGCCCTTGGGCCGTGTAGACCCGCACCTGACGCCGAATGGTGAAGCGGGCGCGTACTGTATGGGAGATCTTGTCGAGCACCTCGGCGAGGTTCCCGCCGACCTCCCGCTGTATCAGGATAGCGGTCACCAGGATCCGCACGTCGACCAAATCGATCCGGTCTGCCAGTCCCAACAGGGCGTCCTCGAACGGAATGCCGAATCGCTGCTCCTCGAACACGCGGCGGAACGCGCCGGCGACGGGCTCGGTGGCCTCGTCCGCCGCCATCTTGAGGCCGGCCGACAACGGGTGTCCTGCCCGGAGCGCCCGGCCCAGCAGGTCGATCGCCTCGGGCAGCTGCTCCTCGAAGGTTTGGATGAAGCGCGCTTTTCTGCGGCGCAGATAAAAATACGGCAAGCAGGCGCCGCCGCTCGCCGCGACGAGCGCCGCTACCCACAGCCGGAGAACCAGGAATGCGGTGAGTCCCAGCCCCCCCGCGACTGCGAGCGTCATGAGAAAGTAACTCCGCGCGCTCCAGCGCATGCCTGCCTGCGCGAGTGCATCAGCGAGATCGCGCAACTGGGGCACTCCGGCGGCGACTCGCTGGAGCCACGGCGCCTCGCCGGTCTTGACACCGCGAATCAGCGTCCGCGAGGCCTGGTCGCCGCCGCTCCGTGCGGCGAACGAACGCAGTTGCTCCATCACATCTCGCCGCCGCCGCCGTTCGGCCCACCACTCCCACACCAGCGCGAGCGCCAACGTGCCCAGCATGACCGCGGCGAAAGCCACGATCGCGGGGGCCCAGGCTCCGAGCGATTGGACTACCATCGCGCACCCTCTTGCCCGGGTACCGCCGCCAGCGGCGAGAAGAGCTCAGCCGGCAGCTCGATGCCCCAAGACTGGAGCCGTTCCGCGAAGCGCGGCCGAATCCCGGTCGGGCGGAACATCCCCACCACGTGCCCTTCTGCGTCGATGCCCCGGCGCTCGAAGCCGAAAATGTCTTGCATCGTGATGACATCGCCCTCCATCCCCACGAGCTCCGCGATAGTCATCACCTTGCGCGTCCCGTCCGAGAGACGGCTCACCTGAATCACGACGTCGATCGCGCTGGCAATCTGCTGCCGCACCGCTTTCTCGGGCAGGTGGAGATTCGCCATCGAGACCATCGTCTCCAGACGACCGAGAGCATCGCGCGGACCGTTGGCGTGCAGGGTCGTCAGCGAACCGTCATGGCCGGTGTTCATGGCCTGGAGCATGTCGATCGCCTCTGGACCCCGGACCTCGCCGACGATGATGCGATTCGGCCGCATGCGCAGCGAGTTGATCAGGAGTTGCCGTTGCGACACCTCCCCCTCACCCTCGATGTTGGCGCTGCGGGTCTCGAGGCGGACCACATGAGGCTGGCGCAGCTGTAGCTCGGCCGAGTCCTCAATCGTGACGATGCGTTCATCCGCCGGTATGAACGAGGACAGTACGTTGAGCAGCGTCGTCTTCCCGGCGCCCGTGCCCCCGGAAATCAGGACGTTCAAGCGCGCCCGCACGATGCCGCGCACCAGCTCCAACATCGCTGGAGTCAGGCTCTTCGTGCGCAGCAGGTCCTCCCCGGACAACGCGTCGCGTTTGAACTTCCGGATGGAGAGGTGCGGCCCGTCGATGGCGAGGGGCGGGATGATGGCGTTGACGCGGGAGCCGTCGGGCAAGCGGGCGTCGACCATGGGCGAAGAATCGTCGATGCGCCGCCCCACGGCCGAGACGATCCGATCGATCACCTGCAGCAAGTGTTTGTCGTTCTGGAAGCGCACATCGGTCGGCTCAAGCTTGCCGTGGCGCTCCACGTACACCTGCTTGTAGGTGTTGACGAGAATGTCCGAGACCTCGGGATCCTGACTCAAGGGCTCGAGCGGCCCGAGCCCGAAGATCTCGTTGACCACCTGCGCCACCAGCTGCTCCCGCTCCTCGAGGTTGAGCGGTGCGTTCTCCTTGGTGAGGAGCTCCTGCACGACCTTGCGGATGCCGGCGACGACCTCTTCCCGCTCGAGCCGGTCGAGATTGGCCAGGTTCAAGCGCTCGATCAGCTGGCGGTGGATCCGTCCCTTGATCTGCTGGAGCGTGGCGAGCTGCGGTCCCTGGGTGTCGCGGCCGACTGGCGCCTCCCAAGGCAGCGAACGGCGCTGGGCGTCGCCGCTCGTCGCCAGCGGCGGCGCGCCCACCGCATCGCGGGCGTCGCTGGTCACCAGGCCTCCGCTTCTTCCCGGTGCCGGCGGAGGCGCCGCCACAACAAGGTCAGGCCGCGCCAGCTAAGATGCGCGCCCTCGCCGGCGCGCGAGCCACGTGGCAGCCCAGCGAGGTCCGTGCCCAGCGCCTGCAGGTCACGGGTGTAGCGGGACTTGCCATTCAAGACTACGGGCTTGCCGGCATTGATCGAGCGGCTGACCGCCGCGTAGTCGTTGCTCAGCGTCCAGGACACCTTCATGCCGAGGGTGCGGTGCACGTCGCCCAACGAGATCACATCGTCGCCCGCATAGCGGTTGACGACGATCCGGATTCGGTCCCGGACGGCCTTGCCGGCGGTTCGCTCCAGCAGGGGCAGACGCCGCTGCAGGTTTCGCAACGACGGGAGATTGAGATTCGTGACTACGAGGATCCGGTCTGCTTCGGCAAATGCAGCGAGGGCGCTGGGCGTAAGCGAGTTGGACGTATCGACGACCACGTAGGCGTAATGCTGCTTGACAAAGTGCAGAATCGTCCGAATCTGGTCTTCCGCCGGCACTTCGGCGCGATCCACGTGGTCGGGAGCCGACAGCAGATGGACTCCCGATTCGTGCCGGTCGACAAAGGACCCGAGCAGCCCCGCATCCATCCGATGAAAGTTTCGAACCACGTCGATAAGACTGAACCGCGGCTCCACCCCCAGGAGGAGCATGGTGTCGCCCAGCTCGAGATCGAGGTCCACGAGCAACGTCTTCTTGCCGGTGAGCCGGTGCAGCACGATGGCCAAATTCGTCGCCGCCGTCGTGCAGCCGCACCCGCCTTTCGGGCTGAACAGCGCGTACAGTCGGCCGGCTGGCTGCAGCCCCCCGGAGGGCACCCAGCCGAGCTTGCGCATCACGCGGTGGATCCCGGAGCGCAGCGCCTCCGGGGTAACCGGTTTCGGCAGGTACTCGGATATCCCCGCCCGCATGGCCTCGAGCAGCAGGTCGGGCGATAGCGGCGGACCGGTCGCGATCAGCTGCCGGTGTGGATCCAAATCGGCGAGGAAGTGCGCGAATTTGATCCCCGTGGTGGGGTCTCGCTCGAAGTCCAGCAGCACTAGATCCAGGGCGACACGACGCAGCTCCTCCACCTGCGCCTCGTTGATCTCGGTACACGCAACCGTGATCTCGACGCTGAGCTCGACCCCGTGCTCCGCGCCGCCCAGCACTTGCTTGACGGATTCTCGGAAGCTCGCGTCGGTGGAGATCAGCGCGCCGTGAACCATGTGTGTGTTCATGCGAACGCCCCAGGTCGGTCGCTAGCGGACAAGTTGGACGCCCTTCACCAGCGACCCGCCCTGGGTCCCAGGGGTGCCGCTACCCGAGACGTAGTAGAGGAACCGACCGGTCACGGGATCGCTGTTCCGGTTCTGAGCCTCAATGAACATCACCCCGAAGTTGTTGAACCGGATCGTCTGCTTCCCGGGCTTCGTCAGCTGCGTCGGATCGAAGAGCGCGATATTCACGACCCGCGGGCTCTGCATCCAGTTGGATCCCCACTGGGAGCCCTTGACGGTGTTGGTGGTGGGATCCCAGGACGCTCCGGGATCCTGGTTGATCAGGGCCTTGATGCCGTTGAAGGTCGGTCCCTTCCGGTCACCGGGCAGAAGCGGATAGTCGGTGTTCAGCGAGATC
>QHTT01000011.1:0-9600 GCA_003220935.1 Gemmatimonadota bacterium
CGGCGGGCTTGCCGAAAGGGGTGCGCGTCGAGATCGACGCGATCGCGAGGATAAGCTAGCGCGGGGGCGGATCGGGCCTGGTGGTCCGACTGGTCTTCAAAACCAGCTGGGGTCCGTTAGGACCTTGGTAGGTTCGATTCCTACACGCTCCCGCCAGGGCCCTACGGCCGATTCATCGCGGCTGGTGTTTCCCCCCAACGACGGAATCCGGTTCGTGGCGTCGCTGCGAGTTGCCGGTGCAAGCCGGCTGGTCCCTTTAATCACAAGAAATCGCCTGAGCCGATCGGCTCGGGTCTCGGCCGACAGTCTCCGGACCTGGTTGGTCCGGAGCACTCGAGCGAATATCGCTTCAGTGCGCTCACTGATGCGGCGTCTCGAGGTCGTCCTGATCCCCAGGTCGGGCCATTTGGTCTTCCTCCTCACACCCGAGGAGACTGAGGCGGCGATGCGCCGCTTTCTCGACCGACCATGATCGGAGTCACGCTGAAGCAGGTCTAGGCCAACAAAAAAGATGCCGCGTCGGCGTGGGGCGCGCCCAGCCCGGACAAGTTACCCCGGGCCGTGTGCCCTGAGTCACGTTTCGGGGACCCCGAGGGCGGTTAGCTTGGGTGCCGCAGCATCCCCGACCAGCCTCACCTCAGCAGATGGAGCACAGGGAACCATGTCAGGAATGCAGTGGGGTCGCCTCCAGGTGGACGTGAACTGCCGGCTCCGCCGCGGTGCCTGGTACCGCGTCACGGAGCTGGCATCGCTCAAAGCCGTCCTCGACGTCAACCGCCAGTTGCTCGCCGTCCCGCACTTTCTCCTCGAAGTCGTCTCCGCGCCACCCCGGCGCTGGACCGTGGTGCCGCGCCCGCGGAACGCTCGTGTGCTCCCGCAGAAATGGGGCGCGGCGTATGCCGTCTGTCCCAGCTGCCGCGAGCGCGCGGAGCTGCGCGGGCGTCCCCAGAAGATGGACTGCCGGCGCTGCCACGGGCGGTTTGAGATCGCGTGGGACGAGGCGTATCTCGTGGACTGACTGGGGGCTGGCCCTTGACGGAACAGGCGCCCTGTCCCACCCTAGGAGCGGGATTCGATTCCGGAGAGCGCGATGACCGAGCAACAGTGGGGGCGCGTGCGGATCGACGCCGAATGCCCGCTGCGGCGCGGCGCCTGGTACCGCGTGACGCGTCTGACGTCCAATGAAGCCGTCGTCGACGTCAATCACAACGGCGTGAGTGTCCCCCGCTCGTCCCTGCAAATCCTGTCGCGACCGTATCAGCACTGGACCGTCGTGCCACGGCCCCGCAACGCGGGGCGGCTGCCCGCGAGCTGGGGGGCGCGGTACGTCGTCTGCCCGAATTGCTGCGAGCGAGCGCCGCTCGGCAGGCCGGCGGCGACCATGCGCTGCCTGCGTTGCAATGGCGTGTTTGAGATCGGCTGGGGGGACGAGCCGTTCTGACGGGCCGGGATGCCCGATCCCGCGAGCGCCATAGCGTCTATCTTGCAGCTGTCTGATCCACGCCCAGATCATCCTCAACCCCGCCGCGGGCGGTGGCGCTGGCGCTCGGGCGCTCGACGCCGTGGCGCGCGAGTTCCGGCGCCAGGGCTGGGCCGTGGACGTCGTCCGGACGGAGGCCCCAGGCCACGGGACCGAGCTCGCGGCGCGGGCCGCCCGTGACGGCGTCGCTCGGGTCGTGGCCGTGGGCGGCGACGGCACGGTCCATGACGTGGCGAACGGGCTGCTCCGGCACGAAGCCGATGTCACGCTCGGCGTCATCCCGATCGGCACGGGAAACGACTTCGCGAAGCTCGCCGGCGTCTACCGCCACAGCGCGGTGCGCGCGGTCCAGCGGCTCGTGACCGCGGAGGTGCGACGCTTCGACGTCGGGCAGGTACTGGGCGAGTGGTTCGTGAACAGCATGGGGCTCGGCTTCGGCCCCGCGGTGGTCCGCGTCCGCAACGGCATGCCCGGCCTCACCGGCTTCCTCTCGTACCTTGTTCCCGTGTACCGCGCGTTCGCTACGTTTCGGGCGCCGCGTCTCGACGTGCGCTCGTCCGGGTTCGCGGCGACGGGGTACATGATGATGGTGGAGGTGTGCAACGGCACCACCGCCGGCGGCAACTATCGGTTTGCTCCCGACGCCGACCCGTCGGACGGCCAGTTCGACGTTTGCCTCGTCCGCCGCGTGTCGCTGCCGCGGTTCCTCATCGCCGTGCCACGCGTGATGCGTGGCACTCACACCCGCATGCGCGAGGTGACCATGTTCCGGACGACGGAGTTGACGATCCGCTGCCCAGAGCAGCCGCTGCTGCTACACCTCGACGGCGAGCTCCGCGACCCGGGAGTGCACCACTGCACCGTGCGGCTGGCGGCGCGGCGATTGAACGTGTTGGTGGCGCGATGAGTCGGACAGTCGGACAGTCGGACGGTCGGACGGTATGGTGCGGCATCGCGCTGGTCGCGTTGCTGTCCGTCGGTCCGACCGTCCGGCTGTCCGGCCAGGGCGACACCACGCGCACCCCTGTCGTCACCACCGGGGCGACCGTCGTTGCGTCCGACACGACCCGCCGAATCGGGCCGATGGGCGCTTTTTGGCGCTCGCTCCTCTTCCCCGGCTGGGGGCAGGCGAAGACCGGCCGGCCCGTGACCGGCGGGCTGTTCGTCGCCTGGGAGGGCGTCGCGGCCATGATGACGCTGAAGGCGCAACAGGAGACGCATTATCTCAAGGAATCGGGCTCGGACAACCTCGGCGCCAAACGCCAGGAGGTGCAGGACTGGCTCGTGCTCTGGATCTTTAACCATCTCTTCTCCGGGGCCGAAGCGTACGTGTCGGCGCACCTGCAGGACTTCCCCCGGGAGCTGAAAGTCCGCGTCATCCCGAACGGCGTCGGGATCAGTGTACCGGTGCCCTAGTCCGTGAACCCGGCCCCGCTCGGCGTGTTCGACTCCGGCATCGGAGGGCTCACGGTTGCGCGCGCGCTGTTCGAGCGCCTCCCGCGGGAAGCGGTGATCTACTTCGGCGACACGGCGCGCGTTCCCTATGGTCCGAAGTCGCCGGACACGGTGCGTCGCTACGCGGCGGAGATCCTCGCCTATCTGCTGCGGCGCGGTGTGAAGGCGCTGGTAGTGGCGTGCAACACGATCACGGCGCAGGCGCTCGAGTACTTGAGAGAGCGCTCGCCCGTGCCGCTGGTCGGCGTCATCGAGCCGGGCGCGCGCGCGGCCGTGCAGGCGACCAAGACGGGCAAGATCGGCGTGATCGGGACGGCGGGCACGATCGCGAGCGGCGCATACGAGCGGGCCATCACCGCGGCCCGCCCGGACGCAACCGTGTACGCGCGCGCCTGCCCGCTGTTCGTGCCGCTGGTGGAAGAAGGCTGGTTCGATCACCCGGCGACCGAGCTGATCGCCCGCGAGTACCTGAAGCCGCTCCAGCGAGCCGCCGTGGAGTCGTTGGTGCTCGGCTGCACCCATTACCCGCTCCTCAAACCCCTGCTCGCGCGGGTCATGGGGCCGGGCGTGACGCTGGTGGATTCAGCGGAGGAGACCGCGCGGGTGGTGGCGCAAGAGCTGGAGGCACGCGGCCTGCTCGCGGGGGACGGAAGCCATGAGCACGTCTTCGTCGTGTCGGACGACGAGCCGCATTTTCGGAAGGTGGGGGCGCGGTTTTTGGGCGAGAAGCTGAAGAAAGTGGAGGTGGTCCCGCTGGGCTGAGAGACGTCGAGTTTGAGACGTATCACGAACTACGTCGTGCGTGATACGTTTCACGTGATGCGTCTTACGTGATACGTCTCGCGTGATACGTTTTGAGTTTTACGTGATACGTCAAGCGTGAAACGTCCTTAGCTCGACGTCGTTTGCCGTGACGACCGCATATCGCCCCCCGTCGAGAAACGCCCCCGGATTGAGATAGGCGCGCCCGTTCCCGAGCTCGTCGAGCGCCGGGCGGTGCGTGTGCGCGAGGATCACGAGCCCGAGGTCGGAGCGGCGGGTGAGCAGCTCCTGCGCGTACTGGGCCTGGGCGCGCGCGGCGCGGTCGAGCACCGCGGGGTCGCGCGTGTGGTCGGCGAGCGAGCCTGACAGCTTGTGCGCGATCCAAAAGCCCACGTCCGGGTGGAGCGCGCGGAACACCCGGACGGTGACGGGATGGCGGGTGACGCGGTGCATCAGCCTCGCGCTCCAGTGCTGCTCGGTCAGGCCGTCGCCGTGCGCCACGAAGGCGCGCCGCCCCGCCACATCGATCTCCGCCTCACCGGCGTAAAACCCGATCCCCAGATCATGGATGAGGAAATCGCCGCCCCAGCGATCGTGATTGCCGCCCACGAAGGTGATGGGGATGCCCTGCGCGCGTAGTGCCTGCAGCTTCGCGACCGTACCGAAATGGCGTCGCGGAATCACGGCCCGGTACTCGAACCAGAAGTCGAACAGGTCTCCGTTGATGAGCAACGCCTGGCCCAGATCGGGGACGGCCTCGAGAAAGCGGTGGAACGCGGACTCGATCGCGGCGGGGACCTGTCCCAGATGGGCGTCGGCGACGACGAGCACACGGGAGGGCACGGCCCCAAGCTAGGAGTGGCCCCGGAGCGCCGCAAGCCGCGATGCTGTATTTTGCGCGGCGTGATCAGCACGATTACGCTGCGCGTCAACTATTCCGAAACCGATCAGATGGGCGTGGTCTATCACGCCAACTATCTGATCTGGTTCGACCGCGCACGTACCGAGCTGATGCGCGAGACAGGCGTCACCTACAAAGAGCTGGAGCAGCAGGGCGTCTACCTCGCCGTGTCGGAGGTGAGGGTCCGCTACCGCGCCGCGGCGCGTTACGACGACTTGGTGCACGTGCGCTGCTGGGTGCGCGAGCTCGCGTCGCGGCGTGTGACCTTCGGCTATGCCGTGGAGCGCGCCGCGACGGCCGAGCTGCTCGCCACCGGCGAGACGGCACTCGTGTCGCTCACGCACCAGCACACTGTCACGCGGATCCCCGACGATGTCTTCGAGCTGCTCAAGCCGGTGCCCGATCCGGTCCGCGTGTAGCGCCGGGCTGGTGCTCCTGCTGGCGGCTGCGGCGCCGTGGCGGCGTGCGGTCGCGCAGCAGCAGGATGAGGCGCTGGTGGGCGAGCTCGCCCGCCTGCTCGCCGCCGCCGACGCGCGCGCTTTCGACGCCCCGTTGTTCCGCGAGGCCCTGCATGCTCCCGACGCCGTCGTGCGGCGGCAGGCGGCCCTCGGCGTCGGCCGGGTCGGTGACCTCGCGGGGACCGATCTGCTGGTCGAGTCGCTGTCGGACTCGGACCAGACCGTCCGAGCCGCGGCGGCGTTCGGGCTCGGGCTGCTCAAGGACGCGCGGGCGGTCGAGCCGCTGCTGGTGCTGGTGCGCGCGGTGCCGGCCGGGGAACAGGGCCCACCCCAGGCCGAAGCCGTAACCGCCATCGCGAAGATCGGCGGCGACCCGGGCGCCGACGCGCTCCGCGGTATCCTGGGCACCGGCTCGACGGCAGGCGTGCCGACGTCGCTCGCTCAGAGCACGGCGCTGCTCGAGGCGTGGCGCCTCGGGACGCGCGCCCCCGTGCCGTCGCTGCTCGGATTCGCCGACGACCCGGACCTTAACGCGCGGTGGCACGCCCTGTATGCGCTCGCACGGTTGCGCGGGGCGCGGGGGGTGCCGGCCCTCCTCCGCGCGCTCGACGACAGCAGCGCCCTCGTACGCGCCGTCGCCGTCCGGGGGGTGAGCAGAGCGCTCGTCGACAGTGCCCGGCTCGATCCGCAGACCGTCGTGGGACGCTTGCGGCCGCTGTTCGCCGACCGCGACCCGCAGGTACGGATCAACGCCCTGCGCGCGCTCGCCACGTTTCGCGACACTGCGCTGTCTCGTCTCGCCGCCCCGCTCGCCGGCGACGGGGACGTGAACGTGGCCGTCCAGGCCGAGACGACGCTCGGCGTGCTGGGTGGAAGCGCTGCCGTGGAGGCGCTCACCGCGCGGCTCGCCACCGCCGTGTTCGCGTTGCGGCGGCAGGCCCTGATCGCGCTCGCCCAGACGGACAGCGCCGCCGGGGCCACGGCGGCCGCGGCGCTCACCGGCGACGCCGACTGGCGCTGGCGCAGCGTCGCCGCAGAGGCGTTCGGCGCAGCGCACGACCGCCCCCGGCTCGAGGCCCAACTCGCCGATCGCGACGGGCGGGTCGTCGCACAAGCGCTCCAGGCGCTCGCCCGCATCGTGCTGGAGGGCGACACCACCCTCGGCCCTCGCGCACGGGAGCTGCTCGCCCACGCGGACCCCGCGGTGCGGAGCGTCGCGGCCGATGTCCTGGCGCGCCATCCTGCCACGGCCGACGTGGATCGCTTGGTCCAGGCCTACAACCGGGCGGCCGCCGACCCCTTCAACGACGCCCGCCTCTCGGCCGTGACCGCGCTCGGAGCGATCGCGCGCGCGAGCACAGAAGGACGACTCGCCGTCGCCGGGCGGTTCCTCGCGGCGGTGCCCCGCGCCGACGACTACCTCGTGCGCCGGCTCGCTGCCGAACGGCTTCCCGACGCCGCCGAACGGTGGGGGGCCGCGGCGCCCATCACCACCGGCCGCGGCGCGGAGGCGTACCGGGACGCCGTGCGTCGTTACCTGCTGGCGGCGCTCCGGGGCCAGCCCCCACGGGTGACGATCGAGACCGACCGCGGGACGATGGCGGTGGAGCTCTACGCGACCGAGGCCCCGCTCACAGTCGCCGCCTTTCTCTCCCTGGTTGACCGGCGCTACTTTGACGGCTCCCGCTGGCACCGGGTCGTGCCCAACTTCGTGGCGCAGGACGGCGACCCACGCGGGGACGGCTGGGGGGGTCCGGGTTTCGTACTGCGGGACGAGGTGAATCCCATCCGTTACGACGCGGGTACCATGGGGATGGCGCTTTCCGGGCCGGACACGGGCGGCAGCCAGTTCTTCATCACGCACTCGGCGCAGCCGCACCTCGACGGCGTCTACACGGTGTTCGGGCGGGTGGTCTCCGGCCTCAACGTGCTCGGCGCCATCGCGCAGGGTGACCGCATCCGGAGCATTCATCGGTGAGCTCACCAGCCGGTGTTCACACGCTGAAGTGTGCGCTCGGCATGGCACTGCCCTTCAGGGCAGTGTTTGGCCGAGCCCAGGCTTTAGCCTGTGGATCGGCGCTGCTCATTCTCCTTGCCCGCTCGGCGCCCGCCCAATTCGGGTACTTCGGGCAAAACAAGATCCAGTACCGCGGCTTCGATTGGCACGTGCTGCGCGGCGAGCACGTCGACCTCTACTACTATCCCGAGGAGCAGGAGCTCGCCCGTGTCGCGCTGACGTACGCCGAGGAGAGCTACGGCGCCCTGGAGCGGCGCTTCAATCACCACCCCCACCGGCGCATCCCGCTCATCATCTACGCCTCGCACTCCGATTTCGAGCAGACCAACGTCCTGCCGTTCGTGCCGCCCGAGGGACTGCTCGGCGTGACGGAGTTCTTGAAGCAGCGCGTGGCCCTGCCGTTCACCGGCAGCTATTTCGATTTCCGCCACACCCTGCGCCACGAGCTGGTGCAACTCGCGGGACGAGATGATTCTCCGCGACCTGACGGTCTCGGGGCGGCTGCCGGCGCTGCGGGAGCTCACGTACGCCTCGGGCGGGATCGTGTATCCGCTGGGAGGGGCGATTCATCACTTCCTCGCGTCCACGTACGGCGAGTGGCGCATCGACGAGGTGTATCGCGACGTGTGGAAGTACGGCGCGTTCGAGGACGAGGTGCACGCCGTTTACGGCCGCACGCTCGAGCAGCTCTCCGACGAGTGGCAGTACTGGATGCGGCAGCGCTACTACCCCGCTGTCGTGGCGGCCGAGCCGCTGTCGATCACGGCTCGCGTGCTCACCAAGCTCGCGATCAAGCCAGCGGTGTACGGCGCACCCGAGGGGGCCGACAGCGCACGCGGCGTGCTGTACTTCTCGCCGTCCACCGGGTACACCAATATCTACGCGCAGTCATTCGCCGGCGGCCGGCCGCGCGCCGTCGTCAAAGGCGAGCGCAGCGCGGAGTTCGAATCGTTTCACTTCTTCGAGTCGCGGATCGGCGTCTCGAGCGACGGCATCGTGGCGTTCTCGAGCAAGTATTTCGACCGCGACGCGCTGTTCTTCTGGAGCCTGGAGAAAGGGCGGGTCGTCGGCCGCTATCAGTTCCCGGGGCTCGTTTCGATCCTGTCGCCCGCGTGGGTGCCGGACCGCCAGAGCGTGGTGTTCTCGGGGCTGGCGGTCTCGGGCTACTCGGACTTGTATCGCCTCTGGCTCGGCGACGGCCGGCTCGAGCGCCTCACCTCCGACCGGTACCAGGACCTGGATCCCACGGTAAGCCCCGATGGGCGGACCGTGGTGTTCTCGTCCGACCGCACGCCGTTCGGGCCGCAGGGCGGCCGCAATCTCTTCACCCTCGACCTCGCCACGGGCACGATCGCCTACCTCACCTACGGCGACTGGCGCGACGACCAGCCCCGCTGGGCCCCGGGCCCGGACGGCCGCATCTTCTTCGCGTCGGACCGGGACGGCACCTACCAGATCTACTCCGTGGACGCGGGCGGCGCCGGCCGCCGGGAGACCAACACCCTCAACGGCGCGTTCGATCCGGAGTGGGTAGACGCGGAGCACGGCCTCGTGTTCGGGGGGTTCGCCGACCTGAGCTACAACATCTATGTCGCGCAGCCGGTGCCGCAGGACACGGCCCGGCGCGTGGCGCTTGCCGCGGAACGGCGCGCGCCCGAGTGGACGTGGCCCGAGCTGGCGAGCCCGCAATACGCCCGCGCCAGCGCGGCTCCGTACGAGCGCAAGTTCTCGCTCGATTTCGCTGCCGGGGACGCCGTGGTGGCACCGGGAGTCGGGTCCGCGCAAGGCGCCGTCTTCGTCTTCAGCGACCTGCTGAGCGACCACCAGCTGTATCTGCTGGTGTCGTCGTTCTCCGGCTCGGGCTTCGGCAACCTGCTCGACAACTTCAGCGGCACCGCCTTCTATCTGAATCAGTCGCACCGCGTCAACTGGGGCGTCGGCGCCTTCCGGTTGCGCGGCCTCTTCTACGAGGGCGACTTCAGCACCCTGTACGACGAGACCTCCGGCGGTGCGTTCGGGGAAATCCGCTATCCGCTGTCCCGGTTCACGCGCATCGAAGCGGAGTATCGGGTAGAGCACTCGAACCGGTTCGACGTCACGCGGCCAGACCTGATCGAGAACGGTCCGACCGAGTTCCACCGCGTCGGCTGGCTCGCCTCGAACTACCTGAGCTACGTGCGCGACAACACCCTCTGGCTGCCCACCGGGCCGATCGACGGCGGCCGGGTGAACCTGACCGGCGGTCTGGTGAACGACATCAGTCATGGGCGCTTCGACACGTGGGTCGTCGCGGCGGATTACCGCCGCTACTTCCGCACGTCGCTGCGCAGCGCGTTCGCCGTACGCCTGCTCGGCTATTACGCCGGCGGGGAGCGCCCTCGCCGCGTGAACATCGGCGGCTCGTGGGGCCTGCGCGGCTACCCGCGCTATGGCTACGTGGCGGGCACGCGCGCCTGGCTGTTCAACTCGGAGTGGCGCTTTCCGATCACGGACTTCCTCTCCATCGGCTTCCCGTTCGGCGTGGCCC
>QHTT01000011.1:9743-23588 GCA_003220935.1 Gemmatimonadota bacterium
TTCGGGTTTAACTATTGAGCCGGCAAGGCTTTTTGCTTGACCGGCGGGTGACGCTCTCCTACATTGGCGCCTGTTGGCTGCTCGCCGGATGTCCCGGGCGACCGGCGCCGCTCGTTCCGATGCCGCTCGCGCCCGCCGACGGCGCCGCGGCGACGGCGTGGGCCCGCGCGACGTTGCCCGGACGGCGCACCGCGATCCGGTTCCACTGGAAGTACCAGGACCCGGACAAGCGCTGGGGTGGCCGCGGCCAGGCGCGCATCGCGCCGCCCGACTCGCTGCGGTTCGACTACGTTGGACCGCTCGGGCTGGGCGCAGGGGCGGCCGTCGTGGTGGGGGACTCGGGCGTGTGGGCGGACCCGGAGCGGAACTTCCGCTCCCTCATTCCGGCGGCGCGGATGCTGTGGGCTGGGCTCGGCATCGTCCGGCCGCCGCCGGCGGATGCGGGCGTGTTCGGGCTGCAAGCGTCGCCGGTCGCGATCTGGCGGTTCGTGGAGGCGGCGGACACGTTCGATTACCGCGTGACCGACACCGCCGGCGGGGATCGCCTGCTCGAGGCGGAATGGCGACGCGAGGGCAAGGTCGTGGCGCGCTCCCGCACGCAGTTGGATACTCACGCGATGCCGGCCAGCGCGCGCATCGACTTTCCGGAGGTCCCGGCCCGTTTTGAGCTCTCGGTGGTTGCGGTGGACACCGCGGCGGTCATCGATCCGGCGCTGTGGCGCCGCCGCCGCTAGCGCTGGCGGCCTGGCGCTCGCGGCCTGCCTCTACGGGTTCGCCGGGGGCGGCCTGCCCAACATCAAGACCGTCGCCATCCTGCCGTTCGACAACCAGACTCCGGAGCCGGCCTTGACCAAAGAGGTCAATGACGCCGTGCTCGAGGCGTTTCAGGGACGGCTGGGCCTGCGCCCCGCCGCCGAGGCCAACGCCGATGCGGTCGTGCGCGGGCGCGTGGTGCGCTACGATCCGGACGTCCCGCTCTCGTTCACGCCCGGTCAGGGGCGCACGGACGTCACCCGGCGGCAGGTGCAAATCACGGTCGACGTCGAGCTGGTCGATCAGCGCGAAGGGAAGACACTCTGGCAGAGGCAGGGCCTGACGGTGGTGGGCGAGTACCCGCCACCGCAGGAGGCGGCGGGCCGCAAAGTCGCCCTGCAGAAGCTGGTCAACGACCTGGTCGACGGCGCCCAGTCCCAATGGTGAGGCGCCTGGCGCGATCGCGGCCGTTGGGCCGGCGCGGGGCGAGTTCCACGGGGTGCCTCTTCTCGCTGCTGATCTTCGTCGCGGTGCTGTACTACGGTGTCAACATCGGCGAGGTGTACTTCCGCTATTACCGCTTGCTGGACGAGATGCAGACCCAGGCGCAGCTGGCTGCCGCGTTAGATGACGGTACGATCCGGCGTCGCATCCAGGCGACGGCGCAGGACATCGGCCTGCCGGACCAGGCTCAGAACATCAAGATCGTCCGCCGCAGCTCGCCACGGGAGATCGTCATCGAGAGCGAGTACAGCGAGGCCGTCCATCTCCCGCTCTTCAACCATACCTTCATCTTCCACCCCAAGGCGACGCAGCCGCTGTAGCTCCGCCCCCCCCTGAACACCGCCGCCAAGCTCCGCATGCCTGATGAAGCCGCCGCCTGGCGGCAGCGCCAGCCCGGGCCGGTGGTCTTCACGAACGGCGTGTTCGATCTGCTCCACGTCGGGCACGTGAGCCTGCTGGAGGCGGCGCGCGCCGAGGGCACGGCGCTGGTGGTCGGCGTGAACAGCGACGCTTCCGTGCGCCGGCTGGGCAAGGGCGGCGACCGCCCGCTCGTCCCCCAGGGAGCGCGCGCCCGCCTGCTGGCGGCACTCGCGTGTGTGGATTGTGTCGTCGTGTTCGACGCCGACACGCCGCTGGCGCTCATCACCCAGCTGCGACCCGACGTGCTGGTGAAGGGCGCGGACTACGCGCGCGACGCGATCGTGGGCGCCGAGCAGGTGGAGAGCTGGGGCGGCCGCGTCGTGCGGGTGGCGCTGGTCCAGGGTTACTCGACCAGCGACCTGCTGGAGCGGTTGCGACGCCGCGCGAGCCGATGAAGCTGCTAATCGCGACGCGCAACGATGGCAAGGCCCGCGAGATCCGCGACATCTTCGCCGGCCTCCCCTTCCAGCTCGTGTTTCCGGTCGACCAGTTCCTCGAGCGACTGCCCGACGAGCTGGACCTGGAACGCGGCACGAGCTTCGCGGAGAACGCCGTCGCCAAAGCGCGCTACTTCGCGACGCGCAGCCATCTCCCGACGCTCGGCGAGGACTCCGGCCTCGAGGTGGACGCGCTCGAGGGCGCGCCGGGGGTGTTCTCCGCGCGGTGGTCGTTGCTGCACGGGGTCGAGGGAGGCCAGCGGGAAGGTGGAATCGATGCGGCGAACAACGCGCTGCTGCTCGAGCGCCTCGCCAACGTGCCCGACGAGGCCCGCACCGCCCGCTATCGCTGCGTCGTAGCGTACATCGAGACGGCGACTGCCAAGCCGGAGCTCGTGGAGGCGACGTGCGAGGGCCGGATCCTCACGGCGCCGCGCGGCAACGGCGGGTTCGGCTATGATCCACTGTTCCTGTCGACCGAGCTGGGCGTGACCTTCGCCGAAGCGGCGCTCCCGGCCAAGCAACGCGTGTCCCATCGGGGACGCGCCATCCGGGCGCTGATCGAGGTGCTGGTGCGCCGCAGCCAGTAAAGGAGAGACTACCCGTGACCGTGCCGACTATGCTCGTCCTACTCATCGCGCAGGGCGCCGCACCGGGTGCGCCCGACGACCAATGGCTCATGCCCGCCAAAGACTACGCCGCCACCCGCTTCTCTGGGCTGGCACAGATCAGTGCGGCGAACGCGCCGCGGCTGCGCGCGGCGTGGAGCTTCTCGACAGGGGTCCTCGCCGGGCACGAGGGACAGCCCTTGGTCGTGAACAAGACGATGTATGTGGTCACGCCCTACCCGAACGTGCTGTACGCCTTCGACCTCACCCAGGACGGCTACCCCCTCAAGTGGAAATACCGCCCCAACGTGGACGCGGCGGCCATGGGGATCGCGTGCTGTGACGTAGTGAACCGCGGGGCGTTTTTCGCCGACGGCAAGATCGTCTACAACCTGCTCGATGGGCATACCGTCGCGATCGATGCGGCGACGGGCAAGGAGGTGTGGAGCACCCAGGTCGCCGAGGTGCGGCAGGGGGAGTCGACCCCCATGGCTCCCCTCGTCGTCAGGGACAGGGTCATCGTGGGGACGGCCGGCGGCGAGTTCGGGGTGCGCGGTTGGGTGAAGGGGCTCGACCTCGCCACCGGGCGCATCGTCTGGACCGCCTACAACGCCGGCCCTGACGCCGAGCTGCTGGCGAGACCGGGGACGTTTCGGCCGTTCTACGACAAGGGCACGGACCTAGGACAGACAACCTGGCCGCCTGAGGGGTGGAAGCACGGCGGGGCACCGGTCTGGGGATGGCTCTCCTACGATCCCGGGCTCGATCTCTTCTATTACGGCACCGGCAACCCGGCTCCCTACAACGCCGACCAGCGACCCGGCGACAACAAGTGGGCCACGAGCGTCCTGGCCCGCCGCCCCGGCGACGGCACGCTCGTGTGGGCGTATCAGTTCACGCCGGCCGATAACTGGGACTACGATGCCGTGCAGGAGATGATTCTTGCGGATCTGACCGTCAAGGGCCGCAGCCGCCGGGTGCTGGTGCACTTCGACAAGAACGGCTTCGCCTATACGATTGACCGCGCCACGGGAGAAGTGCTGGTCGCGGAGCCCTATGTAGCGGTGAACTGGGCGAAGCGGGTGGACCTCACGACCGGCCGCCCCGATGTCGATCGTACGAAGCTCACCGGCGCCTCGCACGGCAGCGTGAAGGACATCTGTCCCACGCTCGAGGGCGGGAAGAATCAGCAGCCCGCGGCCTACTCGCCGCGCACCGGCCTGTTCTACGTTCCCACCAACAACATGTGTATGGACTACCAGACGACGCCCGTCACCTATCTCGCCGGGACGCCCTTCATCGGCTTGAACGCTCCCTACAAGCCGGGCCCCGGCGGGAATCTGGGCGCCCTAATCGCGTGGGACGCGGGGGCCGGGAAGAAGATCTGGGAAATCAAGGAGAAGTATCCGGTCTGGAGCGGCGCCCTCGCCACCGCCGGCGGCGTGGTGTTCTACGGTACCCTCGACGGCTGGTTCAAGGCGGTGGATGCGACGAGCGGCCGCGCGCTCTGGAAGTTCAAAGTGGGGTCCGGCGTCGTCGGCAACCCGATCACGTTCACCGGCCCCGACGGCAAGCAGTACGTGGCGGTGTACGCCGGCATCGGCGGCGACTGGGCGCTGCTGGCGGGCGACGTCCGCTCCGACGATCCCGCGGACGTGCGCCCACCCGCGAGCTTCATGCCGGATATTGCGAGGCACACCAGCCTGGGAGGCATTGTATGGCTGTTCGCGCTATAGCGGCTGCGCCGCTGCTCGCGCTGCTCGTGACGTCGGCACAGCAGTCGGTGCCGCCCTCCGTGCGCTACGAGCAGCACGTCTTCGCCGGCGGGAACCCGCCGCCGGCCGGGAGCCTAGAGAACCCCTTCAGGGGTGACCAGCGGTCGGCGGCGGATGGGGAGAAGTTGTTCAGTGTGTTCAACTGCGATGGCTGTCATTCGCTGGGTGCGGTGGGGGGGCAGGGGCCCAGCCTCGCGGACGGACGCTGGCGCTACGGTGGCGCCGACGGCGCGATCTTCCATTCGATCTATTTCGGCCGGCCGCGTGGCATGCCGGCGTTCGGCGGCGTGTTGCCGCCCGAGGCGATCTGGAAGCTCGTGACGTACTTGCAACAGCTCGCGCCCGCGGCGGACCTCTCGACTGAGTCGTGGTGACGCCGCGCACAAGCGCGGTGGGGTCCCGGGTGTTTCCGGGAGGCTGAGGAAGCGGTAACTTGGTCGCGGGAAAGGGGGGGCATGGCGCGGCGAGGGAGATGCACTGGGGCACAGCCCGCCCCGGTCGAAGCGAGAGGCCAAATGATGACACAAACGTGTACGGAACGGGACAGTTTGCCGCACGCGGTGTTCCTCAAGCGGTTGGCGGGGGCGCCCACGGCGACCTCGGTCGACGGGCGGCTCGGCAACGGAGCGTTTCTCGCGCTCCGTCTGGTGGATCTTCTAGGTCCCGGGAGCGAGCCCGCTCATCCCGACGCGTTCCGCTATCAGCATGCGGCCACCGAACGGATGTGCCGCGAGCTCCCAGCTACCAGCACCGAGACTGGCCACCTTACCGGACTGGTCCGCAGTGCCGCGGAGGCGTTCCGGAGCCGCAATCCTGGGCAGATGATACCCGCGTTGCTTGCCTACGCGCACCACCTGGAAGACGAGTTACGCCTCGAAGAGGCGCTGGATGTGTTGGAATCGCTGGTCGCCGTCGGCGCGGAACGGCTGGGATGCTCGGACGCGATCGCTGCGCAGCTGCGGATCGGCCGTGTGAACCGGAAGCTGAATCGATTCGACGCAGCTGACATGGCGTACGCGCTGGCCGGCTTGCTGGCGGAGGCGGCGGGCGATGTGCACTCCGCCTTCCTCAGCCGTGTCGGACGCGCACTCTCGGTACAGGCGCGCGGCAATTTGGCGATGGCTGAGCAGTCTTTCCACGAGATTGCGGCGGAAGCGCGGGGCGCTGGAGAGCGAGAAATCCGCGCGCACGCCGAGCATGCGTTAGGAACCACTCTTCTGCTTCGTGGACAAGTTGCCGAAGCCATCATCCACGTTTGGCGCGCCTTCGAGTTCTACGAGGACCAGGCGTCGCGTCTCCGAACGCTCAACGACTTGGGGGTTATGCTGCTTGCACTAGGACGCGTTGACGATGCGGAGCGTGCACTTAACGAGGTCGTGCGCGGTGGGGGAGCGCGGGACAACGTGAGCAACGCGCTGATCGAGCTCATGCACTGTGCGTCCTATCGGAGAGACCGCATGGGATTCGAACGGCGTCGCGTGGAATGCGAGTCGCGCGCCGAGGAAATGCCGCCCAACATTCTCGCCGATTTTCACCTGAAGGTGGGAATCGGGAGTGCGCGCTTTGGCAACTTCCGTAAAGCGCGGGCGCTGTTGGGCGAGGCGCTGAACGTCGCGGCGCGGAGTGGTTTACACGAATTGGTATTTCGTATCGAGCGGATCATGGCCGGGCTCCGCGATTGCGCGACCGAATGCAAAACTAAGCCGCACACAGGCGCGGAGCCGGCCATATCGGCCGAGGCGCTTCAGGAAGTATCCGCCTAATCGGCACACGCCGAGGCCACCAACGCGAAGGACACGAGCAACAGAGCGAGTAGAGCGCGAGTCGGGCGCAACATAGAGCCTCCAGGGGTTGGGTAACCGTGTGTACTGCGGGCGACACGATAAACTGGACTTTCCGCGACAGCTTTTTTAGGGCGTTTTCGCGGCATCGTGGGGCGCTTTTGCGACATTTATGCTCGTTCTAGCCGCCGTCTCCGGAATCCAGTTTCACAAGCTGCGCCGCGCGGCGGCGGTGCGCTTCGCAGTGGTGCACGCCCCGAGCTGGGATGCGGTGCTCGCCACGATCCGCAGCCGGCCGGTCGAGCTCGCAGTGGTAGATCCGCTGTTGACGGGAACGGCGAGCGATCGGGAGATCGAGCGGCTGCGCGTGCTGTTTCCGTCCCTGCCGCTCATCCTCTATACGAGCCTGACGCCGCAGACTGCGGCCGTGCTGCTCGCGCTCGGCCAGCGCGGCATCCGCCGGGTGGTGTTCACCCGGTACGACGACCACCCGACGCATCTCCGCCACGTGCTGGCTCAGGAAGAAGCGCGCTCCACATCGCAGCAGCTGCTCGACCAGTTCGCCTGGGCCCTTTCCCCGTTGCCGAGCGAGCTGCGTTGGGTGCTCGAGGAGGTGTTGCGCTCGCCGGCCGAGGTGCAAACTGTCCAGCAGGTGGCGGCGCGCGCCCGGGTGGACCGGCGGACGTTCGAGCGCTGGTTCACGCGTGTGGGACTGCCGTCGCCCCGGCACTTCCTCGCCGCGACGCGGGTACTGTACGCGCACCGTTTGCTCCAGGACCCCGGCTTCACGATCGAAGACGTGGCCATGCGGCTCGGCTACGCGCAGACCAAGACGCTGCAGCTGCACGCCCGCACCTATCTCGGACTCACCGCCGGCGAGATGCGCCTGACGCTCGCCCCGGAGGAAGCGCTCGAGCGCGTCGTGCAGGGCTTCTTCCCCGGCCACCGGGCGCAGGCCTCGGTGTCGTGAGCGAGCCACTCGCGACGGTACTGATCGTGGATGACGAAGCGCCGCTGCGCCGGGTGCTCGAGCGCGCGCTCCAGCGGCAAGGCTACCGAGTGATCGGCGCCGGCAGCGCCGAGACGGCGTACGAGCTGCTCGCTGCGGAGCAGCCGGACGCGGTGCTGCTCGACATCCGGCTGCCGACCATGTCTGGGCTCGCGCTGTTTCTCCTCCTCATCAACCGCTGGCCGGCGCTCACCGGGCGGATCGCCATCATGACCGGCGACGCGGATGCCGCCGAGGTCCGCGCCTGGCTCGAGCGCAACCCCTGCGCAGTGCTCCACAAGCCGTTCAACCTGCGGCAGATCTTCGACTGGCTCGACACTGTGGTGCAAGCCCGGCGCCGGGAGAGCGGCAACGGCTGAACCAGGTCTGTTCGCTTCCGTTGCGTACCCAGTCTTGCACCGATCGTTGCTCACCCGCTAACCTCATGCGTCGGGGGTGACTCAATGATCGGCTATGTGTTTCGCATGCTGGCGGGCAAGTCGGCGACGCAAAAGCGACTGAGGCAGCACTTTGGCGGGCGGCGTGTTGAGCAAATAGTGACAGCGGCTCGGACCTTTCCGCCGGCGTCCAGAGTTGATGTGCAGCTCGCGATTGACGATTTCTTCGAGAGCCGAGCAGACCCCATCCTGCTGGGCATTCATTTGCCGGTCGGCTTCGAGACACCGACCTTCGCTCACCTGTGGACGGGAGGACCGTTCCCGGTGGAGCTCGGTCCCCTGCAGCACGACGACGTCGACATCGGAGATCCGGCACTCAGGCGGTGCAGCATGGCGTCGGAAGCGGCGGCATCCATGTCGAACTGGCGGTGCCGGAAGGCGAACGGGGTCTCGAGTTCTCACAGGACTTCTTCCGCGACCTCGAGGGCCGCGTCAGTGCCGGACGGACCTACCGGGGCCGTGTGATCTCGCTCGAAAGCAGGCGGGAGTACTCCGGCCGGGGCGGAGCCGTGAAGGTGCACCGGCTGCACGTGGTTCGCCGGGAAGAAGTCATTCTGCCCGAGAAAACGCTGCGGCTGCTCGACCGCAACGTGGCCGGCTTCATCGGGGCGCGAGACTACATCAAGGGCCTCGGCCTCTCCGCCAAGAAGGGCCTGCTGTTCTACGGCCCGCCGGGCACCGGGAAGACGCACACGATTCACTACCTGGCTGCGCAATTGCCGGGCCACACGACGCTGCTGATCACCGCTGAGCAGGTCGGCCTGCTCGACGAGTATTTTCGGCTTGCCCGCTTTCTGCAACCGTCCACCGTAGTAGTCGAAGACGTCGACCTGATCGCTCGAGCCCGCGAGCACATGGGCAGCGCGTGCGAGGAAGTGCTCCTCAACAAGTTGCTCAATGAGATGGACGGGTTGCGCGAGGACGCCGACGTCATCTTCATTCTGACGACCAACCGGCCGGATAAACTCGAGCCGGCGCTGGCCGCGCGACCAGGTCGCATCGACCAGGCCATTGAATTCCCGCTTCCGGACGAGGCGGCGCGCGCCAAGCTAGTGAAGCTCTATGCCCGCGGCTTGGAGGTGTCTGACGAGCTCTCGGCGGTAATCGTCCGGCGCACGAAGGGCGCGAGCCCGGCCTTCATCAAGGAACTGATGCGGCGCGCCGCTCAATTTCAGTTCGAGGTCCGGGCGGACGGGAAGCTGCAGCCAGTCGCCGTCGACGCGGCTATCGAGGAGATGGTGTTCGTCGGCGGTACGCTGAACGTGAGATTGCTCGGGGGTTCGGGCACGGACTTGGGCGCTGCCGCCGAGGCCCCGCTCGATGGAGCATCGCTTTTTCAGCTGCGGTGACTAGGTTGTTGTTCTGGCCATTGCGCCGCGCGGGGCGTAGCGCAGTCCGGTAGCGCGTCTGGTTTGGGACCAGAAGGTCGCCGGTTCGAATCCGGCCGCCCCGATTGAACTTAGCGTTTGGCTTCCACAACTCTTGTAGTAACTCTTGGCCGCTCATCTGGCCTCCCGCAGTTCGGCCGGCTAGCGCTCGCTCGAGCGCGCCGCAAGTTCGACATTGCAAGGCCATGGTCCGGCTATGCAGCACGCGGTTGGCGTGGCTGAGGAACTAGACGTTATTGTGCGGTCGGGGCGCTGGCATTATCAGTTCTATGAGAGCGCAACCCGGAATCCACAATGGCTCGTCTGTTCTGGCTGATGGTCATGGCTGCCATCGGTGCCGCCCTAGTGCTTGGAGCCTCCTGGGCTGCCGCCTACACCGCCGTGGCCAACGTGCTCGGCGCTCCCCCACCCCAGATGGGCACGCAGTCCACTGCGTTGCTGTGGCAGGGCGCACCCGAGTTGCCCGGACACCCGCGCGTGTGGCGCTTTGCATTCGGCCCCACCCGCATCCCCGGAGCTCCTACCGTGCGCATCTACGTCACGCCGCTCGGCCACCTGGTCGAAACGGAGCCGGCCGATCTCGAAGCGCGAGTGCAGGCGCTTCATCCGTACTGACAGACTGCCGGAGCCCGCAGCTAACGGCGAGGATCACCGCCTCACGAGGCACCACGCCGCCCTAACTCTTCCTAACTGTTGCACGCTGACCATTCCCGGGAACCCGGGGCCGGCGTTCGCGGTTCTTCCTCTGCTACAGTCACAGGCGGTGAACCATGCCCACGAAGACTCGCCAGACCAAACGCCGTCTGCCGTGTCGCCATCGACCTCAGTACGAAACGGACTGGCTGGGTCGGACCTACGCCGGATGCCCGCTCTGCGGGCGCTGGAGGCTGCTGAAGACAACGCCCGCGCCGCCCGACTCGAGACGACTGGCGGCGTGACATAGAGCAGGGGCCGGGCGTACAGCGCCCGGCCCCTGCGCGTCTGGCCTTGGCCTTGCCTATTCCCCGTACGGAATCCAGATGTTCTTCACCTGAGTCGCTTCCCTCAGAAATTCCCGCCCCTCACCCTGGCGGTTGTCCATCCAGTCCCGCGCCTCCCACTCCGCCCACGTCCGCTTCATGTTGCCGGCCGACGCGCGCTCCACCTCTGCGGCGGCGGCCCGATTCCCGAAGTACCACACGGCGTCCACATCGTCGTGCTCCGCGAGTACCTTCGCGAGCGGGTCTTTCGGACCCGTCACGATGTTGACGGCGCCGTTAGGCAGGTCGGAGGCTTCGAGCACCGTGTAGAGTTCGGTAGCGGCGAGCGGATGCGTTTCCGACGGGATCGCGATCACCGTGTTGCCGGTGGCGAGCGCCGGGGCGACGAGCGACACAAAGCCAAGCAACGGAGGCTGCTCGGGGCAGGCGATCCCCAGGACGCCAATCGGCTCGTTCATGGCGAGTGTCACGCCGCGGATCGGGACATGGTGCACGGCGCCGTCGTATTTGTCCGCCCACGCGGCATAGCTGAAGAGGCGGGCTAGGGAGGCATCCACCTCACGGCGGGCATCGTCGTGCCCGCGCCCTGTCATCGCCTCGATCTGACTGGCGAACTCCTCGGCCCGCACCGACAGATTCTCAGCGATGTAATAGAGGATCTGACCGCGGTTGTGACCGCTCACGTGCGCCCACGCCGCAGCGGCGTGTGCCGCCTCGACGGCGTCGCGGATGTCTTTGCGGTTCCCTTCGCCGACTTCACCGAGTGAGCGACCGCCGGCCCCGAAGATCTGGCGGGCGTAAGGCGCATCGGGTCGCACCTGCTTGCCCCCGATGAACATCTTATAGGTCCGGTCGATAGGCGGGATGGGGGATGCGGGATGCGGGATGCGCGGCCTCTTGCGAGGTTTCGCCGCCTTCGACGCATCCCGCATCCCGCTTCCCGCATCCCGGCTCGGCTTCAGGTACTCCCACATTCCCTCCCGCCCGCCTTCGCGCCCGAACCCGGACTCGCGGTAGCCGCCGAACCCCGACGCGGCGTCGAACAGATTGGTGCAGTTGATCCACACCACGCCCGCTTTGATCTTGGGGGCGACGTCGAGCGCGAGATTGATGTTCTCGGTCCACACGCTCGCGGCGAGCCCGTAGGGCGTGTTGTTGGCGAGCTCGACCGCCTCGGCCGGCGTCCGGAACGTCATCGTGACGAGCACCGGCCCGAAGATCTCGACCTGGGCGATCGTCGCGGCGGGCGCGACGCCCGTGAACAGAGTGGGCGGGTAGAAGTAGCCCTCGGTCGGACACGCCCACGATGGTTGCCACAGCGTGGCGCCTTCGGCGACGCCTGTGTCCACCAGCTTGCGGATGCGCTCGAGCTGCACCGGGGCCACGATCGCGCCCATGTCGATCGCCTTGTCGAGCGGCGGCCCCACGCGCAGCTTCTCCATCCGCGCACGCAGCTTGGTGACCAGCCGCTCGGCGACCCCCTCGTGCACGAGCAGCCGCGACCCCGCGCAGCATACCTGCCCCTGGTTGAACCAGATCGCGTCCACCACGCCCTCGACCACGCTGTCCAAATCCGCGTCGTCGAACACGACGAAGGGACTCTTGCCGCCGAGCTCGAGCGAGAGCTTCTTCCCCGAGCCCGCCGTGGCTTTGCGGATGACGCGACCGACCTCGGTCGAGCCGGTGAACGCGATCTTGTCGATGTCCGCGTGCCGGACGAGCAGCTCGCCGGTGCGACCGTCGCCCGTCACCACGTTGAGCACGCCGGGTGGCAGCCCTGCGTGATGCGCGATCTCCGCAAGGCACAGTGCGGTGAGCGGCGTGAACTCGGCGGGCTTCAAGACCACGGTGTTTCCCGCGGCCAGCGCCGGTGCGACCTTCCACGCCACCATCAGGAGCGGGAAGTTCCACGGGATAATCTGGCCCACGACTCCGAGGGGGGCGTGGCCCGGGAACTCCGCTTCGACGAGCTGGGCCCAGCCCGCGTGATGGTAGAAATGGCGGGCGACGAGCGGGATGTCCAAGTCGCGGGTCTCGCGGATCGATTTGCCGTTGTCGAGGCTCTCGAGCACTGCGAGCAGCCGGGCGTGCTTCTGTACCTCGCGCGCCAGGGCATACAGGTGACGGGCGCGAGCGTGGCCGGAGAGCGCGGCCCACGCGGGGAACGCCAGGCGCGCAGCTGCGACTGCAGCATCCGCGTCCGCCTCGCTCGCCTGCGTGACCCGGGCGAGCCGTGCGGTCGTGGCGGGGTTGATCACGTCGAACAGCTCGCCGCTCTTGCCGTTGGTCCAGCCCCCGCCGATGAACAGGCCGAAGGTGCCGTCGTGCCGCGCGATCCACTCGAGCGCCTGCTTGTCGCTTTCAGGCGCGGGGCCGTAGGCCATCGTCTCGAAGATCTCGGAGACCGTCGTCATACCATCGGGTGGCGGTGCGCCGCTGAGTAGCGCCCGGTCACGAAGTGCTCGAGCTGGCGTTCGATGTCGGTGAGCAGACTCGAGGCGCCGAGGCGGAACAGCTCCGCCTTGAGCCAGCGGTCCCCCAGCTCCTCCTTCATCAGGACGAGCCACTGCAGCGCCGTCTTGGCGCTGCGGATGCCGCCGGCCGGCTTGAAGCCTACCGCGTAGCCGGTACGCTCGTGGTAATCGCGGATCATCCGGGTCATGACGACTCCTACTGGCAGAGTGGCGTTCACCGCCTCCTTGCCGGTGGAAGTCTTGATGAAATCCGCGCCCGCCATCATCGCCACCATGCTGGCCCGCGCCACGGTGACAAGCGTGGCCAGGTCGCCCGTGCCGAGGATGACTTTCATGTGGGCGGCGCCGCAGGCAGCGCGGAACGCGCGCACTTCGTCATAGAGCGCTTGCCAGTCGCCGGCGAGGGCGTGGGCCCGAGTGATCACCACGTCGATCTCCCGCGCTCCGGCCGCCACCGACGCGCCAATCTCTTCGATGCGCTGGGGCAGGGGATTGAGCCCCGCGGGGAATCCGGTTGAGACCGCCGCCACGGGGATACCCGATCCTTCGAGTGCCCGCACGGCGAGCGGCACGAACGCGTGGTAGACGCAAACCGCGCCCACCGTGATCCCCAAGTCGGCGGCGCCCAGCGCCTCGAGCAGATCGCGGCGCACCGGGTGCTGCGCTTTGGCGCAAAGGCGGAGCACGTTGGTCGGGGTGTCGTCGCCCTGGAGCGTCGTCAAGTCCATGCAGGTAATGGCGCGCAGCAGCCAGGCGGCCTGCCATTCCTTCTTTACGGTCCGTCGGGTGGGGATGGTAGCGGCTCGGCGCTCCACGGCACTGCGGTTGACGCGCAGTGCGCGCACCAGGTCGAGATCGAGCGCGGTGCCGGGATTGCGCTCCGGACGCGTTACCACCCGCAGCGCGCGCTCGGGTGCAACGACCGTTGGAAGCGGGTCTCCCGCCGGCGCCGCGCGCTCGTACTTTCGCTTGGTCTCCATTTTCGCTCAATCTAAAGGGGTTCGCACCGATTGTGAGTGGGATCACGGGCCCAGGGGTCGCCGGTCACGAAAACCGGGTGCGTGACCGCGGCCGCGCCGGAGACTCTTCATATGGCGGTGGTGCCGGTACATCAACGGTGTGGGCTACCCACTGCTGCCACCCTTAGGGAGTGATGATGCCGTCGCACACTGCCACTTTCACACCCGATGCCGTCCTGTCCGACGCGCTCCTCGTGCAGCGCATCGCGGCCTTGAGCGACAAGCCCGCGCTCGCCGAGCTGGACGGGCGCCACGGCATG
>QHTT01000096.1 GCA_003220935.1 Gemmatimonadota bacterium
AGCTCCATCGGCCCGCCCCTCACCTCGCGATCGGACAGGAGCTCGCCGTTCAAGAACGGCATCACCAGGTAGATCAGGCCGTCCTCGGATTCGCCGAGCCGCAGGATGCGGCACACGTTGGCGTGGTCGAGCCGCATGGCGAGACCCGCCTCGCGACGCAGCCGTTCGACCGAGCTCCGGTCCGTCGCGAGCTTGGGCGAGAGCACCTTGATGGCCACCTCGTCGCCGCTCGCGACCTCGCGTGCGAGATACACGTACGACATCCCGCCCTCGCCCAGCTTCTTCGTGACCTGGTAGCGCGCGTCGAGGGTCTGCCCCGACAAGGTCGCGGCGCGATCGAGGCCGGGGCCCCGGCGGGGACCGGGCGGGGTGCGGACGGCGGTGGCCCCGCCTCCAGACGGCGTAGCCAGGGGCGCCTTCGATTGCGCCTCGACGAGCATGTTGCCGTCGCGCGGGCAGAAGCGCGCGGTCGCCGGATAGACCGCGCCGCACTTGGGACAGCGGCGTTCGCTCATTGCCGCACCAAGTTGCGGCCTTCGTTCTTCGCGCGATAGAGGGCCTGGTCAGCGAGGGCGACGAAGCTGTCGGCGCCCGTCACCCGGTCGTCGGGGAACGAGGCGAGCCCGATCGAGACCGTGAGGTTGAGCGGATCCTCGCCGGGATCGGCGAAATCGTGGTGCATCATGCGGCGCCGCAGCCGCTCCGCGAAGATGGCCGCCCCATGGAGCGCCGTCTCCGGCATCACCACGACGAACTCCTCGCCGCCATAGCGCGCCACGAGATCCACCGACCGCGCTTCGCGTCGCAGGATTTCGCCGACTTGCCGCAGCACCGAGTCCCCCGCGATGTGGCCGCGGGTGTCGTTCACCAGCTTGAAACGGTCGATGTCCGCGAGCAGGATCGTGACCGCCAAGTTGTACCGGCCGGCGCGGTCGAGCTCCTGCCCCAGCTCCTCGGACAGCGCGCGGCGATTGAGGCAGCCGGTGAGGGCGTCGGTCGCGGCGAGCTTCTCCAGCCGCTTCTTGTCGGATACCGCGGTCTCGAAGTCGTAGGCCTTCTCGATCGCCGCCACGGCCGTGCGGATCACCGTCTCGGCGAACTGGGCGTCGGCGCGGGTGAGCGGCGGGTCCTCGCCCGTGGTGCGGAGAAAGAACACGCCCACCTGCTGGTCCTTCATGGAAAAGGGCAGCGCGACCGCGGAGCGCGTCGGGACGGTGATCCGCTCGCGCTCCCAGCGCACGCGCTCCTCTGCGTACAGCGGGTCGGCGGCGACGTCCTCCACCAGCACCGCCCGACCGGTCGTGAGCGCGCGCTGGATCTCGGGGTAGCGGGCGAGCTCGATCTGTAAGTTGCGCAGCATCGGGTTCTCGTACGCCGCCACCACGACGCCGAGCTGGTCGCCCGCCTTCGCGAGCACCATCGAGCACTTGGAGATCTGAAGCACGCGGGCGACCCGTCGCACGAGGATGTGGTAGATCTCGTCCGGCTTGAGCGAGTCGGTGACCTCGTGCAGGATATCGACGATGGCCGCCCGGCTCTGGGCCTCGTCCCGCGCGCGCGACAGCTCCTGCGCGGTGCGGATGTGCGCTTTGACGCGAGCGAGCAGCTCGCGCACCCGGAAGGGCTTGGCGATGAAATCAGCAGCGCCGAGGCCGAGCGACTTGACCGTCGCCTCCTCGGGCGGCATCGACGAGATCATCAGGACCGGGAGGTCGCGGAACCGCTCGTCGGCCTTCATCTTGGCCAAGAGCTGCAGCCCGTCCACCTTGGGCATCATGATGTCCAGCAGCAGCAGGTGGGGACGCTCCTCCTCGAGCTTCCCCATGAGCCCCTCGCCGCCGGGTGCGACGCTGACCTCGTAGCCGTTCTCCTTGAGGATCCACGTCAGGGTGCGCACCAGCGACTGGTCGTCGTCGGCGACGAGGATCTTGGCCGCGGCCATGTCGGGCATCTGCTCAGTCCTCGAGGAGCGCGGGATCGACGTTGCCGCCGCTCACCACAAGCACGGTGGGCGGCACCGGCGGGACGGCCCCGGACCGCAGCGCCGCGGTGGTCGCCGCCCCGGAGGGCTCGACCGCGAGGTGGCACTGGCGCCATAGAAAATGCACGGCCTCGCGCAGCGTGTCATCTTCCACGAGGACGACGCCCGCCAGCCGATCGCGATGGCGCGCGAGGTGAGCGAAGGGAATGTCCCCGACGGTGAGCGTGATCAACCCGTCGGCGAGGCTCGCCGTGCGCTCGAGCCGCACCGGCTTCCCGGCCGCGAGCGAGCGGGCGAGCTTCGGTGCGCCCGCCGGCTCGACGCCCCACACGCGCGCCGCGCTGTCCGCCGCCGCCAGCCCGACCACGACTCCCGAGATCAGCCCGCCTCCGCCGACCGGCACCACGACCGTCTGGACCTCGGGCAGCTGCGCGGCGATCTCGAGCCCCACGGTCGCCTGCCCGGCGACGATGTCCGGATGGTCGAACGGCGGCACCACGGCGAGCCCTTCGCGCGTGGCGATCTCCTCAGCCTTCACCTGCCGGTCCTGCGACGTGCGACCGGCGACCACGACCTCACCACCCCACTTCCTCACGCCTGCCACCTTGACCGCGGGCGCGGTCTCGGGCATCACGACGACCGAGCGGATCCCCAGCAGCTGGGCCGCGTACGCGACCGCCTGGCCGTGATTGCCGCTCGAGTAGGTGATCACGCCCTTGCTCCTTGCGGCTTGCGGTAGACGGCTGATCGCGTTGTAAGCGCCTCGGATCTTGAACGCGCCCATCGGCTGGAGGTTCTCGAGCTTCAAATAAGCGTCGAGCGGCTCCACGTAGCGGAGCGGCGTCCGCACGGCGACACCGCGCAGCCGCTCAGCCGCCTCGCGGACGTCCTGGGCGGTGACCACGCCTATGCCCGCTTCTTCTTCTTGCTCGGACTCTTCTTGCTCGGACTCTTCTTGCTGGGACTCCGACGTGCGGCCTTCGGCGCCGCGGCCTTGGGCGCCGGCGTGTCTGCGTCAGCGTCGCCGCCCTCGCCGTTCTCGGCTTCGTCCTCCTTCACGACGCGAGCGACATCGACCACGAGATCGCCCGGCGTCAGGTTCATGACCTTGACGCCCTGGGTGTTGCGGCCCGAGATCCGGATCCCCTCGACCGGTACACGGATCATGATCCCCTTTTTGGTGATCATCATGAGCTCGTCGTCGGGCAGCACTTCCTTGAGCGCCACGATGTCGCCGGTCTTGTCGGACCGCTTGAGGGTGATGATACCGCGCCCGCCACGGTGCTGCACGCGGTATTCGTCGAGCTCGGAGCGCTTGCCCATGCCCTTCTCGGTGACCGTGAGCAGCGTCGACTTGCGGCGCACCACGACCATATCGATCACGTGGTCCTTTTTGTCGAGCTCGATCCCCTTCACGCCGGTTGCGGTGCGGCCCATGTCGCGCACGTCCTTCTCGTGGAAGCGGATGCTCATACCTTGCCGGGTCGCGAGCACGATGTCGTTTCGTCCGTCGGTCACCTGCACGTCGATCAGCTCGTCGCCCTTCTCAATGTTGATGGCCCGGATCCCCACGGAGCGCGGATTGCCGAATTCCGAAAGCCGCGTCTTCTTCACCACGCCGTTCTTGGTCGCGAACAGGAGGTACTGGTCTTCCGAGAACTCGCGCACCGGTACGAGCGCGGCGAGCCGTTCGTCCGGCCTCATCGCGACACACGAGATGATTGGCTTGCCGCGCGCGGCGCGGGCGGCCTGCGGAATCTCGTGCACCTTGAGCCAGTAGCACTGGCCCTGCTGGGTGAAGAACATCACGTAATCGTGGGTCGACGCGATGAACAGGTGCTCCACCCAGTCGTCTTCCTTGGTGTGGGCGGAGATCACCCCCTTGCCGCCGCGCCGCTGGCGCCGGTACGCCGACACGGGGAGCCGCTTGATGTAGCCCGCGTGGGATACCGTGATCACCATGTCTTCCTCGGCGATCAGGTCCTCGATCGAGAACTCCCCCTGGTCGGCGACGATCTCGGTGCGGCGCTGGTCGCCGAAGCCCGCAGCCACCTCGGTCAGCTCTTCCTTCAGGATCTTCATGCGGCGCGGCTTGGAGGCGAGGATCTCCTTGCATTCCTTGATGAACTTGCGGACCTCCTTCAGCTCGTCCTCGAGCTTGGTGATCTCGAGGGCGGTGAGCCGGGCCAGCCGCATATTGAGGATCTCGGCCGACTGCTTCTCGGACAGCTTGAAGCGCTTGCGCAAGCTGGCGTCCGCGGTCGGCGTGTCCTTGGACTTGCGGATGATTTTCACCACCTCGTCGATGTTGTCGACGGCGATCTTGAGGCCTTCGAGAATGTGCTCGCGGTCCTGCGCGCGCTTCAGCTCGAAGTCGGTGCGACGGACGATGACCGTGTGGCGATGCTCGATGAAGTGCTCGAGCAGCTCCTTCAGGGTCATCTCCTTGGGCGCGCCGTCGACCAGAGCGAGCATGATCGCGCCGAAGGTCGTCTGCATCTGGGTGTGCTTGTAGAGCTGGTTCAGCACCACCGCGGGGACGGCGTCGCGCTTCAGATCGATGACGATCCGCATCCCCTCGCGGTCGGAGTAGTCCTGGATGTCAGCGATCCCGTCGAGCTTCTTGTCGTTGGCGAGCTGGGCGATCTGCGCGATGAGGTTCGCCTTGTTCACCTGATAGGGGATCTCGCTCACGACGATCTGCTGCTTGCCGGTGGATTCTTTCTCTTCCACCACGGCGCGCGCCCGCAGCACGATCCGGCCGCGGCCCTTCTCGTAGCACTCCTTGATGCCTTCGCGACCGTACACGATCGCGCCGGTCGGGAAGTCCGGGCCCTTGATGAACTTCCTGAGATCCTTGATGGACGCGTCCGGGTGGTCCACCAGATGATTGATCGCTTCGACCGTCTCGGCGAGGTTGTGCGGCGGAATGTTCGTCGCCATGCCGACCGCGATGCCGGCCGCCCCGTTGATGATCAGATTCGGCAGCTTCGCCGGCAGCACCGTGGGCTCCTGCAGCCGCTCGTCGAAGTTCGGGATGAAATCGACGGTGTTCTTGTCGATGTCCTCCAGCATCGTCATCGCGACGCGAAGTCCTGCACCATGCGCACCAGCGCGTCGTACACCGCGATGTCGCCGTGCGGGTGGTACTTGCCCAGCACGTCGCCGACGACGGTGGCGCTCTTCTTGTAGGGTCGGCCCGGTACGAGGCCGAGCTCGTGCATCGCGTACAGGATGCGGCGGTGCACGGGCTTCAAGCCGTCGCGCACATCGGGCAGCGCGCGCTGCACGATCACGCTCATCGAGTAGTCGAGGAACGACTCCTTCATCTCGTCTTCGATGAGGCGCGGCAGGATACGTTCGCGGGCGTTGGGTGCGGTCATGAAAGGCAGGGGTCGGGTGTCAGGGGTCGGGTGTCAGGAGACCGCGTAAACACGGGCTAAGTTGCCAAAAAATAATCACTTAGACATGGAAAGGCAACGCAAGGCGCTGTCCCCACGGCGCCGCCGTTGACGCCCGGTTGAGGGCTGCCACGCATCGTGTTCCCACGCTAAAGCCTGGGCTCGGCCGGCATGGTGCTGAAGCACACCGAGCGAAGCGAATCCGTGGAGCGACTGTCCTTCAGGACAGTGCCCGCCGAGCCCATCTTTAGGATCAGAATAACCGGACAGCTCGCTAAGGGTCCCCGTGTCCCCGCACCAGCTCTACGTCCACCTCGCCTGGACTACCCGCGATCGCCGGCCGATGATCGATCGTCCCACGCGCGATTTCTTGGAGCAGTACTTTCGTCGAACGGCCGCACGGGAGCGCGCTGACGTCGTTACGCTTGCCATTCTCCGCACGCACGTCCACATGCTGCTCCGCACCGTCCCCCGCATCGACCTGCCACGACTGGTTCAATACTTCAAGGGTGGGAGTAGCTATGCCGCGAGCCGTCTCCCTGGGAATGTCCTCGGATTGCGTTGGGCACCGGAATACTCTGCTACGACCGTAGGACCAAAACAGCTCGCCGATGTGATTCGGTACATCGAGGAACAGGGCAAGCGCCATCCAGGAGGGGCGGTTGAGGATAGCGTCCGCGACGCCGGACGGATTTGATACGCGTCTCAATGTGTTCCCAGGCTGAAGCCTGGGCTCGGCCATCACTGTCCTTAAGGAGTGCTTCGCCGAGCCCACCCTTCAGGGGGGGACCACAACGAGGGTGACCGACCTCACTGCGCCACCTCCACGACGATTTTCCCCATCTGCTCCCCTTGGTCCAACCGCTCGAACGCCGCGCGGACCTGCTCGAGGGGAAACACGCGATCAACAATCGGCCGCAGCTCGCCGCTGCCCAACAGCCGCACGATCTCGCGGTATTCTGCGTCGTTCCCCATCGTCGAACCCAGGACGCTCCAGTGATACCAGAAGAGCCGCCGGAGGTCGATCGCGACCTTGGGGCCGGTCGTGGCACCGCAGCTCACCAGTCGGCCGCCGCGACCGAGCGACCGCAGCGACTCCTCCCACGTCGCCTCTCCGACGCTCTCGATCACTACGTCCGCACCTCGCTTGCCCGTCAGCGCGCGGACTTCCTGCGACACCTTTTGGGTGCGGTGATTGAGCGTCACGTCAGCGCCGAGCTGCCGTGCCGCCGCGAGCTTTGCCTCACTCGAGCTGGTGACAATCACCCGCGCTCCGCGCAGCTTGGCGATACGCAGCGCGGCGAGCGCCACGCCCCCTCCGATCCCCCAGATGAGCGCCGTCTCGCCCTGCTTGAGCTGCGCTCGCGTCACGACCATGCGCCAGGCCGTCAGCGTCACGAGCGAGAACGCGGCGGCTTCGGCCCAGCTGAGCGGCGGCGTCACTGTCGGGATGATGGCGAGATTCTGCTCGGGGAGGACGATCGACTCGCACAGCGTCCCCGCGACGTGCTCGCCGAGCAGACGGTAGTTCACACACAGCGAATGCTCGCCGGCCCGGCAGTACTCGCAGGTGTAATCGGAGACGCCGGGGTTGATCATGACGCGGTCGCCAGGCTTGACGGAGCGGACGTCCGCGCCGACGGCGTCGACCACTCCCGCCCCGTCCGCGCCCAGGATGTGGGGGAAGCGGTGCTCCACCGGCAGGCCGCGCACGACGTGGAGGTCCAGGTGGTTCAGCGCCGCGGCGCGGATCGCGATGCGCACGTCACGGGGGCCCAGCGGCTCCGAGGGGAGGGGGACATCGGCAAGCTGCAGGCGATCGAGGCCGCCGGTCGCGCGGATAACGCAAGCGCGCATCGGCTTACGGCATGAACGTCGCGGACACCATCTGCTCGGCGCCGGTCGTGGGGATCGCGACGGGCGCGCCCCCGCCCGCGCCCCCGCCCCCCGTCCCGACCGGCTGGATGTAGACCCTCGACACGTTCTTCTGGACGTTGACGACGAGCGCCAGCAGGTCGCCCGCTGGGGAGACAGCGAAGTCGCCGATGACCAGATCCGTCCCCGTGACCGGAGCCATGCGGCCCGTCGCCAGGTCCATCTTCACGACCTGCGTGACCGTGCGGCCGCCGTCTTTCCCTTCGAGCAGGAAGGCAAGCGAGCCGTCGCGCAGGAAGTGCGGGCTGCGCTCCTTGAGCTGCTGCGATTTCGTGAGATTGTGCTGGTTCGAGCCGTCTCGCGACATCAGCCAGACGTCGTCACTCCCGTCTCGGCTCGACACGAACGCGATGCTCTCGCCGTCCGGAGAGACGCTCGGCTGCGAGTTGTCCGCCGGTTCCTGGGTAAGCTGGATGGCATCCGAGCCCGTGATCGCCTGCACGAAGATCTGGCGGTGGCCGGTGCGATTGGAGTGAAACACCACGGCCTGCCCGTCGGCGGTGAACGATGGGTCGCCGTCCACACCCGGGGAGTTCGTGAGGCGGGCCACGTCCGTACCGTCCGCGTCCATCACGTAGATCTCGGGCTGGCCGTCCCGGGTCGACACGAACGCGATGCGCGAGCCGTCAGGCGAGTACGCCGGGTCGGTGGCCGTGGACGAGTCATCCAATACTTTGCGCAGCTGCGCGAGGTTCGAGCGCTCCGCCGAGTAGAGCTGGAGCCGCCCCGAGCGCGAGCTTGCGAGCACGATCTCCCCCTGCACGAACACAGCGACCGCGGCGCGCTTACCCCCCGGCGCCGAGGCGGTGATGCGCGCGTGACCGTACCCCGCCGCGGTGACGGTGCCGTCCTCCCCGACGGAGGCGACCTGCGGGTTGTCGGAAGCGAACGTCACCCCCGTCGCGGGGCCGATCACGGCCCCGGTTTCGTCGGCGAAGCTCGCCCGCAACCCGTACCGCCGGTTCAGCGGCAGGCCGAGTCGGGTGGCCGACAGCTTGAGCCCGGCCGCGATGACGCGAATCTGCCAGGTCACGACCAGCCCCGGCCCCGGTCCTTTGGCCGTCAGCGTCGTCTTCCCGGCCCTCTTCCCCGTCAGCAACCCGGTGGCCGCATCGAAGCCCGCGAGCCACGAATCCCCCACGGTCCACTGGATCGGGGCCTCGGGCACCAGTGTCCTGTCGGCCGCGAGGGCCTGCACCTGGAACTTTGCCGTCCCTTGGATCGGCAGCGGTACCTCGGCCTTCGCCGTGGGGATCACCGACAACAGGTCCACCGTGCGGTGCACGACGATGTCCACACCCTTGGTTTGCAGCAGCCCGGACACGGAGAGTGTGGTCTTGCCCGGCGCCACCGCGGTCACGACACCGGTGAGCGAGACCCGCGCGACGTTCGGGTCCGCCGAGGACCACTGCATCGTCAGGGGGCTCACGACGCGCCCGCCCTGTCCCGGCACGATCACATGCAGCGTGTCCACCGCGTTCGGACCGAGCGCCACCGGACTCGGCTCTTGGATCGCGATGTCGCTCGGCTGCACTACCACCGGCGCGGTGGCGGTGAGGCCGGTCGAGCTCGTCACCTGCACAGTCCCCTGGCCAGCGGCCAACGCGACGATCACGCCGTTCTGGTCCACGCTCGCGATGTCGGGACGGAGCGACTTCCACGTGACGGCGACCGGCGCTGCGGGCGAGCCGTCGTCCTTGAGCGCCCGCGGCACGACGCGCGTGTTTTCGGACGGCAGCAGATACACCGTCGGCGGCTCGATGCGCAGCACCGCGGCCGGGCCCGTGCCCGGCGGCTGACCGGCGAACGGATCCACTCCTCCCGGCGGCTCAGCTGGTCGGGCTGGCGACTGGGCCTGCGCGTTCGTTTGTCCACCAGCGGCGGGTGCGCCGATCACCTGTATCGCGGCCTGACCCTTGCGCGCACCTACGCGCGCTTCGACAATGGCGACGCCGCCGCCCACACCGGTGACGGTGCCGTCGTTGTCGACCCTCGCGACCGAGACGTTGTTCGAGGACCAGATGAATCGGACCGTCGGGATGACGTTGCCGGCGCGGTCGAACGCAGTGGCGAGGAGGCCGCTGCGCTCTCCTACTTTGACCGTCACGGTGGGTGGGGCTACCTGAACTTCGGAAACGTTCTGGGCGCAGAGGCGCCCGGGAAGCAGGAGCGTGATCCAGATCACAAACGCGCGAGCCGTCATAACGGCGCCAACGTAAACGCACGTAAGTGTCGTTGTCAAGCTAACTTGTCACCTCGGTATCGCATGCGCAGCCGGCGGGTGGTGTGCCTGTCCAGCCCACTGTCGCCCCGCTGCGACATAACCGCTTTCACCCGAACGAGTCCCCCTGGGGCGCGGATTGGGACGTCATGCGACGAGCCCGCCCACCTTGGAGCGCGACCACGAGCGGGTCGCCCACACGCGGCAACGCGAGCAGCCTGAGGGCCCTGGAGCGCTCGCTCAACGCCGGCGGCGTGGTCGGCACGAGAAGCTCGTAGCCCGCACGAGATGGGTCGCGGGCCGCCTCCGCAGCGACAGCGCCGCAGTATACGCCGCGCGGCGCCGTGTCGCGTGATCACTTGCGTGGCAGCATTCCCGGGGTAAGCTATAAGCCACGCCCACGGACAACCAGCAGAGGAGATCCGATGCTCGAGCCAAACGACTTCTCCGAGAGCAGCTGGACTGGCCCCGGCATGATGGAGCCGATGTACCCACCGTCGCCACCGCCGATGCCGAGCCCGGCGCCGATGATGGACGAGCCGGCGGAGGCCCCGCGGCGCAAGGCGCCCGCGCGGAAGAAGAAGGCGGCGAAGCGGCCCAAGGCGAAGAAAGCAGCTAAGAGGCGGCCGAAGGCGAAGGCCAAGCGGGGCGGAAGGAAGAAGAAAGCGACGAGGCGGCGTCGCCGCTAGCACCCCTCAGCACGGCACCGCGGGAGCGCCTTCTGGATGGCTCGGGCCATCTCCTCGAGGCGCTCCCGCGGTACGTTTGGGCGGCACCTCGGAACGGAGCGAGACTGTCATGGGCGTGGGACGTTGGGCGTGGGGCGCGGCCGCCGTCCTGGTGGCGGGGTGCTCGGCCCCGAAGGTTCCGGTCGGCGATCCGCACGCCGAGATCGCAGGCGTGCTCGCGCGCAGCGCAGCAGACTGGAACCGCGGGGACCTGGCCGGCTTCATGAGCGATTACGCTCGCGACTCGCTCACCAGCTACGTCACGGGCGGCCACGTGCAGTACGGGTGGCAAAAGCTCTACGACCGCTACGAGGCCACCTACTTTGCGCCCGGCAAGACGCGCGATTCGCTGAGCTTCGAGGAAGTCCGGGTCCGGCCGCTCACGCTCGACCTCGCTCTCTGCACCGCGCGCTTCGTGCTGCACCGCAGGGACTCGGTCGTGGCGGGCGGACCGTTCACGTTGCTCCTGCAGAAGCGGGGCGACCGCTGGCTGATCCTGCACGACCACACGTCAAGCGACCCGCGATGAAGGGCCTCCGTCCGCCCGGCCGCCTGTTCGCCGCCTTTGTCTTCTTGGTTGCGGCCTGCAGGCCGGCGGGAGACGGTGTCATCGCGCTCGCAGGCGCCACGCTGATCGACGGCTCCGGCCGCGAGCCGGTGAAGGACGCCCTCATCCTGGTCAAGGGCGGCCACATCGAGGCCGTCGCCCGCGTGAACGAGATCAACGTGCCGCGGGGCGCCAGAGAGATCAGCCTGATCGGCAAGACGGTGATCCCGGGTCTGATCGACGCGCACGCACACATAGAGCGTTGGGCGGTGGAGCGGTATGTCGCCTGGGGCGTGACCACGGTGCGGGACCTGGGCGCGATGACCACCGATTCGGCAATCGCCCTCAGGAACGACTGCAACCTCGGCTCGGTGCTCGGGCCGCGGGTGTTCACCGCAGGGGCGATGATCGACGGCGTCCCTCCCACCTACCCAACGGCGACCGGCGTCGCCACTGGGAGCGACGCCCGTCGGGCGGTCGACCAGCGAGCGGTAGTCGGCGCGGACCTGCTCAAGATCTACACGAAGATCACGCCGCCGCTGCTGGCACCCCTGATGGACGAGGCAGCGACGCTGCGGCTCCCGGTGGCGGCGCACCTCGGCAAGACCGACGCGGTGACGGCGGCGAAGGCCGGCGTGGCCTCGCTCGAGCACATGGCGGGCGTGGTGCAGGCCGCAGCGCTCAATCCCGCGCCGTACTTGAGCGCGCACGATCGTTTCCTCGCGGGGTGGACGCTCGAGGAGAGCGGGTGGGCGTCGCTCGACTCCACCACGGTCGCCCGGGTCGCCCGCGCGCTGGTCGCGACGCACGTCGCGGTCGTTCCCACGCTGGTGCTGCACGAGATGCTCGCGCGGCTCGACAACCCCACGCTGCTGCTGCGTCCCGGGATGGAAGACGTTCCGACCAGCGCCGCGAGCGTGCGTGACGTCGCCGGCCTGCTCCAGCGCACTCGCTGGCGCGCGCCCGAGTTCCAGGCGTTCCGCCGCGCGCGACCGCGCCAGGATCAGTTCGTGCGCGAGTTCAAGCGCGCCGGGGGCCTGATCGCCGCGGGATCGGACGCCGCGAACCAGCTGCTCGTGCCGGGCCTCTCGCTCCACGAAGAGATCGGCCTGCTGGTGGCCGCGGGCTTCACGCCGCTCGAGGCGATCACCGCGGCGACGCGCAAGGGCGCCCAGCTGCTGCACGCCGATTCGCTCGGCCTGCTCGGAGCCGGGAAGGTCGCTGACCTCGTCGTGCTCGACGGCGATCCGCTCAGGGGCATCCTGGCGACGCGGCGGATTGCCTGGGTGATGCTGCGCGGACGCTTGATCCAACCCGATTCGTTGAGGAAGACATGGGCGAAATAAGGCCGGTCCTGGGAATGCTCCTGCTCTTGGTTGGGTGCGGCAACGGGGAAGGGGGAAGGGGAACGGGTAGCTACGACGTGCTCCTCCGGGGCGGCTGGATCGTGGACGGCAGCGGCAACCCGCGCCACCGGGGCGACGTGGCGATCGCCGGGGACCGGATCGGGGGCGTCGGCTTCCTGAACGGCGCCCAGGCCCGCGAGACGCTCGATGTCTCGGGTCTCGTCGTGGCACCGGGATTCATCGACATGATGGGGCAGTCGGAGATCAACGTGCTGATCGACAACCGCGTGCTCTCGAAGATCACGCAGGGTGTCACGACCGAGGTGACGGGCGAGGGCGGCTCCGTCGCCCCACTCACCGACAAGCTGGTGCGCGACGACTCCGACGCGATGAAGAAGTGGCACTACCGCGAGGACTGGCGCGATCTGGACGGCTACATCGCCCAGCTCGAGCGGCACGGCTCCACGCTGAACATTGCGACGTTCGTGGGCGCGACCCAGGTACGCCTCGCCGTGATCGGCAACGAGAACCGGCAGCCGACCGCCCCCGAGCTCGCCCACATGGCAGCGTTGGTAGACACCCTGATGGAGCAAGGCGCGCTAGGCGTGTGGACGGCGCTCGAATACGCGCCGGCCAGCTACTCGACGACCAACGAGATCATCGCGCTGGCGAGAGCGGCGCGCCGCCACGGCGGCATCTATGCCTCGCACATGCGGAACGAGGGGATCCAGATCGACCAGGCGCTGAACGAGCTGTTCCGCATCGCGCGCGAGGCGGAGATCCCGGCCGAGGTGTCGCACCTCAAGGTCTCGGGCCGCAACAGCTGGGGGCGGATGCGCCGGGTGCTCACCCGCATCGACTCGGCGCGCGCGTCTGGGCTCGACGTCACCGCGGACCAGTATCCCTACGTGGCCGCGGCGACCGCGCTCGACGCCTCGATTCCCACCTGGGCGGAGAGCGGCGGATGGGACTCGCTGCTGGTACGGCTGCGCGACCCCAAGACGCGGGCCCGCCTGCACGCGGAGATGGCACACCCCATGGGGGCCGCCGAGAGCTTCTTCTACGATGCAGGGGGCGGCGCGGGGGTGTTGATCACCGGGACGTTTCAGGACTCGCTGCGCTACCTCCAGGGCCAATCGACATCGTGCTCGCCGAAGGCGGGCATCGCACCGACGCCGTGTATTTCGTGATGAGCGAGCCCGACGTGCAGGCCGCCATGCAAACGTGGTGGGTGGCCGTGAACACGGACTTCGGCGGCGTGGCCCCGGACGGGCCGCTCGGCACCCAGTCCGCTCATCCCCGCGCCTATGGCTCGTTCGCGCGTATCCTCGGTCACTACGTGCGCGAGCTCAAGCTGTTCCCGCTCGAGTTCGCTGTGCGGAAGATGACCTCCCTCGCTGCGCAGCGTGTCGGGCTCCGGGACCGCGGCCTGCTGGCCCCCGGCATGGCCGCGGACATCACGATCTTCGACCCTAACACCGTGGCCGACCGCGCGACGTTCGAGCGGCCGCACCAGCCGTCCGTCGGCTTCGCCTATGTGTTCGTGAACGGGGAGAAGGTGCTGGACCACGGCAAGCTCACAGCGGCTCGTCCCGGACGCGGGCTGAGGGGTCCCGGCTACGTGCCGCCGGAGCGCCGCCGGCGGTGACCCTCGGCCGGCTCGTCGCGGCGTGGCTACCCGTGGCCATCCTCTTCGCCGTCGCGCCACCGATCGGATACCGTTGGGACCAGGCGATCGGCCAGAACTCCGTCGTGTGGTCGCTCAACCGCTGGGAGATCGGGTGGCGCCTCGCCGAGGCGGCCGTGGTGACGCTGTTCGCTGCGCTGTGGTTCGACTCGCTGGGTGCGGGCGGCTGGTGGTTGCTGTTCTTCCTGGTCGGACTGCTCGTCGCCTTTCCGCGCCGCCTCGTCATGTGGCAGTACGCGGAGCTGCCACGCCGGCGCGCGCTGCTCGCGCACGCATCGCTCGACGTGGCCCGTTACGTGGCGGCGGGTGGTATTCTCGCCTGGAGACTCGGATAGAGTATCTTCGGTAGCTCCATGTCTCTCGAACTCATGACCGCCATCCGGCTGACGCGCTACTCGCACGGCGCGGGCTGAGCCTGCAAGCTCGGCCCCGCCGAGCTGGCGCAGGTCCTGCGTCACGTGCCCGTTGCGACGGATCCCCGGATCCTCGTCGACGCCGCCACCCGCGACGACGCCGCCGTGTTTCGCCTCTCGGCCGACCGCGCGATCGTGGCGACGGTGGACTTCTTCACGCCCATCGTCGACGACCCCTACGACTTCGGACGCATTGCCGCGGCCAACGCCTTCTCTGACGTGTATGCGATGGGCGCCACGCCGCTCGTCGCCCTGAACCTGGTCGGCTGGCCGCGCGACACGCTCCCGTACGATCTGCTGGGCGAGGTGCTGCGGGGGGGCGCTGACGTGGCGCGCGCCGCCGGCGCGTTCGTGCTGGGCGGGCATTCGATCGACGACCCGGAGCCGAAATACGGGATGGCCGTAGTCGGCGAGGTGCATCCGGATCGCATCGTAACCAACGCGGGCGCGCGGCCGGGCGACGCGCTCGTGCTGACCAAGCCGATCGGCACGGGCGTCCTGACCACCGCCCTGAAGCGCGATCTGCTCTCACAGGTGGAGCTCGCGCCCGCGGTGGCCGCGATGACCACCCTCAACGCCGCCGCCGCCCGTGCGATGCTGGCGGTCGGCGTGCACGCGGCAACCGACGTAACCGGGTTCGGGCTGCTGGGTCACCTGCACAGCTTGCTCGAGGCGAGTGGCGTGGCGGCGGAGGTCACGGCACAGGCGATCCCGCTGCTGCCGCACTCGCGCGACATGGCAGCGGGGGGGGCCGTCCCCGGCGGCACACAGCGCAACCTGACGAGCCTCGCCGACTCGGTGAGCTTCGCCGCCGGCGTGGAACAGACCACGCGCGTGCTGCTGAGCGACGCGCAAACGTCCGGCGGGCTGCTGATCGCGGTAGCGCCCGATCGCGTGGGAGGGCTAGTGGCGGCGTTGCAGCGCGCAGGGACGCCCGCAGCCGCCGTGATCGGGAAGGTCGTCCCGGGCACGCCGGGTCGCATCGCCGTGAGCTAGCCGATGCGCGCGATCCGCGAGTTCACCAGCCTCACGCCCGACGCGCTCGACGCCTTGGAGCGGGCGGTGCGCGAGCGGCGCCGGGTAGCGCTGCGGCGGCGCGGCACCGAATATGTCGTCGTGGCCGAGCGGCTCGACACCGGCGAGCGCGAGGAGGCGCTCGAGGGGAGGCTCCCGATGACGGGAGAAATCCTGGAGTTCCCGCTGCGCGAGCTGGAGTCCTTCGCGGTGCTACCGTAGGCGTGTTCACTCGACTGCTGGTGGGACTCGATGGCAGCCCGCGGGCCGACTCGGCCTTCGAGCAGGCGGTGGTGCTGGCTCAACGGTTCGGCAGCACGGTGGTAGTGGCGTACGTACGGGAGGGGGGCGGGCGCGCCGCGGACGGCGCGGCGATGCTCGATCGCGCCCGTGAGCGGCTCGTCGCGGCGGGCCTGAAGGCCGAGCTCGCCGAACGCGAAGGTGAGCCCGACGTCGCGCTCGCCGAGCTCGCCAAGCCGGCGGACGCCGTGCTCGTCGGACGGCGCGGCGTCACCACCAAAGGCGACGCTCTCGGCCCCACCGCGTCCTCCCTGATCCGGATCGCCGAGCGCTGCGTGATCGTGTGCGGCGGGCTGCCCTCGCCGATGACCTCCTGTGCGCTCGCGTTCGACGGGCGCGAGACCAGCCAGCGGGCGCTCGAGCTCGCCGCCCGGTTCGCCACGGTGGTCGGGAGCACGGTGCACCTGATCCACGCCGCGCAAGATCGCGACGCCGGACTGCAGGTGGTCGGGGTCGCGGAAGCCCTGCTCTCGATGCAGCGGGTGGCGTTCGTGACGCATGTCGAGCCCGGCAAGCCGGGGGAGGTGGTCGCCCAGGTGATCAAGCGAACCCGCTGCGACGCGTTGTTCGCCGGGGCCCACCTGAGCCATCAAGAGGGCCGGCCCAGCGCCGTCGTGGTGTCCCACGCCGAGGAGATCCTGCGCCACACCGACATCCCGGTGGTGATCCAGCCCTGAGATGCCCGAGAAGACGGCGCCGATCCGCGTGCTCGTGCACGCCGACGAGAGCTGCCTCGGCAACGGCATGGAGCCGCCCAATCCCGGCGGCAACGCCGCGCTGATCGAGGCCCCCGCGGGCGACAGCGTGGCGCGCTGGGACTTGTACGAATGCTCTCCCGACACGACCAACAATCGCATGGCGCTCGCCGGCGCCATCGCGACGCTGGAATGGCTGCACCGGCAGTGGCGCAAGGCCCGTGTCACGTACGTGTCCGATTCCGAGTACCTGATCAAGGGGATGAACGAATGGGTGCCCGGCTGGGTGACGCGCGGCTGGCGGCGCAAGGGCGGCGCCGTAGAGAACCTCCCGCTGTGGCAAAAGCTGGTGCAAGCCGCCGGCGGGCACGCCGTGGAGTGGCGGTGGGTGCGCGGCCACAACGACAACCCCAAGAACGAGTACGCCAACGATCTCGCGATCCGCGCCGCCGAGCGTCAGGAACGTTCCAACGGACTCGTGCCGTCCGGGTTCGACACGTGGCTGGCGCAGCGACGGGCGCGCAGGCAGTACACCGACTACGATCCCGATCAGGAGCTGCATGAGCGTCTCTAAGGACGGCGTGGCCGCCAACACCCACTTCCTGAACCTGCTGCCGGACGGCGCGTCGGCTCCGCCGGTCGAGCGCATCCCACTGTACGAGGTGTACATGCGGATGGCAGAGGAGCTCGCCAAGCGCTCGACGTGCGTGCGCCTGCGGGTGGGAACGGTGGTGACCGACCAGCTGCTCGAAAACGTGCTCGCCATCGGCTACAACGGGAACGCGCGCGGCCTGCCGAACCGCTGCGACTCCTCGGTCCCCGGGAATTGCGGGTGCATTCACTCGGAAATGAACGCGCTCGTCAAGGCGCCGGGGAGCGTGCGCGACAAGGTCGTGTTCATCAGCGCTTCGCCGTGCGTGATGTGCGCCAAGCTGATCATCAATTCGGGCGTCACGCATGTGTTTTATCGCAAGGCCTACCGCGACCCGTCGGGCATCGAGGTGCTCGAGCAGGGCGGCGTCGTCCCGGTGCTGTACGACCGCTGGGTGGGCGAGTGGCGGTGAACCAATGCGGAGTGCGGAATGCGGAATTGAAATGGAGAGTCGTGCCACATCTCAACCCTGGGAGGGTCCCTCATGAAGCGTGTCTCGTGGGCTCTACTCGTCCTCTCCGTCACCCCGGCCGTCGCGCCGCTCGGGGCGCAGTCGCTCATGTACCGAGCTCCGGACTTGGGGGGCACGTGGGTGAGCGAGGCGGGCGTGGTGCAATTCAACTTCGTGCACCGATTTCACGTCTTCCCTGGACCCGCCAACGCCGTTGTCAACTATCCCGCTTTCACGCTGGCGGCCGGCGTGGGCCACAACCTCGACTTCGGTCTCCATTTCGGGACCAAGAGCAGCATCCCGTCCAGCGGTGGATCATCCAACGAGAGCGAATGGTTCATCCGGTGGCGAGTGCTCGGAGGACCGGAAGGAAGGGAGGGCTTCGCGGTGGCGGTCACGCCCGCCTACAGCAAGCTGGCGAAGAGCGTGGATGGTGAGCTCGGGATCGACTGGACCCGTGGGCCCCTGACGCTCTCGGCGGCCGCCCGCGGCATGACGAAGCCGCTCGCCGCGTCGCGTGCCAGGGCGTCCTTCGGCGGAGGAGTGGTGGCCCGTGTCACGCCGTACGTCGCGCTCAGCGCCGACGTTGGATCGTTCGTGGGACCCACGACACTCGCCGTCTGGGGAGTCGCGCTGAACGTGGTGATTCCCGGCTCGCCTCACACGTTCGCCTTCGAGGCGGGGAGCGCCTCCCTCAACACGATTCAGGGGAATTCGCTCGGCTCGAACGACGTGCGGTACGGCTTCGAGTTCACGATCCCGTTGCACCTGAAGCGGTTCAGCCCGTGGTTCCACAGAACCGGCGCGCCGAGGATCGTGGTTCCCCCCGGGGCCACCGCTGTGAAAATCGCCCAGTACAAGTTCGCAACCGACACGGTGCGAATCGCGGCCGGCGCAACGGTCGTGTGGGCGAACGACGATGTCGCCGAGCACACGGTCACGTTCGACGGCACCGAGCCGGGCTCGCCCACGATCGCCCCCGGTGGCAGCTTCAGCCATCGGTTCGACAAGCCCGGCACCTACGCCTATCACTGCACGCCCCACCCTTTCATGAAGGGGGTCGTGGTCGTGAAATGAGGAACGGGCAACGTGCGACGTGCAACGTGTGACGTGGTAAGACGTGCCTGACGACCTGGATCGCTTGTTCGAGCGGCTGGTGCGGGTCCTGGCGGAGGACGCTCCCGGGCGGCTCGCCGTGCCCTTCCCCGCTGCGGAGGTCTACGAGCGGCTGGTCCCGTACCGCTCGAACCGCTCCACCCTGAAGGTCGCGACCCATCAGGACTACGAGATGGCCGTGCTGCGGCTGCTGTCGGGCGAGCGCGGCTATGTCTCACTCGACCCCGGGGAGGTGCAGGAGGCGCTGCGGCGCGAAACCGCGGAGGTCAATCCCGATCCCGGGCTGTTCCGCCAGTTCCCCGACGCGATCCTGAGCCTGAACCGGCTCGCCGCCGAGCGCTTCCTGCGCGGCGACCGGGCGTACGCGCCGCCCCACGCGCCGTTGCCCGACGCCCCGGAGCTCGTGAGACCGGAGGAGGAGACGGAAGCGGAAGCGGACGGAGAAGCCGCCGGAGTGACCCGCCAATCGGGATCTGCGTTCGAGCTGGCGGAGCAGAGCGAGTCCCCGCGCCAGTGTCCCTATTGCGGCGAAACGCTCCCCGGGGGGCGGAAGGTGAACTTCTGCCCCCAGTGCGGCCAGCCGCCGTCGGGCGAGCTGCGCTGTCCCGCGTGTGGCAGCGAAGTGGACGTCGGCTGGCGCTACTGCGCCGGCTGCGGGCGCGCGACGGGCTTCGAATGACCGTCGGACCGTCGGACTGTCGGACGGTCGGACTGTGAACACCCACCCAATCGCTGTCATTGGGGGAGACGGCATCGGGCCGGAGGTCATCGAGGCGGCGATCCCGGTGCTCGAGCGCGCCGCCGCGAAATACGGCTTCGGGCTCGAGCTCGAGCGCCTCCCGTATTCCGCCGATCACTATCTCAAGACAAGGGAGACTCTGCCGGACCACGCGTTCCGTCATCTCCAAGACGACGTGGACGCGATCTTCCTCGGGGCCCTCGGAGACCCGCGCGTGCCCGGGAATGAGCACGCGCGCGACATCCTCCTGGGGCTCCGGTTCCGGCTCGATCTCTACATCAACTTCAGGCCGGTGAAGCTGCTGCATCCGGACCTGGGGGTTCTTCGCTCTGACCGTTCGACTGTCCGAACGTCCGACCGTCCGACGATCGACTTCGTGATCTTTCGAGAGAACACGGAGGGCGTGTATCTGGGCCGTGGGCGGATTGACGGCGATCAATACATCGCCGAAGAGGTGAACACCGTCAAGGGCGTCGAGCGGATCATCAGGGCCGCGTTCGAGTGGGCCAAGGCGCGCGGCAAGATGCGCGTGACGATGAGCGACAAGGCGAACGCCGTCCCTGCCCACAAGGTGTGGCAGGAGACGTTCAAGCGCGTCGCCGCCGCGTTTCCCGGCATCGAGGCCGAGCACCGTTACGTGGACGCGCTGGCGCTGGAGCTGGTGCGCGAGCCCGAGCGGTTTCAGGTGATCGTGACGAACAACCTTTACGGCGACATCCTCTCGGACCTGGGGGCGGGGCTGGTCGGCGGCCTCGGCCTCGCGGCGAGCGCCAATCTCCACCCCGGTCGCGCCGGCCTGTTTGAGCCGGTACACGGCTCCGCGCCGCCGCTCGCCGGCAAAGGCATCGCGAACCCCATGGCGGCGGTGCTCACCGGAGCGCTGATGTTCGAGCAGCTGCGCCACCTCGAAGCCGCACGCGACCTCGAACGGGCAGTGCAGCAGACGCTCGCGGCCGGAGTGCGGACCCCGGACTTGGGCGGTGGGGCGCGGACCCGCGACGTCGCGGCCGCTATCGCCGAGCGACTCTCCTAGGATCGGACCATGACTATTGCGCGCCATCTGACCCTGCTCAGCTTCCTTTGCACCATGACTCGAGCGGCCGATTCGCAGCAGCCCAGCCCCCGTCCCACGACGCTGGCCCACCGCTCCACCGTGTACGCCCCGCACGGCATGATCGCCACGAGCCAGCCGCTCGCGACCGCCGCCGGCCTGGGCGTGCTGGAGCGCGGCGGCAACGCCATCGACGCCGCCGTCACGGCGGCCGCCGTGCTCAACGTCGTCGAGCCGCCGATGACGGGGATCGGCGGCGACCTGTTCGCCCTCGTCTGGTCGGCGAAGGACCACAAGCTGTACGGGCTCAACGCCAGCGGCCGGTCGGGGAGCCTGATGACTCGCGCGGCGCTGCTCGCGAAGGGGCACACCACGATGCCCCAGGAGAGCGTCGAGGACGTCACCGTGCCGGGGGCACTGTCGGGGTGGGATGCGCTGCTGCGCCGCTTCGGGACCGTGAGGCTGGCGCAGGCCCTCGCACCGGCAATCGGTTACGCCGAAGCTGGCTTTCCGCTCACCCCGATCATCGCCGGGGAGTGGGGCGCCGAGGTAGCCAAGCTCCGGAAGGACGAGGGCGCGCGCGCGACCTATCTCGTCGATGACGGGCGGGCCCCGCGGGCCGGCGAATGGTTCCGGAACCCCGACCTGGCGCGCTCGCTTCGCCTCATCGCCGAGCAGGGAACGGGAGCGCTGTACGGCGGCGAGCTGGGCCACCGGATCGCGGAGCGCGTGCGCGCCCTCGGTGGCTACCTGACGGCGGACGACCTCCGCAAGCACCGTCCCGAGTGGGTCGAGCCGATCTCCGCCACGTTCAAAGGTTACCGTGTGTGGGAGCTGCCGCCGAACGGCCAGGGCGTCGCCGTGCTCGAGATGCTCAAGATCCTCGAGCCGTACGACCTGAAGGCGCTGGGTCACAACACCGCCCCTTACCTGCACCTCCTGATCGAGGCGAAGAAGCTCGCCTACGCCGACATCGCGCAGTACGTGGGAGAGCCGACGGCGATGACGGTGCCTGTCGCGAACCTCCTCAGCGACGGCTACGCCGCCTCGCGCCGCGCGCTGCTCGACCCGGCCCGCGCGGCGGACCGGCCCGCAGCCGGCAAGCCGCTCACGGCGAGCGAGACGATCTACCTCACCGTGGCCGACTCGGCCGGCAACATGGTGTCCTTCATCAATTCACTGTACGACGCGTTCGGCTCTGGTGTGGTCGTGCCGGGGACGGGCTTCGCGTTGCAGGACCGCGGCGCGGGGTTCACGCTCGAGCCGGGCCTGCCGAACACGGTCGCACCTGGGAAGCGGCCGTTCCACACCATCATACCGGCCCTCGTTACGCAGCCGGACGGCAGGGGCGGCGAGGCGCCGTGGCTCAGCTTCGGCGTGATGGGCGGCTCGATGCAGCCGCAGGGTCACGTGCAGCTGCTGCTCAACCTGATCGTGTTCGGGATGGATCTCCAGGACGCGATCGACGCCGCGCGCTTCCGCCACCTCGAGGGGCGGCGCGTCGCGCTGGAAGCGCCGATCGACGACGCGGTGCGCCGCGCGCTCGTCGCGCTCGGCCACGAGCTGACGCCGGAGGCCGATGTCGCCTTCGGCGGGGCGCAGGCGATCATGCGCCTCGCGCGCGGCTACGCGGCGGGCTCTGACCCACGCAAAGACGGGATGGCGGCGGGGTACTGAGCAGCCGTCACGAGCGCACATTTCTTGCGGTGTGTGCAAGCCAAGGAGGCTCCCGGTGAAGACGTCCGCCCTGCAGTTGCTCGCTGTCTTCGGCGCCGCGACCCTGCGGTCCGGCTGCAGCTCGAGTCCCACCGAGCCACACGTCTTCAGAGTCAACGCGGTCGACTCGATCGCCCTTGGCGGCACGCCGTTCGCGGTGGCGATTTCGCCTGTTGGGATCACCTACGTCACACAAAGCGCCGCCGGTTCAGCAGCTCGCGCGAACCAACCAAGCCCCCCGTTCTCACAGCTCGTTCCCGTAGGACCCCTTCCATCTCAGGTGCGGATGAGCCCTGACGGGCAAACGGCGTACGTCAGCAACCAGGATGCTGGGACGGTCACGATCGTGGATGTGGCCCAGAATCAACCTGTCGACACCGTCGTCGTGCCCGCCGGGAGCATTCTTACGATCGGGCTGTCGCCCGACGGCGGGCGTGTGTATGCGCTGACCGACTACTTCGGCGTGTACGTGATCGATGCCCGCCGGCGCACCGTCATCGACTCCATCCGCGCGACCGCCACCGGCCAGCTGCTCACCGGCGTCGCCTTCCACCCGGCCCTCCCACTGATGTACGTCGCCGCGCGGGACGCCGGAACTGTCACGGTCATCGACACGCGTGCCGACACCGTCGTGAAGACCTATGCCGTGAGCGGCGGGCGTATCCAGAACGTGGCGATCGCCAGAGACGGCTCCGAGCTGTACGGGACCGACATCCAGCGCAGCGGCCTCGTCATCTGGAACCTGGCGTCGGGCAGCACGAGCTATGTGGAGCTGCTGATCGGCTCGGGTCAGGTGCGCAACGCGTTCGACGTCGCCGTGACACCAGATAACGCCTCACTGCTCGTGAGCACGCTGGCAGACGGCAAGGTGTACGTCCTGAACCGCGCGACGCGCAGCGTGGTCGATTCGATCAGGACTGGGGGCAGCCCGCGCTATATCGGCCTCGATTCGGACGGAGCGAACGCGGTCATCCCGAATGAGAGTGGCTGGGTGAACTTCGTGCGCTGACAACGCGCCGGCCTACCGCCGCTCCGCCTGCTCGTCCATATTCCGCAGTCTCTAGAGTACTTACGCGGAGTTTTGCCCCCATGAAAACCCAGGGTTCCCATAGAGACGTGGTGTTCCTGTCCGGGGTCCGGACAGGGTTCGGTACGTTCGGCGGCTCGCTCAAAGACCTGTCGGCCACCGAGCTCGGCGTGGTCGCGGCGCAGCACGCCGTGGAGCGCTCGGGCGTCCCGGCGGGCGAACTGGGGCACACGGTCTTCGGCAACGCCCTGCAGACCTCGGCGGACGCGATCTACTGCGCCCGGCACGTCGGGCTCAAGGCGGGCCTCCCGATCGAAGTGCCTGCCGTGACCGTCAACCGGCTGTGCGGCTCGGGCTTCGAAGCCATCACCCAGGGGGCGCAGCTCATCCTCCTGGGCGAAGCGAACGCCGTGCTCGCGGGCGGCACGGAGTCGATGAGCCAGGCGCCCCACGTGGTGCGCGGGGCGCGCTGGGGACTGCGGCTCGGCCCCTCGGCCCCGCTCGAGGACCTGCTGTGGGAGGCGCTCAAGGACCCGCAGTGCGGCTGCTCCATGGCCGAAACAGCTGAGAACTTGGCCGAGCAGTACAAGCTCACCCGTAAGGAAGTGGACGAGGTGGCGCTGGCGTCACAGCAGCGCGCGAAGCAGGCGTGGGATGCCTGCGCCTTCCAGGACGAGGTGGTCCCGGTCCCCGTCAAGCAGAAGGGGCAGACCGTGGAGTACCGCAAAGACGAGCACATGCGGCCCGAGACCACGCTGCAAGTACTGATGGGCCTCAAGCCGTACTTCAAGAAGGACGGACTCGTCACCGCCGGAAATGCCTCCGGGATCGTGGACGGCGCGGCGGCCACCGTGATCGCGAGCGAGGAGTTCGCCAAGGCGCACGGCCTCAAGCCGATGGGGCGGCTGGTCGCGTGGGCAGTGGCGGGGGTCGAGCCCAGGTACATGGGCATCGGCCCAGCCCCGGCCGCTCGCAAGGCGCTGCAGCAAGCCGGGATGAAGCTCGAGCAGATGGATCTGATCGAGGTGAACGAAGCGTTCGCGCCCCAGTACCTCGCGGTCGAGAAAGAGCTGGGGCTCGACCGCGCCAAGACTAACGTAGACGGCGGCGCGATTGCGATCGGCCACCCGCTCGCCGCCACCGGCGCGCGTATCACGATCCACCTGCTCCATGCGCTGCGGCGGCACAAGCAGCGCGTCGGACTGGGCTCCGCCTGCATCGGCGGCGGTCAGGGAGCAGCGGTGATCGTGGAAGCCTTCCCGGCCTGAGGAGGAGCTGCGATGGACCTGATCGTGACGACCGTCCTCGGCCTCGTGGCGCTGTATCTCTTCGGGGGCCTCAAGGTGCTCCGGGAGTACGAGCGCGCCGTGTACTTCTTCCTCGGCCGCTCGTGGGGAGCAAAGGGGCCGGGACTGATCTACGTCCCGCCGTTGTTCGCGAAGACGCAGACGGTCAGCCTGCGCGTCGTGGCGATGGACATCCCGCCCCAGGACGTGATCACGCGCGACAACATCTCCATCAAGGTGAACGCGGTCCTGTACATGCTGGTGCGCGATCCCGTGAAAGCGGTGATCGGGGTCGAGAACTACCTCTATGCCACCAGCCAGCTCGCCCAAACGACCCTGCGCTCGGTGCTGGGGGAGACCGAGCTCGACGAGCTGCTGATGAACCGCGAGAAGATCAACAACATCCTGAAGAACATCATCGACAAGCGCACCGAGAACTGGGGCATCGAGGTCACGGCCGTGGAGGTGAAGGACGTGGACCTGCCGCCCGAGATGAAGCGTGCGATGGCGCGGCAAGCCGAAGCGGAGCGCGAGCGGCGGGCGAAGGTCATCAACGCCGAGGGCGAGCTGCAGGCCTCGGAGAAGCTCGCCCAGGCCGCCCGGATCATCGGCTCGGAGCCCGCGGCGATCCAGCTGCGCTACCTGCAGACGGTGACCGAGATCTCCTCGGAGAACAACTCCACGACGTTCTTCCCGATCCCCATCGATCTGTTCAAGGGGTTCCTCGACTCGGTGGCGCGGCAGGCGACGGCCCCGGCGCTCCCACAGAGGGCTTCGGGCGAGACGCTGCCGGCTGCGCCGAAGACGAGCAAGGTCGAGGCGTAGCGATGCCGGGGGAGCTCGTCAGCCGCGAGGCGCTCGAGCGGATCATCCAGCGCGCGGCCGAGCTCCAGGCGGCAGAGCACGACATCGGCGAGGGGCTGACGAAGGACGAGCTGCTCGCCCTGGGCCAGGACGTCGGCATCCCCGAGCGCTACCTCCACCAGGCCCTGCTCGAAGAGCAGACCCGCGCCGTGGTGGAGCAGGGGCGGGGCGCGCTCGCCTGGCTGGCGGGACCAGCCCGCCTCTCCGCCGCGCGCGTCGCCCCGGGCGAGCGCGCGGCGATCCTGAAGGCCCTGGGCGCCTGGATGGAGGACGAGGAGCTGCTCCAGGTGAAGCGCCGCCACGCGGACCGCACCAGCTGGGAGCCGAAGGTGGGCGCGTTCGCGTCGATCCAGCGGGCATTGGGCACCAAGGGCAAGACCTACGCCCTGGCGCGCGCCGCGGAAGTGGCGGGCCAGGTGACCCAGCTCGAGCCCGGGTTCTGTCACGTGCAGCTCGTGGCGAACGTAGCCAACCTGCGCAAGGTGCGGCTCAGCGGTGCAGGCGCCCACGCCGCGCTGGCGGCCGCGGCGGTGGCGCTCGGCGCGACGGTGCCGATCGCCCTCATCTCCCCGATCCTGTTCGTCACCGGCGCGGTGCTCGGGAGCGCCGGGATCCTCGTGGCCCGGCGTCACCGCCCCCAGAACGAGCGGATCCAGGTGGCGCTCGAGCAGGTGCTCGACCGGCTCGAGCGGGGCGAAATCCGACCCGAGCACGCGCTGCCCGGCCCGCGCCCCAGCCCGCTGGTGCGCATCGCGGAGGAGTTGCGAAAGGCCTTCGACACCCCCAGGGCACGCCCCCGGGGCTAGCCACCCCGAGCCACCACGGGAACACAATGACCGAGATCAAGCGGGTCGGCGTGCTGGGCTGCGGCCTGATGGGAAGCGGCATCGCGCAGGTCGCCGCGACCGCGGGCTACGACACGATCGTGCGCGACGTCTCCCAAGAGATCTGGGACCGCGCACGGGCAGGGATCGAGAAGTCGCTCACCAAGTTTGTGGAGAAGGGGAAGCTCGCGGCGGCCAATCGCGACGCCGCGCTCAAGCGACTCACCTTCACCACGGCGACTGCTGACCTCCAGGGGTGCGACATCGTGGTCGAAGCTGTCACCGAGGACCTGGAGCTCAAGAACGCTCTGTGGAAGGAGCTCGACGGCCGCTCGGGCCCGATGACGATCTTCGCGTCCAACACCTCGAGCCTCACCATCGCGGCCATGGCGGCAGCCACGCGGCGGGGCGACCGCTTCGTCGGGCTCCATTTCTTCAACCCGGTGCCGCTGATGCCGCTCGTCGAGGTCGTGCGCACCGTGACGACGTCGGAGGAGACGTTTCGTCGCGCCTTCGCGTTCGCCCAGTCGCTTGGCAAGGAGCCGGTGGCGGCGCAGGACAACTCCGGCTTCATCGTGAACCTGCTGCTCGTCCCCTATCTGCTCGATGCCATTCGCGCCGTAGAGCACGGTGTCGCGAGCGTGCCCGATATCGACAAAGCGATGCAGCTCGGCTGTGGCTACCCGATGGGCCCGCTCACGCTGCTCGACTTCGTGGGGCTCGACACGACCTACAAGATCGCCGAGATCATGTTCACCGAGTACCGCGAGCAGCGCTACGCGCCGCCCCCGCTCCTCAAGCGCATGGTCCTCGCCGGCCTGACCGGCCGCAAGAGCGGCAAGGGCTTCTACGACTACTCGGCCGACCCGCCCAAGGTCGTCGATCTAGGCATTTGACGCGTCGTCACCACCACCCACCGACCGAAGGACTGGCATGTTCGGCTACGACTGGCCGCGCTTTCACGCAGCGGTGAACGACCTCCCCGCCGCCTTGCTGTTCGTGACGGCGCTGTCGCGGGGCTCCAGGCCGAGGACGTCATCGAGCACGGCGAGGCGATCCATGACCTGATGGAAACGCACGAGACGCTCGCCCTCGTCACGATGGGCATCTTCACCGTCGTGCTGGCGTGGAAACTGTTCCGCCGCGCGAAGCTGGGCGGCGCCGAAGAGGCGGTGCTGCGCCTGCTGAGCCTCGCAGGGCTGGTGGGGATCGTCTGGACGGCGCGGATCGGCGGCAAGCTCGTGTTCGACCACGCAGCGGGGATCCCGGCCGCGACGATGCAGGCCGAGATGCGGGACCGCGAGGCCGGACATCACCATCACCCCGGCGAGACGGAGGAGGATGAGCATGCCGACTCCCTTGCCGACTCCGCGCACCGGCATGCCCCCGGGACGCCGGCGCATAAACACTAATGCGGAACGCGGAACGCGGAACGCGGAACAGCAGGGTCGGCGTCGTGGCGCCGGATCCTACACTGCTGTTCCGCGTTCCGACTTCCGCGTTCCGCGTTTGTCTTGTTCTCGCCGCCTGCACCCCCGTCACCACCCGACCGGACTTCCTACCGGACCCGCAAGCGCCCCGGGTCGTGCTCGACGCCCGCCCCGAGCGGGTGACGCCCGAGATCGCGGCACTCGTGGCGGCGGAGAGCCTGCGAGTCGAGCGGGCGGACGTGCGCGATGGGTACGTCGAAACCGCCTGGTACGACACGCGATCCCACCGCTCGTTTCGGGGCGCCCGCGACGTCCCCGACCTCGCCGCGACGGTGAAGATCCGCTGCTGGGCGGATCCCTATGTGCCGGGGCAGACGCGTCTCACCGTCGAAGCCGTCTATCGCCCTCGCTACGACCCGTCCCGCACGGAGCGGGATCTCGAAGTGATCGTGCCCAAAGACCATGCGGGGCGCGCGCTCGCCGACTCGCTCATGGCGGCGCTCAAGAAGCGCTTTGGGACACCCAGCTCCGCACCCACCGCTCCATGACGTCGAGATCCACCATCGCATCCCGGCAGGGCCCGTTGGGAAGCCGCATCGTGAGCCCGAGCACCGGGAGCTTCCCCGCCACGTCCCGCAGGCCGGTCGTCATGTCGCGTTCGCACGCCACAGCCACCACGGCCCGGGGGCGCCGCTCGCGGATCACGCGCCGCGCGAGCTGCCCGCGGGTCGCCACGAACACGGGCACCTCGTACCGCCCGGCGATCGCGAGCACGCCGTCCAGCGCCTGCTTCGAGAGACAGCGCGGGATCAACACCAGTAGCTCGCCCTTCCCCACCATGCGCCGACGACGCTCGGCGAGGGCGTTGTAGACGTCGATCGCGGCGTGCTCCGCCCAGTCGCGCGACCCGAACCCGCGCGCGACGTACGAAGTGAAGCTCATCAGGTGCAGATACGGCCCTCGCTCGAGCAGCCGCCCCGGCAGCAGGAGCACACCCCCATAGAAGGAAAGCAGCAGCAGCGCGAACCACAGCGTACTGGCGCCCGACACGACCGCCAGCGCCCCCCACAGCAGGGCAGGCAACGACGGGAGCAGCGCCTCGAGCCGCGGGGCCAGCAAGAACAGCAGCAGCGCCGCCGCACCGAGCCCGACGACCAGTGTGAGGGCGCCGAACTGGAAGAACAGTCCCGGAGGCGCAGAGAAGTCGCCGTTGCCGGCGAGGGGCTTGCCATCCCATTCGTCCCATTCGTGACCCAGGCGGCGGTCGGTCTCGATGTGGATGAGCTGGGCGCGCGGCGCGTCTGCGGGCATTTGAGGCTCAAGCATCACCCGCGGGTGTAGCCGTGTCAAGCTGAGAGCGCGCATGTACTTTCCACCGTGCGCCCCGTGAGCCTTCCCACTCCCCCCTTCCCCGGCCTCAGCACCGACGCGCGCATCCGGGCCGCGTACGCCGAAGGTGCGGGGATCTACCGCATGGTGCCCGCAGGGGTGGCGCTGCCCCGCGGCGTGGAGGAGCTGCGGCGGTTGGTGCGCTGGGCGGCGGACACCCGCACACCGCTCGTGCCCCGTGGGTCGGGGAGCGGGATGCCGGGCGGAGGAGTCGGGCGCGGGGTGATCGTCGATCTGAGTCAGGGCTTCCACTGGGTCGCGCCGGATTGGCCGCATCGCACCGTGTGGGTTGGCGCTTCAGTCACCTGGGCGCAGGTCAGCGACGCCGCTCGCCCATTCGGCTTGCGGCTCGCCCCCGACCCATCGTCCGGCGCGTTTGCGACCTCCGGGGGCATGATCGCGACCAACGCCGCTGGCCCGCGCTCGGTGCGCTGCGCCAGCGTGCGGGCGTGGGTGGAGGCGGTCGAGATCGTCGAGGCCGACGGGACGGCGCGCAGGGTTACCCGGGGAGAAGGAAGAGGTGAGAAGTTCGCTCTGGCGCCGGACCAGGTCCGGCTCGTCACCGCCCGATTCCCGAAGACACGCAAGAACTCGAGCGGCTACGCGCTCGACCGCTACGCCGAATCGGGGGACGAGCTGGATCTGCTGGTCGGCTCCGAGGGGACGCTGGCGATCGTCACAGCCGTGCTGTGGCGGCTCGAGCCGATTCCCGTGGACGTCGCCGGCGTGGCGCTCGGCTTCAGCAGCCTCGAGGCGCTCGCCCAGGCCGTGCCGTACCTCGTCGCTCTCAACCCGTCCGCAGTGGAGCTACTCGACCAAACGTTTCTCGCGCTGGTACGCGGGGACGGCACGGAGCTCCCCGCCGGCCTCGAGGGACTGCTCCTGGTCGAGTTCGAGCGAGACACGGCGGCCGCGGCGCGCGGCGTGGTCGGCGACGCGGTCCGGGGCCTCAAGGCGTCCACGGTCCACGTCGAGACAGCCGTGGATCGGGGAGCCCTCGAGCAGCTCTGGTCCGTGCGGAAGCTCGCGAGCCCCGCGCTCGCCCGGCTCCCCCCTACGCGGCGCTCACTGCAAGTCGTCGAGGACGGCTGTGTGCCGATTGAACGGCTGGGAGAGTACATCGCCGGCATCCGCGCGGCGGCCGATGACCACGGCGTGCCCGTCGCCGTGTTCGGCCACGCCGGCGACGGCCACGTACACGTGAACGCCCTGCCCGACACCACCGCGCCGCAGTGGCGCGAGCAGCTCGCCGGCCTGTTCGCCGCCGTGACCGAGCTGCTCGTTAGGCTCGGCGGAACGCCTTCGGGGGAGCACGGCGACGGCCGACTGCGTGCGGGGCTGCTGGAGCGGTTCTATGGACCCGAGGTGATGGCGCTGTTCCTAGAGGTGAAGCGGGCATACGATCCCCGCTCGATCCTCAATCCCGGTGTTATACTTCCCGCAGCCGACTGGGCGCCGCTCGCCGACTTGAAAGTCGGTCCGGACGCGGCCCCGATTCCCGATGACATCGCCGCACGCCTGCGCGAGATCGAACGGACCGCCGGCTGGGCCACGCCGAAGCTGGAGCTGGCGCGATCCTCGAGCCCCGAGTCCCAAGCCCCGAGCCCCTAGCCTCATGGAAATCTTCCGCGCTCCGCGCGTCACGCTGATCGCCCGTCCCGAGTTCATCGAGCCCGAACACCTGCACGTGCAGTGGCGGGGCGACTCGTCGCCAGGCGAGCGGCTCGCCGAGTTCGCGGGCCGGATCTGCTACATGAGCCAGCACAACCCCGCGAACCGCAGCACGGCCGAGTACCTCGAGAACATCAAGAAGCAGGGGCACGGCTCGGTGCTCGAGCACGCGGTGTACGTCCTCCTGATCGAGGGGATCTCTCGCTCGTGCTCGCACGAGCTGGTGCGGCACCGGGCGGGCTTCGGCTACTCGCAGCTGTCGCAGCGCTACGTCGACGAATCCCACGCGGCGTTCGTAATGCCGCCGGCGATCCTCGGCGATCCGACGCTCGAGACCGAATGGGAGCAGGAGGTCGCGCACGCGCAGGCGGCGTACGTGCGCGCCGTAGCAGGGCTGATGGAGCGCTACGGCTGGGTCGCCGACAAGGTGCACCGGCGGAAAATGGCGCGGGAGGCCGCGCGCAGCGTCCTGCCCAACGCCACCGAGGTGAAGATCGTCGTGTCGGGCAACGCGCGCGCCTGGCGCACGATGCTCGAGCTCCGCTGCGGCGAGGGCGCGGAGCTCGAGATTCGCCGCATGGCGATCGCGTGTCTGCGCGCGCTCGCGCGAGAAGCGCCCGCGCTGTTCTCCGATTTCGAGATCTATGTCGCGGACGACAAACAGGAGGCCGCGCGCGTCGCGTATCATAAAGTCTGACGTCTCGTTGACGTCACTTTCCCTATTGCGCATCGCGCTGACGTTTCGTATTCTCTACTCGACAACCCGTTTTGGATTCACGGACCGCACCAGCGGCCTTTTTTGTAGGAGGTCACCCGAGACCACATGCTCATCGGTCTCGCTTACAACCAAAAACCGGACACCGCGAACTCCGCCGCAGAGCCATCCAGTACCAACGACGCGTTCGCCGAGTGGGACGATCCTTCCACCATTGCTGCGGTGGAGCAGGCTCTCGGTCTCTTCGGCAGCGTCATCCGGCTCGAAGCCGATCCGTTCTTCCCGCAGAAAGTCGCCCTGGCCCGTCCCGATCTGGTGTTCAACATGGCCGAGGGACTGCGTGGCCAGAGTCGTGAGGCGTTGGTGCCGGCGATCTGCGAGTACCTGAGCATTCCGTACACGGGCTCGGACCCGCTCACGCTCGGGCTCTCGCTTCACAAGGCGCGCACCAAGGAGATTCTCGCCTACCGCGGCGTGCCCACCGCACCCTTCGCCTGCGTCGAGACGCCGCAGGAGCTGGAGCGCTTGCGGTTGCCGTTTCCAGTGTTCGTGAAGCCGGTCGCGGAGGGGTCTGGTAAAGGAGTGTTCAGCAACAACTTATGCGACACGCCCGCGCGGCTGCGCGAGCGGACACTGGCTCTGCTGGCGCGCTACGCGGAGCCCGTGCTGGTGGAGACCTACCTCCCGGGCCCCGAGTTCACCGTGGCAATCCTCGGCAACGGGCCGGCGGCGTATTGCCTGCCGGTGATCGGCTTCGACTTCACGGCGCTGCCCCCCGGCGCGCCGCCCGTCTACGGCTACGAGGCCAAGTGGGTGTGGGACCAGCCCGAAGCCCCGCTCGCGATTTTCGAGTGCCCGGCGCCCGTGCCGGCGGGCCTCTACGCCGAGATCGAGCGCACCGCGCTGGATGCCTACCACGCCCTCGGCTGCCGCGACTGGTGCCGCGTCGACGTGCGCGTCGATCGGTTCGGGGTACCGAACATCCTCGAGCTCAATCCCCTCCCCGGGATCATCCCCGATCCCGCGATGAACTCCTGCTTCCCCAAGGCCGCACGGGCCGCCGGCTTCGGCTATGACGAGCTGATCCAGGAGGTCGTGCGCATCGCATGGCGGCGGCTGGGGGGGCAGGACATCGTGCTCGACCGCGAGGTCACGGCAGCGGTGTCGGCGTGAGAATCGTCATCCTGTACGACCCCGGGGCCGCGGACTGGACACCCGATGACATCCGCGGCGTGATGAAAGCCGTGGACGAGATCGCAGCCATTTTCGGCGCGCTGGGACACGAGATCCGCAAGGTCCCCGTGCGGCACGACATGCGGTGGTTTCAGGTCGCGCGGCGGGCCGACCTCGTCTTCAATCTGTGCGAGGGCGTGCATGGCAAGAGCGAGTGGGAGGAGCATGTGGTGGGCGCGCTGGAGTTCGCCGGCGTCCCGGTCACCGGCGCGAGTCTCTGGACGCTCGCCGCGTGCCGGCGCAAGGCGGTCGCCAACGCTCTGCTCGCCCAGGCCGGGCTCCCGATCCCTCGTTGGACCATCGCGCAGGGGAAGATCGACGACGACTTCCCGCTCCCGGCCATCGTCAAACCGGCGGCCGAGGATGCGAGCGCCGGGCTCGACCGCGGCTCGGTCGTCACCGATCGCAAAGCCCTGCGGGCGCGCGTCGCCGCGATGACCGAGCAGTTCGACGAGGTGCTCGTGCAGGAGTACGTCGCAGGCCGGGAGTTCAACGTCGGCCTGGTCGGCAGCCGCACGCTCCCCATCTCCGAAATCGACTTCGCCCGCATGCCGGAGGGCGCCTGGCCGATCCTCACCTACGCCGGCAAATGGGACGCAGGGTCGGCCGACGACCTCGGCAGCGTGCCTGTCTGCCCGGCGGCTATTCCCCAGAAGCTGGCGGACAAGCTGGTGAAGCTGGCGGAGGCGGCGTGGCGGATCCTGCAAGGGAAGGGGTACGGGCGAGTGGACCTCCGCGTGGACGAGCAGGGACGCGCCTGGGTCCTCGACGTGAATCCGAATCCTGATTTGAACGACGACGCCGGCCTGTCGCGGATGGCGAAGGCCGCGGGCTGGGACTACGCGGAGCTGGTGCGCCGGGTCGCGGAGGTGGCGCTCCGCGAAGCGCAGGGCGCCAAGGCGGCTCGTGAGCTGCTCGCTCCGCCCCGTCGGCCGCGCGCAACGCGCACCGCTTGAGCGGCTCACGCGGGCCACGGGTCTCTTCCGACCGGAAGAGGTCGCGGTCGCGGTGGAGCTGCTCGACGAGAGCCTGGCCGGGGACGACGACTACCGGTTCCTCGGTGCGTACAGCGACGACGCATTGGTGGGTTACGCCTGCTGGGGTCCCACGCCCGGCACCCAAGGGACGTGCGACCTGTATTGGATCGTCGTGGATCCGACCTGGCAAGGAAAGGGCGTTGGCACGCGGCTGCTTGAGTCAGTCGAGCAGGCGCTGCTGGCCGAGGGCTGTCGGCTGATTGTGGTCGAGACATCGTCTCGCGCCGAGTACGCCGCGACCCGCGCCTTCTACGAGCGACGCGGCTACGAGCAGGCCGCGCGGCTCCGGAGCTACTACGCACCGGGGGACGACCTGGTGGTCTATCTCAAGGACCTGACGCGTGGTGTCCTGGCAAGAGCTACTCCGTAAGAAGAGCATCGCTGCGCTGGAGGCTTTGGTCGCCAGGTTCGGGCCCGAGCACTTCCCGGACCTCGACCGGCTGCGGCTGGCGGCCCGGAACTTCGAGTTCCGCATCTCGCCGGCGATGGTCGATCTCATCACGGCTCCCGGCGATCCGATCTGGCGGCAGTACGTCCCTGACCTCCAGGAGCTCGAGGTGCATGACGGGATGGTGGACTCGCTCGCCGAGGACGCGAACTCCCCCGTCCCCAACATCACGCACCGCTACCCGGACCGGGCGTTGTTCCTAGTTTCGCCGGTGTGCGCGTCCTACTGCCGCTTCTGCACCCGACGCCGCAAGGTGGGCGACCCCGAGAAGATCCCGATGCGCGAGTTCGAGTCGGCGTTCCGCTACCTCGAGGAGCACACCGAGATCCGCGACGTCATCATGTCGGGCGGCGATCCGCTGCTCCTCTCCGATCGCCGGATCGACGAGCTCTGCAAGCGGCTCCGTTCCATCGAGCATATCGAAATCATCCGGATCGGGAGCCGCGTGCCGTGCCACCTGCCGGAGCGGATCACGCCGGAGCTGTGCGCCATCCTCAAGCGGTACCATCCGCTCTACGTCAACACGCACTTCAACCATCCCGTCGAGCTCACACCTGCCGCGGTGCAGGGGCTCGGGCTGCTCGCGGATGCCGGGATCCCGCTCGGCTGTCAGACCGTGCTCCTGAAGGGCGTGAACGACGACCCTGAGGTGATGAAGCTGCTGATGCAGCGCCTCCTCGCCGCCCGGGTGCGGCCCTACTACATCTATATGTGCGACCAGGTCGCAGGCGCCGAGCACTTCCGCACGACCGTCGAGAAGGGGCTCGAGATCATCAAGGCGCTGCGCGGCTGGACGTCGGGGCTCGCGGTGCCCCACTTCGTCATCGACGCGCCGGGCGGTGGCGGCAAGATCCCGCTCCTTCCCGAGTACGTGGAGTCGATCACGGACGACGCAGTCGTGCTGAAGAACTACGCGGGGGGGCGATACGTGTACCGTCAACCCGCGCACGAGCCGATCCTCGTCGGCTGAGCTGGACCGTCGCGGCGGCGCCACAGAAAAGGGCGACGATCGCGAGCGCTGTCGCATTTCCGCCCTGGGGTGCCGCAAAAACACCCCTCCCCGAGCGGCGCGGGCCCGACACATTTCAGGCGAGCCGCCTCCGGGGAGTGCCGCATGCCGTCGCCTCACGTCGGTCGTGTCATCGTCCTCCTACTGTGCCTCATCGCTCCGGCCGCGCGCGCCGCCGCCCAGCAATCGCACTCGGGCTCCGTGCTGGGCACCGCGCCGGTCGCCCGCGCTGACACCGCCGCCGCGGCGTACGAGCCGGTATTCGAGGAGCTGCGTAGGATGACGCCGCGGGCCGACTCCGTCGCCGCCGTGCAGAACGTGACGCTGCGCCGCGACGCCATCCTGTTCCGGCTCGAGGACGGCGTTCTGTACCTCGCAACCCCGGTGGCCGGCCGAACGATCGCCGCGATCTTCGTCGGGCGCGGGTCGGTCGAATTGACGCCGCCCCTCGCCATCGAGCGGCGCGAGGTGCGGCGCAGCCTCGGCGACTCCTCGGTCAACGCGGGAATCACCGCCGCCGCGTTCGTCTTCACCGATTCCACGCTGACCGAGCTCGGGCGGCAGGTCGCCTTCCGGCGTGGCGGCGACCCGGGCCGGGCCTCCGGCGTTCTCGGCGACGCGCTCGACCGCCTGCTGGACGGCCCGCACATCCTGCAACCGACGCTCATGACCGCCGTCATGAACGGTGAGTCCGACGGATTCTTCTACGCGCACGTCAAGCGCGAGCACGGGGAGGACCTGATGTTGGTCGTCGATCCCCGCGACGACGAGCAGGTGTCGCTGCTGCGCCGCGGTCGCGAGGGCAGGAAGGTCCAGGTCGTCTCGGAGTTCCGGCGGGCGGAGGACTTGCACGACAGCACCCCCACGGAGCCGGACGCCCATGACGAGCTGAGGCTCGACGGCTACCGGATCGATGCGAGCATCACGAAAGGCCTCGGCTTCTCCGCCGCCGCCACGATTCGCCTCACCCCGCGACGCCCCGGCCTTCGCTGGGCCCGCTTCAAGCTCCTGGCGGCGCTGCAGGTCGACACGGTGCGCGACGATACCGGAGGAGGAGGGCCGCTGACGTTCTACCGGACGAAGAAGAGCTCGGCCCTGTGGGTCCGACTCGACCCGCCGTCGCGCACCGGCGAGACGCGATCGCTGCGGGTGGTGTATCACGGCGATCTCATCGGATTCACCTCCGTCATGCAAGACATCACCAAGTGGTGGCCGGGGCGCGTGCGCGCGCGGCTGCCGCCGGTGCTGGATCGATGGTACTACGTGAAATCATCGTACGACTGGTTCCCTCGCTACGGGGGGCGCGCCACAGACGTGGACCTCACCTTCCACACGCCGCAGCACTATCGCCTCGCGAGCATCGGTCGTCTGGTGGACTCGCACACGCAAGGCGATGTCGTGACGACGCACTGGACTACGGTGCGCCCCGCCGACCAGGTGTGCTTCAGCGTGGGCGAGCTCGACGAGTTCAACATCACCGATCCCCGCATTCCCCCCGTGACCGTACACTCCAACGGCGACGGGCATCGCCAGCTCGACAAGTTCTTCCTCGCGCTCCACGATCAGTTCAACTTCCCGCTCGACATGACCATGCGGCTCGTGTCGCGGGGGTCTCCGGAGCAAGATGTGGGCGCCGACGTGGCCAATAGCCTCGCGTTCTTCACGCGGGTCTACGGCCCGCCGCTGTTCGACCGGTACTACGCTGCGGAGATCCCGTTCGGCTACGGGCAGGCGTTCCCGGGCTTGATCTACCTCCCCGTGTGGACGTTCCAGGCCGTCAGCGACAGCGGCTACGACGAGATCCTCCGCTCGCATGAGATCGCGCACCAGTGGTGGGGCATCGGCGTCGAGCCCGCCGGATACCGGGACGTGTGGCTCAGCGAGGGCTTCGCGGAGTTCTCGGGCTGGTGGTACATGCAGATCGTGCTCCAGGATAATGCCAAGTTCTTCAAGCATCTCGACCACTGGCGCCGGGAGATCCGCGCGCGACGCAACGACGCACCGCCGATCGGCGTCGGCTCGCGCACCAGCGAGCTCAACCCGCGCGACTACACCGTGATGATCTATCAAAAGGGAGCATGGGTGCTCCAGATGCTGCGGAATCTGATGCTCGACCTCCGCACGATGAAGGAAGACGCGTTCTCGGCGATGATGCAGGACTTCTACGAAGAGTACCGCGGCAAGCGGGCGACCACCCGGGACTTCCAGCGCGTCGTCGAGCGACACGTCGGGTTACCCATGGACTGGTTCTTCGACGAGTGGGTGAACGGCACCGCGATTCCGACCTACATCGCGTCCTGGCATGCCGACACGACGGCCGACCACAAGTACGCGCTACACCTGCGCATCCGCCAGGAAGACGTCCCCGACGGCTTCCTCATGCCCGTTCCCGTTCGTGTCGAGCTGGCAGGCGGGGGACGCGCCATGGTGCGGATGACCGTGCGAGGAACGCGCACGGAAGTGGAACTGCACCTGCCGGCGCAGCCGACGGAAGTGGAGTTCAATCCTCTGCAGTCGGTCCTGGCGGAAGTGAAAACCGAAGCGTGGGAGTGAGCTGGAGCGTACGTCACGCAGGCGTCGCGCCCTGCCCTCGGCCGCCTTCCGTGGTTCCCCGCGCCTGACGCTCGTCCCCCCGCCGCCTGTCCCGCAAGTAGCGTTGCAGCACGACAAATTTGGCCGCGTCCGCCCCGAGGAAGAGCTGGCCCTGCGTCACCGTGCGGATCGCCCGCGTCAGCTCCTCCACGGGACCCGCCTTCTCGACGAAGCCGCTCGCGCCCGCCTCGAGTGCATCGAGCAGTTGCTTTTCCTGCGGCAGCCCTGTCAAGACAAGAACCTTCGCCCCGATGCCGAGCGCGACGATCCGGCGCGTCGCCTCGAGGCCGCCCGATCCGGGCATTGCCAGATCCATCAAGACGACATCGGGCCGGGTCGCCGCGGCGCTGGCAACGGCTTCGTCCCCCGTGCCGGCCTCGCCGACCACGACAAGATCGCGTCGCTTCTTCAGGAGTGCGCGCACCGCCGCTCGGAAGACGACGTGGTCGTCTGCCAAAAGCACGCGGATGGGGTGCCGGGTGTAGGCGAGAGGGCCGAGGTTGATGGCTACGCTCCTCGTGCTGGCGTTCGTACTGCACGCCCAACGACGCTGGCATATCCGTCCTTGCAAAACGCGTGCGCCACGAGAGGGGGACGCCGTGGCCGCCCTTGCTCCACCCGGCGCCCGCGTTGAAGATGCTTCAACTCGTCAATCTGTCGCGCGGTCGCTACAATTCGCGTCGGAGATCCGGACATGCGTGCCATGCTCGTCGACGCCCCGCGCCACCCCCTCCGCACCGCTCACCTCCCGCGCCCCGAGCCCGGTCCGGGCCAGGTCTTGCTCGCCGTGCAGGCGTGCGGCGTGTGCCGCACCGATCTCCATGTCGCCGACGGCGAGCTCCCGAACCCGAAGCTGCCGCTCGTGCTGGGCCACGAGATCGTCGGCACCGTGGTAGCGACCGGCGCGGGCGTCCAGCGGTTCACGGCGGACCAGCGGGTGGGAGTGCCATGGCTGGGGTGGAGCTGCGGGGTATGCGGTTTTTGCCGGGCCGGGCGCGAGAACCTGTGCGACCGCGCACGCTTCACCGGCTACCAGCTCGACGGCGGCTACGCCGAGTACACGGTCGCCGACGCGCGGTTCTGCTTTCCGCTTCCGCACGGCTACGGTGATCTCGAGGCGGCGCCGCTGTTGTGCGCCGGGCTCATCGGCTACCGCTCGCTCGTGGCGGCAGGGGACGCCGAGCGGCTCGGGCTCTACGGGTTCGGCGCGGCGGCGCACATCGTGGCGCAGCTGGCGCGCCACCAGGGGCGGCGCGTGTTCGCGTTCACGCGCGCCGGCGACACGACCGCGCAGCAGTTCGCTCTGGAGCTCGGCGCCCGCTGGGCGGGCGCGTCGGATGCCTCGCCACCCGAACCGCTCGATGCCGCGATCATCTTCGCGCCCGTGGGGGCGCTCGTCCCCGCCGCGCTGCGTGCGGTCGTGAAAGGTGGGACCGTCGTCTGCGCCGGCATCCATATGAGCGACATCCCGTCGTTCGCCTACGACATCTTGTGGGGAGAGCGCGTGGTCCGGTCGGTGGCGAACTTGACACGCAAGGACGGCGAGGAGTTTCTCGCCCTCGCGCCCCACATCCCCGTGCGAACCACGGTCGAGCCCTACCCGCTCGAGCGGGCGAATGAGGCGTTAGAGAACCTGCGGGCGGGACGGGTGAGGGGGGCGGCGGTGCTGCAGCTCTGAACGCGGAACGCGGAAGGCGGAACGCGGAACAGCAGTGAGAGGTCGGGCCGCGGCACGACCCTCAGGGTGATGTTCCGCGTTCCGAGTTCCGCGTTCCGCGTTGGTCTATGGCAGCTGCCAAATCTCGACTCGGTTCCCGGTGAAAATGGGGATGAGCAGGCGGTTGCGCTTCGCGTCGTAGCCGATGTCAGCCGGGCTCGGCACGCCCGTGACCAGCTTCACTGCCTGGCCGGTCTCGTAGCTCGACACGGTCGAGTCAGTCCAGCTCGAGACGAGGATCTTGCCGCCGGCGATCACGACCCCGTCGAATCCGCCAGGTCCCTTGGCGATCACGCTCGGCGCTTTGTCCTCGGGCTTCCAAGCGAGCAGTGATCGCCCACCGAACTCGACGATCACGAAGCGCTTGCCCACTGGGTCCAGCGCGATTCCGTTGGGACGGCCCAGGGTGTCACCCCGCACCGCGACGGTCACCTTGCGGTCCGGGCCGATGCGGAAGACCCGGTCGGGCCCCGGGTGCAGCACGTTGCCGACATCGTCGAACCGGATGCCGGTGTCGGTAATGTAGAGCGCGCCCGTCGGGGCGATGGCGATGTCGTTCAGAAACACGGCGCCCAGGCTGGCGAGGCTCACACTGTCGATGGAGGCACCCGTCCTCGCATTGAACCCGCGCACCGCGTCGATGTCGGCGACCCACAGCGTGTCACCCCACAGCGCCAGTCCCTTCGGGCCGTGCAAGGTCACGCCGTTCTTGCCGCCCTCGATGAACTTGAGATTCTCGACCGCCCCGTCCGGCCGCACGCGACTGATGAAGCCGTTGTTGTCTTTCGCCGTCGGGCTGCCGTTGATATTGGAGACGAAGTAGATGTCCTGTGTGGTGTCGTGCAGCACCGATTCCGGCGTAAGGAATCCTGCGATGCTGGCAACCTTTGTGGCGGCCGGAGGCGGAGGTGTTGGAGGCGGTGGCGCCGGCGACACCTGGAGCACCGTGGAGTCCGCCGGCGTCCCCGGGCTCTGGGACGCAGAATGTCTCCTGGCCATGGGCTCGCAGGCCGCGCCCACGGCGAGCAGACCGCACACCACGCTCGGCCTCATGATGCCTTCGCCTGCTCCATTTCCTTCTTCCGCGCCTCGATCACCTTGTGCGCCACGTCCGGCGGCACCTCCTGATACACATGAAACTTCGACCGGTACGTTCCCCGGCCGTGCGTCAGCGAATGCAGCATGGTCGCGTAACGGTCCAGCTCGGCTTCGGGGACGAGCGCGTTGATCTTCGTGAGCCGACCCTCCTTGTCGGTCCCGAGGATGTGGCCGCGCCTCGAGGAGAGGTCGCCCATCACGGCGCCTTGATACTCGTCCGGCGTCCACACCTCCACTTCCAGGATCGGCTCGAGCAGCACCGGCTTGCAGTTCGGGCTGACATTTCGGAACGCGAGGATGCCGGCCATCTTGAACGACATCTCGTTCGAATCAACGTCGTGGTAGGAGCCGTCGTATAGCTCCACCTTGAAGTCCACGACTGGATACCCCGCCACCGGGCCGCGCGCCGCGGCTTCCTGAATGCCGCGCTCCACCGCCGGGATATACTGCCGCGGGATCACGCCGCCGACGATCTCGTCCATGAACTGCAACCCGGAGCCCCGCGGCAGCGGCGCGATCCGGATCCAGCAATCGCCGTATTGGCCGCGACCGCCGGTCTGCTTCTTGTGCTTCCCCTGGCCTTCCGCCTTCCCCCGGAACGTCTCGCGATAGGCGATGCGCGGCTTTGTGGTAACGGCGTGCACGCCGTATTTCCGCGCCAACCGGCCCACGATGATCTCGAGATGGCGCTCGCCCAGCCCGCGGATCAGCGTCTGCTGCAGCTCGGGGTTGTACTCGTGCTGGAAGGTGGGGTCCTCCTCGTGCAGCTTGTGCAGCCCGTTCGAGAGCTTTTCCTCTTCGCCCCGCTGCTTCACCTCGATCGCCACCGTGATGATCGGCTCGGGGAAGGGGATCTTGTGGAGCACGATCGGCGCCTCCCGGGTGGAAAGCGTGTCGTTGGTGTGCGTGTCGCGCAGCTTCGCCACCACCCCGATGTCTCCGGCGTGCAGCTCGGCGATCTCGAAGCGGTCCTTCCCGATGCTGACGCAGAGGTGGTTGAGCTTCTCGACCGCCGCCCGCGGGGCGTTGAACACGTCCTGCCCGTTGCGGACCATGCCGGAATACACGCGGAAGTACGTCACATCTCCCACGTGCGGCTCGGACATCGTCTTGAACACCTGTCCGACGAACGGCCCGCCGTCTTCCGTCTTCAGCATGAGTCGCTCCGCGCTCCCCCACTTCTGCGCCTCCACCGGCGGGCGCTCGTGCGGCGCGGGGAACAGCTCCACCAGCTTGGACAAGAGGGCTCGCATCCCGTAGGTCAGCTCCGCCGCCCCGCAGAACAGCGGAAACAGCTCGCCCTGCGCCATCCCCGCCTTCATGGCCCTGATCGCTTCGTCACGCCCGATCTCGGCGCCGCTCAGGTAGCGCTCGAGCAGCGTGTCATCGGTCTCGGCGATGCGCTCGATCAGCTCCTTCGAGTACTGATCGAACCGCCCCTGGTACTCCGCGGGAACGTCCTCCTCCACGTATTCCCCCGCCTTCGTCCCCTTCTTGTACAGGTGGCACTTCTTCGAGAACAGGTTGATGATCCCATGGAAGTCGGGGCCCTCGCCCACGGGGATCTCCACCGGGATCACCTTCGGCGTCAGACGCTGCTTGATCTGGCGGTAGACCCTTTCGAAGTCGGCGTGCTCCTTGTCCATCAGGGAGACGAAAAACAGGCGCGGGATGCCCCGGTCTTCACAGTAGTCCCAGACCTTTTCCGTCCCCACCTCGACGCCACCGGTCGCCGAAACGACCACTACGCCGCCGTCCGCCGCATAGACGCCCGCGAGCGCCTCGCCCGTGAAGTCGAGGTAGCCCGGGGTGTCGATGAGGTTGAGCTTCGTGTCCATCCACTCAGCCACGCCGATGGCGAGGTTGATGGAGTACTTGCGCTCGATTTCGTCGGGAGTGTAATCGGTGAGAGCGGTGCCGTCTTTGACGGACCCGTGGCGCTTGCTCGTGCCGGCCACGAACGCGAGAGCGTCGACCAGGGAGGTCTTGCCGCTCGCGCCGTGGCCCACGACTGCCACATTGCGAATCTCCGGTGTCTTGTATACGCGCATGGGCGCAGCTCACTCCGGCAGGGGGTGAGGGGAATATGAGCCGGAAAACAGGCCCTAGGCTAGGCATAGGCTAGACGCGCAGACGCACCGGGGAGAACAGAGGACTAGCTGTTGCCATGCCTTGGCAGCTGGAGGCTGCTCACTCCAGCCAGCAGCATTATCACCCCCGCCAGCAGGAACGTGCTCCGCTGGCCGAGCCCGTCGTACGCCCATCCAGCGGCCAGCGGGCCGAGGCTGCGGCCCAGCGCCGCAAACGCCTGCGCCGCGCCGAGGATTGTGCCCTGCTCCGTGGGGTCGGCGTAGATGGACACCAGCCCGGACGCCGCGGGCGCAAACAGGCTGTTCGCGAAGGCGAGCGGCACCGTCCAGGCGTACAGCTGCAGACTGGTCGCCGCGTACGGCACGGCAGCGATGCTCACCGCCATCCCGAACAGGCCCACCACGAGCAAGGCGCGCGCGCCGGTACGTCGCTCGATGCGCCCGAACAGAAACCCCTGCACCGCCGCGGCGATCGTACCGATCACGACGAACAGCCAGCCCAGCTCCTTCGCCCCCCACCCCAGCGCTGCGGTCGCGTGCAGCGGCAGCGCCACCGTGTAGCCGGCGAAGGCGAACGGGGCGATCAGCCACACCAGCATGAGCGGCCGCAGCTGCTCGCGCCCCAGCGCCTCACGCATGTGCCCGAAATCGAGCAGCGGCCGCACGGTGCGGTGCTCGGTCGCGAGTGACTCGCGCAGGATGGCCCCCGCCGACAGGAAGTTGACCAGGGAGAGCCCGGCAGCGATCAGCCCTGGCGCGAGGTGCCCGAGGTAGTGGTCGGCCAGTCCCCCGATCATCGGGCCCAGCACGAACCCGATCCCGAACGCGGCCCCAATGGTCCCCATGCCGCGGGCGCGGTCCGCCGGCAGGGTGATGTCCGCGACGTACGCCTGCGCCGCGGAGATATTGCCGCTCGCGAAGCCGGAGATCACGCGGGCGAGGAACAGCACCGCGTAGGAAGGTGCGAACGCGAACAAGACGTAGCCCGCGGCGTTGACCAGCATCGTTGTGAGGAGGATCGGCCGTCGGCCGATCCGGTCGGACAGCCGGCCGAGCAGGGCCGTCGCGAGGAACTGCATCGCCGAAAAGACGAACACGAGGGCCCCGTAGCCGATTCCCTGCGCTCCGAAGCGCTGGGCGTACATCGGCAGGATCGGCATGATGATCCCGAAGCCGACCAGATCGATCAGCACGGTCAAGAAGATCACGCCCAGGTGAGCGCGGGTCGCAGGCATCGGGGCTACAATCTACGCGCGGGGTCACGCGGCGCGGGCGCGCAGTGTGACCCGGGTCACCATGACCCCGCACGCCGTCTGTTAACGTCGCGCCCGTTGTCGGGTCTTATCGCTGAACCTTTACCGGGGAACTCACATGCGAGGCCGATTCGCGCTGCTGACCGCTCTGGCGCTTGCCCTCAGCCTGCCGACGATCGTGTCGGCTCAGGCCGCGGGCGATTCAGGTGTGCGGCAGGACCGCACAGCAGTCCGCCACGACCGCCGCGAGCTGCGCGGCGATCGCCGTGATGTGCGGCACGACACCAAGGACATTCACCAGGATCGCCGTGACCTCCATCAGGATCGGCGGGACGTGCGTGAGGACATGCAGGAGGGCGACCTGAAGGATGCACGGCGGGACCGGCGGGATCTGCGCAGCGACCGCCGCGACCTGCGCCAAGACCGCCGCGATCGTCGCCACGACGTGCGGGACGCGCGCTCGGATCGACGCGACCTGCGACAGGACCGCAAGGACCTGCACGAGGACCAGCAACATAAGACGGACAGCACCCGCTGACCACCGCGAGTAATGACGTCAGGGTGGCCGTCTACGCGGCTGCCCCGACGTGCGTTTCCTTCCCCTGCGCCACGATCCGGACCACGGTCGCGCCGAGGATGAGCGCCCCTCCCGCGAGCGACCACGCACTAGGCATCTCTCCGTGGATCAACCACGCCCAGATCGGGTTGAGCACCGGCTCGAGCAGCAGCAGCAACGACACCTGGAGCGCGGGGACGTGCGGCATCGCTTGCGACAGCAGCACGTAACCGAGGCCGAGCTGAACCGTTCCTAGGTAGAGGACGATCACCCAGTCCACGGCGCGGCCGCCGGCCACGGGAAAGATCCACGGGAGCGACAAGACGAAGGCGAGCACGTTCCCCGACACGGCGGCCGCCGCCACCGACGCGGCCGAGCCACCGGGGCGCTGGGTGAGCCAACGGTAGCCGATCACGACCAGCGCGAAGGTGACGGCGCTGACCGCCGCGAGCACGTTCCCGAGCAACGGGTTCGTCGCCGTGGCGCGCGGCGGCTCGACGCCGACGAAGAACAGCGTCATCCCCACCGCCGCGGCGAGCAGCAACGCGACGTCGCCGCGCTGCACGGGCTCGCGTAACAACCACGGCCCGAGCAGCAGAATGCACAGCGGACTCGCGTCCTCGAGGAATACGGCGTCCGCAGCGGTCGTGAGCTTGTTCGCCTGCACGAACAGGATCGTCGTGACAGCGTAGGCCACGCCCACCAGCGCCGCGCGCCACGTCCACACCCGGCGCGCCTCCGGTACCATGACGAGCACGGCGATCGCCGCCACCGCGCCGCGCAGCCCCGCCACCTGCCAGCCGGTGAAGCCGCACAGCTTGAATGCGGCACCGCCCGTCGAAAACAGCGTCGCCGCGGCGAAGACCCGCAGACGGAACGCGGCGTGGCTCGCTCGATCAAGCTCCATCTCGGGACCCTGGCAGGCTCGCCCCCCCGCCCCCCGACGGGTAATTTCGATGCGGCACCATCCACCGCAGGAGCTTGCAATGTACGCTCGATCGACGATCCTGCCGCTCGCCACGCTGGCCGCGCTCGGTCTGGGGGGGTGCGGCGGGGCCCGCACCGGTCAGGCGGCCCACGAGCCAGCCCCCGCCCGTTCGAGCGACGTCGTGACCTTGGAGGAGCTGGGCAGGGTCACCACTTCTTCCACCTTGTTCGAGGCGCTGCACACGCTGCGGCCCGCGTGGTTCCGCCGCAATCCGACCACTCTCCGCCCCGAAGCCGAAGGCGACGTCGTCGTGTATCTCGACCAGAGCCGCCTCGGCGGGCCCGAGACGCTCCGCACGATCCAGGTCAACGCCGCCACCGCGATTCGCCATTACAGCGCGTCCGAGGCGGAGGCCCGCTTCGGCCCGGGCCACCTGCACGGCGCGATTCAGATCATCACGGCGCGGTGACGCTCCTGCTGCTCATCGCGGCGCTGCAAGCGGACAGCGCCAGCTTCGCGATCCGCGACTTTCCCTTTGCCAGCGGGGAGACGCTGCCGGTGCTGCGGCTGCACTACCTGACGCTGGGACGGCTGCGGCGCGACGCCGGCGGGAGCGCACGCAACGCGGTGCTCATCCTGCACGGCACGGGAGGCTCGGGAAGCCAGTTCCTCTCGCCGCTTTTCGCCGGGGAGCTGTACGGCCCCGGGCAGCCGCTCGACACGACGACGCATTACCTCATCCTGCCGGACAACCTCGGACACGGGCGGTCCAGCAAGCCGAGCGACGGGCTCAAGGCCCGGTTCCCGCACTACACCTACGGAGACATGGTCGCGGCGCAGTACCGCCTGGTGACGGACGGGCTGCACGTCGACCACCTGCTGCTGGTCATGGGCACGTCCATGGGCTGCATGCACTCGTGGCTTTGGGCGGAGCGCCATCCCGACTTCATGGACGGCGTGGTGCCGCTCGCCTGCGCCCCCACGCAGATCGCCGGCCGGAACCGGATGATGCGCCGCATGATCATCGAGGACATCCGCGGCGATCCGGACTGGCGCGGCGGCACCTACTCTCAACAGCCGCGCGGGCTCCTCGCCGCCCTGCAGCTGCTCTTCATGATGAGCTCGAGCCCGCTCCAGCTGCAGCGCACTGCGTCGACGCGCGACTCGGCGGACGCCTACATCACCCGATGGCTGCGCGAGCGCCTCGCCGAGACGGACGCGAACGACATGGCGTACCAGTTCGAGGCGTCGCGCGACTACGACCCGCGCCCGGACCTGGAGCGCATCACCGTCCCGGTGCTCGCTATCAATTCGGCGGACGATCTCGTCAATCCGCCGGAGCTCGCGATCATGGAGCGCCTGATGCCGCGCGTGAAACAGGGTCGCTTCGTTCTGATTCCGACGAGCGACATCACGCGCGGCCACGGCACTCACACCGTGGCAGCGGCGTGGAAGCAGTACTTCGCACCGTTCGTGGCGGCGCTCGAGCGGTCGCGCGGGTCGCCGAGCCCGAGCCGATGACGGTCACGGTCGGCCAGAGGGCGCGACGCAGCCTGACGTTGTCGCCTGAGCACGTCGCGACCTATGCGAAGCTCACGGGTGATTACAATCCCTTACACTTCGACCAGGCATTCGCCGCGCAAACTAGGTTCAAGGCGCTCGTCGTCCAGGGCGGCCTCACCACCGGCCTGCTGCACGCGCTCGTGGCGATGGACCTCCCGGGGCCCGGGACCGTGTTCCTGAGCCAGAACTGGAAGTTCACGGCGCCGGTGTACATCGGGGACACCATCACGGCCGAAGCGGAGGTGGTGAGCGTGCACGACACCAAGCCGGTGTGCCGTCTCAAGGTGACGGTCACACGGCAGACGGGTGAAACGGTGCTCGAAGGTGAGGCGTGGTGCTACACGTTCAGCGCCTGAGCTTCACGACGATCGCGGCCTGCCCGTCAGTGGGCCCGTAGCGGCTCGCCGTCTCGTTGGCGCTGAGCCAGCGCATCTCCAGCACGGTCTCCGCCGGGATCGTCTTCAGATAGTCGACCGACCCCATGTTGACGTCGTTCAGGTATACGTAGACCGGCGTCGATCTGACGGGCTCGTCCGCCTTTCCGGGAATCCGACTGAGCTCTCGCACCTGCAGCCAGCGTGGCCGCAGCGTCTCCACGATGTCGAACGCCGTGCCCACGTTCGGCTTCGCCCGCTCGATCTCCTCGGCCGTGAGCACGTTGCTACGTCGCTGCACGGCACGGAGCGGGGTAGCGCCCGCAACAGCCGCCACCGACAACGTCACCAGCGTCAACGGGAACGTGCGCATGTCTCCTCCCACGATTCGGATCGCTCTGCGCGCCGGGCCAGTGCGACCCAGCCCGACTACCGGTACCCTGCCGCCTGCAGACTAAACAGCTCCGCGTACAGCCCGCCCTTCGTCACCAACTCCTCGTGCGTTCCCTGATCGATGAGCTCACCACCCTGCAGCACCAGGATCCGGTCGGCCATCCGCACCGTGGAGAAGCGGTGCGAGATGAGCACCGCCATCCGTCCGGCGGTGAGCTCCGCGAAGCGTAAGAACACGTCGTACTCCGCGCGAGCGTCGAGCGACGCGGTGGGCTCGTCGAGGATCAGCACCTGGGCGTCACGCATGTAGGCGCGCCCCAGTGCCACTTTTTGCCACTCGCCACCCGACAGCTCTACGCCGCCCTCGAAGCGGCGGCCCAGCATCTGATCGTAGCCCCGCTCGAGCCGCGAGGCGACCGAGTCGGCCAGGCTGCGGCGCGCCGCCTCGCGGATCCGCTCCTCGTCGCCCAGTCGCTCGACCTGGCTGACACCGATGTTCTCCTTCATCACGAAATCGTAGCGCACGAAGTCCTGGAAGATGACGCCGATGTTGGTGCGCAGGCTGTCCAGGTCGTAGTCGCGCAGGTCCACCCCGTCGAGCAGAATGCGGCCCTCGTCCGGGTCGTACAGCCGCGCCAGCAGCTTCACGAGCGTGGTTTTCCCCGCCCCGTTCTCACCCACCAGCGCGATGCGCTCGCCGGGCTCGAAGGCGAACGAGAGGTGCCGCACCGCCCAGCGGTCCGACCCGGGATACCGGAACCCCACGTCCTGAAACTCGAAGCCCGTGCGGATCGGGACGGGCACCGGCCGCGCTCCGGGCGGGGACGTCACCAGGGGGCGGACGTCGAAAAACGTAAATAGGTCTGACAGATAGAGACTCTGCTCCCACACTTGGGACAGCGACAGTAGGACGCGTTGGATCAAGTCACGGCTCTGGCGGAACGAGCCTGCCAGGAAGGTGAGCGCGCCGATCGTGAAGCGGCCGAGCACGGTGAGATAGACGATCACGGCGTAGGCGGCGTAGTAGCCGAGCGTCCCGACGGTCACAAACAGCGTGGAGAAGAGGTTCCGTCTCACAGCGAGCCGCTTGTTCGCTTCGTAAAACTCGTCCGAGAGCCTGGCGTAGCGGCCCACCAGGAAGTCCGACAGGTTGAACAGCTTCACCTCTTTCGCCATTTCGTCCGACGCGCCGGCGTAGCGCAGGTAGTCGAGGAGCCGCCGCTCCGGCGTCCACGAGAACAGCAGCGAATAGCCCAGCGCCGCGTAGTGCGTCTCGCCCAGGAACGACGGCAGCACCGCGATCACGAGCAGGAGCAGCAGCCACGGCAGCTGGACGAGCAGCACGGCGGCGAGCGACGCGAGCGTGATCAGATCCTGCGCGGTCGAGAGCAGCAGCGCGATCAGCCCGATACGCCCCACGGTCTGGCGCCGCGCCCGCTCCAGGTGGTCGTAGGTCTCCGCATCCTCGTACTGGGCGAGATCGAGGGCCGCGGCGTGCTGCATCAGGCGCACGCTGATGCGATTCGAGAACAGGTCGCCCAGCAGGCTCTCGAGCAACGCCGACAGCCGGGCCAGCCCTTCCCCGAGCACGGCGATGCCGAACTCGAGCGCCAGGAGCCCGCCCAGAGCCCACCAGTCGACCGCGCCCTGCCCTCCGTCCGCCCGCACCCGCACCGCCGCGATGACCCCGTCGATGATCAGCTTCCCGATCCACAGGACGGCGAGTGGCACAAACGACCGCACCACCCGGAGGGCCAGGATGGCGACGGTATAGCCGCGGTGGGTCTCGAAGACGAGCTTGAGCAGCGGCGGGACGTACTTGAGCGCCTGGAGCCGCTCTTCCCAGGTAGGCGGCTTGCCGTTCGCGCCCCCGAGCAAGCTGTTACGCTGCGTGCGGATACCGTGCGGGACGAAACGTGGCGCCGTCACAACCTTAACTTCCCTCGAGGGCTGTGCGTCAATATAACTGCATGACAAAGACGGACAGTCGGACAGTCGGACGGTCGGACCGAGCGCGCCGGCGGGCGTACCTGCTCGCTGGGTTGGTGTTGGCGTTCCAGTCCGTCAGTCCGACCGCCCGACTGTCCGCTCAGTTGTCCCCCCGTGACTCCGCGCTGCACGCGCTGAACCGTCTCGCCTACGGCCCCCGACCAGGCGAGGTGGACCGCGTCGCGGCGGCGGGCGTGATGCAGTGGATCGACCGGCAGCTGTCCCCCGACAAGATCGACGACGCTGCGCTCGCCGAGCGGGAGCGCCAGTTCACCATTCTCGAGTACGACGCGGACGAGCTCGCGAGCATGTACGTCGAGGCCCAGCGAGAACAGCGCGAGCAGAAGCGACAACAGGGCGAGGCGCCTGGTGACCGAGACAGTGTAGGGGGGCAGCATGCTGCGCCCCTACCGCAGCGGATGGACCCCCCGCAGGAGAGAGGTCGCCGCCTGGCTGGAGAGCTCCAGGAGCTCGCCCTCGTGCGGGCCACCCTGTCGGAGCGACAGCTCTACGAGGTGATGGTCGACTTCTGGATCAATCACTTCAACGTTTTCTTAGCGAAGGGCGCCGACCGGTTTCTGACGCCGTCGTACATCGAGGCGACGATCCGGCCGCATGCCCTGGGCAGATTCGCGGACCTGCTGGTCGCGACGGCGCAGAGCCCGGCGATGCTGTTCTACCTCGACAACTGGGAGAGCGTGGCGCCCGGCTCCACACCGCCACAGGCAATGCGGCTCCGGGCCCGGCCGCTGTTCGGACGCGCCCCCAGCTTCGGCCGTCCGCCACTGTTCGACCCAGCGCGCGACCCGATGCGCGCGGACTCGCAACGGCAGCGGGCCGTGGAGCGCATGCCGAAGGGCATCAACGAGAATTACGCCCGCGAGCTGCTCGAGCTGCACACACTCGGCGTGGACGGTGGCTACACTCAGCAGGACGTGATCAACGTCGCGCGGATTTTCACCGGCTGGAGCATACGGCGGCCCCAGCAGGGCGGGGACTTCGAGTTCCACGACTGGGCCCACGACTACGGTGAGAAAGTCGTGATGGGCGTGACCTTCCCCGCCGGCCACGGCAGAGACGAAGGGGTGCGCCTCCTCAAGCTGCTCGCCAATCACCCGGCCACGATGCACCACGTGAGCCGCCAGCTGTGCCAGCGATTCGTGAACGACGACCCGCCGGACGGCTGCGTGGACGACGCGGTGGCCGCCTGGAAGCGCACGGAGGGTGACATCCGCGAGGTGCTGCGCGCGGTCTTCACGGCGCCGGACTTCTGGGCCGCCCCGAACTTCCGCGCCAAGATTAAGACGCCGCTCGAGTTCGTGGTGAGCGCCGCCCGCGCGCTGGGCGCCGACCCCGACACGACGCCGCGGTTGGCGCAGGTCGTGGCGCGCCTCGGAGAACCGCTCTATCTGCACGTGGCGCCCGATGGCTATCCCGAACGGGATGCGGCGTGGGTGAACAGCGGCGCGCTGCTTGACCGGATGAACGCCGCGGTCGCGCTCGCCGCGGGCCGGCTGCCCGGCGTGGTGGTGAGCATCGATTCGATCGTTCCGGCCAGCGCGGACCCTGCCCAGCTGATCGCCGCGGTCAACGCGCAGATCCTGGGCGGCACGATGTCGGAGAACACGAAGGCGGTCATCAGACGTCAGATATCAGACAGCGATCCTCTACAGGCTCGTGCGCTGGCGATCGGACTGGCGATCGGGGGGCCGGAGTTTCAGAGACAGTAGGCGGCAACGGGCGGCAGAGGGCGGCAACGGGCGGCAACGGCCGAAGGAGCTGCGCATGTCGATCTCAAGACGCGTTTTCGTGAAGTCGGGCGGACTGGCCCTGTTCAGTTTTGGTCTGGACCCACTGTTCCTGGCCCGGGCGGCCTTCGCGTCCTACCGCCCATTGCCGCCCGTTACCGCCCGTTGCCGCCCTGTCTTGGTCTGCCTCTTCCAGCGCGGCGCTGTGGACGGGCTCAACATGATCGTGCCCCACGGCGACCCTCTGTACTACCGCGAGCGTCCGCGTATCGCCGTACCGGAGCGCGACGTGGTCGATCTGGACGGGCACTTCGGGCTGCATCCGCGCCTTGCGGCCTTGCAGCCGCTGTGGCACAACAAGAGTCTCGCCGCCATCCCCGCCATCGGGTCCCCCGACTCGACCCGCAGTCATTTCGACGCCCAGGACTACATGGAGTCGGGCACCCCGGGCGCGAAGGCGACGCCGGACGGCTGGCTCAACCGCTATTGCCAGCACGACCGCGAGCACCAGAACACGCCGTTCCGCGCGGTGGCGTTCGGGCCGCAGCTGCCGCGCATCCTGGCGGGCTCGGCGCCGTCGCTCGCCATCGACGACCTGCAAGCGTTCGGCCTGCGGGCGCCCCAGCCGGCGGCGCGAGACCGGCTCACCCGCGCGTTCGAAGCGCTGTATGCGGGCTCGGCCACGGGGCTGCTCTCGACGTCGTCACAGGAGGCATTCCAGGCCGTCCAGATGCTGCAGCAGGTGAACCCGGGCCAGTACCAGCCGGCAAATGGTGCCGACTACCCGCGCGGCAGGTTCGGCAAGGCGATGCTGCAGATCGCCCAACTCATCAAGGCCGACGTCGGGCTGCAGCTGGCGTTCGCCGACGTGACCGGCTGGGACACTCATGTGAACCAGGGGTCGAGCGAAGGACAGCTCGCGGCACGGCTCGCGGAGTTCGGCCAGGCGCTCGCCGCGTTTGCGCAGGACCTGGGAGAGAAGCTGCGGGACGTCGTCGTGCTGACCATGTCGGAGTTCGGCCGCACGGTGCGGGAGAATGGCAACTCGGGAACCGACCACGGGCATGCTACGGCGATGCTGGTCTTGGGCGGGCCGGTAAACGGCGGCAAGGTGCTCGGGAAGTGGCCCGGGCTGGACCCGGCGAATCGGTTCGAGGGTCGCGACGTCGCCGTGACGACGGATTTCCGCGATCTCTTCACCGAGATCCTGGCACGGCATCTCGGCGCGACGGATCTCGCGGCCATCTTCCCGGGATTCACACCGGATCAGGCGCGGTTCCCGGGAGCGATCAGAGCCTAGAAGACGTCACGCAGGAACGTCACGCAGCAACGTCTCGCAACGGCGTCCCGCAGATACGTTGTCGCGTGACGCCGTTGCGGGACGGTGGTGTGTAACGCCTCCGTGCTACGTCTTCGATTCTTCCGGCACAATCCCCAGCTCGAGCCGGTCGGCCTGACGCAGTACGACGATCGTGCTCTGTGCGCCGATGCGGTCCGAGGCGAGTAACCGGTGCAGGTCGTCGATGCCCGTCACGGGCTTGCCGCCCAAGCCGACGATGATATCGCCGGACCTCACCCCCGCGCGCTCCGCGGGGCTGTCCCGATCGACGCCGGTCACGAGTACGCCGCTCTTCGCGTCGAGGCCGTGCGCCCGCACCACGAGCCGCGCGAGCGAGACGTTCTGCCCCGCGACCCCGATCCTGCCGCGCCGGATCTTGCCGTGCCGGATGAGCTGACCGGTCACGAACTTCGCCGTGTTGATTCCCACCGCAAAGCAGATCCCCTGCGCCGGGAGGATCACCGCCGTGTTGACGCCCACCACCCTTCCCTGCGAATCGACCAGCGGCCCGCCGGAGTTGCCGGGATTGAGCGCGGCGTCGGTTTGGATGACGTCGTCGATGAGGCGCCCCGTGACCGAGCGGAACGAGCGCCCTAGCGCGCTCACCACCCCCGCGGTGACGGTGCTCTGGAAGCCGAGCGGGTTGCCGATGGCGATGACCAGCTGCCCCACCCGTAACGCCCCCGAATCGCCGAGCTCGGCGATGACGAGTGCCACGGGGTCCACTCGGATCACCGCGACGTCGGTGTCCGGGTCGTCCCCGACGAGCTCGGCCCGCAGCCGTCGGCCGTCGGCGAACGCCGCGTCGATGCGGGTCGCGTCGTGCACGACATGGCTGTTCGTGAGGACGAAGCCGTCCGGGGTGAAGACGAATCCGGAGCCGTGGCCGGGCAGCTCGCGGGCGGGGCGACCGCGGCGCTCGATCCGGTGCCGCACCTCCACGCTGACCACGGCCGGCCCGACCCTTTCCGCAGCGCCAGTGACGGCGCGAGAGTAGGCGTCCAGAATCTCCGACTCTGCGAGCGTGCGAGCGGGGCCAGCGGTCCCACCCGCGTGGGGATCCGACAGAAGAGTGAGAGTCGTGCCCATACCAAGGGAACGCCGCCCGGTTCCCGGACCGTCTGCCGCGAGTGACGGCCGTGGACGTATTTGCGTGACGCATTTGCGTGACGTCTTCTCTCGACGTAGTCTGATCTCATGATCGACCCGATCCGTCGCCTCCTGACCGAAGCAGGCAACGCCAAGCAGACCCGGGCTTTCTGGCAGGCGGTGACCGGTATCCTGAGCGACTGGGTTGGCGGGGCCCGCGTGCACCTCGTCTACCAGGGACTCCCCGACGGCTTCCCGTCCGAAGCCCTGCGCTCGGCTGTGGAGATCGCGACCCACCTGGCAGTGATGGTGGCGCGCCGCGCCGGGCTGGAGCGGGAGCGGCGGCTCGGGACGTTCCTGGTCGAGCTGTCGCGCTGGCTGCTGGCCGCGCCGGAGCGCGAGCTGCTGCTGCGCTACACGTTGCAGAGCGTGATGAGCCTGGTGGAAGCGCAGGGCGCCTTCGTCGCGCTGCGGCAGCGGGAGGGCGACACCTTGCGGATCGCAGCCACGGTCGGTCAATGCGCGGAGCTCCAGGGACGCGAACTCGGGCTGACGACGAGCACGACGGGCGCGGTGGTGCGCAGCGGCGAGCCGCTGCTCACCGACAACATTCGCGCCGAGCCCGACGCGCAGCCTGTGTTCGACCCCGCCGGCACCGCGCGGGGGGCGATGATCGCGCCGCTCAAGACGTCGAGCGGCGTCGCGGGAGCCGTGGGAGTGATCCGCTACGAACAGGCAGGGGCGGAAACGGCGGCGCCGCCGGCGTTCGGTCTGGTCGACCTGCAATACCTCGCGGCGGTCGCGGCGTACATCGCCGGGGGGCTGGAGCTGTCGGAAGCGGTGACCGGCGCCCGCGCAGCGGCCGAGCGGGCGCACGCGATGGTGGACTCGAGCCCGCTGCCGCTCGCGCTGGTGGACCGGCAGGGCCGCGTGCAGCAGCTCAACCAGGCCGGGTGCCGGCTGTTCGGGATCGCGACCGAGTCGCAGGCGCTGGGCATCCACCTCGAGGCGCTGGGGCTGTCGCCCAGCGAGATCTCGCTCCACCTGGTCCTCGCCCGGCCGCAGGCTGGAGAGCCGTGGCACGGGCGCGTGCTCGTCACCCAGCCGGCGGGGGATCGCCGCATCTGCGACTGCACCATCACTGGGCTGTCAGGGGTGGGGCGCGACAACCTGCTCGTGGCCCTCTACGACCGGACCGACGAGCTGCGGGCCCAGCGCGAGCTGATCGCACGCGAGAAGCTGGCCACCGTAGGCGAGATCGCGAGCGGCGTGGCGCACGAAGTCAACAACCCCCTCGCCGCCATCCGCATGGAGGCGGAGCTGCTCGGCCGGGCCAGCAAGGATCCCGACACCAACACCACGGCGATGACCATCACGCGCGAGGTGGACCGCGCTGCACGCATCGTGCGCAGCCTGCTGCGGCTGGCGCGGCGCGCCGACACGACGCCCACGCGCGTGCAGATCAACGACCTGGTGCACGACGTCGCCGAGATCCGGCAGCGCGTGTTGCGGGCGGACAACGTGCAGTTCCGCACGCGGCTCGACCAGTCCGCGCCGGCGGTCCTGGGCCTGGGGCAAGAGCTGCAGCAGGTGGTCATCAACCTCGTCACCAACGCCGAACACGTGGTGAAGGGGCGCGACCCCGCGGTCATTCAGCTCACGACGCAGGCGCGCGAGGGGTGGGTGCGGCTCGTCGTCGAAGACTCGGGGCCCGGCATCCCGGTCGAGATCCGCGGCCGGATCTTCGATCCGTTCTTCACGACCAAGGGGCCGGACGAGGGCACCGGCCTCGGTCTCGCGATCTGCCAGCGGGTCGTGACTGAGGTCGGCGGCAAGCTCTGGCTCGAGGACTCGGCGCTCGGTGGTGCCAGGTTTGTGGTGGAGATGCCGGCCGCTCCCGAGCACGTCACGCCGAACGCGATCGGGTGAGCCGACGCGTCAGTGCTCGAGGATGCGCTTGCGGTAGATGCCGAGCGTCACCAACCCGTACGCGCCGAGCGCGACCAGTAACGCCGTGAGGCGCCCGTCGAAGCCGAAGCGCACCGCCCCGGCCAGCGCGGCGACGAGCCAGGCGCTGCTCGCGACGAAGCCCAGCGTCACCACTTCCTTTCGCGCCATCAGGATGCCGAAGACGTAGCCCCAGCTGAACCCGCACACCAGGAGGAACAGGATCCCGTGCGGGATCTTGACCGGGTCGATCAGGTTCAGCGCCCCCGCGAAAAAGCAAAACAGTCCCAGCACGGTGTAGCTCGCGAGGTGCAGGGCCAGCGGCAGGGGGACGGTGCCCATGCGGTTGAACGTCATAGCTTTTCGTGGTGTGGGGACGACATAAGATTACCTCCATGGAGGCCACGCGTACATATCTCGAGCTAACCACGCCCGATCAGTTCCGGTCCGCATTCGGGCACTTTCCGGAGATCGACATCGAGCGGGTCGCCCGGCCCACGCCGGAGCTGTACCGTCACTGCTACCGCACGGTGGGCGAGGCGTACCACTGGCGTGACCGCTGGGACTGGACCGATGCAGAGATCCGGGCGCACCTGGCGCAGCGCGAGATCATCCTGTACGTGGCGCGCCGGCACGGCTCGCTCGCGGGGTGGTACGAGCTGCGACGCGTCCCGGAGGACGACTCGGTGGAGATCGCATACTTCGGACTCGCACCGGACGCGATTGGCGTCGGCCTCGGCAAGCATTTGCTCTCGTGCGCCGTGCGCGACGCCTGGGCGCTCGAGCCCGCCCGCGTCTGGCTCCACACCTGCACGCTCGACCACCCCCACGCGCTGCCGAACTACGAGAAGCGCGGCTTCGTGCCATACAAAACGGAGCAATACGAGGCAGATTACTGAGTGGGACTGTTTCCGGGTAGATTCCCCAGCGTGAAGTTTACGTTGACGCGCAAGACCAAGCTCGTCATCGCCGCCGTCGTGCTCGTGCCGGTCGTGCTGTTCGCCCTCTACACCTGGAGCGCGCTGACGTGGAGCTACGCGAAGGGGGATCGCGCGGGATACGTCCAGAAATTCTCCAAGAAGGGCTGGATCTGTAAGACGTGGGAAGGAGAGCTGGCCATGGTTTCGATCCCGGGGACCATGTCGGAGAAGTTCTACTTCACCGTGCGGGACGATGCGGTCGCGGCGCGGATCAACCAGTCCGTGGGCAAACGCGTCGCGCTCACGTATGAACAGCACATGGGCGTCCCGACGACGTGCTTCGGTGAGACCGAGTACTTCGTCGTGGACGTGAAGGTGGTGGAATGACGACGTCCAACAGCTTCGGCACGCGGGCCCGGCTCGCCGTCGCCGGCCGGAGCTTCGAGATCTTCCGCCTCGAGGCCCTCGACAAGCACGGGTTCGCCATCGGTCGCCTCCCGTATTCCCTCAGGATCCTGCTCGAGAACCTGCTGCGCCTGGAGGACGGGCGCACCGTGCGCCGCGAGGATATCGAGCGGCTGGCGCGCTGGGACCCGCAGAAGGTCCCGGACGACGAGATCGCGTTCATGCCGGCGCGCGTGCTGATGCAGGACTTCACGGGCGTGCCCGCCGTGGTGGACCTCGCCGCCATGCGCGACGCGATGCAGGCGATGGGCGGCGATCCGACGCTGGTCAACCCGCTCCTTCCCGCCGAGCTGGTGATCGATCATTCGGTGATCGTGGACGAGTTCGGTACCCCTACTGCGTTCCAGGTGAACGCCGACCTCGAGTTCCAGCGTAACCGGGAGCGCTACGCCCTGTTGCGCTGGGCCCAGCAGACGTTCCAGGGGTTCCGTGTCGTGCCGCCGGACACGGGCATCGTCCACCAGGTGAATCTGGAGTACCTCGCGCGCGTGGTGTTCACGACTTCGGGGCCCACGCCTCAGGCCTATCCCGATACGCTCGTTGGCACCGACTCCCACACCACCATGATCAACGGCCTCGGCGTGCTCGGCTGGGGCGTCGGAGGGATCGAAGCTGAGGCAGCGATGCTGGGCCAGGCGGTGTCGATGCTGATCCCCCAGGTCGTGGGGTTCCGGCTCACGGGAAAGCTCGCCGAGGGCGCGACCGCGACCGACCTCGTGCTCACGGTCACCGAGATGCTCCGGAAGCGGGGCGTCGTTGGGAAGTTCGTGGAGTTCTACGGCCCGGGGATCGCGACGCTGCCGCTCGCCGACCGGGCGACGATCGGCAACATGGCCCCGGAGTACGGCGCCACGGTGGGCATCTTCCCCGTGGACCAGGAGACGCTCCGCTACCTCGAGTTCACAGGGCGCACGAAGGAGCAGGTCGCGCTCGTCGCCGCGTACATGCAGGAGCAGGGCCTGTTCCATACGCCGGACGCGCCGGAGCCGGTGTACTCGGACACCCTGTCGCTCGACCTCTCGACGGTCGAGCCGAGCCTCGCCGGGCCGCGACGGCCGCAGGATCGGGTGCCGCTGCGCGCGGTCGGACGGGCGTTCCTCGACGCCCTGCCGACGCTGGTCAAGCCGAGCTCGCCGATCGCGCCGCCCGCCGATGTCCGCAACCACTGGGAAGCCGAGGGCGGCCAGGCGTTCGGGGGTGGCACTGCCGTGGCTGCGCCGCCGCAGCGCCGCACGCACGTCGACCTGAAGCTCGAAGGGGTCGAGTGCAAGCTGCGGCACGGGTCGGTCGTCATCGCGGCGATCACCAGCTGCACCAACACTTCCAATCCGTCGGTGATGATCGCGGCGGGCCTCGTCGCCAAGAAAGCCGTCGAGCGAGGCCTCGAGTCGCAGCCGTGGGTGAAGACGAGCCTCGCCCCCGGTTCCAAAGTCGTGACCGATTATCTGGACCAGGCGGGCCTCACGCCGTACCTCGAGCGGCTGCGGTTCCATCTCGTGGGTTACGGCTGCACGACGTGCATCGGTAATTCGGGTCCCCTGCCCGAGCCGGTGTCGGCGGCGATCGCCGAAGGCGAGCTGGTCGTGTGCGCGGTGCTGTCGGGCAACCGCAACTTCGAGGGGCGCATCCAGCAGGAGGTGCGCGCCAACTACCTCGCCTCGCCCCCGCTCGTCGTCGCCTACGCGCTCGCGGGCAGGATCGACCTCGATCTGCAGCACGAGCCGCTCGGCACGGGGAAGGACGGGAAGCCCGTCTATCTCAGGGACATCTGGCCATCCGCCAGGGAAGTGGACGACGTCATCCGCACCTCGATCAAGTCGGCGATGTTCCGCACGCAGTACAGTGAGGTCTTCAAGGCAGACGAGCGCTGGAGCGGCCTGCCGGTGCCCGCGGGGGACCGGTTCGCCTGGGAGCCCGACTCGACCTACATCCGCCGGGCGCCATACTTCGACGGGATGCCGGCCGCCCCGGCCCCGATCGAGGACATCCGCGCGGCGCGGGTGCTGTGCCTGCTCGGTGACAGCATTACGACCGACCACATCTCCCCCGCCGGCTCGATCCGCAAGACGAGCCCGGCGGGGAAGTATCTGGTGGAGCGCGGCGTCGAGCCGAAGGACTTCAACTCCTACGGCTCACGCCGCGGCAACCACGAGGTCATGGTGCGCGGCACATTCGCGAACGTCCGGCTCAAGAACCTGCTCGCGCCCGGCACCGAGGGACCCGTCAGCGTGCACCTGCCCGACGGCGAGCAGATGTCGATCTACGACGCGTCGGTGCAGTACCAGGCCGAAGGCGTGCCGCTGCTCGTGCTCGCGGACAAGGAGTACGGCTCCGGCTCCTCGCGCGACTGGGCGGCGAAGGGGCCGCGGCTGCTCGGCGTGCGCGCCGTGATCGCCCAGAGCTACGAGCGGATCCACCGCTCGAACCTCGTGGGGATGGGGATCCTCCCCCTTCAGTTCCTCCCCGATCAAAGCCCGGCGACGCTGGGCCTCACTGGGAAGGAAACGTTCGACCTCACCGGCCTCGGCGAAGTGCTGGCCGAGGGATTCCCGCGCGGCAAGGAGTTGACGGTGCGCGGCGCGCGACCCGACGGATCACGGCTCGAGTTCCGAGCCACGGTGCGGATCGACACGCCGCAGGAGCTGGTGTATTACCGGCACGGCGGGATTCTCGAGTACGTGCTGCGACAGCTCCGCGGCTCCGAAGCCTAATCTCGATCGAGCTCATGCCCCGGCTCCTCCTGCGGGGACTTGCCAAGCAATCGGTCGAGGGCGCTGCGGAGTCGGTCTAGCGCGATTGGCTTCGTAAAGAACTCGTCGGCTCCGAGGGCCGCTGCCTTGCGGGGGAGCGTGGGGTCGGTGAGGGCCGTGACCACGATCACTGGTACCGCGTTCGTCTTGGTCGACGCCTTGAGACGCTCGAGCACCTGCAGCCCGCTCCCGCCCGGCATGCCGATGTCCAAGATGACCGCGTCGGGCGGGTTCCGCATGGCCATCATCACAGCCTGCATCGCGTCGCGCGCTATCGACAACTCGAATCCGCTCGCCTTCAGCACGCTCGAGAGCAGCTGGACCGTGACCTGGTCGTCGTCAGCGATCAGAACGTGCATGGTTTCTGCCAGTCGAGTATCCGCCCGTTGCGAACAATAGTCAAATGGCAGGCAGGCCCGGTGGTGGCGCTCAGCACTCTCTCGGCGCTCGGCACTGCGGGCGTCTCGCTGCCGCGGCCCGCTTTCGCCCAGGAAGACGCGTGGCGCCCCCGGACTGTCCCACTGTTCGGGGTGAGCTACTCGCCGGATGTCGGCCTGCTGCTCGGCGCCGGACTCGTCCACACGCGCTACGGGTTTCGCGCGCTGCCTCCCAGCACCCGGCTGCTCGCGAGCATCGAGTACGCGACCAGCGCGCGCACCTACCGCGCGGCCGTCGAGGGCACGCTGCGGCAGCCGCTCGCTCCGTCGATCCTGATCATCGAGCTGCGCGCGTCAGGGCTCGAGATCATTCGCTTCTACGGGTTCGGCAACGCGAGCGACGCGTCCCAGCCCGACAGCGTCTACCGTGTGCGGCAGAAGCAGCTGTTGTTCGCGCCCGCTGTGGCGGTGCCGCTCGCGCCGCGGCTGCGCTTCGTGGTAGGGCCGCTGGTGAACTATGCCCGTACCCCTGCGGACTCGGGCACCCTGCTCAGGAACGCGGGCCCGTACTACGGTGCTGGGAACTTCGGCCAGGTCGGCGGGCGCGCCGTGCTGGAGCTCGACACGCGCGACGCGCTGGCCGCCCCCGCCCGCGGCACACACCTTCGTCTCGAGGGCCGCGGCTACCCGGCTGCGTGGGACGTGGTCGAACCGTTCGGCAGCGTGTCGGCCGAGGCATCGACCTACGTGTCGGCGGGTGACCCACCGGCGGCGACCGTCGCGTTGCGCGTAGGGGGCGCGCACGTGAGCGGCACCGCGCCGCTCGCCGAGGCGGTCTACGTCGGCGGGGGGACGACCGTCCGCGGCTACGCGGAGCAGCGGTTTGCCGGGACGTCCGGTGCATATGCGAACGCCGAGCTGCGGCTCACCGTCGCGCGGCTTCCGGCCGGAGATGTGGGCGTGTTTGGACTCGCCGACGCCGGTCGCGTCTGGGTCGCAGGCGAACCGTCCGACCGCTGGCACGCCGCTGCCGGCGGCGGGCTCTGGTTCGCCTGGCGTCACAGCCGTGCTAATACCGTGTCCCTGGCGGTAGCCAAGAGCCCAGAGCGCTCCGCGCTCTACCTCCGCACTGGATTCATGTTCTAACTCGCGGCGCGCCAGTCACTTGTGTCGCGCCGACCCAACAGCCCAAGCCGGCCGCGCACCCGCGTTACGCAGGCGAGCAAACGGGCCTCTTTACCATGTCAACGCCCAGTCCCCCGGGCGTCGAGCGGCAATCGTTCACCACGCATTCAGATCAGGCGGCAGAGTCGAACCTTGTCTTCCAGCGCAGGGCGGCTGAAGCGACGGTGGACCCGGGAGCGGCTTGCCTCGCGGGCACCGGGGGTGGCCATGGAGCCACGCCACCGACCGGCGTCCAGCAGCGACGTGACCGTGATCGTGCCCGCGTACAACGAGGCGGCGAGCATTGCCGACACGATCAGAAGCCTCCAGGCCCAGACGGCGCCGCCGTTCGGGATTATCGTCGTGGACGACGGTTCCACCGACGGCACCGGGGACGTAGCCCGCGCGTTGGGGGTCACGGTGGTCCGACCACCCGCGAACACCGGCTCCAAGGCGGGCGCGCAAAGCTTTGGGCTCCGCTACGTCCGCACACCGCTCACCGTCGCCATCGACGCCGACACGGTCCTCGCCCCGGATGCGCTGGAGCGTCTGCTCGCCGCGTTCCACCGTCCGGCCGTCGCGGCGGCGTGCGGATTCGTGCTCCCGCAGCGGGTGCGCAGCCTGTGGGAGCGGGGGCGCTACATCGAATACCTGTTCGCGTTCACTTACTACAAGCAGGTGCAGGACTACTACGGCAAGCCGCTCATCTCCTCCGGATGCTTCTCGATGTACCGGACGGAGATCCTCGGGGCTCAGGGGGGGTGGTCGAACCGCACCCTCGCTGAAGACGTGGACCTGACCTGGAGCCTGTACCAGGCAGGCCATGAGGTGCGTTTCGTGCCCGAGGCGCTGTGTTACCCCATCGAGCCCCGCACCTTCACGCTGATGGGGAAGCAGCTACGGCGCTGGTCCCACGGCTTCGTCCAGAACGTCAAGCTGCATTGGCGCGGCCTCCTCACCGTGCCCTATCTCCGCTCAGCCGTGGCGGTGGCGTTCTGGGATGCGACGCTCGCCGCAGCCGTGTACCTGGTGGTGTTGCCGATGCTCGCGATCCTGCTCGCGAGCCCCTGGGTGCTGATCGGCTACGTGATCGATGCCCCCGCCGTGCTCGTTCCGGTGCTCGCCGGCGCAGTGCGGCGGCGAGAGGTCCGCCGGGCGTTGGTGAGCGTCCCCGCATTCTTCGTGCTGCGCACCGTCAACGCGGTCTTCTTCCTGCGGGCGGTCTGCGCCGAGCTGCTGCTCGGTCGCTCGCTGCGCGTGTACGAGAAGGGGCACTGACGATGATGGCTGGGCTGCCCGGAACCGGGATCGGCGGGATGTTCTACCTGGTGACGGCGCTTGCGATGCCGCTGCGGGAGGCGTATCGGCGAGCGGGCGGGGGCTCCGCGGTGTCGGGGACGTGGCGCTTAGTCGCCGGGCAGACGGCGATCGCGGGCGGCATCCTCGGGGGCGTATGGGCGACAGGCTGGCTCCTCGGCGTGGCGCTGCGCGCCGCCGCCCCAGTCGTGCCGTTACCGCCCGCGTCGCATCCCGGCAACGTGCTGCGCACGGTGACGTTCGCTCTCAGCCTGGGAACGCTGGCCGCGGTGCTGCTGGGCGTCGAGCTGTTGCGGCTGTGGGTCCACCGCCCGGCAGACCGGCGCGCCGCGATCGAGCCGCACGAGGAGCGGCAGGTCGTCGCGGTGGCGGGAGGGGGCCGCGTGGGTCGCATCGTGGTGCTCGTGCTCACGGCCACAGCGGTGCCGACGCGCGCCGCGGTCGCGCAGAGCGGCAGCCCGGTAGCGGCCCACCTCGCGCGAGCGGACTCGGCATTTGCCGAAGGGGATGCGGCCGCCGCCGCCCGGGAATACGCGGTGGTGCTCGCCGCCGACCCGGAGAATTCCCACGCCACGTATCGTCTCGGCCAGCTGCGCCGGCATGATCCCACGCGCGCACTACAGCTGCTCCGGCGCTACGTCGCGCTCGAGCCGTCGGACCCGTGGGGGTACATGGCGGTGGCGGACATGCTGGCCCGCACGAGGCGCTACGAGGAGGCGCTGCGTTGGTACGACGACGCGTTGCGCCTCGCGCCTGCCGAGCGGGATGCCGTCGTCGGGCGCGCGCGCATCCTGCTGCGGGCGCGCCGGACGGGCGCTGCGATAGCAGTCTACGAGCGGTGGCTCGCCGACCACCCGATGGACGCGGAGGCGGGGCGCGAGCTCGCCGCCGCCCGGGTGGCGGCGGCGCCAGCCGTCACACCGCTCGTCAGCGGCAGCCGGGATTCCGACGGGAACACCACGCTGCGGCTGGGGGGCGCCGCGGAGCTGGCGGCGTCCGGGCCGACCCGGCTAGGAGTGGCGGCGAGCCGTGAGCGGGTACAGGACGGGGTCACGGCGACCGGGCTCGAGGAGCTGACCCTGCGTGCCGCCTCCCGGCCCCGGCCTGCGCTGCAGCTCGATGCGGCGGCGGGAGCGACGCGACTCGATGGCAGCGACGGCCATGGCGTCAGCGTCATCCCTACCGCCCAGGTCCGCGCGCGCTGGCGGGCTCCGCTGGCTGGCCCGGCGGTGGACCTCCGCGCGGCGAGGAGCGTGCTGGACGCGAGTCCGCTCCTCGTGGCGAACCGAGTCACGCGAACCGAGCTCGGTGCCACGGTCGAACTGCCGGTCGCCGGGTCATTCAAGCTGCGCGGGATCGGCCGCGCCGCGGCGCTCAGTGACTCTGCCGCAGTGAATCACCGAACGACCGTCGCCGCCGTGGCGGCGTTCGCCGCAACGCCGAGCGTCGAGCTATCGGGCCAGTTTCACGAGGTCCGGTACTCGCACGCCACCACCGCCGGCTACTTCGCCCCGCGGCTCATCCAGGTGGTGGAAGCGGGGTCGTATTTCGAGCTCGAGACCTCCCGATCGATCCTGTTCGCGTTCGATATCGGGGCGGGCGTCCAGCGGGTCGCCGAGCAGGGCGCGGCGCTCGGGCCGTGGCGCCGGGCGCTGCGCCTCTACTCGCTCATCGTCGTGCCGCTCGCACCGGGGCGTGACCTCAAGCTTGAGCTGGATAGCGAGGATTCAGCGGTCGCCGAGGCCGCGACGACCGCACGTTGGCGCTACATCTCGATGGGGCTGTCGCTGCGCTGGGCCGTGCCCTAGACCCTCGCCCTGTCGTCAGGCAGCATCTGCTCCCCCTCACATCGCCGCCTTGCGGGAGCTCGGCTCTTCCCAGTTAACAAATACAAAGCCGCCGGGCGCGTCGAGCTTGGCTCGCCCGGTCCGGGCGGTATCTGGAGCGCAGCGACGGCGCGATTCATAGCGGTCTTCCTCCTCGAGAAGGGGAAAGCGGTATAGTTCGACCTTGAGGACCGCTCGGACCGCGGCTCTATTCCGCCGGGAATAATCCCGCCGTCCGTCGGGTCAGGTAGTGATGGGCGCACCGCAACATCCATGAGGGATGGTTGGAGCCGAGCCAGCTCACGCGCTTCGAAGCCGTCGTGCTGCCGCACCTGGACGCCGCGTACACACTGGCGCGCTACCTGATGCGGGACGCGCACGACGCGGAGGACGTCGTTCAGGACGCTTATCTGCGCGCCCTCAAGTACTTCGACGGGTTCCGCGGAACGGGGCCTGGCGACAGCCGCGCCTGGCTGCTCGCGATCGT
>QHTT01000012.1 GCA_003220935.1 Gemmatimonadota bacterium
GGGACGGTGTCAACGATCAGGACGTCCGGCGCGAACGCCTCCAGCGCGGCGCCGGCGGTTCTCGCCCGCAGGGCCAAGAGCTCTTTCAGGGAAACCGCAAGGTGGCGCGGGTGATACTGCCCACCGCCGTCCTTCCGGAGCGACGGCAGCGCCACGCAGTCCACGGCTGCGGTCGACGTGACGAGGCTCGCTTCGCGCGCCCCGGCGATCATCAGCACGACGGCCTGCAGCCGGGAATGCCGGAGCGCCTGGGCCAACAGCAGGTTGCGGCGCATGTGGCCCAGCCCCATCGTGTCGTGCGAGTAGAGGGCTACACGGTACGGCACACACGCTCCAGAGCGTCTATCGAACGCGCCTCGGTAGTTCGCCCGGCCGTCGCAGTGATCAGAGAAGGCTTACGCCCGCGGCAAGCATGCCCCGGGGCCGTCGCTGCGGGCCTGCAAATCCTCGCGGCGGGCGATTGCCCCTGACTCGAGGTGAGTCAGGCGCCTCAATCCACCTCATCCTCTTGGGCGCTTGTGGTTCGGCAACTGCGGTATTCAGTCCGCGAGCGGCGCTTGGGTTGGATCCGCGCGCACGGAGGCGTCGGCTCTCGGTCCCGCCTACATAACCGACGGCAATAGCCTCAGTCCGTGACAGTGCTCACCGGCTGTCGGGCTAGGTACCGATGCGTTTCAGCCTGCACGTCGTTGGCGCGTCGCAGGGTCGCCGCGCAGCAGCAACGCTCCGTCCGCGGCAGTCGGACTGAAGCGAGGTCAGCACCCCCCCGCTGCCCTCCGTATTCAATAACAGAGACGGAACGGGCTCCCTGACCGCGGAGCCCGTCTGCGTTTGGGGTTCGCGGTCTGGCCGTCGGTTTGGAAGCCGTAAGCGAAAGGAAGATCATATGTTGACAGCCCTGCTTTTACTCCATTCCCTGGCCGCGCCTGCTGCACCCGCGGCCGCCCGCGGCGGCGCTGCGGATCCTCCAGTGAAGGTGTGGTTCAGCTCCGACGGCAAGTATCTGTTCGGCGACCGGGCGAAAGTGTACGCCAGGACGGCCGAGGACGGCTATCTGGTCGTCCTCCGCGCCGACGCGGGGCGCGTGCGGGTGCTATTTCCGATCGATCCCGACGGAGATCAGCACCTCCGGGGCGGCAAGAAAGCCGAGTTGAAGGGGCGTGGCGGCCGGGAGGCCTTCGTGGTCGACGACACGAGCGGGCACGGGACGCTGCTCGCGGCCTTCTCCAAGACGCCGTTCCAATTCGACCAATTCGCAAAGAACGGGCGCTGGGATTACAGCGCGCTCGACCAAGGCGTGCAGGACGATGCCGAAGCGGCGCTCCTCGACATCGTGCAACGGATGCACGCCGACGCGCAGCACTTCGATTACGACATCGCGACGTATGCGGTCGCGCCACAGCCGCGCTACGTCGGGTGGGCCTATGCGCCCTACCCCTGGGCCGGTTGGTGGGACCCCTGGTACGGTCCGCGGATAGCGCTCGGCTTCGGGTTCCGGACGCCGTACTACTATCGGCCGTTCTTCGGTCCGGGGCGGTGGCGGTAGTCCCGCAGTGAACACGGGATGGCGGGCGCCCGCCCCGGTTGGATCAACTCAGTCGGAGAACCCCGGGGCGAGCGTCGCCGTCATTCGGTCCGCATTGACGATGCCCTGCGCCGTCATCCAGGTGTTCGCCTGGTGCACGAGCGCGCGACCCTCATCCCCCCCTATCAACTCGCCGAGCCGCCGCTCGGTGACAGCCAGGAACAGCTTCATGTGGCAGGCTTCGAACCCCGCGAGCGCCGCGCGCAGCGCCCGCACCGCGGCCGCCTCGTCCCCGCGCCGCGACGCGACCCCGGCCCTGAGGAGCGCCGCGGTCGGGGCGCAATAGGACGCGCGCTCCGCAGCGATGGCAGCCGCATCCCGCTCCGCAGCCGCAAGCAGCGACGCCGCGCCCGCGTGCGCCGTGCGGCTCGCCCCGATGCCACAGCTCGCGCGAGTCTGGCGAGCGGTGGTCCGCGCCGCCTGGATCCGGAACAGTCCCGTGCGCCTGAGAGCCGGCCACGCCCGCTCGATCGCTTCCCAACCGTTGCGCGGGGTGCCGGCATACAGCTCGATCCGCCCCTGCGCCGTCATAGCCATGTAGTGCGGGCTCCCAAACGGCCGCTCAGGCCACTCGGCGAGTGCTTCCGTGAGTGCTGTTCGCGCGCCCGCGACGTCGTCTGCGAAGAGCCACGTCGCGTTCGTAGGACCGGTGCGGAACATGAGCGCGGCGAACCGGTTGCCGCGTTCCGCGGCATCCTTGAGGTACGCCGCCGCGCAGCGGCTGAGCTCCTCTACCTCACCCAGGTAATACAGCGACAATGCGTGGTAGAAGCGCGCCGTGACGAGCTCCCAGGCGATGCCGATCCCGTGCTCGAGCAACAACCGCTCCGCCTGTCTCGTCGCGTCGCGGGCGCGCTCGAACTCCCCCGCGAAGTAGGCCGCGGCCCCGTTCATGACGGCGCGCAGGCCCAGGACGTGAGGCGATTGAATGCGGCGGCCGAGGCCCTCCGCTTCGGCGAGCAACCGGTCGTACCAACGGCTCCGGCCCCCCAGTGCCGCTGTGAACCCGCCTTCGAGCGCCAACGCCCGGGCGAGGCGGTCCGGCTCTCCGGCGCGGAGCGCGAGCAACAGGTGCCGCGTCTGGAAATCGGCGGCCCGAATCGTATCGAGGTGAGCGAGGCCTTCGGCCACGGTGCGACACACGTCCACCCGAGCGAGCTGGGCGGACGGGATCGCGGCGGCGCGGCGCTCGACGAAGCGCAGGCCGCGGAGCCGCAACCAGGCGCGGTGCCACAAGAGCGACACCACCGCCCGGCCCTTCGACTTCGAGAGACCCAGGCCCGTCGCCTCCAGCACCGACTTGAGCATGTCGAGCCCCTCCTGGATCCGTCCGCCGATCAGGAACTGCTCCCCCGCGAGCCGTCGTAGCTCCAGCGCGTCGGAGGGGCTCGACAGCGCCGCGGCGCGACTGTACGCCTCAGCCGCGTCGCGCACGCGGCCCGCGTTTGCGAGCGCCTCGCCCAGCTGGCCGTAGAGAGCCGCGGCTTCTGCGCCGCCCTCTGGCGTCAAGGCGAGCGCCCGGCGGTAAAACAGCGCCGCCCGCTCGAACGCGAGCGCCCGGCCCGCTTTCACCGCCGCCTGCGTGGCGCAGCGCTGCGCCCGCTCCCGCTGCCCCGCCTCGAGGTAATGCTCGTACAGCGTCTCAGCATCGTCAGCGCGGCGTGCTTCCATCGCGGTGGCGAGACTCAAGTGCATCCGCTGCACCCGTGCCGGATCGATGCGCGCCACCAAGGCACGGCGGATCCCGTCGTGGTACAGCTCGAGCCGCTCGGCGCTTCTGGTGTCCTTGAGCCACCGCTCGGCCTGCAACAGCGCCACGAGCTGCCGCTCGTCCTCCTGGAGCCCCGCCACGTCGCGCGCCACCGCGGCGTCGAGCGGCTGTCCCGCGAGCGCCAGCGTCTCGAGTAGCGTGCGCGCCCCGCTCGGGAGCTGCGCCAGCCGGGCCTCGAGCACGGCGCCGAGGCTCACACCCGAGGTAGCCGCCTTCCCGTTCGGCGGCCGCAGCGCGAGATAGTGCACGAGCTGCTCCACCAGGAAGGGATTGCCCGCCGCCTCGCGCACGATCGCGTCCACCCCATCGCTCCCCTCGTGCGCGTCGGGCCCCGCGCGCCCCGCGCGACCCGCGCGCCCGCGCATCCCACCGCTTCCTTCCCGGCGCTCCGTCTCCAGGAGAGCGTGCGCCAGGCGCCGTGTGTCCACCTCGGACAGGGGCGACAGCTGCAGCTCGCGACACGACTCGGTCCCGGTGCGGCCGAGCAGCGTCCGGAGGAAGGGCGGGGGCGAAGCCGTGTCCTCGCTCGAGAAGCTCGCGATCACGAGGAACGCCGGTGGGTCGGGGGGGGCGAGCAGCGAATCGAGCAGCATGATGCTGTCGGCGTCGCCCCATTGCAGGTCGTCGATGTGCACTACCACCGGCTTCTCGGCCGCGATGCGCCGGAACAGGCCTTGGAGGGCGCTGAACCGCTGGCGCCTCAGCTCCACCGGGTCCACCACGTCGCGCTGCGGGGTGGGGAGTTGCAACAGCTTCGGGACCCGCCCGAGCACGGGAAACAGCTGCAGCACCGTCGCGAGATCCCGAGTGATCAGGCGGTCGAGGTCTCGGTCCGCGAGCGTCCGCAGGAAGCGCGTGAGACTGTCGATCACGCCGTCCAGCCCCTTGTACGGCATCGACTCGCGCACGTAGCACCGGCCCGAGAGCACCACCGCACGATCGTCGGCCGCCAACTGCTCGACGAACCGGCGCACGAGCGCCGTCTTCCCGATCCCCGACGGCCCGCGCACGATCGTAAGCACGGCACGGCCGCTCCGCGCGAGCCCGAACGCCCGCTCGAGCTCGGCGAGCTGCGCATCGCGACCGATGAGCAGCGCACTCGCCGGAGAGGGGCCGGTCGCCACGGTGCCCGGCGCTGGCAACGCGACGCTAAGCCGCGAGAGGATTTCCTCGGCCCCAGGGCGTCGCTCGGGGCGTCGCGCCAGCAGGTCCCGACACAGCGCCACGAGATCCGCCGGCAGGCCCGGCTTGACCTTGCTCGGATCGGGAGGGTCCTGCTGCGCCTTTTCCAACAGTACCCGCAGCGCCGCTCCCGCGAATGGCAGCCGGCCGGTGAGCGCCTCGTACAACATGCAGCCCATCGCGTACCAGTCGCTCGCCGCGCTCGCCTCTCCTCGCCCTTGCTCGGGCGACATGTATTCCGCGGTCCCCCAGATGCCATCCTCCGCGGTGCGGAGGGGGTCCTCGCCGGCCACCATATCCGCCGCAATGCCGAAATCGAGGATCACGGGCCGGCCTTCCGGCGTCACTACCACATTCGATGGCTTCAGGTCGCGATGCAGCTTGCCCGCGCTGTGGAGTGCGACGAGGCCGGTCGCCAGCTGGGCGAGCGCCGAGCGGAGCCGCTCGACGGCCAGGACGTCGGGTCGGACGAACTCGAGAAAGCGACTGCCCTTCACGAGCTCCATGGTGAAGTACCATTCGTCCGCTTCGCCGAACAACTCGTACAGCGCTACGAGGTTGGGATGGACAATGCCGACCAGCGTGCGGAATTCCCGTTTCAGCCGATAGATCGCGGAAGGATCGGTCCACCGCAGGGTCTTGAGGGCCACGACCTCGTTCCGATCGCGGTCGAGGGCCTCGTACACCACCCCCATGCCGCCGGAGCCGAGGCAGCGCTGGATCTGGAATCGCTCGTTACCGGGGAACCCCCGCGGGTCGGACATCATGGCCCGCTGGGGTGGTGGCTGTCGAAGAAGGCTGCCTTCACGATCCGCACCTCGAATGGTCGCGCCAGCGCGCCTCAGCTGCCTTGCGCAGGGCTCTTGCCTCTGACCATGGCTCCAAGTCTACGTGATTTGCCCGCACGAGCAAGCAATTGCTCGTGCAGTGCCACACATTTGGTCACAGAGAGCTGTGGTTGGGTTGGATGCGCCGAGCCTTTCGACCCCAGCGTCACCCGTGCGGTGGGCCCAGGCGCTCGGCGACTCGTTCCTTCGCCAACAGCCGCTCGGCGAAGTCCATACGCTCCTCGAGTTCCCCAAGCCTGCGCTGCACGTCGTCGAGCGCCTGCGTGAGGCGCGCAACATCCGGCTCGGTAGGATTCTGCCAGGCGCCTCGGTTTGCGGGCCCGACGAGCCGTCGCACCACAACTTGCGCGGCCGCGACCACGGCGATGATGAACGCAAAGCCGATGGCCCAGCTCGGAATCATCAGCACGCTCCACCTCCAGCCCGGCCGCTGCGAAATGCAGCTGCGCCCTCCTCATGATAGTGCGCGGTCATGCCGGGTGAAACCAGCCCGTCGCGGAGTTATATGCCAGAGAATGTGCCCCAAGGTTGCGGGCGGAAGCGCGGAAGTCGTTGCGGTGCAAAGAGGCGCCGGTCGGAATCGAACCGACGAATAGAGGTTTTGCAGACCTCTGCCTTACCACTTGGCTACGGCGCCGGAAGAAACGTAAACTCGCAACTCACTACGAGTTCGGCAAGAGTTGAAGGTCGAATCGTCTCACCGGAATGGCCCGTCGTCAATACGACGGGCTCGGAACCCGGCGTGGTGATTGTTCGCGCCAACTCTGGTTCAGCGCTCAGCCAGCGCGTTGATTCGTGCGCGCAGCACCGGCACGAGCTGCCGCTGAAACCAGGAATGACGCGTCAACCACGGCTGATTGCGCGGCGAGGGGTGGGGCAACGGCATGTATTGGGGAGCGTACTCTTGCCAGGCCCTGGCCGTTTCGGCCAGCGACCGCTTGCGGCGGTTGCCCAGAAAGTGGCGCTGAGCATACTGACCGATGAGCAGAGTCAGTTCAATCCGGGGCAGCCGGGCCAGCAATTGATCGAGCCATAACGTCGCACATTCACGGCGCGGCGGCATATCTCCGCCATTCCCTCGCCCCGGATAGCAATAACCCATGGGAATGATCGCGATACGCGATTCGTCATAAAAGACATCTTTGTCCACCCCCATCCACGCGCGCAGGCGCTCCCCGCTCGGGTCGTCCCACGGAATGCCGGTCGTGTGGACGCGCACCCCGGGCGCTTGCCCCACGACGAGGATGCGGGCCGCTGCACCCGCACGCAGCACCGGACGCGGGCCGAGCGGCAGATGTGCCTCGCACACCCGGCATGCACGCACGGCGGCCAGTAACGCTTCGAGCGTCGGGTAGACGGTGGCTGCCGCGGTGCTCGGCCGCGTCAGCATGGTTCCGGGATCATGTTGCCGGAGAGCCTCTCAGTCGTTCATCCTTCGCAACACCGAGCCCTTGTGCAAGGCGATGTGGTCGGTCTTGTCGCTCTTGATTTCATACTGTGGCTCAGCCTCGCTCGCGTGGTGGGTGTACCCTTTGTAATTAACGTCTTTCGAGTGCACCTTGATGATTCTCCCGCTGACGTGCCCAGCCTCCGAGTTCCAGGTTACGTGATCGCCCACTTTGAACTCTCTCTTCATGACGGGCCGCCTCGCTTTGGACGACATCAGCCCTCCATAGAGTCTGACAGTGGAAAGGGAACATGAGATCTCACGTGCAAGCCCATCAATTGTTTGACCCGGTCGAGCGTCGGGGCAGCGCGTAGACGGGCGCGCTCTGCGCCCTCAGCGAGGATGGCATCAAGCGCCTCCGGCTGGGCTGACAGATCTAGGTACCTTTG
>QHTT01000097.1 GCA_003220935.1 Gemmatimonadota bacterium
AGTCGGGCCGGCCCGACAACGACGTCCTGCTGTACTGGCCGATCTACGACAATTGGCACGACACGACCGGTCTGCGGTCGGACTTCGAGGTGCAGCAACCGGCTTGGTTGCACGGGAAACCCGTCGGAGCGGTCGCCCGGGTGCTGTGGCAGCGAGGCTATGGCTTCGACTACGTATCGGATCGGCTGCTCAGGGCCAACTTGTCGCCGCTCGACTACCGCGCCATCGTCGTACCGCCCACCGACCACATGCCGGACGAGACCTTCGGGCGGCTGGTCGATCTCGCGCGGACCGGCGCCACCGTCATCTTCGTTGACCAGCCCCCTTCCGATGTGCCGGGTCTGAGCCGGCTGGCTGAACGACGGCGCCGGCTCGAGGACGCGAAGCGACGACTCGTGCTGAGCGTGGCGGACGGGAACGGGGTGCGCCGGAGCGTGGTCGGAAAGGGACGCGTGCTGGTGGGACATGACGTGGAGCCGCTGCTCGACGCCGCAGGCGTCCGTCGCGAGCGTATGGTGGATCACGCGGGAGTGCGGTTCATTCGCCGAAGACAAGAGGGAGGCCATCAGTACTTCATCAGCCACGCCGGGGCGACTACGCTGGATGGCTGGATACCGTTGGCCGTATCCGCCGCCGCAGTGGCGATCATGGACCCCATGAGCGAGCGGACCGGCATCGCGCAGCGGCGCACGGGGACGGACGGGCAGGCAGAGGTGTACCTGCAGCTCGAGCCCGGCGCGTCCCTCATCCTGCGCGCATTCGACCGCTCGGTGAGCGGCGCTCCCTGGCCCTACCTGCGGCCGCTCGGAGCACCGGTGGAGTTGCGGGGGAACTGGTCGGTGACCTTTCCCGCGGGCGGACCGGTGCTCCCAGCCTCGTTCCGCACGGATACCCTCGTCTCCTGGACGGAGCGCGGCGATGAGGAGGCCAGGCGGTTCGCCGGCACCGCACGCTACTCGATTCGCTTCGACGCGCCCGGGGAAGCGAGCTCGTACCTGCTCGACCTGGGTCGAGTCGCCGAGAGCGCGCGCGTGCGGCTCAATGGGCAGGAGTTGGGCATCCTGTTCGCCCGACCGTTCCGTGTGGAGACTGGTCCGCTGCGGCGGACCGGCAACGAGCTGGAGATCGAGGTGACGAACCTCTCCGCGAACCGTATCCGCGATTTGGATGTACGGCGCGTGCCGTGGAAGGTGTTCGCGGATATCAACTTCGTGGGCATCGACTACAAGCCGTTCGACGCGTCAGGCTGGCCGCTCAAACCGTCCGGCCTGTTGGGTCCCGTGCGCCTCGAGCCGCTCGCGTCCCAAGACCGATGAAGATCCTCGCGGCATTCCTCATCGTCGCGAGTCAGGGTCCGAGAAACTTGCTGACCGGTGGTTTGAGCGAGCAGAGCTTGGCCGCCGCCTTGATCCCCGTAGCTCAATGGCACCCGTATCCCACGATCCAGGATCGTGCAGAGTGGCAGGGGGTTCCCCAGGAGATTCGGGCCGGGTTCATCCGGGAAGCGCAGCAGTACCTCGGCACAACCTGGGAGCGCATCCCGGCCACGGTCACGCTGCAGTACATCCGCAGCGGAAACCGGTCGAACTACGACGCGCTGAACACGCGGCAGCGTGAGAAGCTGGCGACGCTGGTCTTCGCCGAGGTATTCGAGAACCAGGGGCGCTTCCTCGACGAGATCGCGGACGGGATCTGGGCGATCTGCGAGCAAACCTACTGGGGATCGACGGCGCACCTCGGCATGCAACGAGCGGGAACCGGACTCCCCGACGTCACGGAGCCGATCGTGGATTTGTTCGCCGCGGAAACGGGCGCCCTGCTCGCGTGGACCGACTACCTGCTCGGGGACCGGCTCGACGAGGTGTCGCCACTCATCCGCAAGCGGATGCGCGCGGAGGTGGACCGCCGCGTTCTTACGCCGGCGTTGCAGCGTGACGACTTCTGGTGGATGGGGTTCGGGGAGCGCAAGAACATCAACAACTGGAACCCGTGGATCAACTCCAACTGGCTCGCTGCCGTGCTGCTGCTCGAGGCCGACCCGCCGCGCCGCACCGGCTCCGTTTACAAAATCATGCGCAGCCTCGACAACTTCATCAACATCTACCCGGACGACGGTGCGTCAGACGAAGGACCGGGGTACTGGGGACGGGCCGGGGCGTCGCTGTTCGACAACCAGCTGCTGCGTAGCGCGACCAACGGCACGATCGACATCTACCGTGCACCGCTGGTGCGGAGCATGGGGCAGTACATCTACCGGGTTTACATCAAAGATCAGTACTTCATCCCAATGGGGGACGCCTCGGCGAAGCTCACGCCCGATGCCGAGCTCGTATATCAGTACGGGAAGCGGATCGGCGATCCGGTCATGCAGGGATTCGGCGCGCTGCTGGCGCAGCGCCGCGGCCCGTACCGGCCCGGCTCCTCATCACCCGGGCGCATCCTGCCGGCGCTGTTCGTCGCGCGGGAGATCGCCACAGCGCAGGCCGCCGAGCCGCTGCTCGGCTCCGTCTGGCTGGCGGATCTCCAGCTCATGGCGGCCCGGTCCACTCCCAACTCGGGCGTGGGCCTGTACGTCGCCGCGTGGGGCGGCCACAACGCGCAGAGCCACAACCACAACGATGTCGGCAACTTCATCGTCTATGGGGATGGCAAGCCGGTGCTGATCGACCTCGGCGTGGAGACCTACTCCGCCAAGACGTTCAGCTCCCAGCGGTACGAGATCTGGACGATGCAGTCCGCCTATCACAACCTGCCGACCATCAACGGCGTCCTGCAGGCAGCGGGACGGGAGTTCCAGGCGAAGAACTTGTCCTTCAACGAGACCGCGAACCGGGTCACCTTCTCGGCCGACATCGCCTCCGCCTATCCGGCCGCGGCGGCGGTCCAGCGCTGGCAGCGTCGCGTCACCCTGGACCGCAAGGCGCCGGCGTTGGAGTTGGAGGACAAGTACGAGCTGAAGCAGTGGAAGGAGCCGGTGCGTCTGAACCTGATGACGCCCCTCAGCGTGGACACCTCCAAGCCCGGAGCGGTTCACCTCGGCGGTCGCTACGTCCTTACCTTTGACGCACACGAGCTGCACGCGGCTGCGGAGGCGATCCCCATCACCGACGAGCACCTCCGCTCTGTCTGGGGCGATCGTGTGGAGCGGCTCGTGCTCACCACGCAGGGAACGGCGCTGCGCGGCAGCTACCGAGTGATGCTCCGTGAGGCGAAGTGATCGCTACGCGTCGTGTCGGGATCCGGGTAGAGCAGTGAGGCGCAGCAACACCTAGTGTACCCCCGCGGCGCGCAGATACTCGGCCGCCACAGTGGCGAACTGCGCGATCGCGACCTCCGGCTCCGCGATATCGGGGTGCCAGCGTTTCTCCCACTCGAAGCTGTAGTACCCGCGATACCCGATTTTCACGAGGGCCTCGATCTGGCGCCGTACCGGGACCTCGCCCGTGCCGGTCAGCACGTAGCGCCGCCCTCCTGCAGTGGCCGCCGGTACCGAGTCCTTCAAGTGCGTGTGCCGGATGTAGCGCCCGAGCTGGCGTACGGTGTCCTCCGGCTGCTCCTTTCCCGAAACGAACGTATGATGCGCGTCCCATAGCAGCTGGACGGCGGGCGAGTCGGCCTGTCGGAGGAGCTCGAGGAGAGAGGGCGAGTCGGTGAAGTCGCCGTGGGATTCGATCAGGACAGTGACGCCCTTCGGCTGCGCGTAGTCCCCGAGCTCGCGCAAGCCCGCCGCGATGTGCGCGAGCATCTCCACGCGCGGCACGTCTTTCACGTAATTGTTGCCGAACACGCGCACGTACGGCGCGCCGAGCGCCTGCGCCAAGTCGATGAAACGGCGCGCCTCGGCGAGCTGCGCGGCGCGCTGCGCGGGGTCCATCTCGTGCATCTGGGCCGAGGCGCCGAGGCAGGAGACGGAGAGCCTGCGCTCGGCGAGCTGCCGCTTGACGTCGCCGAGACGCGCCGGCGCGAGCTCGGCTGCCTCGCTCAAGTCCATCGTCGCCTGAAGCCCGCGCAGCTCGACGGCGCTGTAGCCGTGCGCGGCGGCGAAGTCCAGGATCTGGACCAACGGCCACGCCGGGCAACCCAGCGTCGAGAAACCGAGCGGCAGCCTCACCCCCTGACCCCCTCTCCTTTCAGGAGAGGGGGGACTTTGGGCGTACCCCCTCTCCCGAAGGGAGAGGGGACCAGGGGGTGAGGACAGCGCGAGGATCGCCGCGGATGTTTCGACGAACTCTCGGCGGGTCGTCATCGGTCGGCTCCTTGTCTCATCCATAGCAGCGGCTGGCGGATCGGATAGTTGCGGACGACCTCGTCCACCGTCGGATCGGCCGGAAGGGTCTTCCACAGGTCCAGGTAACGTGGCTCGCGCAAGGCAAGGCCGCCGAATAAGAGAGCCGGATGGCGGACCGGCCACGCATCGTAGTACATCACGTCCGGCGGCTTCGGCCAGGTACGCTTGTCCTGGATGAAGGGATACATGAATGCGACCGCCTTGCGCATCCCTCGCCCATCGGAAGTCGTGTACGTCCACAGGTCCGAGCCCGGAGTGGAGAGGGCCCAGGCCAGGGTTCCCATCACGTCGAGCTGGAAGAGGGAGTAGCCGTAGGGCTTGGTGCGCGCGAGCTCCCGGGGGAAGCTCCCGTCCGCAGCCATCTGCTCGGGGACAAGCGTCTCCCGGAAGAAGCGGCGCATGGACGCGAGCCGCGGCTCATCACCGACCAGTTGCGCAAACGCGGTGACCTGGAGCGCCCACGCCGCGCTGTGGTTGTTGCCGCTGTTCCGCTCGTCGATCCCGTAGGGGTGAGTGGTGATCCACCCGAGATACTGTCGGAACCACCGCTTGATCCCGGCGAGCGTCTCGCCCTTCAGGTACCCCATCTGCTCGAGCACCCAGGCAGCCCGTGCGACCTCCACCAGGTGAACCGTGTCGATGATGCCGGTGCCGCGCCCCGTCGCCCGTCCCTTGATCGCCTGCCCGTACAAGAGGTTCGGATTCATACGGGTGCGCCCATCCACGAACCACGCTGCGAGATGGGCGACGGCGTGGCGGGCGTAGGCGGTGTCGCCCGTGATCTGGTAAGCGGCCACGAGCGCGGGGACGACCTGACTCAGACGGCGCATCGCATCGCGGTGGGCGACGAAATTGGCCGGGTTCGTCTCGCCATCGCGGCGGACGTACGGGCTGTCGGGGCTCCGCGGATCGGGCCACCAGTAGTCGCCTTCCGAGGAGAAGTCGTGCGGCCCCCCCGCACTGCGCGGCGCGGAGAATGCGGTGACCGTCACGGGCGCCTCACGCAGGTACTGCAGTGCAGCGGAGAGGACACGCTCGCGCTCGAGTCGCACCAGCTCACTGCGCGCGAGCTGCGCCTCGGCGGGCGCGGCCAGACCGCCGAGCACCAGCAGGACCAGGAGCTTCGCGATCTCAGGGCTGGACGGCGAACTTGTAGATGGTCCGCGAGCGGTACTGCTCTCCGGGACGCAGCGTGGTCGACGGGAAGCTCGGCTTGTTCGGCGAGTCGGGAAAGTGCTGTGTCTCCATCGCGAAGCCGTAGCGGTGCCGGTATACGACGCCATGCTTCCCCCGCAGCGTGCCATCCAGGAAGTTGCCGGAATAGAACTGGAGCCCCGGCTCCGTCGTGTAGATCTCCATTAGCCGGCCGCTCGAGGGCTCGTACACCCGCGCTGCAAGCGTCGGGCCGCCGTCGGCACCCTTGTTCAGCACAAAGTTGTGGTCGTAGCCTCGCCCGTACCGGAGCTGCTCGTCGTCCTGGTCGATGCGGGCGCCGATCGCCGTGGGCGTGCGAAAGTCGAACGGCGTACCCGAGACGCTTCGGATCTCGCCCGTCGGGATCAGCGTGGAGTCCACGGGCGTGAACCGGTCGGCGTTCAGCGTGACCACGTGGCCCAGGATGTCACCCTTGCCGTCTCCCGCCAGGTTGAAGTAGCTGTGCTGTGTAAGGTTGACCAGCGTAGCGCGGTCGGTGGTGGCGTGGTAATCGAAAATCAGCTCGTTTCGGTCCGTGAGCGTGTAGGTGACCGTGGCCCGCACAGTGCCCGGGTAGCCCTCCTCGCCGTCGGGGCTGGTATACCGAAACACGAGACCGACCGAGTCCGCACCTTGGAACGGTGCCGCGTCCCAGACCACCTTGTCGAAGCCCTTGAGACCGCCGTGGAGGTGATTGGGACCGTTGTTCTTCGCCAGCGTGTAGGTCTTGCCGTCCAGCGTGAATCGGCCTCCGGCGATGCGGTTGCCATATCGGCCGATGATGGCGCCGAAGTACGGCGACGACCGCAGGTAGTCCGCCAGGGAGTCGTAGCCCAGGACGACGTCGTCGAAGCGGCCGTGGCGATCAGGGACCCGTACTGAGACGACGATGCCGCCGTAGTCGAGAACCCTGGCCTCCATCCCGTTGGCGCTCTTCAGCGTGTAGGCACTCACGGATTCCCCTCGGTCGGTGGTACCGAACGGTGCCCGTGTCACGGAGGCGACGGGCCGCGGTGCGCCGCGTGCACACGCGGTACTCCATGCCAGCATGAGGGACCAGCCAGAAACGGGGAAGGCGAAAGGGCGTCTCACGCCGTGAGCCGTCGCGTGGACGCGCGGATCACCAGTTCGGCCTTCAGGGCGACCTTTTCCGGTTCCGCGGGAGCAGACGTCCTGGACTCGATCTGTCGAATCAGGATCTCCGCCGCTCGCTTCCCCATCTCGTACTTGGGCACGCGCACGGTCGTCAGCGGCAGGGGGAAATAGTCCAGGAGATCCAAGCCATCGAAGCCGACCACAGAGACCTCCTCCGGAACGCGGATCCCGAGCTCCCTCAGCGCCCTCAGCAGGCCCAGCGCCACTAGGTCGTTATAGCAAGTGACCGCCGTCGGGCGGTCCTCCCTGCGCGCGCCGAAGTACTCCAGCCCCACTCGGTAGCCGTCTTCCGGTGATGCGCCGGCGTGGACGATCATGGCCTCGTCGAAGCGCAGGTGAGACTCGCTGAAGGCGCGGCGGACGCCGTCGGCCCGCTCCTGGGTGTGCTCGGAATACTTCGGGCCGGCGAAGTGCACGATGAGGGAATGGCCCTGGTCGATCAGAAATTTCACCGCCTCGCCGGAGGCCTTCACATTGTCTACATCCACCAGATGCGCCCGGATGCCCCGCACTTCCTCCAGGAGCACGAACGGCGCGCCATGGCGCTTGAGCTCGAAGAGGTGCGAGAGGTCTACGTCGTCGCTCAGGATCGGTGTGATGATCAACCCGTCCACCTCGCGCTCCGTGCACTGCTCCACGATCCGACGCTCTACCTCGTAGCTTCCCTCGGAGCTGCTCACCGAGATCAGATACCCTTGGTCGCCCGCCACCTCCTGGATGCCGAGCAGGATCTCGGCGTAGTACGGGTTCGGGGCCTCTTTGACGATGAACGTAATGCTCTTGCCCGTCGCTGGCCGGAACCCACGGCGCGCCGAAGGGCTGGGCCGGTAGTTTAGTTCCTCGATCACCCGGAGCACCGCCCGCCGCGTGCTCTCGCGGATCTTCTTGTTGTTGAGCACGGCCGAGACTGTGGATTTGGAGACGCCCGCGAGCGCCGCCACGTCGGAGATCGTCGAGTGCTTCAGCGCCGGCTTTCGCATGGGCCTCCCTAAACCGCTCCAAACTACTTTCCCGGTTTCGCAGCAGCAAGGACGTTCGCCAGCGCCAGCGCCGCCAGCTCCCTCAGGGTGGATCCTGACCCGTCGCCGGCTGATCCCCGGGCGCGGATTTGCCCCCCTTGCGGCCGAGTCCCACGACGCGTATATGGTGAAAATTACCGAACCAATCGGAGCGCCAAGAACCGGTTCAAGAAGCCCACGGTCCGTCGCAGAAGCCAGGGTAGCGTGACCGCGCGGCCGGTCCATGGCGCTCCAGCATATCCATCGGAGGGGCTCACGATGCTCCAGCCGCTGCGGCAGTGCCAACGACTTCCTTCCCCTAGACGCGTGTTGCAGATGGTCCGAGCAAGCCTTCCGCTTCTGGCGCTGGTCGCCGCGGGGTACCGTTCCGCTCTCGCGCAGGACAGCGTGCGTGGGCGCGTGGTCAGCGCCAGCGACGGATCCCCGCTGCCCACCGTGCGGGTCGTAGTGGGCGGCACAAACCAGGAAACGCTGACCGACGACCGGGGCCAGTACAGCCTCACGCTGCCTGTGGGAGCGCGCACTTTGGTGTTCCGGTCCATCGGGCACAGGACGCTCGAAGTCGCGATCGAGGGGCGCTCGGTCATCGACGTGGCGCTCGAGCCCGCGGCCCTGACGTTGGACGAGGTGTTGGTAATGGGTTACACGAACCAACGTCGCAAGGACGTGTCGGACGCGACCGCCAGTGTCACGGGCGAGCAGATCCGCGGGCAGCAGACGGCCACGCTCGAGGAGGCGCTGCGCGGGCGCGTCGCGGGGGTGCAGGTCTCCGCCTCGGGCGAGCCAGGGCGACCAGCGGCGGTCGTGATCCGTGGCCAGAATTTCCTCGGCAATCCCGCGCCGCTCTACGTAGTGGACGGGATGTACATGGGCCAGAACCCCAACCTCGATCCCGCCGACGTCGAATCCATCGAGGTGCTAAAAGACGCGTCTGCGGCTGCGCAGTACGGCGCCCAGGCGGCGAACGGCGTTATCGTCATCCGGACGCGGCGCGGCCGTGGCGACACGCGCGTCGAGCTGCACTCCTATTACGGGTTCCAGAAGGTCCCCAAGCAGGTCCCGATGATGAACACGACACAGTGGGCGGCACTGGCCCATCAAGCATACGCCAACGCGGGCTGGGCGGACGACTCGGTGCCCTCCGCCGTGGTGAATCCGCCGCCGATCGCGACCGACTGGCAGGACGCGGTGTTCACGACCGGCGCCATCCAGGACCACGGTGTGTCCGTGTCGGGCGGCACGGCCAACGCCGCGTACCTGATCTCGGGCGGCTATGTCCAGCAAGACGGCGCGATCATTCAGACCGGCTTCCAGCGCTATAACTTTCGCGTCAACTCCCAGCTACAGCGCGCCCGCCTGACACTCGGCGAGAACCTGGCGCTCTCCAGCACCCGACGCCAGTTTCTGAGCGGCTTCCCGCTCATCGACGTCGTCCGCTTCCCCCCGGCCATCCCCGTGTACGACAGCACGACGAGCAGCGGCTTCGGCTTCGGCAGCGACGCGGTCCCCACGTTCGGCACCAACCCGGTGGGCGAGCTGCGCATGCAGGACAACTGGGGACGCTCCAATCAGGCGATCGGCACGGCGTTCGCCGAACTCGATCTGTTCTCCGGTTTGCGGTACCGCTTCAACATCGGCGCCAACTACGAGCATTACACCCAGCGAGACTTCATCCGGCAGGGGCAGCTGCGTTTCCGGAATCCCCTCCTCCCCGCCCAATTGTGGAGCACGCAGGCCGATCGCACGTCACTGCTGTTTGAGCACCTGCTCACGTTGGATCGAAGCTTCGGCGCGGGGACACACATGGTCAACGCCGTCGCGGGCTTCACGGAGCAGCGGCAGACCCTCGACCGCTTGCTGGCCTACCGCGAGGGCTTCACGGACCAGGACCTGCAGGTCATCGATGCCGGCCAGCGCAGCAACCTGGACAACTCGGGTTCCCGGTTCGAGAACGCGTTGCGCGCGCTGCTGGTGCGCGCCAACTATGCCTACAAGGGTCGCTACCTGCTCACGGGGAGCCTGCGGCGCGACGGCTCTTCGCGCTTCGCCCCGACGAATCGCTACGGCACCTTCGGCGCGGCTTCAGTCGGCTGGGTGATGAGCCAGGAGGCCTTTTATCCGTCGATCCCCGTGCTCGGCCGCAGCGTCGATTACTTCAAGCTGCGGGCGAGCCGCGGCGTCCTGGGAAACGAGGACATCGGCGACTACGGCTTCTCCGCACCGATCGAGCAGAATCTGAACTACCTGTTCGGGTCCAACGTCGTTTCGAGCGGCGCCACGCAGATCACATTGGCCAACCCTAACATCCGCTGGCAGAGCAACCGCGAGACGAACGTCGGCGTCGACCTGGGCCTGTTCGATGACCGGCTCACCGTCACGGGGGACTATTACGTCTCCACGTCGGAGGGGCTGCTCGTCGCCGCGCCGATTCCGTGGAGCCTGGGCGTAGGCGCTCCGGGGCGCCCGGCCGGGATCCCCGTCGTGAACGCCGGGACGATCCGCAACACCGGCTTCGAGCTCAGCGCAACGCACCGTTTCGAGCGGGGCGATCTTCAGCTCAACACGAGCCTCACCCTGATGACCACGAGGAACCGGGTGGTCGCGCTCGGGAACGGTGGCCAGCCGATCTTCGCCGGGCCGTTCGGCGTGGCCCGCACCGACACCGGGTCCGCCGTCGGGACGTTCTGGGTGCTCCAGACGGATGGGATCTTCCAGAGCGTGGCGGAGGTCCAGGCCAGTGCGCAGCCCGACGCGAAGCCCGGCGACGTGCGCTACGTGGACCGGAACGGCGACGGCCGCATCAGCGACGCCGACCGCTACGCCGCCGGCAGCGCCATTCCCGACGTGACAGGCGGTGTCTTCCTGGACGGCCACTACCGGCGGTTCGACTTCGCGCTCAACCTGCACGGTTCCGCCGGCGGTAAGATCTTCAACGTGGCCCGCTACTGGACCGACCGCATGGACGACATCTCCAACTTCCGTGCAGGGCTCGCGCCGTGGTCGCCGACCAACCCGAGCACCACCACGCCGCGTGCCGTAATCGGCCCGCAGGGTGCGAGCAACGCCAACCCGCTGTCCGATCGGTGGATCGAGAGCGGCTCCTTCTTGCGGATCCAGACCGTCTCGCTCGGCTATCGGGTGCCTGGTGACGTGGTGGGCTGGCTGCACTTGGCCTCCGCGGAGCCGCGCCTCTACGTCGCGGTGCAAAACCTGTACACGTTCACCGGTTTCTCGAACTGGGATCCCGAGACGCTCGGGTTTAACGATCCGCTGGCGCGTGGCATCGACGACGGCGCCATCTATCCCAATCCGCGGACGATCACCTTCGGGCTCGATCTGCGGCTGTGACCCTCACGGGAGCTGAGCCATGAGACTCGGGAGACTCCTTGCGTCGCTGTCGTTAAGCGCAGCGTTGGTGGGGTGCGTGAATCTGGACCTGACCGACCCGAACGAGCCGAGCACCGACACGTTCTGGCAAACGCCGGCCCAAGCCGTCGCGGGGGTGAACGCCGTCTATAACGCTTTGGAGAACAACGGCACCTACGGCCGCTGGCTCGTGTTCGCCACCGACCTGCGCTCGGACATCGGCATGATCCAAAGTCCCTGGACCGATCTCTCCAACTTCACCAAGTTCACGTTCACGAGCTACGATTTCGAGGTGAATCGGGAGATCTGGCAGCACCACTACGAGGCCATTTTCCGGGCCAACCAGGTCATCGCGCGGGTTCCCGGGATCGCGATGGATGCGACCGTGCGGGACCGGATCGTCGGGGAGGCGAAGTTCATCCGGGCGCTGATGTACTTCAACCTGGTCACGCTGTACGGCAACGTCCCGCTCACCACCACGCCCCCGACGCCCACCGATCGTCCGGCCACGGCCAGCCCCGCCGAGGTATGGGGGCAGATCGAGCGGGATCTGACCGACGCGCGCGCGGCCCTGCCGCAATCGTACAGCGGCGCCGACGTGGGTCGCGCCACCTGGGGCGCGGCGACGGCGTTGCTCGGTAAGACGCAGATGCAGCAGGGCAAGTGGAGCGCGGCAGCGGCGACGCTCCAGGAGGTGATCGCCTCGGGACTGTACGACCTCGTGCCGAACTACGCCGATAACTTCACCGACCGATTCGAGAACAACAAGGAGTCGCTGTTCGAAGTGCAGTTCGGCGACCGCTCGTTCCTGAGCTCCGGGGTGCGCGGGCTCAATATCTCGCGCATGGTGGGACCGTGCGGCCCGAGCTTCTGCGACGGCCGGCCGACGCGCTGGTACGTCGAGCAGTTCCTGCGGGACTCGACGGTCGGCGGCCAGGTGGACCCCCGTCTCGACCTGACCATCTACTACAACAAGCCTGGCGGCATGGACGTCTACGGCACGCCGTTCGCCACCCGGTACAGCGCGGATACCAGCGTGCTGTTCTTCAAGAAATACGGCGAGTACTACCTCGGCCTACCGGATCAGGACTGGGACGCCGCCATCAACTTCCGGGTCATCCGCTACGCCGACGTGCTGCTGCTCGAGGCCGAGGCGCTGAACGAGCTGGCGCGCACGGCCGAGGCGTATCCGCTGGTCGACCAGGTGCGCGCCCGTGTTACGCTCCCGCCGCTCCCGGCCGGGCTGAGCCAGGTCGCGATGCGAGACCGGATCCTGCGTGAGCGCATGTTCGAGCTCGGGCTCGAGGGACAGCGGTGGGCCGATCTCGCGCGCCACAACCTGGTCACGCCCGCGCTCCAAGCGGACGACGCCGAGTTCCAATTCTTCGTCGCCGGCAAGTCGGAGCTACTGCCGATTCCACAGTCGGAGCGCGACCTGAACCCCAACGTCCGGCAGAATCCGGGCTGGTGAGACCTCATCTGCGGGTGGTGCTGCCGTTGCTGGCTGCGTGCACCAACTACTCTACCGGCGCCGCGCGCGCGGCGGGCTCTGCTCAAGACTGTCGCTTCGCCAATCCAGTCGCGTCGGGCGCGGATCCCTGGGTCGCGCGGCACGACGGCTGGTACTATTTCGTCCAGTCGAAGGATGACGCGATCTGGGTTTACAAGTCCGACGAGCTGACGCAGCCGACCAAGCACGGCGTCCAAGTGTGGGCGGCGCCGCATAACGGATGGAACCGGAGCAACGTGTGGGCACCCGAGCTCCATTACCTCGATGGTCAGTGGTACATCTATTACGCCGCCGGTAAATCCGGCCCGCCGTTCCTGTATCAGCGGAGCGGCGTGCTGCAGTCCGCCGGCGACGACCCCCAGGGCCGTTACATCGACAAAGGGATGCTCTACACCGGCAATGACGTCCGCTCGGGTGCGGAGAAGATCTGGGCTATCGACCTCACCGTGACGCGCCTCGGGAGCCAGCTATACGCGGTATGGTCCGGCTGGGAAGCGAACGCCGCGACCGACCGAACCCCGCAGCATCTGTACATCGCCCGCATGTCGGATCCGTGGACGATCAGCAGCAACCGGGTCCGGATCTCCTCCCCAACCGAGAGCTGGGAGCGGGGGACGGAGCTGGACCTGAACGAGGGACCGGAATTTCTCCAGCATGGAGCCGACGTGTTCATCATCTACTCCACACGCGAGTCCTGGCTGAAGGACTACCGGCTGGGGCAGCTCAAGCTCAAGAGCACGGGCGCTGACCCGATGGATCCGGGCAACTGGATCAAGAGCGGGCCGGTGTTCACAGGTACGGAGCTGGTGTCCGGCGTGGGACACGCCAGCTTCACCACCTCGCCGGACGGCACGGAGGACTGGATCGTCTATCACTCCAAGGTCGACACGCTGCCGGGCTGGAACCGCGTGATCCGGATGCAGCAATTTGGATGGCGTCCCGACGGCGCTCCCGACTTCGGCACGCCCGCTCCGACGGGCTCGCCTATTCGGGTGCCGTCGGGGCAGTGCAGATGACGGCATTTCGTAAGACACCAACGTCCGCGCTGATCGCAGTTGTCGTCGCGGCTCTGGTTCCCCCTCTCCCCTTATGGTCCTCACCCCCTGTCCCCCTCTCCGTTCCGGAGAGGGGGGACGTGATGAGTTCCCCCTCCCCCGAAGGCAGAGGGGGTCAGGGGGTGAGGATCCCCCTTGCCGAGCACCCCCGGCCCGACTTCCAGCGGGAAGAGTGGCAGAACCTGAACGGGTCGTGGCAGTTCCAGTTCGACGGACAGGACGTGGGTGAGGCCCAGGGATGGTCGCGCAACGAGCTCCCCGCGCCTCGGGCGATCGTCGTGCCGTTCCCCTGGGGGAGCCCACTCTCAGGCGTCCCTGACAGCGCCTCCATCGCTTGGTACGCGCGGACGATCGAGGTGCCGGCCGGCTGGACGACAGGAAGACGGCGCGTCTTCCTCGTCATCGGCGCCGCCGACTGGCGCACGACGGCCTGGCTCGACGGCCAGAAGCTCGGCACTCACGACGGCGGCTACATCCCGTTCGAGTTCGAGCTGACGCCGTACGTGAAGGCTGGGCAGACGCAGCGGCTCGCGCTCCGGGTCGATGACGCGCCGCGTGCGTTCAAGCTGGAAGGCAAGCAAGGCTACGGCAACGCCCGCGGCATCTGGCAGACGTCGTACCTCGAAGCGCGTGGCACCGTGCCTCTCCGCGTGCTGCACTTCTCGCCGGACATCGACCGGAAGCGGGTCGTGGTGGCCGTCGGGCTCCTCGAGAAAGCACCGCGAGAGCTCCCGCTGACACTCCGGTTCAAGAATGCGCTGCTGCCCCCGGTGATCCGGCGCGTACCGAAGGGGTCGGACCAGGTAACGTTCGAGGTGCCGATCCCGAACATCCACCTGTGGTCGCTCGAGGACCCATTCCTGTACGAGGTCGACGCCGTTCTGGGCGACGATCGCGTACAGAGCTATTTCGGAATGCGCAAGATCTCGGTCGTGGACCTGCCCGGGACCGATTACCGCTACGTCGCGCTCAACGACGAGCCGATCTACCTGCAGCTCACGCTCGACCAGGCGTTCCATCCGGAGGGGTTCTACACCTTCCCGAGCGACTCCTTCGTACGCAACGAGATCCTGCGCGCCAAGCAGATCGGCCTGAACGGGCTGCGCGAGCACGTCAAGGTGGAGTCGCCACGCAAGCTGTACTGGGCGGATCGGCTGGGGCTGCTGATCATGGCGGACATCCCCAACTCATGGGGCGAGCCCGATTCGGCGATGCATGGAGAGGTCGAGTCGACGCTTCGAGGGATGGTGACACGCGATTACAACCACCCGGCCATCTTCGCCTGGGTGCTGTTCAACGAGACATGGGGCCTGCTCACGAAGGAGGGGGAGAAGGAGGTCTACCGCCCCGAGACGCAGCGCTGGGTAGCGTCCGTCTATCGCGAGGCGAAAGGGATGGACCCGACCCGGCTGGTGGAGGACAACTCGCCGTGTTGCGGCCGCGGTCACACCGAGACCGACATCAACTCGTGGCACTCTTACCTGCCGGGGTGGGCGTGGGACGACCACGACCGGCTGGTGAGCGACAGCACTCACCTGGGCTCCGCGTGGAACTTCGAGGCCGGGTACCGCCAGGCGCGTCAGCCGAACATCAACAGCGAGTTCGGCAACGTCTGGGGCTACGAGGGGAGCACTGGGGACGTTGACTGGAGCTGGGACTACCACCGTGCCGTGAACGCGTTCCGCCGCCATCCCAGCATCGCCGGCTGGCTCTATACCGAGCTCCACGACGTGATCAACGAATGGAACGGCTACTGGCGCTACGACCGCTCCGAGAAGGAGACAGGGCTGGGTGAACTGGTGGAGGGGATGTCACTCCGGGACCTCCATACGCCGCTCTACGTCGTCGTGGGCGAGCAGCTCAGCCAGAGCGTCGCGCCCGGAACCAAGGTGCAAGTGCCGCTTTACGCTTCCTTTCTCACGCCGACCACGGCGCTCGGCGACAGCCTCACGCTGCACGCACAGTTGTACGGCTGGAACGCACTCGGCGAAAAGCGGGCGTACTTCGAGACGACTCGGCGCGTGCCCTATCGCCCTTGGATGACCGGGCCGCTGGAGCCGCTGGTCGTTCCGATGCCGGACGAGCCCGCAGTCCTCGTACTGGCCGTGCGGCTCGCAGACGGCACGGGCACCGTGCTGCACCGCAACTTCTGCAGCTTCGTGGTAGAGGGCGAACCGCCGCAGCAGATTCGGCTGGTCAACGGTCGCCGCGCTCGGCTGCTCTCGATCGACCCGGCCAGCTTCCACGCGGCATCCTGGTCGCTCAAGCAGTGGAACGTGATGGACGGGCTGAAGGTGAACGGCGCCGGCTCGGGGTTCTTCGAGTACCGGGCCGCCTGGCCCCAAGGACTTCGCCCCGCCGAGCTCGAGAGCGTCCTTTTCCTGGCGGAAGTCTCCTCCAAGCAGCTCTTCGGCAAGGATCGCGACGACGCCGGCCGGATGGCGGGTGACTACATGCGAGGCGGCGGCACGTACGACCCGAGCCTGAACCCGAACGCCTACCCCATGACCGACGGGCGACTATTCCCTAGCGCGGTGACCGTTCGCATCAACGATGTGGTCGCCGGACGCGCAATGCTCCAGGACGACCCCGCCGATCACCGCGGCATCCTGTCCTGGCATTTCCAGAAGCGTGACCGGCGCCTGCGCGAGGCCGGCTCATACGGCACGTTGTTGCGGGTGCCGGTGCCGCGCGCCGCGCTCGAGCGGGCAGCCGCACTCGGGCAGCTGATCATCCGGTTGGAGGTGGACCCCGCCTTGCCCGGCGGGCTCGCTATTTACGGCCGGCGCTTCGGCCGCTATCCGCTCGATCCGACGGTCATGTTCGTGTCCAAGCCTTAGAGCCTCGCGACGAACCCTCCGCCACTGCGGAGGTCGATTGTGAGGTCGTCCTCCCAGCGCAGCGTCGCATGCTCGACCCGCACCGCCGCCGGGTCGTCTATCGCGTCGCGGACCAGCAACGCCTCACGAGACCCTCCCCCGAGGAAAGAGAGCGGCACCTCGACGGACCGCGCGGTCGGGCCGTTCGCGATCACCACGAACCATCGCTTGCCGTGCCGCCGCGCGAACGCCGCCACCTCACCGATCTCGCTGAACGGCAGCACGCGCGTCTCATCCCAAACCGAGGGGATCGACCTGATCAGCTCGGCCGCCGGGTGCTCGAGGATGGTCTTGGGGTGCGCACCATAGACCAGCAGCGGAGCCGTGAACAGCGCCGCCGTGGCGATCTGGTGCGCCCAGGAGGTCTCGCGGCGGCGCTCGCCGAACAGCATCGGCGTAAAGTCCAGGTGCCCGGCCAGCATCCGGGTGAACGGGATCGTCGTGTCGTGCTGTGACCACGCCACCATGCTCTTCCGCTCCATCCCAGAGACCGCCTCGCGGTTCAGCTCGTTCGGCCAGGTGCGTGATTCGCCGGTCGGTTTATTGGCGCCGTGAAAGTTGACCATCAGCCGGTGCTCCGCCGCTCCCTCGAGCGCCGCCCGGTACAGATCCATGATCTCCTTGGCTTCGTGATCGAAGAAGTCCAGCTTCACGCCCACGGCGCCAACGTCCTGAACGTGTGCGAAGAACGCTGCGCGGGCCTCCGGGTCCCGGATGTCGCGGCTGTGCTTCCACAGCCAGATCCCGACGTTGTGCCGCCTGGAGTAGTCGACCAGCTCCCGCAGCTCGCTCTCGCTCCAGCGCTGCCAGAAGCCTTCCACCAGGTTGTATTCGAAACCCAGTTCTCCCGCGAGCCGCGAGAACTCTTTCATGGTCTCGAGCGTGTTTTCGCCGCCGCCGTCCAGGTACTTCCAGACCGCTCGGCCGGGCTTGATCCAGTCGGTATGAAGCCCCTTGGGGAAGAGACGCGGCTCCGGCGGCGGCGAGAGGTTGGGCACGATGTCGCAGTTCACGAGTGCATTCAGATCGGGGCCGATCATCACCACGCGCCACGGAGTGGTGATCGTTCCCGCGATCGCCGCCGGCTGCGCCAGACGGGCGGCCTCGGCTTCGCCGTAGCGCAGCGTGAAGGGATAGCTGGCGGGGGGAGCGTGTCCCAAGCGCGCGCGAAATCCACCCTGCCCGTCCGCCTGCAGCACCATGCCACTGTAGTTGATGACGGCTGCTTCGGTGATCGCGGCGTATCCGGCTGCGTCGGGAAGCTTGACGGTCAGCGGCGGCGCAGCCCAATCGCCCGCCGCAGCCTCGGTGATGTCCTTCTTAGTATGCGTCCCTTCGTAGTGTCCTCGCAGATCGTGATACCACACCGTGGCGCGGGCAGGGAGCACGAATGCTGTTGCCTCGTCGGGCACCCTGCTCCCCTCGCCTGGCACGACGCAGCGGAACCCGATCCCGTCATCGAAGACGCGTACCTCGACCAGATAGTCGGTAGCGCTGGCGGTGTGCCGGACCGCGATTCTCGCACCCTTGAACCGGTTGATCGCCTCCGCGTGCACGCCACGCCACGGGTAGCGCTCGTTCCCGTAATAGGACTCGACCGTGCCCGCCTCCACCCCTTGCCCCAGGTCGACGCCGTCGACGACGATGCCCAGGGGTGAAGGCTCGATCACCCGCTGGTTCCGGAAGGTGACTCCGTAGCTCAAGCGGGGGCCGACAGCGTGGCGTAGCTCGAACTCGACGGAGCCGTTCGGGCTGGCGATTCGGATGGCGTCCCTCGGCGCCGGCACGAGCCGGGCGACGTCGCGCGCCAGCGCGGGGGCGACGGGGACGGCGAGCGCTGCGGCGACGAACTCCCGGCGTCGCATCAGCGGCCCCAACCCGCCGCGGGATTACTGTGCTGAAGCACACTCACCCTTCAGGGTTGTGCGGCGCCGAGCCCATCCTTCAGGATGGGGAACGGGTTCCGAGCGGCCGGTGGGAGCGCAATGGGGCGTACGTCGGGGAGCGGGCTCGCGACGTCCGGCGCCAGCACCACCGAGGCGTCGCGCCGCAGGTCAATCACGAAGGCCCCGGCGCTGTCGCGCTTCACGCGCGGCGCCGGACCCGTGTGCGCGCGGACGACCGCCGTATCCCAATCCGCGACGACGAGCCGGCACGGCTCACCGGCGAGGCTCTCGATGCGTACCCAGGAAGTGCGCCCGTTGCGACGCACCGCACTGACTAAGAAGGCCCCGTCGGCTCGCAGGCGGTCGAATGCGGCCTCGCTCCACTGACCCGGAACGGCGGGGAATACCCGCAGCGCGCCGCCCCAATCCTGCAGAAAGAGCTCCTGAATCGACGCGGCCGCCGAGAGCGGCGTTTCGATGACGGGGCCAGCCTCGGCGTAGAACGTGTTCGGCTCCATGTAGCGGGGCGCGTCGAGATACTGGTTCAAACGCGTCAAGGCGACGTCGCCGTGGCCGAGCATGGCGTGCATCGCCGCGCCGCCCGTGAACGAGTACCCGCGGAACAACGAGATGTCGCGCTCCCACGTTGCGAGCGAGGTCTCAATCAGTGCTCGCTGATCGGGACGATCGGGCGTGATCAACCGCAGCGGGTAGATCGCCAGCAGGTGCGAGTAGTGCCGGTGCGACTGCTGCCACGGCCGCCCGCGGCCCACCATCAGCCCCGCGGAGTCGGTGGGAAGCGGTGCGAGGTTGGCCAGCACATCGCGCCAGCGGGGTAGCAACGGCTCGTCGAGCCGCAGGCGCTCGGCGCCGGCGATCAGCGTCTCGAGACCCCACTTCAGGAGGGCGAGGTCGTAGTTCGCATCCGGCACCGTGGCAAGCTCGGGCGAGTGCGTCGGCGGAAGGTGCCAGCGTCCATCATCTCCGCGTTCCAGGTACGCGAGGTAATTCCCGATCGCCAGCTTGAGCAGTGGATACACGCGCTCGCGCAGGATCCGGTCGTCCATCTGGTAGCGGTAGTCAAGCCAGTAGTAGTACATCGTCCACGGCAGGTCCCCCAGCTCGTGGGCGGCGTCGCTCTGGGCCGTGGCCAGATCGACGGGCCGCACGAGGTCGGGGCCCGAGCTGCGACCGATCGCCGCGGCCTCGCCGCGGAGTCGCTCGGGGACGTTGTCGATCAGTGCCTGCCGATTGCGGTCGAGATTGCGGAACAATGATTCGGCGAGATCGAGGCGGTTCGCGCGGAACAGCGGAGAGTAGGTGAGCTGGATGTTCAGATTCCACCAGATCGCAGGCCAGGGCGTCGCGCTGAACCAGGGACCGTTCAAGTCCAGGATCGGTCCGTCCGGGCGCATCGCGGAGCCGAGCTTGTAAATCTGAATCCAGTAGTACGCCTCGAGGCGGGCGTACGGGAAAGTGAGGAAGCTCGCCGGATAGTATGCGTGCCACCATTTGCGGTGCGCCGCAGTCAGTCTCGCGACCCCCAGCCGGGCCGCCTCGCTGGTCGCCGCACGAGCCTCGGCGAGAGCTTCGCGGTCGGTGGGGCCCTGGCCGATGCTGACGTAGAATGTCCTCACCTGAGCCCCTTTGGTCCTCACCCCCTGACCCCCTCTCCCCTCGGGAGAGGGGGAACTAAGGCCATCCCCCGCGTTCCCCCTCTCCGGAACGGAGAGGGGGATAGGGGGTGAGGACACAATCGACTCGGCGTGGGCCCCGCCCCCGATGAACGTCTGCACGCTCGTGATCTCCGCTCGCGAGCGCGAGACGGTCGGCGGCGGATGCAGGTCCTCGGGTGCGAACGCCTCCTTCCGAGCCACTTTACGCGGCGGCCGAGCCTCGGCCGGCGCCCAGTCAAGATCCACGGCGCCCTCCCGCTCGCCGCCCCGTCCCTCGAGCACGATGACGATCACCGACGGCTGAGCGGCGGTGAGGCTGCGCCAGCGTACCTCTCCCCGATCGGTGGTCACCGTGCCGCTCGCCTCGGCGTCCCACAGCGTCAATCGGACGGTGCCTCCCTGCACTGTTCCGGCGGTCTTCAGCACGACGCGTCCGATGGGGTAGCGCGACTGATCATGGACGAAGTCGGTGCGGTTGATGGTCCAGCCGAGCACCCCTCCTTGCGCGTCGATCGTGGCACCGAGACGCCCGTTGCCGATGAACGCGCTCTCGCCCCATCGCGTGGGGAGACGGTCCCACACGAGATCGTGGCGCGCGAGAAACGCGGCCCAATCGACCCGTGCCGCGGGTGCCGCTGGCGTCTGTAGCGCGAGCAGCGTGAGACACAGGATCATGGCGTCAGATCGCGTGGTCGGGGGTCACATTCTCTCCACCCCACGCCTTCCGGGCCGTCCAGTCCGCGGGGGCAGCCGACCAGAACTCGTCCGTCGCAGGCAGGCCGAGCGGGAGCAGGCCGGCCGCGCAGAGGTACGCGCTCCCCGTCGAGATGTAGCCTTCGCCGATGCTCGGCTGGTGTCCGCAGAACCCGATGGTGAGCCACCCCTGGGCGTCGAACGTGCCGGGCGCCTCGATCATCCGGCGAATCACCGCCGTCAAGCCGCAGCGCACCTGCGCCGGAGTCACGCCCTCGGGCAACTGGCGCCGCAACGCCATCTGCGCAAGCAGCTGAAACGCGCCGAAGCGATACGCGAGCGAACGCCCGATCGGAGGGAAGGTGCCTTCGGGCGAGATCATGCGCTCCTGAATCGCGGCATAGCGACGTGCGCGCTGCAGCACCGGGTCGATGAGTCTCTGCCACTCCGGTGCGGTCGTCCCCACCAGGCGGAGCACGTCCAGCAGCATCGGGTGGATGACGAAACTGTTGTAGTAGTCCCAATGAAACGATGGCCCGTCCCCGTACACCCCGTCCCCCTTGTACCACTGCTCGTGCTGGGTGAGGGCATAGTCCACGCGCGTGCGGTCCCACTCCTCCCCCATCATGCTCAGCGCGGTTTCGATTATCGCGCTGAACATCAGCCAGTTGGACAGCGACGGCCGGATGCCCCGCGTGGACTTGAGCGCGGTGACCACGTTGTGCTTCGTCTCACCATCGAGCTGTTGCCACAGCTCGCGCGGCGCGCGCACGATCGCGTGCGCGAGGAACGCCGCGTCAACGAGCGGCTGTCGGCCGCGAGCGAAGTTCAGAACGTCGGGCGAGCGCGGGTCCGTTGCGGCGCGGAGACCTCGCCGGGCCAGGTCGGCGTAGCGCTGCCGCAGCTCGCCCTCAGGCGACGCCTCGCCGCCCAGCTCCAACCACGGCGCGATCCCGGTGAACAATCGCCCGACGGCCTCGAGATGCGTGTAGTCGCGGCGCTCCGGGTTCCCGGCCGGCGCGGTCTCCACGGGCATCCGCTGGCGCAGCCGTCCCTGCGCGAGGTTCGTCAGCACGGGCTGCGCCAGGCGTGTCAGCACGTCGAGCCAATACTCGCGATCGGTTGGCCCCCCGGTCACACCCGGTGTCGGTAGGGGCGCAGCATGCTGCGCCCCTACACTTCGCCGCGATCCCGGGGTCGCCGCGAACGCGGCCAAGCTTCGGAGGAAGTCCCGTCTCTCAGCCATCAGACCGGCGCTACACGCACGCGCGATACCTCTCCTTCACCAGCGGCAACAACACATCGAGTGGCATACTCCACACCGCCTCGTTGAAGATCTCAACCTCGATCGGGCCCACGTAACCGGCGCGCTCGACCGCCTCACGGATGCGCCGCACCTCAATGACGCCGTCGCCCATCATGCCCCGGTTCATCAGGACGGCCTGCATGGGCACCAGCCAATCGGAGACGTGGAAGCCCACGATCCGTCCCGCCGCGTGCGCGATCTCGTCGTCGAGGTCGGGGTCCCACCAGATGTGATAGACGTCAGCCACGAGGCCGACGGTCGCGGAATCGAACCGCTCTGCCAGGCAGCGCGCCTCGCGCAGCGTCGTGATGCAGGAACGCTCGGCCGCGAACGCGGGGTGCATCGGCTCGACGCCGAGTCGCACGCCGCGGTCCCCGGCATAGGGCGCGAGCGCCGCGATGCCGTCCGCGACCATGCGGCGCGCGGCGGCGATGTCCTTGTCGGGCGCCGCCCCGCACACGAGCACGAGCACTTCCGCGCCGAGCGCTGCGGCTTCGTCGACCGCCCGGCGGTTGTCCTCGATGCGCGCCTCCCGCTCCGCGCGCGTGGATGCCGGGAACATCCCCCCTCGACACACGCTCGACACGGAGAGGCCGGCATCGCGGACCATGCGCACGGCCCGGTCGAGTCCCGTCTCGGCCAGCTTGTGGCGCCACACGGCGATGTACGGTACGCTGTGACGTGCACACGCTTCGACGGCGTCCTTGAGGCTCGCCCGCTCGGCGGTGATCTGGTTCAGGCTGAGCCGGTCGATCGCGGGGGACCCTAGGCTTGCACCCGGGTTTGCAGTCGGCGCCGTCCTCACTGGCCCCCGTTTCCTTTGGGCGTCCTCACCCCCTGGCCCCTTCTCTGTTCGCTGTCCTCACCCCCTGTCCCCCTCTCGTTCCGGAGAGGGGGGACGCCGTGAGTTCCCCCTCTCCCGAACGAGAGGGGGTCAGGGGGTGAGGACCTAATCGGCTCAGGGAGTGAAGGCCTCACTCCACCCCCGCGAGCGCCAGCAGTCGCCGCATCCGCTCCGCGGCGCGCTCCGGATCGCCGAGCAGCCCGGCACAGTCCGCGCGCCGAAACAGCTCGGCCAGATGCGGCACGGAGCGCCAGCTCTCGGCCCCCCCGAGCATCCGAAAGTGCGTCTGGTGGCCGTTCAGATACGCCAGGAACACGACGCCCGTCTTGTACGCGTACGTGGGGGGCTGGAAGATGTGGCGCGACAGCGCGACGCTGGGCGCGAGCGCCCGGCGGTACCCGGCCACGTCGCCCCGGTCCAAGGCCTGCAGCGCGGCCGACGCAGCGGGCGCGATCGCGTCGAAGATCCCCAGCAGCGCGTCGCTGTGCCGATGACCGTCTCCCGCCCCCCCCGCCCCCCCCTCGCCGAGTATCAACCGGTCGTAGTTCAAGTCGTCGCCCGTGTACATGCGCACCCCGTCAGGGAGGAGCGCGCGCATCTCGATCTCGCGCTCCGCGTCGAGCAGCGAGATCTTGATGCCGTCGACCTTGGTGTGGTGCTCGCGGATCACGTCGAGGCAGACGTGCATGGCCGCCCGCACGTCTCGCGTCCCCCAGTAGCCGGCGAGTTCCGAGTCGAACATGTCCCCCAGCCAGTGGAGAATGACGGGCCGGCTCGCCTGCCGGAGGATCGTTCCGTACACCCGGCGGTAGTCGTCCGGCCCGCGCGCCGCCCGCGCCAGCGCCTGGCTCGCCATCAGGATCACCCGTCCCCCGTGCCGTTCGACGTAGCCGACCTGCTCCTCGTAGGCGCGCGCGACGTCGTCGAGCGTCACTCGCTCACCCGGCAGCAAATGGTCGGTGCCGGCACCGAACGCGATCATTCCGCCGGTCGCCCGTGCCTCGCCCGACGAGCGGCGGATGAGCTCGCGCGCCGCCGGCCAGCCCAGCCCCATGCCGCGCTGTGCTGTGTCCATCGCCTCGGCGACGGCCAGTCCGAAGGACCACAAGTAACGACGGTAGGAAAGCGTGGCCTCCCAGTCGAGCCGCGGTTGCGAGAGCGGATCGCAGTCGGCGAGCGGGTCGCACACGACGTGCGCCGCGGCGTACGCGACCCGGCTCTGGATCGGTCCCGTGGGAGCAGTCCAGACGACGGGCTCCCGCATGACGTACGGTTCGAGCGTGCCGTCGGGGCGCGGCAGCCGGAGAGTGGGTAGCATCGCGTCACCCCCGATGTAGCGGCGCAGCATGCTGCGCCCCTACACCCTGCGCGGGCGGAGCCTCCAGCGGCGACACGTCGATCCACCGACGCTCGGCCCACGACTGGAGCGCCAGCTCTGCGAGCTGCACGCCCTTCGCGCCCTCGCAGAAATCGTGCGGGAATGGCGCGTCCGCCGCGACGTGACGCAGGAACATCTCCCACTGCACTTTGAAGGCGTTGTCGGATGGCCCGTCGTCGGAGATCTCTTGCCACTCGGCATAGAAGTCGAATGGGTTCGGCACGTCGGGGTTCCACACCGCCCGCGGTGTGGCGGTGCGAGTCTGCGTCTTGCAGCTCCGCAGGCCGGCGACGGCGCTGCCGAGCGTGCCGTCGACCTGGATCTGCAGCAAGTCGTCGCGGTACACGCGCACCGCCCACGAGGAGTTGAATTGCGCGACGATATCGCCGGCAGGGCCGGCCAGCACGAACGTGGCGTACGCGGCGTCGTCTGCCGATGCGGCGTAGCGCCGGCCGCGCTCGTCCACGCGCTCGGGGATGTGGGTCGTGCCGGTGCACTGCACCGCCTTGAGCGTTCCGAACGTGTGGTCGAGCAGGTAGCGCCAGTGCGCAAACATGTCGAGAATGATCCCGCCGCCCTCTTCCTTCTTGTAGTTCCACGACGGGCGCTGCGCCGGGGGGTCGTCGCCCTCGAACACCCAATAGCCGAACTCGCCGCGCACGCTCAGGATGCGGCCGAAGAAGCCTGCGTCGACCAAACGCTTGAGCTTGCGGATGCCGGGGAGGAAAAGCTTGTCCTGTACGATGCCGTGCTTCACCCCGCGGCGCTGGGCGAGACGCAGCAGCTCGAGCGCTTCGGCCGTCGTGGTCGCCAGCGGCTTCTCGCAGTAGACGTGTTTGCCCAGGGCGATGGCCCGCCGCACGTGGTCGGCGCGGACGGACGTCAGCGTTGCGTCGAAGTAGATCGGGTCCGCTGGATTCGCGAGGCAGGCATCCAGGTCGGTCGACACGCGCTCGATACCATGCGCGTCGGCGACTGCCCGGAGCTTGGCCTCGTTCCGCCCGACGAGGATCGGGTCGGGGAGCAGCCGCTCACCGCCCGGCAACGCTACCCCGCCCTGCTGCCGGATGGCGACGATGGAACGAACCAGATGCTGGTTCAATCCCATGCGGCCGGTGACGCCGTTCATTATGATGCCGATGCGTCGCCTCGCCATCAGCCCCTCCCTGGGGGCGCATGTAGGGGCGCAGCATGCTGCGCCCCTACATGACGGGGGACAGGGGATGGGGTACGCGGCAGGAACGCGACGGCGATCGCGCCCGCGAGCGCAAAGCCGATCACTGCCGCAAATCCGGTGGCGTAGCTCCCCGTCACGTCGCGCATCCGCCCCACGAGCACGGGCGCGAGCGCCTCGGCGACGCCGTCGGCCGTCAGAACGACGCCCATCGCGCGCCCCAGCACACGCACCCCGAACAGTTCGGCGGCCATGAGCGGGATGACCATGTACTCGCCGCCCAGCCCGATCCCGAAGACGAGGGCGAACAGGTAGACCGCTCCGGGCGTGCCCGTCAGGAAGAGCACGGGGATCGCCGACGCGACGAGCGCGTAGATCAACAGCATCACGTACTTCTTGGGGAGCCGGTCCGCCAGCCACCCCATGCCCAGGCGGCCGGCCAGGCTCGACACCAGCACCAGCGACGCGACCTGTGCCGCCGCGGCCTGCGAGTACCCGTGATCGAGGCTCAGGAAGAGCTTCAGGTGCTGGTTCGTCCCGCCGACCGCGGCGATCGAGCACATGCTCCCGGCCAGGAGTAGGTAGAAGGCGGGGGAGCGGAATACCGGGCCGATGGCAGCGGGGCCCGGAACTCGGGGGTCGGGGCTCGAGGTGCTCACTGCCGCCGGCGGCGCCTCGCGGACGAAGAGTGCCATGGGCAGCGCGGCGAGAACGATCAGCACGCCCAGCGCCTGCAGCGCGCCGTGCCAGTCGACGGCCCGCGTCAGCCACACCGCCAGGAACGGCACGACGGCACCGCCGATGCCGATCCCCAAGTACGCGAACCCCATAGCGCGCCCGCGCGCCCGCGTGAACCAGCGCGACAACAGCACCTGATTCGGGAGCGGGCCGCCGCACACGTAGCCCAGGGCATTGAAGAGATAGAAAACGTAAAAGCCGGTCAGCGAGTGGATCGATCCCAGCCCCACCAGGGCGATCCCCGCCATGAGGATCCCCGCCACCATGAGGCGGCGCGGGCCGAACCGGTCCACCAGCCAGCCGGCCAGGAAGCCGAACAACGGGCCGACGACGAGCTTACTGAGCGCATTCCCGGACGTGACCTGGGCCCGCGACCAGCCGAACTCGCGCACCATGAAGTCGTAGAAGAACGGCAGGCCGTAGAGCGCGATCCCGACGATCGAGAACAGCGCCAGGAACGACGTCGCGGCGACCCGTACCTGTGCGGCACGCGGGGGCTGGGGCTGAGTCACAGGTTACGGCGCTTCAGTTCGTTCACAGCGTAGTCCACGGCGCGCGCGGTGAGGGCCATGTAGGTGAGCGACGGATTGACGCACGATGAGCTGGCCATGCAGGCACCGTCGGTGACGAAGAGGTTCGGCACGTCGTGCGCCTGGTTGTGCGCGTTGAGCACCGACGTCCTCGGGTCCCTGCCCATGCGGGCGGTCCCCATCTCGTGCACGCTGAAGCCGGGTGGCCCGTCGTCGTCGTACGTCTCGACGTTCGTGCACCCGGCAGCCTCCAGCATCTCGGCGGCCTGAGTCTTCACGTCCGCACGGATCGCCCGCTCGTTCTCGCTCCAGGCGCAGTGCACGCGCAGCAGCGGGATCCCCCACTGGTCCTTCCGTTCCGGGTCGAGATCCACATAGTTCTCGTGACGCGGCAGGCACTCGCCGTAGCCCTGCAGCGTGATTCTCCACGGTCCCGGCTCGCGCAGCCGCTGCTTCAAGTCCGCTCCCAGTCCCGGCTCCGCCGCGCCGCGCGCCCAGCCCTCCCGACCCGCCGCCGCCTGGATTCCGTAGCCGCGCAGGAACCCGACGTGCGCCTCCCCCTGCACACCGAGATTCCGGAAGCGCGGGATGTACGTCCCGGTGGGCCGCCGGCCGTAGACGTACTTGTCCAGTAGACCGGGCACGACGCCGCGCGCCCCGGCCTTGGAGATGTGGTCCATCAGGTTGTGGCCCAGCTCGCCGCTCGAGTTGGCCAGACCGGTCGGGAAGCGCGCCGTCTTCGAATTCAGGAGGATCTGCGCGGTGGCGAGGGTCGAGGCGCACAGGAAAATCAGCTGCCCGGCGTATTCGCGCGTCGCCTTGGTGTGCGCGTCGATCACGCGCACGCCCACGGCGCGGTTGCTCCGCTCGTCGTAGCTGACGCTGTGCACGATCGCGTCGGTGACGACGGTGAGCTTGCCGGTCTGACGCGCGGCCGGCAACGTAGCGCTCAAGCTCGAGAAGTAGCCTCCGTAGCTGCAGCCGCGCGCACACTGGTTGCGCGCCTGGCAGGGGCCGCGGCCGTTGTGCGCCCGGGGCAGGTTGGCAACCCGCGCCACTGTCATGCGCCGCCCGCGGAACGCACGCTCGATGCCCTGCCGCACGAGCCCCTCGGCACAGTTCATTTCCCACGGCGGCAGGAACTGGCCGTCCGGCAGATGCGCGAGGCCGAGCCGCTCCCCGCTCACGCCGATGAACCGCTCGACGTGACCGTACCAGGGCGCCAGGTCGTGGTAGCGGATCGGCCAATCGACCCCGTGGCCGTCGCGCAGGTTGGCGGCGAAGTCGAGGTCGCTCCAACGCCAGCACAGCCGACCCCAGATGAGGCTGCGCCCGCCCAGCTGGTAGCCGCGGATCCAGCGAAACGGCTTGTCGTCGGGAGTGACGTAGGCGTGCTCCCGATCGTTCACGAAGAAGTGTCGGGTCGCCTCGCCGAACGCGTAGTTCTTGCTTTGGATCGGGTAGTCGCGCTCGTACAGCTCCTGGTCGCCGCGGCCGCGCAAGGGGAACTGCCAGGGCTGCAGCCACTCGGTGATGTAGTCCTTGCCGTGCTCCACGTGGCGGCCGCGCTCCAGCACCAGCGTCCGCAGTCCGTGTTCGCACAACTCCTTCGCGGCCCAGCCGCCGGTGATGCCGGAGCCGACGACGATGGCGTCGTACGGTTCGTTCACACGGCCCACGTGCGACCGACCTGTGCGAGCGGGACGCACCCCTCAAAGCGGCCCGGGACCGGGGCATTGTGCAGTTCCCGCGTGGCGCCGATCTCGGAGGTGTAATAGCCCAGCAGCGTCAACTCCTTCATCGTGCGCATGAAGGGCACGTCGGGCTCGTCAGGCGTTCCCCCCGTCGCGCCGAACGCCTCGCGATCCAGCTGCTCGAGCAACGCGCGCTGCTCGGCAGCGCCGCATCGCAGGAACGGGCGGCCGCATGTTCGTTGCGCTCGGGCGTCGACGTCGCCGAGCCCCGCCAGGAAGCGCTGCCGCTGCTCGGTGGGATAGGACTCCGCGAGCATCGCGTCGATGAAGCGGTGCACCCCCACGGCCCGGGCGCCCGGCGTGTCGGTCTCGGGGAGGATGTGCTCGGCGACGGTGGCGACCAGCTCCGCCTGGGCCGGCGTGAGCGCGCGGGGCGTCCAGGCGCTGTCGGCGACGCGGCGTGCCTCGCACCCGGCGAGCACGCCGGCGATCGTAGGCGCGGCGAGGGCGCCCCCGAGCAGGAGGGCGGCGCGCCGCAACGCCTCGCGCCGGTCGATCGCGTCGCGCGCGTCGTTCGCGGTATGCGTCATGATCGGGCGCCCACCTGTCCGACCTTGCAAAACATGCGCCAGCCGTGCCATGTACCGAGTATGACCGTCCACATCGGTATTCTCGGCGGGGGCAACATCAGCGACACGCACGCGCGCGCGGCGCGGGAGACGCCCGGCGTCGAGCTCGTGGCGTATTGGGGGCGCGATCCGGAAAAGACATCAACCATGGCTACTCGCTACGGCGGGCGGGCCTACCGAGACCTCGAGGGCTTCGTGCGACACCGGCCGATGGACGCCGTGCTCGTGGGAACGCCGTCGGGCCTTCACGCCGAGCACGCGCGGGCCGCCGCACGAGAGGGGCTGCACGTGCTGGTGGAGAAGCCTCTCGACGTCACCACCGAACGCATCGACGCGCTGATCGACGAGTGCGACCGCGCCGGCGTGACGTTGGGCGTGATCTTCCAAGACCGCACCGCGCCCCACCTCGTCTGGCTCAAGAATCTCCTCGCGACAGGCGCGCTCGGCAGCGCGATCCTGGTGTCGGCGCGCGTGAAGTGGCACCGGCCGCCGGAATACTACGCCGGCTCCGCGTGGCGCGGGAGGTGGGCGCTCGACGGCGGGGGAGCGCTGATGAATCAGGCGATTCACTCCGTCGACCTGCTCTTGTGGCTGCTCGGGGACGTCGCGCGTGTCTACGCCAGCACGCGCACCGCGCTCCACGACATCGAGGTGGAAGACACGGCGGTCGCGTGTCTCGAGTTCGCCGGCGGCGCCATCGGCACGCTCGAGGCGGCCACTTCGACATTCCCGGGATTCCCGCGGCGCGTCGAGCTCACGGGCTCGGAGGGAACCGTCATCGTCGAGCACGACCGGGTCGTCTCCGTCCAGCTCCGGGCGCCGCAGCACCCACCGCCGGCCGAAGCGGGCAGCACCAATGCCAGCGCCACGTCTCCCGTAGTGTCGGACGTGCGGGGGCACCGCCGGGTGCTCGAGGACTTCCTGTGCGCGATCCGCACGGGCGCGCGGCCGCTCTGTGACGGCCGCGAGGGGCGCCGCAGCGTCGAGCTGGTGCAAGCACTGTATCGCTCGGCGCGCGCAGGAGCGGCGGTAGCGTTGGGCGCCGCACCGGGGGCTTGAGGCCACCGTTGCGCGCTCGCAACACTTGCAGGATAGGAGCCTCGCCCGAAAACTTCGTGCTGCAAACCTGCGCTCGCCGCCCGCCACGAGACCACCGCGTCGCAGTCGCTCCCTCTTGGGGTGAGCGGCGTCACACGTAGGGCACACGCTTTGCGGTCGCTCACTGCAACGCGCGTCCGTCGACTCGGAGGGTCCCATGCAAGGTCGCAGCCATCCCGCCGTCTGGCTGCCAGGCGCAATCCGCTGGTCCCGTCGCAGTTCTCCCGCCGCATCCGCGAAACGCCTTTCGCCTCTGCTCCTACCGCTATTCGTGCTGTTGCCGCTCCACATCGCCCGCGCTCAAGAGGCGGGGACGAACGGCGGCGCCACCGAAACCGGCACGATTGGGGGCGTCATCACAGCCCAAGAGACTGGGGCCCCCTTGGCGGAGGCGCGCGTGACCATTGCGGGCACCGCGCTCGGCGCCACCGCCGGGCCGGACGGCCGCTACACGATCGCCCTCGTGCCTCCCGGGACGTACCGGCTGCGTGCCCAACTGATCGGGCACACGCCAGTGGAGGTCGCCGGCGTGGTCGTGACCGCCGGAGCGACGGCCACCGCGGATTTCCAACTGCAGCTGCTGGCCATCTCCCTTTCCGAGGTCGTGGTCGTCGGTTACGGCACGCAGGCCCGCAAGGATGTGACGGGCTCCGTGACCTCGGTATCGGGCGGAGACGTGACGGCCGTCCCGAAGGCGAACGCCGTCGACGCCCTCAAAGGCCGCGTGGCCGGCGTGGATATCATCACCACCGGTAACAAGCCGGGGGACGGCATCAGCATCCGGGTCCGGGGAGAGCGCTCGCTGACGGCCTCCAACGATCCGCTGTACGTGCTCGACGGGATCCCGATGTCCGGGGGGATCGGGGACCTGAACCCGAACGACATCGAGTCGATCGAAGTCTTGAAGGACGCATCGGCCACGGCGATCTACGGCTCGCGGGGCGCCAGCGGCGTGGTGCTCATTACCACCCGGCAGGGCAAGGCCGGCGCGACGACCATTACCTACGATACGTATTTCGGCGTGCAACAGGCGTCGCGACGGATGCAGATGATGAACGGCCCGCAGTTCGCCGAGTTCAAGCGAGAGGCAAGCCGGACGGTGGGGAAGTACCAGTGCCCCAGCGGCGTCGCCGTGTGCGACGCCGGCGACGCCGCGCTCTTCTGGCCGGTGGAGATCGCGTCGCTCAAGGCCGGCCAGTGGACGGATTGGCAGGATCTCGTGCTGCAAGAGGGGCAGCAGGTCAACAACGAGGTGCGCATCGCCGGCGGCGACGACAAGAGCCGGTTCGCGCTCAGCGGCAGCAAGTTCGATCAGCGGGGAATCGTGAAGGGCCAGGACTTCACGCGGTGGTCGGCGCGCCTCAATTTCGACTATCGGCTGAGCCCCCGCCTGCGAGTCGGCACCTCCACCAACGCCGTTCGCAGCGACCAGCAGCTCGGCAGAGGCGACGGGGTCTACAGCGAGGCGCTGGGCAACGACCCGCTCGGGATGCCTTTCGACAGCGCGGGGAACCTCATCTTCAAGCCCACGCCCGACGGGCAGCGCGTGAACCCGCTTTCCGACATCCAGAACCAGAAGGACGACCGGGCGCGCACCCGGGTGTTCGGTACGCTGTTCGCCGACTACAACCTGACCGAGTGGCTCAACTGGCGGGTGAACTTCGGCGCCGACCTGACGTTTTTCCGCCGCGGTCAGTTCTGGGGGGCCGAGACGCAGGCGATGCAGGGCAGTGGCGCCAACGCGTCGCTGCAGCAGAATCGGACCGTCGCCTACACCCTGGACAACATTCTGACCTTACGGCACAGCTTGGGCTCGGCTCAGCGTGTCGAGGCGACGCTGCTGTACAGCATCCAGCGGCAGCAGCTCGAGGATCAGGTCACGAGCGTGACCGGGCTGCCGTACGAGCAGCAGCAGTTCTACGACTTGGGGTCGGCCGGCCGCATCCTGGGCGTGTCCAGCAATCTGACGGACTGGAAACTTCAGTCTTACATGGCAAGGGTCAATTACGCGCTCAAGGATCGCTATCTCCTCACCTTGACGAGTCGCCTGGACGGCTCCTCGCGTTTGGCTCCGGGACACAAGTACCAGCTGTTCCCCTCGGTCGCGCTAGCCTGGCGGCTCGGCGACGAAGAGTTCGTTCGGCGGGCCAATCTGTTCTCCGACCTGAAGCTGCGGGTCAGCTATGGACAAACCGGCAACACCGCGATCGATCCCTATCAGACGGAAGGATCGCTGACGCGCACGATGTACTCGTTCGCTGACCAGCCGGCGGTGGGGTACCGCCCCGGCACCCTGGTGAACCCGGATCTTACCTGGGAGCGGACCGGCCAGGTGGACGTGGGGCTGGAGTTCGGCCTGCTGAGCGGCCGGGTCAACGGATCGGTGGATGTCTACCGTTCCTCCACGGACCACCTGCTGATGGCGCGGCAGCTCGCCGGCACGAACGGCTACTCGAGCATTCTGCAAAACGTCGGGGCGACCCGGAACTACGGGGCCGAGGTGGCGCTGTCGACAGAGCTGCTCCGGAACTGGCATGGACTGGGGTGGACCACGCAGCTCAACTGGGCGATGAACCGCAATCGCATCGTCAGCTTGTACGGCGGCTACAAGGACGACGTGGGGAACCGCTGGTTCATCGGCTACCCCATCCAGGTCTACTACGACTACAAGTTCGCCGGTATCTGGCAGCTGCAGGACTCCCTCGAAGCGAAGCGGTACGGGCGGAAGCCCGGGGAGATTCGCATCGTCGACCAGAACGGCGACGGCAAGATCGACGCAAACGACCGGGTCATTCTCGGCACCGGCTTCCCCGACTGGACGGGAAGCCTGACAAGCCACTTCGACTGGAAGGGCCTCGACCTGTCGATCATGGCGGTCGCCCGTTGGGGCTTCATGGTGAACGACCAGTTCGTCAAGGACAACAACGTGCTGGCGGGCCGCTACAACAACCTGGCCGTGGACTATTGGACGCCGACCAACCCCTCGAACACCAATCCCCGGCCCAACGTCGATCAGGAATTCCCGCCGTTCAACAGCGCGATGGGCTTCGAGGATGGGTCGTTCGTCCGCATCCGCAGCATCACACTGGGCTATACCGTGCCGGGCGCGCGGCTCGGTCCGTTCCGCGGCCGCTCGCTGCGTGTCTACATGACGGCGCTCGATCCGTTCCTGTTCACCGACTTTCAGGGCCTCGACCCGGAGTCGCGCACCAGCGCCGGTGTGCCGGGCTACTGGACGGTCTTAACCGGCCTCACGGTAGGCCTGTAACCGGCGGGAGGAGCCATGAGCAAGCCAACTGGCGTGGTGCTCGGCGCGGTGCTGCTGGCGGGCCTCGCCGGCTGCATGGACCTGAATGAAGACGTCATTTCCGGCTTGACGCCGGGAGCCTACGGCACGGAGGCCGCGTAGCGAATTCGGCACGGACATCTACACCAAGGGGGCCGACGGGAGCTACAAGTTCATCAACGACTACACGTCGCGGCTGAACCCCACGGTGGATTACTTCAGCGGCACCTGGAACGACTTTTATCGGGCGATCAACACCGCCAATGCTGCGATCGGCCAGGCGCCCGTCGTGCAGATGGATTCGAGCGTCAAAGCCCAACGGCTGGCCGAAGTCCGCTTCCTGCGCGCGCTCTATTATTTCGTCCTGGTCCAGATGTACGGGCCGCTACCCCTGCAGCTGACGGAGACGACGACGCCGAGCACCGAGTTCACGCGCGTCCCGGTCGATACGGTCTATGAGCAGATCTTGAGTGACCTGCGCTACGCCGAAGCGAATCTGGGTTACGTGACGAAAGACTATGGGCGCGTGACCAAAGGGGCGGTGCAGCATCTGATGGCCAAGGTCTACCTGACGCGTCTCCGCGATACGAACGCCGTGGCCGACGAGGCGGCGAAGCAGCAGGCCGGCGATTTCGCGAACGCGGCGGACTACGCGCTCCGGGTCATCAACTCCGGGCAATACCAGCTGCTGCCCACGTTCGCCGACGTGTTCGCGTTCAACAACGAGCGGAACGCGGAGGTCATCTGGTCGATCCAGTACACCATGGACCCCCTGACCACCGGCCCCGGCAACACGGGGCACTTGTACTTCCTGATGGAGTACGACGTGCTGCCCGGGATGCTCCGCGACATCGCCAACGGCCGCCCGTTCAAACGGTTCCGGCCCACCACGTTCCTGCTGGGCCTGTACGACCGCACCAAGGACGCGCGCTATGACGCCCAGTTCAAGCGTGTGTGGTACGCCAACAACGTAACGACGATCCCGCGCGACGCGAGCGGCGCGCTCAAGTTCCGGCTGGGGGACACAGCGGTGTACGTCTCGACCACGGACGCCGACACCGTCTTGGCGAAGACCAGGCCGTACCGGGTGTACACGCCAAAGACGTACAGCAACCGGATCTTCCCGTCGCTGAACAAGTTCGAAGACCCCTTCCGGCTCAGCGTCAACGAAACGCGCGGCTCGAGGGATTATCTCCTCTTCCGGCTCGCGGAGACGTACTTGATCGCGGCCGAGGCCTTGCTGCGGGACGGTCGGCCGGCCGAGGGGCTTCCCTACCTCAACGCGGTACGGCGGCGCGCCGCCATCCCGCAGCACGAAGCCGAGATGGAGCGCACTGTGGACCAACTCACGCTCGACGAGATCTTGAACGAGCGAGCTCGGGAGCTGGCGGGCGAGACGATGCGGTGGTTCGACCTGGTGCGCACCCACAAGCTGCTCGAGCGGGTAAAGGCGTACAACCCGGACGCGAAGAGCAACATCCAACCGTTCCATGTGCTGCGGCCGATCCCGCAGACGCAGATCGACCGAACGACTACGCCCTTCCCGCAGAACCCGGGGTACTGATGTCCGAGCCACGCCTGTCGCGGCGTCGCTTTGTGACCATAGCGGCGGCCTCCGTCCTCACCCCCGAATTCCCCCTCTCCCGAAGGGAGAGGGGGTCAGGGGGTGAGGACTCCGAACCGGAGAGGGGGTCAGGGGGTGAGGACTGGAGAGTGGAAGAGGGGGTGAGGCTCGGCGTCGCCAGCTACTCGCTCCGCAACTTCCCGCGGGACAGGGCCATCGCCATGGCGAAAACGCTGGGCGCGCGCTACATCAACCTCAAGTCGGTGCACCTGCCGTTCGAGCTGTCCCCCGCCGAGCTTGCAGCGGCACGGCAGGAGATCGAGGCGGCCGGGCTCGTGATCGTGGGTGGCGGCGTGATCACCTTCGAGCAGGACACCGACGCAGACGTGGAGAAGTACTTCAGGTACGCTAAAGCGGCCGGCATGCCGCTCATCACCGCCCACGCGGACCCGCAGACGCTGCCTCGCATCGAGCGCTTCGCGAAGCAGTACGACATCAAGGTCGCCATCCACAACCACGGGCCGGAGGACAAGCGGTTCCCGTCCCCGTACGACGCGCTGAAGCACGTCAAGAACATGGACCCGCGGATGGGACTCTGCATCGACATCGGGCACACGGTACGCACGGCCACCGACGTCGTGCAGGCGGTGGCGGACGCCGGGCCGCGACTGCTCGACATGCACGCCAAGGACTTGCGCGATTTGACGGCGAAGGGGAGCCAGTGCATTGTCGGCGAGGGAGTGATCCCGATCGCCGAGATCTTCCAGCAGCTCGAGGCGATCGGCTTCCGGGGCTACGTCAACCTCGAGTACGAGATCGACGCTGATGACCCGCTGCCGGGGATGAAGCAGTCGTTCGCCTACATGCGCGGCGCGCTCGCCGGGCTGTCCGCCGCCAGCCGCCGTCGCCCACACTCTTGACCCGAGGAGGGGAGATGTCCAGGAAGCAGACGCAGATGCGCCGCCGCGAGTTCTTGAAGGTGGCCGCCGCCGCGCTCCCGGCGGCACGCTACGCCAGAATCCTCGGCGCCAACGACCGTGTGCGGATCGGAATCGTCGGCTTCTCCGATCGCTTCCGCCAGGCCCTCCTCCCCGCATTCGGCAAAGTCGGCAAGGAGCTCAACTTCGAGATCGTCGCGGTGTCCGACATCTGGAACCGGCGGCGCGACGAGGGCGTCGCCGGGATCGAGAAGGTGACGGGCGCCAAGCCGCGGCTGTTCCGTAACAACGAGGAGATGTACGCCGCGAAGGCCACCGACGCGGTGATGATCTCCACCCCCGACTTCCTGCACGCCTACCACGGTGTCGAGGCGATGCGCGCCGGGCAGGACGCCTACATCGAGAAGCCGCTGGCGCACACCATGGAGATGGCCGTCGCCATCCGCGACGCGGTGAAGAACTCGAACCGCGTCGTGCAGGTCGGCACGCAGCGCCGTAGCGCCCAGAACTACCAGCTCGCCAACGAGTTCATCCGGTCGGGGAAGTTCGGCGACATCGTCATGGCCGAGATGACCTGGAACGTGAACCAGCCGGGCCGCTGGCGGCGGCCGCAGCTCGTCGCCGCGATCAAGGAGCAGGACACCGACTGGAAGCGGTTTCTCGCCTATCTCCCCTTCGAGCCGTGGGATCCGCGCAAATACCTCGAGTATCGCCTGTTCTGGCCCTACTCGTCCGGCATCCCGGACCAGTGGATGGTGCACCAGATCGACACCGTGCACTGGTTCACCGACCTGCCGCGCCCCCGCAGCGTCGTCGCCAACGGCGGCGTCTATCTGTGGAAGGACGGGAGGAAGAACTGGGACACCGCCACGATCGTGTTCGACTACGGCCCGCTCAACGATCCCTCGAAGGGCTTCCAGGTCGTGTATTCGTCGCGCATGACCAACTCGGCGGGCGGCACGAAGGAGCTGTACTACTCGAACGCCGGGATGCTGAATCTCGACACCAACGAGATCACGCCGACCGGCGGCCTCACCGAGAAGGCGGCGGCGGAGATGGGGATGAAGGCGAATCAGCTCCCCACGACCAGGCTCTCGGAGCTGGCGCCGGCGGAGACCGCGGCCGACACCGGCGCCGACTCGTCCACGACCGCGAATGTGCGGAACTGGATGGAGTGCGTGCGCTCCCGCAAGCAGCCCAACGCTGACATCGAGGCCGGCTACAACCACTCCGTGGCGCTGTGCATGACCGTCGCGGCGATGCACAGCGGCCGCAAGGTCATGTTCGACGACAACAAACGCGACATCGTAATGGGCTGAGGCGCGGGATCAACATGCGCCACCCTTGGCTGCTGTTGTCGATGGGTCTGGCCCTCACGTGGGTAGGGGCGCAGCATGCTGCGCCCCTACACGCGCAGGGGTTGAAGCTCCGTGTCGACGTGGTGCCCCACGAGGACCAGCGCCGGGTCGACGTGCTGGTCGACGGCAAGCCGTTCACCGCATACATCTACCCGACCACGCTCAAGAAGCCGACGCTCTACCCGCTGCGCACGGCCTCGGGGACGGTGGTGACGCGCGGCTGGCCGCTCGAGCCCCGACCGGGCGAGCGGGTGGACCACCCGCATCACGTCGGCCTGTGGTTCACCTACAGCGACGTGAACGGCCTCGACTTCTGGAACAACTCGGATGCCATTCCGGCGGCGCGCGCGCCCAAGATGGGCACGATCCTGCATCGCTCGGTGCGCCATGCCGAGGGCGGAGCAGGTCGGGGGGTGCTCGAAGTGACGGCGGAATGGGTTGATCACGAGGGGAAGGCGCTGCTGCGTGAAGACACCCGGTTTGTATTCCGCGCCGCGGACGGCATGCGCGGCGTGGACCGGATCACGACACTCACGGCGCTCGGCCAACCCGTGACCTTCGCGGACGAGAAGGACGGGCTCCTCGGCATGCGGGTGACCCGCTCGCTCGAGCAGCCGTCTACGACACCCGAGGTCTTCACGGACGCCAGCGGGCACTCGACCACCGTCCCCGTACTCAACAACGACGGTGTCACCGGCCGATACAGGAGCTCGGAGGGCCTCGTCGGCGACTCGGT
>QHTT01000098.1:0-10968 GCA_003220935.1 Gemmatimonadota bacterium
CCTGGGTGGTGCCGTTGCTCGAGGCGCCGTCGCCCCAGGTGATGGCGTACGCCCACGGGGGGATGTTCCCGGCGGGATCGGTGAAGCTGACGGAGAGCTGCACCGCGTCGCCAGGACGTGCGATGACATCGGGGCCGGCGTTCACCGAGATGGGGGGCGTGCCGTGGCAGCCGCCTGTCCCCGAATCGCGGAACGTCTTGCCGGCGACCGGCACAAACTCCCACACGTAGCTGCCGTCGTCGAGCGTGAGCTTGAGGACGCCCGCCGTACCGCTGTAGCGGACCTCGCTGTTGGGCTGGACGGTGCCGAGGGAGGTCGTCGGGGCGCCGCCCGTGCCAACGATGAACTCCCGGATCCCGGTGGCCGGGTCGGCGACGCCGGCGGGCGTCTGGGGTGCGAACCGCTCGTAGAAGGCATAGTGCGCGTTGACCACGACGTCGACGCCAGCGTTGTACAGCGCGTTCCACACCGGGCGGATGGCGGTGTTGGGCGGATCCTTGGAGTCGAACAGCGGGTGGTGCCAGTAGGCGAGGGTGCAGCGCGCCGGATGGGCCGCGAGGTCGGCGCGCAGCCACTGCTCCTGCGGCGAGCCGGCGGCCATGGAGATGGTGGTGCTGCCACTGTTCAGCACGACGATGTGCCAGGCGCCGAGGTCGTAGCTGTAGTAGCCCTTCGCCGGATCGCCTGCCGCGGCGCCGAAGTAGGTGAAGTAGCCTGAGGCGCCGGGAGTTAGGTAGTCGCGCTCCCCCGGCGCGGGCTGCGTGCGCGCCTTGTGACGCCCCCAGCTCGGGTCGTAGCACTGCTGGTATTGGGTGAGAGTGCCCTTGTCGTAGGCGTTGTCGCCAGCTGCGAAGACGGTCCCCGCGATCGAATCGAGCAGGGTGGCCGTCGCGTCGTCGTCGCTGGCTTTGTTGCAGCGCACGATGTTGCCCGCGCCCACCAGCGTCGCCGGGCCGGAGGACGTGGCGGCGCTCGGCCGCGCCTCCGCGGGCTCCGCCGGGGTCCGGGGGCCCTGATTCTCTTGACAGGTGCTGAGGACCACACCGGCCGCGAGCGCGGAGAGCGCGGCGAGCGGGGCGGGGCGGAGCAGGGTCATGGGCGGGCGCCTCGATCCAGGGGTCGCGTAGCGGTCGGCACCCCAGCCCGTACCCGCACGTTGCGTGCGCGCGATGGATGCAGCGAACCGCTTTTATCACAGTGTGTTACAGGCACGCGCCGCGGATGCGCAGGGCTGTTTCGTGGCATCGCGCTTACAGCTACGCGGTTACGACGTGACGCCGGCGCGCCGGTCGGATCAGTGGCAGCTGCCGCTCCCTCCCGGTTCCGGGGCCGTTTGCCCCGTGGGCGTTTGCCCCGGGACCGGGATGAATTGCCAGGCGTACGTCCCGTCCCCTAGGGTGAGCTTCAGCACGCCGAACACCCCGCTGATATTCACTTCGCTGTTCGGGACGATTTGCGTGTTGGGGAGGTCCTGGCCCTCGCCGCCCGTGCCCACGATGATCTCGCGGATCCCGTTCACCGGGTCCGGCGCCCCGGTGGGCGTCTGGGGCGCGAACCGCTCGTAGTCGCGCATGTGAGCGTTGATGATCAGCTCAGCGTGATAGGCGTAGAGGGTGTCCCAGAACGCCTTGACCGAGCTGGTCGGCGAGAACGTGCTGGTGCTATCCGTCGAGTAGAACCGTGGACGGTGGAACATCGCCAGCACGCACTGCTTCGTGGTCGCGGCGAGGTCCGCCCGCAGCCACGTCCCCTGCGGGGAGCCGGCTGCGGTCGAGACGTAGGTGCTGTTGCTGTTCAGCATGATGATATGCCAGGCGCCCAGGTCGAAGCTGTAGTAGCCCTTGGTCGGGTCGCCGGCCGCGCCGCCGAAATAGGCGAAGTATCCGGCGGCGGTGGCGCTCGAGTCGTAATCGCGATTGCCCGGCACCGGGACGGTGCGCCCCTTCTGTCGTCCCCAGCTGGGATCGTAGCAGTTCTGGTACGCACTCAGCAGCCCACCGGGGAAGGCGGCATCGCCGAGCGCGAAGACGGTGCCCGGGATGGTGTCGAGGATGGCCGCGGTGGCTTCGTCGCCGGTGCGGTCGCAGCGCGCGATATTGCCGGCGCCGACCAGCGTGACAGTTGTCACCACTTGAGTGACCGTGACGGTGAGCTGGCCGGATCCGGCGCTACCGTCCTTGTCGCTCACCGTCACTCGGACGGTGTTCGTCCCGGGCGCCGTGTAGGTGTGCGTCGCGCTGATCGCAGTCGACTGGCTGGTCGCGCTACCGGTGGTCGCCGCTGAGCCGTCGCCCCAATCGATGGAGTAGGCCCACGGCCCGTCATTCACGCCCCGATCGCTGAAGGTCGCGCTGATCGTGAAGGGACTGCCCGTTGTAGCGGTCTGATTGGCCCCAGCGAACACCGACGGCGCCGCATTGGCGATGGTCGCCGTAGTCGAGGACGGTGAGCTCGCCGACCCCCGTGCGTCGGTGACGGTGAGCGTGACGCTGTAGGTGCCGTTGTCCGCGTAGGCGTGCGCCGGCCGGACGCCGGTGCCGCTGCTGCCGTCACCGAAAGTCCATGCATAGGTGAGCGCGTCCCCGTCCGGATCGGATGAGCCACTGCCGTCGAAGCTCACGGCCGTGCCCTCGGTGCCGGTATAAGGTCCGCCGGCCACGGCCTTGGGTGGGCTATTGACGGCGCTCACGGTGAGCGTGAGCTGCCCCGAGCCCGCCCCACCGTCCTTGTCGGTGACGGTCACGCGCAGGGTGTACGAGCCGGCGGTGGGGTAGGTATGCGCACCCGTCATGGCGCTCGCCTGGCTCGTGACGCTGCCGGTCGTCGCTGGGGAGCCGTCGCCCCAGTCGATCGAAAACGCCCACGGCCCGTCGAGGGGGCCCGGGTCGCCGAAGGTGGCGTTGAGTGTGTAGGTGCTGCCGGGGTTGATGTTCTGATTCGGCCCGGCGTTCACCGCGGGCGCGACGTTCGTAATGCTCGCCGTCGTCGTGGCGGGCGAGCTGGCCGCCCCTTGCGCATCGGTGACGGTGAGCGTGACGGTGAAGCTGCCGTTATCCGCGTAGGTGTGGCTCGGCTTGACGCCCGCTGCCGTAGTCCCGTCGCCGAAGTCCCAGGCGTAAGTGAGAGCGTCTCCGTCCAAGTCCGTCGAGCCGCTGCCGTCGAAGCTGATGACGGTGCCCTCGGCGGCGCCGTACGGTCCGCCGGGCGCGGCCGTGGGCGGGCGATTGACGGGCGCATCGTGACAGGTGCCGCTGCCGACGTCGCTGAACGTCTCCCCCCGCATGGGCACGAATTGCCAGGTGTAGCGGTCGGCATACAGGGTGAGCTTCAACACCCCGAAGGCAAACGCCAGGACCTCGCTGTTGGCCGCGACGACGGTGTCGGTAGTCGCGAGGCCCTCGCCTCCGGTGCCGACGTTGAACTCCTTGATGCCGTACGCCGGGTCTACCAGGCCGGCCGGGTTCATCGGGGCGAAGCGCTCGTAGTGGTGCTGCTGTGCGTTCAGCACCACGTCCGCCCCGGCGGCGTACAGCCGGTTCCAGATGGCCTTGATCGGGCCCGACGACGTGAACCCGGGCGTGTTGGAAGAAAAGAACCGGGGGACGTGCCAGAACGCGAGCGTGCACTTCTTGCTGTTCGCGGCGAGGTCGCCCTGGAGCCACTGGTCCTGCGCGGAGCCGGTGTTGAATGGTACGTAGGTACCGTTGGAGTTGAGGACGATGACGTGCCAAGCGCCCACGTCGAAGCTGTAGTAGCCCAGGCCGCGCGGTCCCGCGCGGTCGCCGAAATAGTCGAACGACCCGTCGGCCATGCCGGTGGCATACTCGTGGTTGCCGAGCGCGGCGTAGGTGCGCGCCTTGTGCCGGCCCCAGGAGGGGTCGTAGCAGTTCTGATAAGTGGTGAGCGTCCCGTCCGGGAACACGTTGTCGCCCAAGGCGACCACCGTGCCGGGGATCGTGTCGAGGTTCTGCGCGGTGAGCTCGTCGTTGCCGTCGCCGCAGGTGGCGATGTCCCCCGCCCCGACCAGCACGACGAAGCCCCCCGCCGTGGCGATCGTGGCCGTAGTCGCCGCCGGTGGGCTCGCCAAGCCGCGGGTGTCGGTCACCGTCAGCGTCACGGTGTAGGTGCCCGGCGTGGGGTACACGTGGATGGGGGTGGCGCCGGTGCCGGTGGCGCCGTCACCGAAGCTCCAGGCGTAAGAGAATGCGTCCCCGTCCGGGTCCGACGAGCCGGTGCCGTTGAAGGCGACGGCCGAGCCTGCCAGGCCGGAGTAGGGTCCTCCGGGCACGGCGGTGGGGGCGTGATTCACGGCTGACGGGGCATCGTGGCAGGCAGTGCTCCCCGAGTCGCCGAACGTCTTGCCCGCAACCGGGAGGAACTTCCAGGAATAGCTGGCCGTGTGCAGCGTCAGCTTCAGCACCCCCAGGGTGTGATTCTCGAGCCGCTCAGAGTTCGGCACCGGTGCTTTGACGTCGAACAAACCGCCGCCGCCGGTGCCAACCACGATTTCGCGGATCCCGCGGATCGAGTCCGCCACGCCGGTCGGGCTCTGCGGGGCGAACCGCTCATAGTCGTGGTCGTGCCCGACGATGACGAGCTCCGCTCCGGCGTTGTACAAGTCCACCCAGAGCGGCCGCGTCTCGATATGAGCGCCCTCGTTACCCGAGCTGAAGAGCGGGTGGTGCATGTAGGCGAGCGTGCAGCGCTTCGTGCTCTTGGCAAGATCCGCGCGCAGCCACACCTCCTGCGGCGAGCCCACGTTCATCGTGATGTTGCTGTTCAGCGCCACGACGTGCCAGTCGCCGAGGTCGTAGCTGTAATAGCCCTTGCCGGACGCGCCAGCGGCCGCGCCGAAGTAATTGAAATAGCCGCTCGCGTTCGTCGTGATATAGTCGTGGTTGCCGGGCACCGGCTTGGTGCGGGCCTTGAACCGGCCCCAGGTCGGGTTGTAGCAGTTCTTGTAGTCGGCGCTCGTGCCGTCCGGATAGGCGTTGTCGCCCACGGCCATCACGGTGCCCGGAATGGTGTCCATCAGGTTCGCAGTGAGGGAATCCCCGTTCTTGGTACAGTCGGCGATATCTCCGGCGCCGACCAACACGCTGGGCGCGACGACGTGCACGGCCACCGTGTCCGCACCCGACCCGCCGCCGCTGTTGGTCACCGTGACGCGCACGCTGTACAAGCCCAGCGCCGAGTAGGCATGGGTGGCGCTGATCGGCGTCGCCTGGCTCGCGGCGCTGCCGGTGCTCGTGGTGCCGTCGCCCCAGCCGATCGTGTATGCCCATGGGGCATCGTTCGGGTCGGGGTCGGTGAAGTTGACCGCGAGCTGAAACGTGTCTTGCGGATTGGTGGTGACGTCGGGGCCGGCGCTCACCACGGGCGGGGCGCCGTGGCAGCTCCCGGAGCCCGAGTCGGTGAACGTTTTGCCCGCGATCGGCACGAACTGCCAGGCGTAGCTGCCATCGTCGAGCGTGAGCTTCAGGACACCGGGGGTGCCGCTGTTCCTCACCTGGCTATTGGGCCGGACGGTGCCAAACCCCCCGGTTTCGGCGCCCCCCGTCCCCACGATGAACTCCCGGATGCCCTGCGCCGAGTCGGCGACGCCGGCCGGCGTCTGGGGCGCGAACCGCTCGTAGAAGGCGTAGTGCGCGTTCACCACCACATCCACGCCGGCGCCATACAGCACGTCCCACAGCGGGCGGATGTTCGCGTTGGGGTTGTCCTTGGAGTCGAACAGCGGGTGGTGCCAGTAGGCGAGTGTGCAACGCGCCGGATGGGCCGCCAGATCGGCCCGCAGCCACTGCACCTGAGGTGAGGTGGCAGTGGTGGGGACCAGGCTGCTGCTGCCGCTGTTCAGCACGATGATGTGCCAGGTCCCGAGGTCGTAGCTGTAGTAGCCTTGCTTCGGATCCCCGGCGGCGGCGCCGAAGTAGCCGAAGTACCCGGCCGCGTTGGCCGTCTTGTAATCCCGTTCACCGGGCGTCGGCTGGGTGCGCGCTTTGTGCAGTCCCCAGCTCGGCTGGTAGCACTGCTGGTATTGCCGCCGCGCCGGTCACACCGCACTTGGCGATGTTCCCCGCGCCGACCAGCGTGGCGGGGCCTTGCGACGTGGCCAGGCTGGCCGATGGCGGCGTCGCGCGCTCCGTGGACGTCCGGGGGGCCTGACTGTCGCGGCAGGTGGTGAGCACGACGCAGGCCGTGAGCACAGCGAGGGCGGCAAAAGACCCTAGGCGCAGCCGGGTCATGGTGTGGGGCCTCGGGTCAGTGGTCGCGTCCGCACGACATTGCACCGGATCCCACGCAGCTTGCGTGCGCGTTAGCGGATGAGACGAATCCTCTTGATCACATGGCGTTACCGATTTGGCGCGGGGGATGCAGGGGGGAAATTCGTGGCACCCCGCTTACAATGCGCGGTTACGACGTTACGCCGGCACCGACGGCTTCGGGAATGGGAACCCGGCGCGCCGACCCGGCCGGCGCGGCGAGCGCCATCGCCAGCAGCTCGAACCCGAAATGCCCGGGAGAGAGGTGCCAGGGGGACACGGGAATACGCGGCAGATGCAGCGGGTCCGTCCCCGCCGTGACGACCCCGCCGTCGGCGCGGGGAACACGCGGCGCCCGAGCGCCGCGGCGGTCACCGCCGTGGTCATGGTCCGGATCACGTCAACCGCGACGATCGCGTAGCCCCCTCGCGTGACGACACTACTGAGGGGGCCGCGGAAACACGCGATCGCCACACTCCCCGCGTCCGTCATCCGGTTGCGTACCCTACGAGATCGACGGCCGGCACCTCGACGCCGGGGAGCCGCAGGCGATCCTTGTCGAACGCGTCGGCGTGCAGGCCGCGCCGGTAGATCTCGACGCGCAGGAGCTCCTCCAGCCGGACATTGCACAGCTGCACGTCACGTCCGAAGTGGTCCAGCAGCGCAAACTGGCTCGGCTTGGTCGGCGCTTCGAACGCCACGGCCTCGAGCCCGAACGCCACGCCGAACCGGTCCGCGAAGCCGCGGTTGAGCCGGCCCTCGGCGTCGAACAGGCCGACCCCTTGCGCGCTCTCGCGCGCCTCGATCACGAGCTGCGCGGCGCCCGCGTCGAGCCAACGCCAACCCTCATCGATCAGTGCGTCGACCGTGTCCCGTCCGAACGCCCCGCCGGACTTCTTGCCGAGCTCGTACTGGACCTCCAGGCCGCGCTCCCCGGCCAGGGTCACGATCTCCAGCGGGTCGAGCTCTACGTCGGTGAAGCCCGCCCCGCACTCGATGCGGGTCACCCCCAGGTGCTGGCACAGCTCGACGTAGGCCGGCAACCGTCCGGCGGCCACTGCCAGCTCGAATGGGCCACCGCCGGTGACGATCGGCACGCCGCAGCGGCGCGCGGTGGCGATCTTGGATCGAACGGGCTTGTCGCAGGGGGGAGATCGGGGACCCCGATCAGCTTCAGGAAATTTCCTGTGGAGTCGATCATAGCCAATCCAATCTCCGCACGCTTTCCCGAGAGTCCTCCCGGGTGAAGGGGCGTCGCAACATGGCACGTGCACATCGTTGCGCACCAGCGTCAGCGAACACGGTTGGCAAGACAGAGGCCAGCCGCATGGTGAAGGCCTCACTCCAGAGACTGCTGCGCGCGTACAACTAGTCGTGGGGTGGTACTATAGGTACTAGTGTTGCGGCGACGCGACGGCCGGTGTCAGCCGATTAGTGGCAGGAGCCACTCCCTGAGTCGGTCGCCGTCTGCCCGGCTACCGGGATGAGCTGCCAGGCGTAGGTGCCATCCCCCAGGGTGAGCTTCAGCACCCCGAACACGTTGCTGAGATTCACTTCGCTGTTCGGGATGATGAGGGTGTTGGGCAAGTCCTGACCCTCCCCGCCCGTGCCCACGATGATCTCGCGGATCCCGTTCACCGGGTCCGCCGCGCCGGTGGGCGTCTGCGGCGCGAACCGCTCGTAGTCGCGCATGTGGCCATTGACGATCAGCTCGGCGTGGGCGGCGTACAGGTCGTCCCAGAACGGCTTCACCGAGCTGGTGGGCGAGAAGGTGCTCGACGTGGTGGAGTAAAAGCGCGGGTTGTGGAACAGCGCCAGCACGCACTGCTTCGTGGTCGCGGCGAGGTCCGACCGCAGCCATGTCTCCTGCGGCGAGCCGGCGGCCGTCGATACGTAGGTGTTGTTGCTGTTCAAGACGACGACGTGCCAGGCGCCGAGATCGAAGCTGTAGTAGCCCTTGGTCGGATCGCCGGCCTGGGCGCCCCAGTAACTGAAATATCCGCTGGCGGTGGAGCTCGAGTCGTAGTCGCGGTGCCCGGGCACGGGGAGCGTGCGGGCCTTGTGGCGGCCCCAGGACGGATCGTAGCAGGTCCCGTAGGCGGTGGGCGTCCCGCCGGGGTAGGCGCCGTCGCCGTCCGCGAACACGCTGCCCGGGATGGTGTCGAGGATGGCTGCGGTGGCTTCGTCACCGGTGCGGTCGCAGCGCGCGATGTTCCCTGCGCCGACCAGCGTGACGGTTGCCGACCCGGCGGAGACGGTGATGGACTTGGTGCCCACCCCTGCGGCGCCGTCTTTATCGGTCACGGTGATCCGAACCGTGCTCGTGCCCGCCGCGGTGTAAGTGTGTGTCGCGGTGATGGGGCTCGACTGGCTCGTCGTGCTGCCGGTCGTCGCCGCGCTGCCGTCACCCCAGTCGACCGAGTAGGCCCACGGGGTGTCGTTCGCGCCCGGGTCGCTGAAGCTGGCGCTGAGCGTGACGGGGCTACCCGTGGTGGCCGTCTGGTTTGGTCCTGGATTCACCGAGGGTGCAACATTCGCGATCGTGGCGGTGGTCGAGGACGGGGAGCTGGAGGCCCCATGTGAGTCGGTGACGGTGAGCGTGACGGTGTAGCTGCGGTTGTCGGCGTACGCGTGGCTCGGTCTCACGCCGGTGCCCGTGCTGCCGTCGCCGAAGTTCCAGGCATACGTCAGGGCATCGCCGTCGGGATCGGACGAGCCGCTGCCGTCGAAGCTGACGGCCGCGCCTTCGGCGCCCGAGTAGGGTCCGCCTGCGGCGGCGCTGGGCGGCCGGTTCGGCGCAGTGCCGACCGTCACGGTGAGCTGTCCCGAGCCCGCTCCACCGTCTTTGTCGGTGACCGTCACGGTCACAGTGTACGTGCCGGGCAGGGCATAGGTGTGCGTGGCCGTGATCGGGTTCGTCTGGCTCGTCGTGCTGCCGGTAGTCGCGGGCAGGCCATCACCCCAGGCGACCGTGTACGTCCAGGGAGCGTCGTTTGTGCCCGGATCGCTGAACGTGGCGCTCACGGTGACCGGGATGCCGATCGTCGCGGACTGGTTGGGGCCCGCCGTCACGGCCGGCGCGACGTTCGCGATCGTCGCGGTGGTCGAGGACGGCGAGCTGGACGTGCCATGCGAGTCGGTGACGGTGAGCGTCACCGTGTAGCTGCCGTTATCAGCGTATGTATGGCTCGGTCTCACGCTGGTGCCGGTGTTGCCGTCGCCGAAGTTCCAGGCATAGGTCAGGGCGTCGCCGTCGGGGTCGGACGAGCCGCTGCCGTCGAAGCTCACGGCCGCGCCCTCGGCGCCCGAGTACGGGCCGCCCACTGCTGCGGTGGGCGGGCGATTCGGCGCAGTGCCGACCGTCACGGTGAGTTGTCCCGAGCCCGCTCCACCGTCTTTGTCGGTGACCGTCACGCTCACAGTGTACGTGCCCGGCAGGGCGTATGTGTGCGTGGCCGTGATCGGGTTCGTCTGGCTCGTCGTGCTCCCGGTAGTCGCGGGCAAGCCGTCACCCCAGGCAACCGCGTACGCCCAGGGAGCGTCGTTCGTCCCGGGATCACTAAAGGTGGCGCTCACGGTGACCGGGCTGCCGATCGGCGCCGACTGATTGGGTCCCCCCGTCACCGTGGGCGCGACGTTCGCGACCGTGGCCGTGGTGGTGGCCGGTGTGCTCGCTGCCCCGTGTGTATCGGTGACGGTGAGCGTGACGGTGTAGCTGCCGTTATCGGCGTACACGTGGCTCGGGTTCACGCCGGTGCCACTCGTCCCGTCGCCGAAGCTCCAGGCGTAGGTGAGCGCGTCGCCGTCCGGATCCGACGACCCGCTGCCGTTGAAGCTCACCGTCCCGGCCTCCGCCCCCGAGTACGGTCCGCCGGGAGCGGCGGTGGGGGCGTGATTCACGGGCGGTGGGGCCGACGGCGAGTCGTGGCAGGTGCCGCTCCCCGCGTCGGTGAACGTCTTGCCGGGGATCGGGATAAACTTCCAATCGAAGCCGCCGGTGCGGAGCGTCAGTTTGAGGACGCCGAAGGTGACGTTGTCGCGCACCTCGGAATTCGGCGCGATCGTCCCGAAGGGGAACAGCCCCTCGCCGCCCCCGGTCCCGACGATGATTTCGCGGATGCCGTAGGTCGGATCCAGCGTACCCGTCGGGGTCTGGGGCGCGAACCGCTCATAGTCGTGGTGATGGCCGTTGAGCACGAGCTCGACTCCGGCGTCGTACAGCGCGCGCCACAGCGCTCGTGACGCCGTGTCGACCTCGACGGTACTGGAGCTGAAGAGGGGATAATGCCAGTAGGCGAGCGTGCAGCGCTTGGTGCTCGCCGCGAGATCGGCGCGCAGCCACTGCTCCTGGGGCGAGCCCGTCCAATGGGCGATCTGGCTGTTCAGCGCGATGATATGCCACGCGCCCAGGTCGTAACTGTAGTAGCCCTTGGCGGGATCACCCGCCGCGGCCCCGAAGTAGCCGAAGTAGCCGGACGAGTCGTGACTCACATAGTCGTGATTCCCGGGGATCGGGCGGGTGCGCGCCTTGTGGCGGCCCCAGGTGGGCGCGTAGCAGTTGGCGTAGTCGCTACTCGACCCGTTGGGATAGGCGTTGTCGCCCAGCGCGAACACGGTGCCCGGGATCGTGTCCATCAGATTCGCGGTGAGCGAATCCCCGCTCCTGGTGCAGTCGGCGATATCTCCGGCGCCCACCATGACCACG
>QHTT01000098.1:10973-38356 GCA_003220935.1 Gemmatimonadota bacterium
GGCGAGGAGGGTGTCGTGCCCGTGCTCGTGGCGCCGTCACCCCACGCGATCGCGTACGACCAGGGTGCGTTGCCGCTGCCCCCCGGATCGGTGAAGCTGACCGAGAGGCTGACCGGCGTGCCGGGGCTGGCGGTGAGATCGGGGCCGGCGTTCACGGACAGCGGCGGCGCACCGTGGCAGCTGTCTGTGCCCGAGTCGCGGAAAGTCTGACCGGCGATGGGCACGAACTCCCACGCGTAGCCACCGTCGTTGAGCGTGAGCTTCAACACACCGAACGTCCCGCTGTTGCGGACCTCGCTGTTGAGGCGGACATGATCCGGGTTCTGGGGATCAGTGGCGCCCCCCGTGCCGACGACGAACTCGCGAATCCCGAACGCGGCGTCCTTGACCTCGGCGGAGGTCTGGGGCGCGAACCGTTCATAGAACGCGTAGTGCGCGTTGACGACGACGTCGACACCAGCGGCGTACAGCGCGTTCCACAGCGGGCGGATGTTGGCGTTGGGCGGATCCTTGGAATCGAACAGCGGGTGGTGCCAGTAGGCGACAGTACAGCGTGCCGGATGGGCGGCGAGGTCGGCGCGCAGCCACTGCTCCTGGGGCGAGCCCGCGGCCGTGGAGATGCTCGTGCTGCCGCTGTTGAGCACGATGACGTGCCAAGTGCCGAGGTCGTAGCTGTAGTAACCCTTCGCGGGATCGCCCGCGGCGGCGCCGAAGTAGCCGAAATAGCCCGAGGCATTGGCCGTCTTGTAGTCCCAGTCGCCGGGCGCCGGGCGCGTGCGCGTTTGCTGCCGCCCCCAGTTGGGGTTGTAACACTGCTGGTACTGGGTGAGCGTGCCCTTGTCGAAGGCGTTGTCGCCGTCCGCGAACACGGTGCCCGGGATGTTGTCGAGCAGCGTGGCCGTCGCCTCGTCTGCCGTCCGGTCGCAGCGGCCGATGTTCCCCGCGCCGACGAGGGTGACGGGAGCCGGTCCCGTCAGGTCATAGACGACCACGTTGTCGAATTCGGCAGTGTTATTGAAGCCGCCAACGGCGATGAGGCCGGAGCTAAAGGTGGCATCGGTCGCCGTCAGCTGGAGCACATCATTGACGTACGCCTTGAGCGTCGTCCCAACCATCTCCAGCCGAACTTTGTACCATGTTCCTTTGCTGACCGTGAACGACTTCTGCGGTGCCAGGTCGGTGAACGTGCCGTTGACGTTCTTGCGGAGCTGGATGTGATTGTCAGAGGTGAGGTTGACATAGTACCAGTCATTCGCGTCCTGCCAGCGACCAAAGATTCGGGCGATGCCACCGCTATTCCACGTCAGTGGCTTGATCAGTGCTTCGATCGCATAGTCAGTCCACGCCGCGCTGCCGTTGTATGACCAGTTGTCTCCGGATGTGTTGGAATTCCGGTATACGTGGTTGCTGCCGTCCAGTACGACCGACCAGGTACCCGCCGTGGCGTTCCAACCAGCCGCGGTCCCCGTTTCGAAGTTGTCCTGAAACAGGATGCCCGAGCCGATGGAAAACTCGGGAGCTGACGGTTGAACAGCTGGCGGCGCTTCGCTCTCACGGCAGGTCGTGAATACAGCGCCCGTGCTGAGAATCGCGACGACGGCGGCGGCTCGGGTGCTGAGTTTCGTCACGAGTGCGGCCTCGGGTGCACGGGGGACCGGGATCTGTCGCGCCGTGTTCTCGCACGAGACGTGCGCGCGCAGCGAGAAGCTAAGTCCCCGCGCAGCCGCCGATTACGACAATGGCCCCGGGCCATGAGTGCGCGGTTGCCACACCTCGTCTACAGGTGCTGTCGAGTGCACGCAACGGGCGGCCCTAAAGCTTGAGAAAAGGGGTCCGTGTCCGGAGGGGTCCCCATCCTAAAGATGGGCTCGGCACAGCCCACCGCTAAAGCGTGGCGTGCTTCAGCACAGCCCGCAGGGCGGCCGTCAGTGGCAGGCGCCGCTGCCCGAATCCGTCGCCGTCTGGCCCGCGACCGGGATGAACTGCCACGTGTACGTGCCGTCGCCCAGGGTGAGCTTGAGCACGCCGTACACGTTGCTGATCCGCGCCTCGCTGTTCGGGATGATGAGCGTGTTGGTGCCGTCGAGGCCGTCCCCGCCCGTGCCCACTATGATCTCGCGGATGCCGTTCACCGGATCCGCCACGCCGGCAGGCGTCTGGGGGGCGAACCGCTCGTAGTCACGCATGTGCGCGTTGACGATCAAGTCCGCTTTGGCGGCGTACAAGTCGTTCCAGAACGCTTGCACCGTGCTGGTGGGCGAGAACGTGCTGGACGTAGTGGAGTAGAAGCGCGGGTTGTGGAACAACGCCAACACGCACTGCTTCGTGGTCGCTGCGAGATCAGCTTTGAGCCACGTTTCCTGAGCCGAGCCGACGCCGGTCGGGACGGAGGTATTGTTGCTGTTCAGCGCAACCACGTGCCAGGCGCCCAGGTCGTAGCTGTAGTAGCCTTTGGCGGGATCGCCGGCCTGCGCGCCCCAGTACCCGAAGTACCCCGTCGCGGTAGCGCTCGAGTCGTAGTCGCGGTGGCCGGGGACGGGGTAGGTGCGGGCTTTGTGCCGGCCCCAACTCGGCCCGTAGCAGTTCTGGTAGCTGGCGAGCGTGCCGCCATTGTAGGCCCCGTCGCCCACGGCGAACACGCTGCCCGGGATCGCGTCCAGCAGCGCCGCGGTAGCTTCGTCGTTGGTGCGGTCGCAGCGCGCGATGTTGCCGGCCCCGGCGAGGGTGACGACGGCAGGGGGCGCGGAGACGGTGACCGCTGTGATGCCCACACCCGTTGCGCCGTCCTTGTCGGTTACCGTCACGCGCACCGTGCTCGTGCCGGCCGCGGTGTAGGTGTGCGTCGCGGTGATGGGGCTCGCTTGGCTCGTTGTGCTGCCGGTGGTCTGGAGCGAGCCGTCCCCCCAATCGATTGCGTAGGACCAAGCAGCGTCGTTCACGCCCGGGTCGCTGAAAGTGGCGGCGAGCGTGACGGGAGTGCCAACCGTGGCGGTTTGATTGGCGCCCGCGTTCACCGACGGCGCCGTGTTGGCGATGGTTGCGGCGGCCGTGACCGGTGGGCTCGCCGCCCCGTGCGCGTCGGTGACTGTGAGGGTGACGGTATACGCGCCGTTGTCGACGTACGCGTGGCTCGGCCGCACGCCGGTGCCGGTGCTGCCGTCGCCGAAATTCCAGGCGTAGGTCAAGGCGTCACCATCAGGATCCGCCGAGCCGCTGCCGTCGAAGCTGACGAGCGCGCCCTCCGTCCCCGTATACGGTCCCCCCGCTGCTGCCGTCGGTGGATGATTCACGACCGCCGTGACCGTGACGGTGAGCTGTCCAGAGCCCGCGCCCCCGTCCTTGTCGGTGACGGTGACACGCACCACATCCGTGCCGGGCGCGGCGTAGGTGTGCGTCGCGGCGATCGGATTGGTCTGGCTGGTCGCGCTGCCGGTCGTGACCGGCGAGGCGTCGCCCCAGTCGATCGTGTACGCCCAGGGCCCGTCGTTCACGCCCGGGTCGCTGAACGTGGCGTTCAGCGTATAGGCGGCGTTCACGTTAACGGCCTGATCGGGTCCGGCGTTCACCACGGGCGCGGCATTGGCGATGGTCACGGTGGCCGTGGCGGGCGCGCTCGCCGCGCCGCGCGCGTCGGTGACGGTCAGGGTCACCGTGTACGTGCCGTTGTCGGCGTAGGCGTGGCTTGGCGTGGCGCCGGTCGCACTGCTCCCATCGCCGAAGCTCCAGGCGTAGGTGAGTGCGTCACCATCCGGGTCCGATGAGCCGGCGCCGTCGAAGCTCACGGCGGCTGCTTCGGTGCCGGAGTACGGTCCGCCCGCCACGGCGGTAGGTGCATGGTTCGGCGGCGCAACGGTGATGACGAGCTGTCCGGCGCCCGAGGTGCCGTCCTTGTCGGTCACCGTTACGCGCACGGTATCGGTGCGGGGCGCGCTGCACGTGTGCGTCGCAGTGATCGGCGTCGTCTGGCTCGTCGCGCAGCCGGTCGTGGTGGGCTGAGGGAGAGGGGCGCGCCTGCGGTAGCAGTCTGGCTGCTCCCTGCATTCACAGTCGGGGCCGCATTGGCGATGGTCGCCGTCGTCGTGACCGCCGCGCTGGCCGCCCCGCGCGCGTCGGTGACGGTGAGCGTCACGGTGTAGGTGCCGTTGTCCGCGTAGGCGTGGCTCGGCTGCACGCCGGTCCCGGTGCTCCCGTCACCAAAACTCCACGCATAGGTGAGAGCGTCCCCGTCCGGGTCGGACGAGCCGCGGCCGTCGAAGGTCACGGCGGCCGCTTCGCTGCCGGAGTAGGGTCCTCCCGCCGACGCCGTCGGTGGATGATTCGCGGCGGAGGGGGAATCGTGACAGGTAGCGCTTCCCACGTCGGTGAACGTCTTGCCGGCGATGGGGAGGAACTTCCAGTCGTAGCCGGTGGAGTTCAGGGTCAGCTTCAGGACGCCGAAGGTCACGTCGTTCCGCACCTGTGAGTTCGGCGCGGGCGTCCCGAACGTGAACAGGCCAGCGCCGCCCATGCCCACGACGAACTCGCGGATCCCGTAGACCGAGTCGGCCAGGCCCGCCGGGGTCTGCGGCGCGAACCGCTCGTAGTCATGATCATGGCCGTTGAGCACGAGGTCCGCTCCCCCGTCGTACAGGGCCTGCCACAGGGCCCGCACCGTAGTGTCCTCCAGGGTCCCGGAGCTGAAGAGCGGATGATGGAAGTAGGCGAGCGTGCAGCGCACCGGGTGCGTTGCGAGGTCGGCGCGCAGCCATTGTTCCTGGGGTGAGCCGGCGGACTCGGCGATGTTGCTGTTCAAAGCGATGATGTGCCAGTCGCCGAGGTCGTAGCTGTAGTAACCCTTGGTCGGATCGCCGGCCGCCGCGCCGAAGTAGCTGAAATAGGGCGTGGCCCCCTTGGTGCTGTACTCGTGGTTGCCGGGCACCGGCCGGGTGCGGGCTTTCTGGCGGCCCCAGGTCGGGTTGTAGCAGTTCGTGTAGTCGGCCGTCGAGCCGCTGGGGTAGGCGTTGTCACCCACCGTGAACACGGTGCCTGGTATGGTGTCGAGCAGGTTTGCCGTGAGCGAGTCCCCGGTCTTGCTGCAGTCCGCGATGTCGCCCGCGCCCGCGAAGACTACTGGCGGATTGGTGGCGACGAGTTGGACCGCCACGGTGTCCCAGCCGGTGATTCCCGGCGCATTGGTCACGCCGACGCGTACGCTGTCCAGGCCAAGCGCAGAATACACGTGACTCGCGGTGATCGGCGTGGACTGGCTCGCCGCGTTGCCGGTGGTGGCCGGCGAGCCATCGCCCCAGGTGATCGAGTACGACCACGGGGCGTCATTCGGGCCGGGATCGGTGAACGTGACCGAAAGCCTGACGGAGTCCCCCGGATGAGCCGAGAGGTCCTGGCCGGCGTTGACCAGCGGCATCACCGGCCCGGTTGCCGGGCTCCGGTGACAGGTGCCATTCCCGGTGTCGCGGCTGGTCCCTGAGGCCGCGATGAACTGCCACGCGTACGAGCCGTCCGCCAGCGTGAGCTTGAGCACGCCGTACACCCCGGTGAGGTTCACTTCGCTGTTCGGGATGATGAGCGTGTTGGTGCCGTCGAGGCCGTCGCCACCCGTGCCCACGATGATCTCGCGGATCCCGTTCACGGGGTCCGCCACGCCGGCTGACGTCTGCGGAGCGAACCGCTCGTAGTCGCGCATGTGCGCGTTGACGATCAGGTCTGCTTTGGCCGCATACAAGTCGTCCCAGAAGGCTTTCACCGTGCTGGTCGGGGAGAACGTGCTCGTCGTGGTCGAGTAGAATCGGGGAGCGTGGAACAGCGCCAGCACGCACTTCTGGGCGGTCGCCGCCAGATCAGCCTTGAGCCACGTCTCCTGGGCCGAGCCGACGCCGGTCGGGACGTAGGTATTGTTGCTGTTCAGCACGACGACGTGCCAGGCGCCCAGGTCGTAGCTGTAGTAGCCTTTGGTGGGATCGCCCGCCTGCGCTCCCCAGTACCCGAAGTACCCGACGGCGGTGGCGCTCGAGTCGTAGTCGCGGTGGCCGGGCACGGGGTAGGTGCGGGCCTTGTGCCGCCCCCAGCTCGGCGCGAAGCAGTTCTGGTAGACGGTGGGGGTGCCGCCGGGGTAGGCGCCGTCGCCGACCACGAACACGCTGCCCGGGATGGTGTCGAGGATCGAGGCGGTGGCCTCGTCGTTGCTGCGGTCGCAGCGCGCCACGTTGCCGGCCCCGACCAGCGTCATAGTGGGCAGCGGCGCGACGTCCGCCTGGATGGTCCGTGGCGGAGACGCCTGTTCGGCGTTTTGGGGCTCGGTCGCCTCGCGGCAGGTCGCGAACAAGGCGCCCACCGCCAAAACGGCCAGGACGGCGCGCGCAGCGAGGTGGGTGCGGGTCGATGGACGAGCGCCTGGGTGCAGCGGTGCCTCTAGGCTGATGGTTCGTTGATGCAGGGGCACGTTGCGTGCGCGCAACGGCGACGAGAAACGCGTTTGTGGCCAGTCTGTTATGGAGTGTCGCGGCGGGAACAGCGGGGTGGTTGTGGCACCTCGCTTACAGCTACGCGGTGGCGATGTTACGACCCGGGGGGAGGAATGTGGTGGGATCGGCGTCGGCGAGCAGGCGCCGCGCTTCAGGGAGCTCCGGGGGGTCGGGGAAGCGGCGTCGGCCGAGCAGCGTCGTCACGATGACCCACAGCGTCCGCCCCGCGATGCGGGCATCATAGGCGAGCGACGCCCGGCGCACGTACACCGCGTCGAGGGCGAGCTTCAGGGGCAGCAGCCGCGCGACGTACGCCGCTTCGGGGTCGCTGCCCTGCAGCAGCGCCGCCCCGTGCGTCGAGCTGTAAATGCTTCCCGGACTGGCGAGGCCGGGGGGCACGGCCAGCGTTTGCATCCCGAGGGCCGTGTAATAGCGGCTCACGATGGCCGGATCCTCAGGCCGGGGGCCAACGATGGCCATCTCACCACGCAGCACGTTGACGAGCTGCGGTAGCTCGTCGATCTTCAGGCGGCGCAGCCACACGCCGAGCGGAAACACCCGCGGGTCCTCGGCGCCGGTGATAACACTCGCGTCCGAGCGGCGCCGGGCGTGCATCGTGCGCAGCTTGTACATGATGAACGGCCGCCCACCGCGTCCCACGCGCTCCGCGCGGTACAGCACCCCTCCCGGGCTGGCGCGGCGGATTCCCACGGCAGCAAGCGCGAGCAGGGGAGCGGTCGCGACCAACGCGATTGCGGCGCACACGACGTCAACGAGGCGTCTGACCATTGCGAACCGCGCGGCGGACAGTCATGAACACCTCCGCCGCATCGAGACACTGCTGGTTTCCCCAGGCCCGCGCGCGGTGGCGCAGCGCCTCGAGCGAGCGGGGGTGGGGATAGGGACGCAGCTCACTCTCGTAGCACGCCATCGCGGCGAGCTTCTGGTCGAGCGTCGCGGAGATGTCCACCCAGGTGTCCGGGGTGAAGGTGCGCGGAAACGCCCACTCCGTGCTGCTGGCTGTATCGAACGCGTAGACTGCTTCAATGCATTGCTCGGTGGGACGGGTCGCCACTAGAGTCGCCTTGAACAGGATCTCATGGTCGCGGTTGATGTCGCCGCCGTACTGGCAGTACACCACGCGCGGCTCAACCTCCCGGACGATGCGTTCGAGCGGCGCGATGAGCTCGGTGAGCGTAATGGTGTCGAGGCGCTGGTCGCGAAACCCCAGCGGACGGACGTCGCTGACGCCGAGCGCCGCCGCTGCCCGGCGCGTGTGCTCGCTCTGGCCCACGCCCCCCGGCCCGTAGCGGAGCGACTCGCCTTCACAGGCGATGACCGCGGTAACCCGATCCCCGGCCTTCGCGTGCAGGGCCACCGTGCCGCCGCAGCCAAGGATCTCGTCGTCGGGGTGGGCGGCGATGACGAGGATGCCCTTAGCCATCGACGATCCCCACGGGTGGGCGCGGCTCGGGTCGGGCCCGCGGCTCCGGAAGCGAACCGTAGCGCTGGCGCGCCCGCTCCAGCGCCCATGGGAAAAGATAGCGAAACAGCGGCTCGCGCCGACCGCGTGCGCCGATGCGCGTGCCCAGCGACTGCAGCAGCCGCAGCCGGTGGGGGCTCAAGCGGGCCGCCTCGTCCAGCAGCCGCCCAGCCGCGCGCGCGGGAGCCTGCCACAGGCCGGGCGCGGCCTCACCCGCGCCGGGCATGTGCCGCTCGAGCCACGAGTGGAAGTCGGCGAGGGATGGAGGCGACAGAAAGTCGCCTCGCTCGAAGAACAGGACGGACGCCGTCTGCTTGCGCATGCCAAACGCCTCGCGCGGGACGCCTGCCGTCTCGAGGATGCGGCGGCAGATCGGCCGGCTGTAGCCGGCGTCGACGTCCCACGGCGTCATCTCGCGCGATCGGCTGATCCGCTGAGTCTCGGCGATCTGGCGGACCCCCAGGAAGGGCACGGGACAGTGCAGGAACCCGACGCCCAAGCGGTATTCGCTCAGCGACAAGCCGGACTGATCCCCACGCACGATGTCGAAGCCGCGGGGTGTGAACCCCCTGCCCCAGACGAGGTCGCCATGGAACCCGGTGAGGAGCACGCGCCCTGCCAGCGCCGCCTCGGCACCCTTGAAATACACATCCTCGCCTTTGGCGTCCGAGGCGACGAAGGGAATCTCGGGCAGCGCCGTCACGCGCCACGCGTCGTGCGGCACCACCGAGAGGCGAATGCCCAGGGCCGCGGCGATCGCGGCACCGCTGTCGGGCTCACCCCTGGTAGAGCGGTCAAACGTGATGGCATCCTCGAGACCCGCGTCCCGCGCCAGCGCGGCGACCGTGGGGGAGTCGTACCCCGAGGATATCGTTCCCAACAACGCGTAGGGACGGCGCCGATCCGTGGCCGCCAGGTTCGTGGCCAGCCGTTGCAGTGACGACTCGAGGAACCCACGATAGCGGGCGAAGGACGAAAGGTCGCGGGCCGGTGAGGGCTTGGGCTGGTCGCGCAGCCGCGTCCCATCCCAGACCAGATTGCCGAAGTAGGTGAGCCGTACCGAGCCGGCCGATGTCGCCAGCGCGCGCCGGTAGCGCGCCAGTCCCAGCCGGATCGACGCGAAGTCGGCGAAGTAGCGCGGGTACGCCGGGTCGACCGCGCCGTCGACTGCGGCGAGCAGGCAAGGCAGCGAATTCGAGACCCAGAGCGAGTCGTCCGCGGCGAGCGACTGCAACCGGTCCACCGTCGATCCCGCGGAGACGAAGGTCACGACGCCGCTGCGCAGCCGGGCGCCCGAGCCGAACACTAAGTCGGTGCGATCGAAGTCCCCGTCCGCAAAGGCGCCGTCCCAGACGGCCTCGCAAAACCAGTCGTCGGTCGTCTCGACGCCGGGACCGTGATAGACGGCGACTGAGTCTCCGCCGTGGGGACAGCGGGCGAGCCAGGCGAGCGGCGGCCAGTGTGCCATCGGGACGTACTGGAGCTTCATGGCAGCGGGGGTGCCGGTGTCGATCGGGCCGGGAGTGGCGTTGGGGGAGGGGAGACCGGAGCCACGAGATCCCACCGCGTGTCGCGAAGCGCGGGCTTCCACGCTGCGAGCGGCTGCTGCTCGAGCGCGCCGCTGTCGCGCAGCACCGACGCCAGCCGCTCGCTGAGCGCGCCCGCCGCCCACGTGAACAGGAGGTGGGGGAAGTTGAACCGTGTCCAGATCAGGGCGGCCGGCGTATCGGGCGGCTCCACCCCCGTGAGCCGCTGACGCACCAGGTGGTACGCGCGGAACGACGGGAAGACCAGCCCGTTCACGGCCTGGTACAGGCGGATGAACCCTCCTCCTCCGAACACACCGAGCTGCCGTCGCGCGTAGGCGAAGAACTGGCGGCGCAAGGCGCGGTTCTTGGGGAAGTTGTACGTTTCCACGACCGCCTTCTTGCGGGTCCCGAACAGCTGGCGCGGGATGCCGGCCTCCTCGAGGATGCGCCGCGGGATCGGGCGATCGTAGTCGCTACCCAGCCGCCACGGCGCCATCTCGACCGACAGCGCGATCGCAACGAGGTAACGCAGGCTGCGCGCGAACAGCGACGGGACGGGGACGTTGATGAAGCCGCTCTTCAAGCGGATCTCGGACAGCATGATGGCCGTGGTGTCGCCACGCAAGACGCCTGCGTCCTGATACTCCCGCTCCCAGCGGTTGATGTCCCATACCTCGTCACCCTGGAAGCCGGTGAACACCACGCCGACGGCGCCGCTGCGCTCGATGTGGCGGGCCATGGAGTGGAGGACCGGCAGGGGAGGCGCGCACCCCGGGGCGAGGAAATACAACTCGTCCTCGGTCATGCGCGAGGCGCGCCCATCCAAGTATTCGGTGCGGAGCCCCAGCCGGTCGGCGATGGGCCTGCCGTCGTCGCTGCCGGCCTCGCGATTGAGCCACCACGGGATGTGGGAGTTGGAGCGCCGGCTGGTGAAGCAGGTCTCGAGGTCGAGGTCTTTCACGAGGACCGTGCTCGCGGCCGAGTCGTACCCCGTCGAGACTGTGCTGAACGCCTGCATCGGCGTATCGCGGTACCGGCTGAGGAAATTGTCCTGGAGGCGCCCCAGGGCCTCCGCGACCAGCGCCCGGTAAGCTGCGAACGAGGCGATGGTGCGAACGGGTCGCCCGGACTCGAAAGTGGGTTCACCCGATCCGATCACCAGGCACTCATCATAGACCTGGAAGAACGAGGCGATCTCCGGGTGGCGCACGACGAACGCTTTGGGGTAGCCCCGCACGCCCCGGCGGATGGCGTACGTCTCGGCGCGGTAGTCGTGTCCGGGCGCGAGGGTCGCCCCGGTGAACGCGAGCAGTAGCGCGAGGCTGTTGGCCACGAGGACGCGATCACGGTGCACGCAGTACATCAACCGGTTCACGAGCGCGCTCGACGGCACGCAGTACAGGCAGCCGTCGGCGAGGCGGAGGCCGCTGCCGAAGAAGTGCGGGCTCTCGTGGAACCCGCCCGAGCGGAACTCCGCGTCCCACACGCCCTCCACCATCCACTCCTCGCGGCATTCCACCGCCGAGCCGTGGAAGACGAGCACGTCACCCGCCGCGCGATCGATCGTAGCGACCCAGGCGAGGCGTGGCAGCCGCGGGACTTCGCGGTAGCGCAGGCGCAGCGGCACGGCGCGCGTCGTCATCGGGTCTGCCGACGGCGGGGCAGCAGCTCAGCCGCCCGGAGCACCACCGCCTGCCGGGCCTGGCGTGAGAGGCCGGCGCTGAACGCGATTCCGAGCGCCAGGGCGAGACTCGCCGGGACGGCGGCGGCCCACACGAGCCAGTTGGGCGCGAGCATCCGCTCGCCGAGCGCGAGCCCGACGGCGAACAGCACGCCCGCCACGCAGACCGCGCGCCCGAGCGTGGCGGGCGCCACGCCACTCGAGCCACCGACGCAGCGTCCCGCCAGCACGGGGTAGGCGACCGTTTGAATCAGGCGGCCGGCGAGCACTCCGAGACAGAGGCCGGCGATGCCGAGTGCCCGGGTCAGCGCCACGGCCAGGGTGATCGTCACCACAGCCGCCACCGCGGCGATGAGGACCCGGAGCCACGACCGCAAGGCGGCGTCGATGATGAACGCGTCCGCGCGGATGAAGGCCGTCTGGAACGCGATGCAGACGATCAGCAGATCGACGACGGCACCGCCGTAGTGCTCCCTGCCGACCCACAGCGCGACGAAGGAGCGGTTCCACAAGAGAATCGTCGTCCCAACCGCGGTAGCGAAGAGCCACGTCAAGACCATGAGATCACCGCGGGCGAGCGCGGCGCGCCCATACTGGCCTGCGCCGATCAGGCCCGCCAGCCCGGGCATCGCAGCGCCCACGGCGGACCCGTGGACGGCCACCGCCGCGCGCGGCGCGTACGCGGTCAGGACATAGGTGGTCACCGCGGCCGGGGACAAGAGGGTGCCGAGGATGAGCACGTCGCTTCCGAGCAGCAGCTTCGCGATCAAGTCGCCACCCGCGAGCCAGGCGGCGAGCCTCGCCAGCGACCGCGTCTCGGCGCGGGCCGGGCGGCTTACCCCGAACCAGGCCACGTACGTCCGGGCGAGCCACCAGAAACACAGCGCGCTCACCGCCGCGAGCGCGACCTGGGCGCCGGCGACGCCGGCGAGGCCGAGCCCGCCGTACACCGCTGCGGCGGTGAGCGCGCCGCCCACGAGATTCAGCCCCGCCTGCAGCTCCATGCGCTTGTAGCCGAGATTCATGCCGTGCAGGGCCGCGTCCGGTATGGAGAGCAGACCGCCGAGCACACCGCCAGCCAGCACCAGCGCCGCAGCGATACGGATCGTGGTGCGCAGTCCGGGGCTGGCGCCCGTGATTGCGGGCGCGTACCACGCTACGACAGCCGCCGCGGCCACCGCAAGCGGCAGGCAAATCAACCAGACGACGAGCGCGCCGCCCAGCGCGCGCCGCTGGGCGGCCGAGCCGGCGACGGACTGCCGGTTGGCCACGAGCAGCCGAAGCGCCTCGGACGGGCGGCCCCCGACGGTGGCGACGTAGCCGGCGAGCCGGTCGAGCATCTCCCAGGTGCCGAACAGCGCCGTCCCCAGCCGCCCGACTAAGAGCGGCGTAATGACGAGGCCGACGGCGGTTTTGACGCCGAAATCGAGGCCGAAGGCGGCGACGTTGAGCGAGGCGCGACGGGTCAGCGGGACGGCCGGCGCGGCGCTCCTGGCGACATCGGGCTCAGCCATTGGTCCACTGTCTGCCGGTCCACGGCTGCTCGCTCAGGCGGGGCCCGCGGAGTACCTCGCCGTCATCCGCCGCGATTTCGAGCAGTGCCACGGCGCCGTGCGCGCACGCGACGACCTGGCCGCACGCGTCCCGCAGGGGACTCTGCAGCGGGCCGAGCACGGTGCCCGGGGCGGCGCCGGGAGCAGGAGGGGGGGGCCCGTCGCCCGGAAGCAGGGCCGCCTGCCACACGATCCAGCGCCGGCCGTCGAGCCAGCTGAACGCGCCGGGGTACGGCTTCGTCAGGGCGCGCACAAAGTTGTAGACCGCGCAGGCGGGCTGATCCCACACGATCAGGCCGTCGGCCGGTCGGCGCCGTGCCAGGATGGGGCCGCGGTGGCGCGGCTGGGGCCTCCCCGGCCGCTCGCCGGCGAGCAGCCGCGGCAGGACGCGCAGGATCATGTCGCGGTTCGACGCCGCGACCCGGTCGTACAGTGAGGCGCAGGTGTCGTAGGGAGTGATCGGGAACTCGGTCTGGTCGATCAAGTCGCCCCCGTCCACGGACTCGGCGAGCCAGATGAGCGAGTTGCCGCTGGTGTGCTCGCCCCGGATCAAGGCCCAGTTGATGGGCGCGCTGCCGCGGTTACGGGGCAGGAGCGAGGCGTGCGCGCCGATCATGCCGACCCGCGCGGTGCGGAGGGTCTCCGGCGCCAGGATCTGGCTCCAGCCGATGACGAACACGACGTCGAGCGCGAGGTTCTTGAGCAGCTCGCGCGACGCCGCGTCGTTGATGTGCACGATTTCGTGCAGCGGCACGCCGAAGCGCTGGCACAGCGACCGGTAATCGGCGGCGCCGCTGCGGGTGGCGGCCACATCGGGCCGCAGCGTGAAGACGGCCTGGATCGGGACGCCGGCCTCGATCACCCCCTGCAGCGCCGGAATGCCCTCCAGGTGGAACCCGACCCAGCCGAATCTCATCGCCGGTACGCGTGCACGACGTCAAGCACCGCCTCGATTACGTCCGCCACATCCTGGTCGGAGAGCCGCGGATGGAGCGGCAGGCTGACCATGCGCTCGTAATTACGCAGGGCGACGGGGAACCGCTCCGGCACGTAGCGATACTTGTCCCGATAATAGGGATGCAGGTGGATGGGGATGAAGTGCACCGACGTCCCGATATTGCGGGCGGTCAGCTCGTCGATAAACTGGTCGCGCCCGATGCGCAAGGCTTCCGGGCGCAAGCGCAGCACATACAGGTGCCAGGCGTGCTCCACGTCGGGCCGCTCGACCGGAAGCTCGAGCGCCGGTTCGTGCCCGAAGCCCGCCTCGTACAGGCGCACGACCTCACGCCGGCGCGCCTGGAACGCCGGCAGCTTGCGTAGCTGGCACAGGCCGAGCGAGGCCTGAATGTCGGTCATGTTGTACTTGAAGCCGGGCGCGAGCACCTCGTAGCGCCAGCTGCCGCCCTTGTCGTAGCGCTTCCACGCGTCCCGGCTCATGCCATGGAGGGAGAGCACCCGCGCCCGCTCGAGGAAGGCGGCGCCGCCCGTGAGCATCCCTCCCTCGGCCGTCGTGAGGTTCTTGGTGGCGTAGAAGCTGAAGCTCACCGGGTTGTCGCCCGAGCCGATCAGCCGCCCTTTGTAGCGGGCGGGGAGCGCGTGCGCCGCGTCCTCGACGAGCGCGAGGTCGAAGCGGCGTGCGATGTCGGCGATCGGATCCAGGTCCACGGGGTGGCCGGCGTAGTGGACCGGCAGGATGGCGCTGGTGTTCCACGACACCGCTGCCTCGACGGCGGCGGGCGAGAGGTTGAGCGTGTCCGGCTCGACGTCCACGAGCACCGGGCGGGCGCCGACGTGCTCGATCACATTGACCGAGGCGGTAAACGTGAGCGGCGTCGTGATCACCTCGTCGCCGGGACCGACGCCCAGCGTGGCGAGCGCGGTGTGCAGGCCCGCCGTGCAGGAGCTGAGCGCCAGCGCGCTCGGGGCGCCGAGGTGTTCCGCAAAGTCGGCCTCGAAGCGCTTCGTCTTGGGGCCGGTGGTGATCCAGTCCGAGCGCAGCGTGTCCACGACTTCGCGGATCTCCTCCTCGCCCAAGAGCGGCGGGGAGAAGGGCAGAAACTGGTTGCGGCGGGCAGGTGCCGGCATGGCAGGCATCGCGGCGGGCCTTACGCGGGGGCGGGCTTCGCGATCGGATCCGCGCGACCCGGGCCGCGGAGCAGCGCGGGGGGCGGGGGGGGCGGGGTGGCCCGGGAAGCTGCCGCGTGCTGCGCCGGCTCGGACGGCACGGAGGCGAGTGGCTGCACGCCGTGGCCTTCCCAGGGTGCGTACTCGGGCACGAGGAGCGAGACCGCTCCGATGAGGTCGCGCGGCGCGCCATCGGCCAGCACCTGCAGCAGGTGCTCGAGCCCGCGCTCCAGGCCCACCGGGTCCACCTCGGCGCGCTCGATGACGCGGATCTTGTCCACGGAGGTGGGCACGGAGCCTTCGTCGTTGCCGACGAGCTGCTCGTCGAGCTTCTCGCCCGGCCGCAGCCCGGTGAATACGATCTGGATGTCGCGGTAGGGCACGAGCCCGGAGAGCCGGATGAGCTGCTCGGCCAGATCCACGATGCGCACCGGCCGGCCCATCTCCAAAATGGCGATGCGGCGGGCCGCCTCGGGCAGGGCGGCGGCCTTGAGGACGAGCTGTACCGCCTCGGGGATCGTCATGAAGTAACGCCGCACGTCGGGATGCGTGACCCGGACGGGGCCGCCCACGCTGATCTGGCGCTTGAACACCGGCACCACACTGCCGTCGGAGCCGAGCACGTTGCCGAAGCGCACGGCTCGGAAGTCGGTCTGCGACTCGATGAGGGACGGCAGCTCCAGCACGATCCGCTCGCCGATCCGCTTGGTGGCGCCGAGCATGCTCGACGGGCTGACGGCTTTGTCGGTCGAGATCAGCACGAACTTCTCCACGCCGTGCAGCGCCGCGCACTCGGCGACGCGCAGCGTCCCGAACACGTTGTTCCACACCGCCTCGACGGCATTAGCCTCGAGCATGGGCACGTGCTTGTACGCGGCGGTGTGAAACACATAGTCCGGGCGGTACAGCTCGAACACTTGCGCGAGCCGCTCCGGGTTCGTGATGCTGCCGATGAACGGCACCACTTCGACGCCGGGGTAGCGCCCGGCGACCTCGAGGTGCGTGAAGTACAGCGGGCTTTCCGCCCGCTCGAGCAGCACCAGGCGCTTCGGCTCGTAGGAGGCGATCTGGCGCGCCAGCTCCGAGCCGATGGACCCCGCCCCGCCGGTGACGAGGATGGACTTGCCCGCGAGGTCGCGCTTCACCTGCGCCAGGTCGAGCTCGACCGGGTCGCGCCCCAGCAGGTCCTCGATTTGAACGTCGCGCACCTCGGCGATCGTGGCTCGGCGGGCGAGCAGGTCGTCGAGCGAGGGGATGATTTTGAACTCGACGCCCGTTTCGCGGCAGCGCTCCACGATGCGCCGCGTCTGCTCGGCCGTCGCGGTGCGGATCGCGATCACCAGCAGCCGGACGTCGTACCGCTGGACCAGCGGCGCGAGGCGGTCGGTCCCGCCCAGGACCGGCACGCCGTGCAGAGTGCGGCCGTGGGTGTCGGGGTTGTCGTCGATCAGGCCCACCACGGTCATCGTGGTGCGCGAGTCGTGCAGCGCCTGGCGCAGCAGCTGCTCGGCAGCCTCGCCGGCGCCGATGATGAACGTCCGCGCCCCGGCCGGGCGGCTCACCCCGAACCCCTCGCGCAGCGAGCGCGCGGCGAAGCGGACGCCGCCCGAGAGGAAGATCATCAGGACCCAGTCGAGCGCGAACACGGAGCGCGGCATGCCGCGCAGCCCGCCCACGGCGTACAGCGTGACGACGAACAGCGCCGCGCTGACCGACACCGCGACCGCGAGATCGCGCAGGTCGCGCAAGCCGACGTGACGCCAGTAGCCGCGGTACAGGCCGAAGCCCCAGAAGACGAGCGCCCGGATGGCGATCAGGTAGGGCAGGGTGCGGGTGAAGTGTGGCCACTCGACGGCGGGAATGCGAAAGTCGAAGCGGAGGCCGAACGCCGCGAGATAGGCCAGGGGAATGAGGCCTACGTGTACGGCGAAAAGCAGCGCCCGACGGCGCAGCAAGCGTCGCGGTGGTAACTGCAGTAACATGACCGGTCCTCGATCGAGGGGGACCTGAACCGGGGCGAGCGGGACGTGCGCGTCCCGAGCGCCCGCGCGCGCCCGAGAAGCACGAGTCATGCGCCGTCGGCCGACGCTGGAGGCGGATGTGACGCAACGACTTGCGCGCCGGCCCTGCGCCGGGCGCGGCGCGCGGTGCCACGCACTCGCTACACATGCGATGGCGCGGTGCGACAAACCACGGGGAGCCGCCGTTCAGTCGGCGGCGCTGGCGTGCGGTGGGAGGTCCAGCTCGAAGGAGAAGCGGGTGCCCCAGTTGGCACGGGTCTCGAGGGCGAGCCGCGAGTGCATCGCTTCGACCAGCTTGCGCGTGATCGCGAGCCCCAGGCCGGTGCCGGAGAAACAATAGCCGTGGCGCCCGCGCGCCCGGCGGAACGGCTGGAACAGGGTAGCCAGCGCTTCGGGGTTGACGCCAGGGCCCGTGTCGCGGACGGCGAAAGTCACGCGCGTGGCGCTCGTTTCCTCGCACAGCAGCTCGACGAAGCCCTGCTCGGTGAACTTGAGCGCGTTGGTGGTGAGGTTGAGCAGCACGCGGCTCAGCGCGACCGGAAAGCCGAGCCGGTGGTCGACGTTGGGCGGCAGCAGCCGGACGGCGAGGCCCTTCTCTTCGGCCATCGGTCGGACGATGGTGCGCACGGACTCCATCAGCTCGGCGACCGAGAAGGGCGACGGATCGCCGTCGGCGAGCTCGTCGCCACCCCGGGCCAGCTCGATGGCGTCGGCGACGAGGGCGGAGAGACCGAGGGCGGCGCTGTAGATCAGGCCCACCTGGCGGTGCTGCACCTCGTTGACCGGCCCGCTCTGGCCGCGCTGCAGCGTCTCGGCGAGAAACAGGATGGAGGTGAGCGGGGACCGGAGGTCGTGAATCACCTCGACGAGCAGGTCGAGGCCCTCGGAGGTGCTGGTGGAGAGGTGCTGACTCAGCTGGCGAGCCGGATCGTCGCTGATCGCCTGGCGGACCTGCTCGAGGGCGTTGAGGGTGCCGAGGATCGCCGACGGCGCGATGGGGGTGGCCGATTCGGACCACGCCTGCAGCAGCTCCGTCTGCAGCATCTCGACGAGCCGGTGTGCGAGGCTCGGCGTGGGACGCGGCACCAGCGACGTGACGTAGCCGGGGCGCCCTTGATCGACGGCCAGCGCCAGGGCCGCGAGCAGCCCCGCCATGGTTTCGGTTTCGGCCGCGGGCTTACCGGCGGCGGTGGCCTCGTCGCGCCAGCGCCGGGCCACGCGGCGAGTCGCGGCGGTGATGATCGTTGAGGACACGCCGGCGAGGGGCGCCGCCGCGTCGAGGGGGCCGTCCCCGGCGTCGGTCGGGGTGTCGTGGCGTCGGAGGCGCGGTGGAGTCGGTCGGCCGGGCATCCCGCGTCCGGGCATCACTCGTCCGGGCCGTTCAGCAGGTTGCGTTGCAAACCGTGGCGCTCCATGAGACGGTAGAAAGTAGTGCGGTCCACGCGCGCCATGCGGGCCGCCTTGGAGAGATTGCCGCCGGCGCGGAGCACGACTCGTGTGAGATAGCGGCGGTCGAACTTGGCGAGCAGCCGGCCCCGCGCGGCGTAGTAGCCGTCGTCGGCATTCACGTCTTCGGCTTCGGCCGCAAGCTCGACGTCCACCTTCTGGTCACTCACGAACGGGATGTCCTCGGGGCCGACGTCGGCACCGGGCTCGAGCAGCACGACCGCGTGCTCCATCACGTTCTGCAGCTCGCGCACGTTGCCGGGCCAGGAGTGGGCGCGGAGCGCCCAGATCGCGGCGTTGCTCAACGTGGGGAGGGGCTCGTCGGCGCCGCGATGGCGGCGCCAGTAGTGGTCGAGGAAATGCGCCGCGAGCACCGGTACGTCGTCGGGCCGCTCGCGCAGTGCGGGGACAGGAATCGGCACGACGCGCAGTCGGTAGTACAGATCCTCACGCAGCATCCCTGAGCGCAGCGCCTCCTCGGGGTCGCGATTCGTGGCCGCGATGAAGCGGACGTTCACCACCGCGTCGGTCCCCTCACTGCCCACGCGCCGCACGACACCGTCCTGGATCACGCGCAGCAGCTTCGTGCCGCTGCCGCTCTCGCCGGTGATGAACACCGAGGCGTCGGTGGTTGCGACACGCCGCGCCAGCGTGATCGCGTCGCGGAACACGGGGGCGTTGCCGAGGACGCTCAATCCTCCGGCGTCGACGCCGGTGCGCTCCTGCTGCGCGCGCGTCTCGCGCGCGACCTGCACGGTGTGCGCCGCCCGTCCGATCAGCACCTGCAGCTGGGTCCCCGTGAACGGCTTCGGCAAGTAGTCCCAAGCTCCGGCGCGCAGCGCTTCGAGCGCGCTCTCGACACTCGGCTTCCCCGTGATGACGATGACGATCGCCTCGGCGTTCGCGGCGAGTGCGGCCGCGAGCAGCTGCATCCCGGGGACGTGGCCCATGTAGAGATCGACGAGCACGATGTCGAACGTGTGCCGCTTGAGCGTCTCGACCGCTTCGTCTCCGCGACCGCACGTCTGCACGCGGTAGCCTTCGACCTGGAGCGCGCTGGCGCAGCTCTCGCGCAACGTGCGCTCGTCGTCGATCACGAGGATGCGGACACTGGCCTTCGTCGCCGCATCAACCGGGAGCAATTGGGAAATGTCGTTCACTGGGGTACTAGATGCAGTCCGGCGATCCGCAGACGCCGGACTTGGCGGGGTGGGGCTGGGCATCATCCTCTCCTAAGTGTTCCTGACCGCCCACTGGCGCCGGACACAGCGGGCAAGCCGGGAGCGAGTCCCGACTGCGCATCGTCCTCGTCGGGGCTGGATAACATTAGCGCATGCCGGGCAATTGCGTGAGTCCCCCCGCGCGCGCCGCGCCGGGGACCGCACTGAACGGAGCGGGCGCCAGCTTTGTTGCAGTTGCGTTACAAAGCCTGCGCGCGGGCAGCGCGCGTCGCGCACACCGCCGCCGTATGTTCCTGCGCCGTGATGCGTTGCGCTCGCCGGCCGATCGGCACCCGCGGTACTGACCTTGCGGTGTGGTGCTCGGATGAAGAAGAGCCCCGAAACCGACATGGATACCGGCGACCTGCCTGCACGCCTCGACCCGGTACAGCCGGAGCGCCTTCCTTCTCCTGCTGGCAGCTTTGATGCCATCGCGCGCTACGCTCCTCCGGCTGCAGGAGCCCCGCAGGACGGCGACGTCCTCGCCGACCTGCGCCGCTACCTGAGCGCCGTGTGGCGCTACAAGTGGGCCGTGACGGGCATCACAGTGCTGGGGACCGCCGCTGGGGTGGCAGGGAAGATGCTGCTGCCCCCCAACTACGTGGCGCGCGCCACGGTCTGGATCCAGGTTCCGGCGCGGCCGACGCGCGACGAGGGCCCCATCTGGTCTGGCCAGCTGCCCATCTCCTCCGGGTGGACCGACCTGCTGCACACCAACGTCGTGCTGGAGGAGGTGGTGCGGCAGCAGCGGCTGTACGTCGCGCCCCAGGAGCCGCGCGACTCGGATGCGCTGGCCGGCTTCGGCATCAAGGACCGCGTGCGAGGCGGCACGTACCGGCTCGTGGTAAACGACGGGGGCACGGCGTTCACGCTGGAGGAGATGAAGGCCGGCACGGTGCAGCACGGCGTGACGGGGGACTCCGTCGGCGCCGCGCTGGGCTTCGCGTGGGTGCCGCCATCCGCTGCACTCAGCCGCGGCCGCAGGGTCGAGTTCACGGTGAGTGCGCCGTACGAGGCCGCCCGGGCGCTCGGCAAGCGCCTCAAGACGAGCCTGGATCTGGACGGCAACTTTCTGCGACTGGAGCTGGGGGGCCCCGACGCCGCGGGCATCACCGCGGTCGTGAACGCCGTGGCCGAGCGATTCGTGGCCGCCGCAGCCGAGCTCAAGCGCCAGAACCTGACCGAGCTGACCCGCATCCTGAGCGGCCAGCTCGAGCGCGCGCAGGCGAACCTGCGGGATGCCGAGACCGCGCTCAAGACGTTCCGCGTGTCGGCGGTCACCGAGTACGCCGACGGCGCGGCGCCGGTGACGCCGAACATGCAGTTCCCCCGCGATCCCGTGTTCGCCGGATTGCTCGACATGAAGGTGAACCGCGAGCAGCTGCGGCGCGACCGCGAGGCGATCGCCCGCATCCTCGCCCAGGGACGCGACTCAGGGCTCGCCGTCGACGCGCTCGCCATGATCGGCTCGGTGGAGAAGTCCACCGAGCTGAGCCAGGCGCTGCGCGATCTCACCGGCAAGGTGGCGGAGCTGCGCGCGCTGCGCGGGCGCTACACCGACGCCAACGTGGCGGTGCGCCGGGTGAGCGACGAGGTAGCAGTGCTCGAGCAGCAGACGATTCCAGCGCTCGCGACCAAGCTCACCCAAGAGATGGCGGTGCAGGAAGCGGGGCTGGCGCAGCGCGTGGACTCGGCAGCGGGCGGGCTGCGGCGCATCCCACCGCTCGCGGTCGAGGAGACGCAGCTGCAGCGCAGCGTGACGCTGGCGGAGCAGGTGGTCACCAACCTGCAGCAGCGTTATGAAGAAGCCCGACTCGCCGAGGTCAGCGCCATCCCGGACGTGCGGCTCATCGATCCCGCCATCGAGCCGCAGCAGCCGGCAGCCAGCTGGGCGGTGCTGCTCGTCGTCCTGGCGTTCCTCGGCAGTCTCGGAGCCGGGGTCGCGGGCGCGGTGGTGCGCGACCGTACCGACCGCCGCGTGCACTATCCAGAGCACGTCACCGGCACGATGGGGCTCGCCATCCTCGGCGCCGTGCCGCACCTGGAGCGCGGCCGCAACGGCAAGAAGGCGGGCGCCGTGCTCCAGGTCGTCGAGGCGGTGCGCGGCATCCGGCTGAACGTGCTGCACGCCCACGGCGCGGGTCCCGCGGTCCTGACCGTGACGAGCCCCGGACGCAGCGATGGGAAGTCGTTCGTGGCGTCGAACCTCGCGCTGGCGTTCGCCGACGCCGGCTACCGTACCCTGCTCGTGGATGGGGACGTGCGCTGCGGCACGCTGCATCGGGCACTGAAGCTCGCGCGCAAGCCGGGACTCGTCGACGTGCTCGGCGGCAAGGCCAGCACCGAGCTGGTGGTGCAGGCCACCAGCTACCGCGCGCTCTCGTTCATCGGCTCGGGCACGCGCACCCACACCGGGCCCTCGCTCGTCAGCTCGGCGGCGCTACCGCGGCTGCTGGCCGCGCTGCGGCCCAGCTACGACGCCATCATCGTGGACAGCCCGCCGCTCGCCGCCGGCGCCGACGCGTTCGCCATCGGGACGGCCACCGGCAGCATGGTGCTCGTGCTGCGCACCGGTGTCAGCGACCGGGAGCTGGCGCAGACGAAGCTCGAGGTGCTGGCACACCTCCCCATCCGGATGCTCGGTGCGGTGCTGAACGACGTGCGGGGCGGGCTGTATCGCTACTACTCGTACTACCTCGAAGGCTACGAAGTCAAGGAGGAGCCGGAGCCCGCCTGGCAACTGGTGCGCGCGCCCGAATGATCAGCCCTCGAAGCACCGGATCCAGCTGCCGCGGGGGTCGGCTTCCGACGCCCGCAGCGCGGCGAGCGCTCGGACGACCACTTCGGTCGGCTGGGCCGATCCGCGGCGCACGCCCAGGGCCGTCTCGTAGCCGGCGCGCAGCCGGAGCGGCGGCTCTCCCGCCGCGCGGGTGAGGTCGCCGACCGCGCGCGCCAGCCGCTCCCCCAGCCCCACGGCGCCGGCGGCGCTGGTCTGCGGGGCGAGCACGGCGAACTCGCGGGGTCCGGCTCGGCCGACGGTGTCCGACATCCGGCCAGCCGTGCGCAGCATGCGCCCGAGCGATTCGATGCGGGAGTCGGAGCCGGGGCCGTCGTCGCCGCGCGCGGGTGGCTCGCCATCGGGCGCCAGCGCGACGCACGTCAGCGCCGTGCCCAGGCGCTCGGCCTGGGCCGCGAGCTCCCGAACCCGGCGCTGCAGCGCCGCCGCGGTGTACAGCCCGGTGCGCTCGTCGAATAGGCTGTGCTCGCGGGCGCGGTCGGCGTCGAGTTTCGCCCGCAGGTGGCCCTCCAGTCGCAGCAGGAAGTGCTCGGTGTCGAGCGGCTGCCCCCACAGTCCATTCGCGCCCGCCCGCAGCCCCTCGAGCAGCTCGGTGCGAAGGGTCGGACCGGGCGTGGTCAAGAAGATGGGCGTGCTCGCCGTGATGTCGGGGTCGACGCGGAGGGCACGGCACAGTGTAAAGGCGTCCACGTCGGGGAGCTCAGTGTCGAGCACGACGGCGTCGAGCCGCACCCGGTGCGCACCGGCGAGCGCTTCGCGGCCGCTGTAGGCCTTGAGCACGGCATACCCCGCCGGTCCGAGGATGCTCTCGAACGCGCGCGACGACCACTCGTGCGCGTTGACGAGCAGCACCAACGGGGAGCGGCTCGGCGCTGGGGCGTTGGACATGGGCAGGTGGAGTGCATACCTCGTGCGCCCTTGGGACCGGGCGGCAACTCGTTTTGGGGGAACGGGTTTTCCCCCCCCGACCGGCGGCCGCGCGGCATTCAGTCGCGGGATTATGCTCACAAGCTTGTAGCGGGGCTGCCGCGGCCCGGGGCCTCTCCCCAGGCCGCCGCAAGGTCGCGCTGGCGGCCTCAAACTTGAATATGAAGTGACGACACCCAGGAGATCACGGGAAGCCATGCTGTGCCAGCGTTGTCAGACCGTCGTCCACCAGGCGGGGAGCCTCCTGCTCCCGCGCCCGATGGGCCGGCTCGGCACCGGGGCCATGCGGGCCGGCATGCTGTGTGTCGGGTGCGGCCGGCTGCTCCCGGCCGTCGGCATGGCCGAGCGGCTGTTCGCGAAGCTGTGCGAGCTGTCGCGCTTTGGACTGCTCGACCGGGCGGCGCCGATTCTCAAGCCGCCGGCACCGCCCGAGCAATCCTCGTTCGAGGAGGGTGTCTAGCATGTGCGGCATCGTCGGCTACGTCGGGGCGCGCCAGGCCGCGCCGATCCTGGTCGACGGGCTGCGGCGGCTCGAGTACCGGGGGTACGACTCGGCCGGCGTCGCGGTCCAGAACGGCGCCGGGATCGTAGTCGCCAAGCTCGCCGGGCGGGTGCACGCGCTGCAGAGCCAGCTGGAGCAGGCGCCGATCCTCGGCACGAGCGGCATCGCCCACACCCGCTGGGCCACGCACGGCGCCCCGAACCAACGCAATGCGCATCCCCATAGCGACTGTGGCGGCCGGCTGGCGCTGGTCCACAACGGCATCATCGAGAACGCCGACGCGCTGCGCGCCGCGCTGGAGCGGGACGGGCACCGTTTCAGGACCGACACGGACACCGAAACCCTCGCTCACCTGATCGAGGACGCGTCCGGCGCGACCCTCGAGGAGCGCGTGATCGCCGCGCTCGGCCACGTGGAAGGGACGTACGGCCTGGCGGTCATGTCTGCCGACGAGCCGGCAAAGATCGTGGTGGCGCGCCAGGGGTCCCCCGTACTGCTCGGCATCGGCGCGGACGAGTGCTTCGTCGCCTCCGATGCCTCGGCGGTTCTCGCGCACACCCGCTCGGTCGTCTATCTGGACGACGGCGACATCGCAGTGCTGACCCCGCACGAGTATCACGTCATCGACAGCGAGTCGCACGTCCAGGTGCGTGCGGTGGACGACATCAAGTGGGATCTCGATGCGATCGAGCTGGGCGGCTACCCGCACTTCATGTTGAAGGAGATCTGCGAGCAGCCCGAGACGGTGCGCAGCACGCTGCGGGGGCGCCTGCTGTTCGCCGAGGGAACCGCGCGCCTCAACGGGCTCAACCTCACTCCCGAGGCGTGCGCGCAGATCCGCCGCATCACGATCGTAGCCTGCGGCACGTCGTGGCACGCGGGACTCGTCGGCCGCGCGCTGATCGAGGAGTTGGCCCGCATCCCCGTGCAGGTGGAGTACGCTTCGGAGTACCGCTACCGCCGGCCCCTCCCGGTCCCGGACACGCTCACGATCGCGATCTCGCAGTCGGGGGAGACGGCGGACACGCTCGAGGCGATGCGGGCCGCGCGCGTCGCGGGGTCGCGGGTGTTCGGTCTCGTGAACGTGGTCGGCAGCACCATCGCGCGGGAATCCGACGGGGGCATCTACCTGCACGCCGGCCCCGAGATCGGTGTCGCGTCCACCAAGGCGTTCACCTCGCAGATCGCCGCGCTGGCCCTGCTGGGGCTCCATCTGGGCCGCCAGCGGGGCCTAACGGAGGAGGAAGGGCGGGACTTTGTGTGCCGCCTCGCCCAGCTGCCGAGCTTGGTGCAGCGCACGCTCGAGCTCGAGCCCGAAGTGAAGCGGCTGGCTGAGCGCTACGCGCGAGAACACAATTTCCTCTACCTGGGCCGGGGCGTGAACTTTCCGGTGGCGCTCGAAGGAGCCCTCAAGCTCAAGGAAATCTCGTACATCCACGCCGAGGGCTATCCCGCGGCGGAGATGAAGCACGGCCCCATCGCGCTGATCGACGAGAACATGCCTGCCGTGTTCGTGGCTCCGAAGGACGACGTGTACACGAAGGTGCTGTCGAACATGCAGGAGGTGCGGGCACGCGGCGGGCGGATCATCGCGGTGACCACGCAGGGCAACGGCAGCCTGAGCGGTCTCGTGGACCACCAGCTGCGCGTCCCGGAGACGGCCGCGCTGCTCTCGCCCATCGTTACCACGATTCCGCTGCAGCTGCTGGCCTATCACATCGCCGTGTTGCGCGGCTGCGACGTCGACCGGCCCCGCAACCTCGCCAAAAGCGTCACAGTGGAGTAGACCAATGCGTCCGATGAATCCGATCGGGGGCTTCATCGCGGCCCTCGCGACTGCCATTGCTCTGGCGGCCCCCGCTATGGGCGCGGCGCAGCTGCCCGAGGAGACGCCCGTCCACCGGCTCAAGGCGACCCGCCCGGAACTCGAGCAGCATCTCGGCCAGCTACGCCAGTTGGCGCAGTCCGGCAAGCTGGGGAAGCTCTCCCCGGAATGGGTGCGTGCAGAGACCAGCTACGTGGTGCGGCGGCTCGAGGAGGGTGACTTCCGCGTCGGTGACCGCCTGCTCATCGCCGTCGAGGAGCCGGGGGGCGGGGTGGTTGGAGGGGGGATCGGGGGAGGGGGAGCGGCGGACAGGAACGCGGTCAAGTCTCCCGAGCAGCAGCTCACCGATACCTTCACCGTCGGCGCCTCGCAGGAGCTGACGCTACCGGGGGTAGGGGTGGTGTCGCTGCACGGGGTGCTGCGTACCGAGCTGGAGCCATTCCTGAGCGGCGAGATCGGGCGCTATATAAAGGAACCGGTGGTGCACGCCAGACCCCTGATCAGCCTGGCGGTGACGGGGGGGGTGAACAAGGCGGGATATTACACCGTGCCGGCCGATGCGCTGATTTCCGCGGTGCTGATGGCGGCCGGGGGCTCGACCAAGGAGGCGAAGCTCACCGACCTGCAGATCGCGCGCAACGGCAAGACGCTCTGGAAGGGGGATGCGCTGCGGCGGGCGGTCGCGGCAGGCAGCACCCTCGATGAGCTGCAGCTGCAGCCTGGCGACGAGGTGGTGGTTCCCACGAAGAGCGGGGCCGGGCTCGACGCGCTGCGCTACGTGGCGGCGGCGTTGAGCATACCGATTTCGATTTACACGATCTCGAAGATCTTCTGACGGCGTATCGCTCAGGGCAGACCCCTGCGAGCTCAGGCACACCACTGAGGGCGCAGGCACACCACTAACGAAGCTCTGCACAAGTCGCGCGAAGTCGGGGGTGGGGGCGTCGCACGCGTCACACGCGAGGGCGCTCGGGCGGCACATCTCCGCCGAAGCAGGTGAGATACCGGAGCTTCTGTGCCTGCCGTGCGCCCTCGCGTGTCAGCGTGCTAGCCCCCACCCCCGACTTCGCGTCACCCATGCTGTCGCTAAGGGCTCAGACACACCACTGAGAGCTCACGCTTGCGCCTATCCCGTCAAGATCCGATCAGGGTAAAGATCGGCAGCTCAGGCGGGCAGAACAGGCGCGCCCGCAAGGTGATCGTGCCGATGCCGCGCGAGACGTACAGCGGTCTGAGCGTGTCGCGGTACCACCCCGCCACGAACCGCCCGCTGCCCCTGGGGGTGTAGGGGGTCCAGAACGGCAGCCGGATCTGGCCACCGTGGGTGTGGCCCGCGAGGATCGCCGCCGGCTGCGGAGCGACGTCGCGGGGTACCTGGTCCACCCAGCCCGGCGCGTGCACCACCCACAGCGCCGCATCTCCCGAGCGGACTGTGGCCAGTCCCGCCCCGAGGTCGGGATGGCCCACCACCGGGTCGTCGAGGCCCACGACGGTGAGTGTCGCGCCGCGCACGGTGGCGCGACCGGCGGAGTTGTACAGCAGCTCGACCCCCGCCTGAGCGTAGGCCCGCTCCGCCGTGCTGCGGTCGATCCCGGCGTCGTGCTCCCAGTTGCCGAAGGTGGCGTATGTCGCCGCCGTGCCGCGTGCATCGCGGGCCCAGGCGGTGAGCACGGGAAGGTCGTCCTCGTGATTGCAGATGTCTCCGATGAGCACGACCACGTCGGGACGCTCGCGGGCTAGGACTTCGAGCGCGGCGTGCGCGGCGGGTGACACGCCCCCATTCAGATGTACGTCGGTGAGACAGGCAACACGTA
>QHTT01000013.1:0-7223 GCA_003220935.1 Gemmatimonadota bacterium
GTTAGGCGGTTGCACTTCAAAGTTGATATCAAACGGCTGGACGCCCAAGCGCGAACCTGACTTGACTCAGGTGATGTTCGTTATGAGCGGCGACCTTATCGAATTCATCCCGCAACGTGCGCACGCCGTCTACGCTATGCACGAACTCAAGATGGCCGCTGCGCTCATAGTGCACGCCAGCATAATAGATGATTGCGTTGCGAACCGATTCATATACGCGCCGGGAGATATCTAGCGGTACGCGCGAATAATCGAGACCCCGAGCCCATGCATCCTGATCCATCACCCATAGCACCTGACGAGGCTCACTGAGCACTCGACGGATGCGATCAAAGAAGACGGTCTCGCTATCGGAGAGGTGGTGTAGGATATAGCCGACTGACCACTTGCCTGGCGCGTAGGTGCGCGCCAGGTCCCCAGGTTTGAGCGAGAAGCACTTCAGCGTCTCGTCCCGAGTCCGTTCAAGCTCTTGAATAAGATGCGTGCGCCCTCCAGCCGCTAACGGATCGCGCTTAAGCTGCGGGCGACTCGGCCGCCGGCGCAAGGCCGTTGGACGACAGTCCGTGGCTGCCAGGGCGCAAACACTCTGCTTTCCCTAAAGCGATCATAGCCCGCCAGCTTCAAGCGCAGGTTAGACGGCAAGGGCTCGAGCTTCCGGTAGAGGGGATTGTGACAAGGCGCCGCCGCCGCGGACCTTCGCTGCGCGGGGATCCGGACGACCATGAGGCTGTCACGGCACTGGTCCCACGCGCGATGGGCATGTGGCAGGTCTCCCGGAACGGGACAACAATGATGAATGAGTCGCGCGCGGCTGGGGGCGCGAAATCGCGTTGCGAGTTGTCCGTGGACGCCCGGGGCTGGGGTTCTTGACGAGGTACTTGGCTCGATCTGCAACTCGAGCCCGCAAGAATCATTGCGATGCAGACGAGACGGAACCTCATAGCGCTTGTTGGACCCAGCCCACCGCGTTAAGCTGCGGCGCGCTGAAGAAGAACTCATTCCACAATCTACCCGCGGCGTCAGCTTTCAAGCGCTTGTTAGGCGGCTGCGTCCCCCGCAGAGCCCGCTCCTGTCTCGTCCGGCAGGATCATTGTAGCTCCCCGCGTCCTGCGGTCTCAACTCCCTTTACGCCTGAGCCTGAGGAGGAGCCGGCGTGAGGCCGTGGCGGCGCATGATCTCCGCCATCTTCGCCCGGTCTGGCGGACCACCGGCCGCCGCGTTGATCACGTCGGCACACTCGCGGAAATACTGCGGACCGATTGCAGCTGGCGTGATCACGCACAGCGCCTTCACGTCCTGCATTCCATGGTTATCGAACCGGTGAATGGCGCCGCGCGGAATGCAGAGTGCCTGTCCCGGCCCGACGTCGATTGGTTTTCCGTCGACAGTCCAGATCAAGACTCCGTCGATGCCATAGATTATCTCTTCGTAATGGTCGTGGCTATGCGCCGGTGCCGCCAAGCGCTGCGCGCCGGGGACAGTGAGCTCAAAGGCCGCGACGCTGCCATTCGATTTGTCTCCGGCGATCAAGAAGCGTACCGCGAGCGGCCCGAGACGGATGGTTTCTTCAGAAGGATTGACGTGCAGGTCAATGGTCTGCTGTGTCACTTATGCCTCCGCTTGGTAAATGGCGTCACCATCCTTGTAGCTCGAACTCAGTTGCAGCCGGCTAACGGATCGCGCTTAAGCTGCGGCGCGCTGAAGAAAGACTCATTCCTTAATCTACGCGCGCCGTCAGCTTCAAACGCTGGTTAGGCGGCTGCCCGATCAATCGAGTGTCCAGCCGAGAAAGAGGCGTCTGACACGGCCAGCTGTGAACCACAACTTGAAGAGATGAAGGTCCGAGGCTGGATCCCCCCTAGGGCGGGGGCCAGTGTCGAAATCAGTCCTCAGCGTACCGCTTTCTTCACGAGCGCGCCGATCCTTGCCTCTTCGGCGAGAGTCAACTCCTTCAGCGCGAAGGCGACGGGCCACATGGCATCTTCGTCGAGGTTCGCCTTGTCGCTGAAGCCGAACGTCGCATACCTGGTGTTGAACTTCTGCGCGCTTTGGAAGAAGCAGACGACCTTGCCGTCCTTAGCATATGCGGGCATTCCGTACCAGAGTCTCGGCGAGAGGGCTGGCGCGCTTGCTTTGATGATAGCATGCAGCCGCTTGCCCATGGCGCGTTCCGGTTCCGGCATCTGGCCGATCTTCGCGAGGACGGCGTTCTCCCCGTCCGCGTTGTCCGCGCGCGGGCCGCGGCGCGCCGCCGCCTTCAGCTCTTGGATGCGCTCCTTCATCGCGAGTCGTTCCTCGTCCGTGAATCCCTTGAACTTCTTGCCGATCGTGGTGGTGCTCTTGGCGGCCTTCTGCGTTTCCTTCTTTGGGCTCATTTAAACATCCTCATATAGACTTAGGTTGGAACCTCGCCGCAGTTCGAATGCGGACCCGCGCTATCATACTTAGGCGCCGCCTAACCGATCGCGCTTAAGCTGCGGCGACTCGCCCGCCGCGCAAGAGTAGTGGACGAACAGTCCGTGCCCGCCAGGGCACAACCCTCCGGTTCCTCTAAAGCGACCACCGCCCGCCAGCTTCAAGCGCTTGTTAGGCGGCGGGCCGTTCACGGCGCCTTGATTTCGGTGTGAAAGACCGTCCGCCATCGGCCTCCTATTTGTCGCCAAAGGCTCGCAACCCAATAGGTGCCGGAGAAATCCTGACCTCCCGCGTCCCCGGCGACCACAGCCCTATAAGTTAGAAGCGTCGTACGGGGATCGAGGCGTCGAGTGGCGAATTCGGTCAGGGTGAAACTGCGCAGATTCGCCTGGCGGACGGACGCCACCTCAGCAGCACGAGTATGGATCCCGTCTGCATAGACCCCGACGACGCTCGTATCGAGCGCCGCCGTAAAAGCGTCGAGTTGCTTATCCTTTACGGCCTGCCATACCGCGGTTTCTCTTGCGACGAACTCGTCGGTGGCTTGGGCTAAGGCCTGAGCCGCACCGACCGGGAGGAGAGTCGCGAGCAGCAATATCGAGGTGCGCATGCAAGCCTCCAGGAAGGGGGTTGGCGTGCCCGCCGCTTAACGGATCGCGCTTAAGCTGCGGGGGACTCGCCGCCGGCGCATCTGTAGTTGAACGATAGTTCGCGCGCCAGCGCACAACACTCCGCTAACTTTAAAAGCGATCACCGCCCCGTCAGCTTCAAGGGCTTGTTAGGCGCCCGCGACCTGCAGGTCCGGTAGGCGGTGGCGGAGCAACACCACGCCGAAAACGATCATCCACAAGGGCAGCAGATAGTTGTTGATGGCCGCGACTGGGGCCACAACAGCGGTTACGTTCCGGAACATGCCGACGAACCCAGCGCAGGCGACAGCGAGCCCGACGACGGCCACCCAATTCGGCGTCGCACGGAAGTGCAACAACGTCCAGCTGGACAGCAGGAAGAACATGTTGACGCTCAACTCGCCCAAGAACTCACCGATGTAGTTGCCCAAGTAGGTGTTCAAACCGTCGAAGACGGCCGTGATGACCTGCTGCTGCTCCGCGGTCGCGGTTGGCTGTAGCTGGGCAAGGTGCCAGTGCACAGTGGGCCAGCGCATCAGGCCGAGCATCATACTGATGGCGGCCAGGGCTGCCCATTGCAAGGCGAGGAGCATGGCCCCTGGATAGAAGCACCGCAGCGCGCAATATGCGCCGACGCCCGCTGGAAGCCAGATGAGAGGTAAGAAGGCATACAGGGCCCACGCCGCACGACCGGGAGTGCCGGTGGCGAGGAGCCGAGGAAGGACAGTGTTCGCTGGACCGTCCAGTACAGCGGGGTAATCGAAGCGGGCAGCAAGGAAGGAGAAAACCGCCATGAACGCAATGGCGCCGAAAACGAGAGCCAGCCCGCCGACTCGTACGGTCGTAATGGGTTTCACGGCATCCTTTGATTGTGGACGCCTAACGGACCGCGCTTAAGCTGCGGGCGACCCACTCGCCGGCGCAAGAGCAGTGGACGTTAGTCCGTGCCCGCTAGGGCACAACACTCCGCTTCCTCTAAAGCGATCACCGCCCGCCAGCTTCAAGCAGTCGCACGAGCTTCGGTCATTTCACGCCCGAGCTCCAGGGCGGCGACTGCCTGATCGCGCGTGACACTCGGGAAGTCGTTCAGGAACTCATTGAGGGAGTCACCCCCCTCGAGGTAGTCGTAGAGAGTCTTCACCGGCACGCGCGTGCCAACGAAGACGGGAGTCCCTCCGAGGATCTGAGGGTCGCTATGAACGACCTGGGGTTCTTCATCGCCTGAGCTCGTAGGTTACGAAAACTAACTATACACGGGACTAGCGGTCGGCGCCTAACGGATCGCGCTTAAGCTGCGGGCGCGCCCGCCAGCTTCAAGCGCTGTTAGGCGGCCGCTTGCTAATGCGTGACGAGCTTCCCTTGCGCAACGCTCGGCATCGAGTCACACGCATAAACTCCAGGGAAAAATAGGGCACGAACTCCCGAGCAGCAGTCACTGTTCTTCCTGCAGAACTGCCCGAAGGCCGGGCACGGGCCGGACCCCTCCGAACACCCTGCGCTACGGGAACTGAGTGAGCCGGCAGCCGCGAGCGCTAGCGCAAGCAGAGGACGCTTCCATAGAGGCTTCATTGGGCTTCTTTCCTGTGAAGTCCGCTTCTGCTAGGTCGGGCCTACTCGGTCTCACGGTCACGGCGGAGATCCAGATTAGGGCTGCGGCGCGCCCCTGACCGCAAGCCGCGACAAATCCGGGGGCTGCTCCCGGCGCCGCCTAACAGATTGCGCTTAAGCTTCGGGCGCCCCGCCCGCCGGCGCAAGGTCGTGGGACGCAGTCCGTGCCCCGCCAGGGGCACAACACTCCGCTTCCTTAAAGCGATCACCGCCCGTCGGCTTCAAGCGCTTGTTAGGCGGCCAGCTACCTTGCTGGCACTAAGTAGTCGTGTGCGCCGACGATCTGCCAACGCTGGTTCCGCCGGACCCAGGTATCCGTGAACCGGTATCGGCGACTGAACGGTCCCTTGGACCCGTGGCCGTGGACCACCAACCATCCTGTGACGATGGCAGTCGTGCCGAAGCGATGGACCTTCATATCCTCGTTGTGCGCTTCCTCGACCGTGTCCGGTCCTGCCACGATATCGCGCAAGACGTCGTCGCGACCGACCGTCCGATCGTCTTCGCTGTAAACGAATCCGTCTGCCAGCAACCGCCGAAACAGAGCGGCATCACGGCGCGTCAGCCCGAGAGCCCAATCGTCCTCAAGCCGAAGGAGCACCTGCGCCTCGGTATCCTGCGCGCTCGGCGCCTGAGCGTCGACGGCTGTGGGCTCCGCACCGAGGGTCGCCATCGGCGAGTGCTCTGCACGAGAGTCAGGAGCGTGCGTGGCGAGCAACAGGGCGACGAGTAGCCAATCCACTTGTGAACTCCGGCAACCTGGACGTGTCTGGCCGTCTAACGGATCGCGCTTAAGCTGCGGGCGACTCGCCCGCCGCGCGCCGTGTAGTTGAACGATAGTTCGTGCGCACCAGCGCACAACACTCCGTTTCCCTTGAAGCGATCACCGCCCGCCAGCTTCAAGCGCTTGTTAGGCAGCACCCTCACCGAGCCCATTCCCTCGCGATAACGCGAGGATCAGCAATGCCGCTCCGATAGTGATCCCAGCATCCGCGATGTTGAACGTCCAGAACCGCCATGAGCGAACCCCCAGGTCGATGAAGTCGGTCACCCCGCGTGGCGAGAGCAGACGGTTGCCAAGATTGCCAATGGCGCCGCCGATCACGAGGGCCAGCGCAGCGGCACGCAAGCGGGCCGTGGCGGGCGTGCGGATGTAGAGCTGGCCAAGGACGAACAGAGCCAGAAGCGCTGCGAAGGCCAAGCCGATCCGCGAATAGGGACCAAGGGAGAGACCCATGGCGCCACCGACATTGTGCGCCAATGTGAACCGGACGACACTGCCTATCACCTCGTGAGGCGTGTGCTCCGGAGCAAGGTAGGACTCCGCGAACTCCTTCGAGGCACAGTCTGCGATGAGGAGCGTGAGCAGGATGGGCCAGAATACGCGGGTCTTCGGTAGCCAAGCCACCGCATACCTCCAGTGGTGCTGCCTAACGGATCGCGCTTAAGCTGCGGGCGACTCGCCCGGCGGCGCAAGAGTGGTGAACGACAGTCCGTGCCTGCCAGGGCACAACACTCCGCTTCCTTTAGAGCGACCACCGCTCGCCAGCTTCAAGCGCTTGTTAGGCAGCGCGCCATTCAGAAGCGCAGTGCAGAGCCGAGCGTGAGATCCCGCATCCAAGCGTCGCGACGGAACTCAAGCTGCACGAGCCGTCCGCCGAAGCGGACACGAAGCCCGAGTCCCGTGCTGAACGCGAAACTCCCGCGCGTGACGGCGCGTTCTGGGACACGTTGAGCCACCGAGCCGTCCGGATTAGTGTAGGAGCCACCGCCAGAGCTCCACCGCTGCACGGCTGCTACTCCGGTGAGTAAATACGGCGAGAGCGAACCGCGGGGCCATGGAGTCAGCGTCGCGGTCAGGCCCAGGTGGACGTCGGCCGTCTGACCAGTACCCTCATAGCGTGAGCTATCCCCGTAGATCCCGGAGGGACTGGAGACCGTCTGCGTGGGCGTCCAACGACCTCCCGCGTCGACCCGAAGGCCGAGCCAGCGATCACGGATGACGTAGTATTCGCCGCGGAGATGCAGGCCGGTCAGATGCCCGTAGCGGCTCCAGGTGGGACCCACAGCCAGACCGAACCGCGACGCTTTTGTTGGTTCTTGTGCCACGAGCGGTGGAGAGAGCACGATAGTGACCATGAACCACCACACAGTCGAGCGCATCAAACCTCCCGGCAAAGGATGCTGCCGTCGCTTCGTTTGAAGCTATGCGCTGTGCCTCCGACATTGCAATGAGCTGGTCGGAGTACGCCGCAGGCGTGCGACGCTCGTCAAAGGATCACGACGGGCTTGCACGGTCACCTCTTTGTGGGAAGGGCGCGCTGCCTAACGGATCGCGCTTAAGCTGCGGGCGACTCGCTCGCCGGCGCAAGGGTGTTGGACGACAGTCCGAGCCCGCCAGGGCACAACACTCCGCTTCCTCTAGGGCGATCACCGCCCGCCAGCTTCAAGCGCTTGTTAGGCAGCGGAAGTCGGATGATCACGTGCCTTCGTACTTGAAGGAAACTCTCACCTTCGCGCGATAGCTCTCGATCTTTCCGTTCTTCAGCTGCATGTCGAGTTGCGAGATCT
>QHTT01000013.1:7350-12135 GCA_003220935.1 Gemmatimonadota bacterium
CCCGCGCGGCGTCGTTGAACGATAGTTCGTGCCTGCCAGGGCACAACAGTCCGCTTCCTTTAAGGCGGTCTCCGCCCGCCAGCTTCAAGCGCTTGTTAGGCGGCGAGTGAGGCTGCGAAGCATCGCTGGTAACTAACGCGGCGAAGTCAGCCAATCCCCGACCTCCGCAGTCAGAGCGAACGTGAGCCCAAAGAGTTCTTCCGGATGATAAACGAAAGTCGCCTCCGCGTCCTGAGCACCCCTGGCCACCCAACCTTTCCCCGCCCCTTTCAACGCTTCTGTAGAGACATTCTCGTATGCCTCGTAGGGATATCGCAGAGCCGTGAAGTTGGTAGCGAACGTGTGGAGTAAGTCTGGGAGGGAGGAGTAGTTCGCAGAAGTAGACATTCTCTCGGCCGCGCGCGCAACCACGCGGCCGCGGACGGTGTCCGGAAGAGCATGGAACAGGTCGAGGTACGAATGGCTCTTCTCGGGCGTGACACCGTTGATGCGCACCAGGGCTTTGAGAAGAATCTCGAAGGCTAGGAGTCTGAGGAGGTAACCGGAATCGGATGTGGCCCGCAGACTCTGCTCAAGCACGTCTGCGTCCGCGAGCCGTCCTGAGGCCGCTGCGGCCATGCGGTCGATTCGCGCGACTAACGGGTCTGGAGTCATCGTAACGTGAGGACTCGCCGCCTAACGGATCGCGCTTAAGCTGCGGCGCGCTGAAAAAAGACTCATTCCACAATCTACGCGCGCCGCCAGCTTCAAGCGCTTGTTAGGCGCCCGCAGCACGATGGCCGCGGTGGCAAAAGCGCGAACCGAATCCGTTGCCACGTCCATACCTTACCTCGAGGTGCGTACTGGGGCCGCGTCGCGGATCGTCCTCGGCGAGACGCGACGAGCGCAAACGACCCAATCAGTCGCTCTAGTCCGGCAGCGCGCAATGGAGTCGGTGGCGGCCGTGTCCATCATAACAAACAGCACGCTACGCTCAACAATGCGGCCAGCCATTCCTGGATCTCGCCATTCTTTGAGGGCGTTGCGAACAGCGACTGGGAACGCCGGATTCGGAGATTCGAGGATTTGCAACGTGGTCAGCTGAGGACTCCCAACCGCATCGAGCGTGACCTGAAAGTCAACGCGACCCTGGACGCCAGCTGCCCTTAGAAGGTCGGGATAGTGGAATGTTGGCGGCGGCACAGTAGGTGCCGGCACAGTATCAGTCGCGCAGGCGCTCAGCGCGATAAGCGCTGCAGAACCGAGTCGGCTCACTGAGTAATGCATCGGGTACTCCCGCGGGGCGGCTAACGGATCGCGCTTAAGCTGCGGGCGAACCGCTCGCCGGCGCAAGAGTAGTGGACGAGAGTCCGCGCCCGCCAGGGCGCAAACACTCCGCGTCCTTTAAGGCGATCACCGCCCGCCAGCTTCAAGCGCTTGTTAGGCCGACCCGGGAAGTCGGCCCTACAAAAGCCGCCATTCAGTTGCGTGCCGGCGGGCCGAGGTCCGCTACGTGCGTGTGAACAATCTTCCAGTCGCCGTCACGCTTCTCGAGCACTAGTGTAATAGCGACAGCCGGCGCTGGGCCGAACTCCTTCGCGACATCAGGCGGAGTAGTCGGTGGCACAATAGTGGTCGTGTAGCGGAAGAAGCTTGCGACAGCGACTGACCCACTGCCATAGAACTTGACGAGCCGATCGCGATCCTCCGTGAACGTCTGAACGCCCGGAAGTCTCTTCTTGAGCTGATCGAATACAGCCTGCTGGATCCGCATGTTCGTCGCCTGGTCTGTGCGGCGCCCCACGCCCTGCGCGATCCAAACCCGATCGGCGCTCATCAGCTGTGCCTGTGCATTCATATCCATGGCGTCCTCAAGCGCCCCGTACCGGTCGATGAGCCGGTTGATCGCATCGACGTCCCCTTGCCGTTGAGCAGCTGCCAGAGCGGGCATGAGCATGCCCAGAGCGACGGCGAAAGGCAGGAAGCGTCTCATGGTTCGGTCTCCTGAAATGGGGTGCGAGTCAGCCCTGCGGTGCCGGGTCGGCCTAACGGATTGCGCTTAAGCTGCGGGCGACCCGCCCGCCGGCGCAAGGTGAAGTGGACGACAGTCCGTGCCCCGCCAGGGGCACAACACAACGGCTTCCGCTAAAACGAGAGCGCCCGGGATCTTCCCTCAGTTTCGTAGACACCCATTGTTAGGCAGCTCGAGACTCGTAATCAACTGGGGCGCGATACCCCAAGGCGGAATGCAGCCGCCGGTGATTGTAATAGCGAAAATAGCGTCGCAGCGCGAGCCGCAGCTGCCGCTCGGTCCCGAACCGCGCGCCGTGCACCACCTCGGCCTTCAGCGAGTGAAAGAACGACTCCATGTGCGCATTGTCGCCAGGGGTCCCCACTCGGGTCGCGCTCTGCCGGATGCCCAGAGCCCGGAGCCGGTCCCGGAACGCCTGGGCCGCGTACTCGCTACCGCGATCGCTGTGGAAGACGAGCCCGGCCCGTGGGCGCCGGCGGCGGACGGCCGCGTCCAGCACCGTACGCGTTAACCGCGCGTCGCGGGTCCGGCCGAGCGTCCACGCGAGTAAGCGACGGGAGCACTGGTCTAGCACGACCGCCAGAAAGCGCCAGCGGCCGACGACGGGCAGGTAGGTGATATCCCCGACCCAGATCTGATTGGGTCGCGTGGCGACGCGGGTCCAGAGCCGGTTGGGATGCTGGCCGTAGAACCGATGCAGTCGAGGATTGGCGCGGTAGATCCGGACGACCCGCGCGCGCAGCCCAGCGGCGCGCATGAGCCGCGCAACCCGGCGCCGACTGACGGCACACCCCTCCGCTTGCAGCGCGCGATGAATTCGGGGACTGCCGTAGGTCCCGCGGTGCTGCTGGAAGAGCCGCTGAATCCGCCGCTGCAGCTCCCGGTCCTGCGCCGCGTGAGCACTCTCGGGTCGCTGCCGCCAGGCGTAGTAGCCGGCCCGCGTGACGCCGTACACCGCACAGAGCCGCGTCACCCCGAGTTCGCCCCGTTGCGTGTCGATGAACGCGAAGACGTCGGTTTTCGCGTGGCCCAGAACCGGATGGCTTTTTTAAGAGGGCATGCTCCTCCTGCAAAAGCGCATGGGCGCGCTCGAGCGCCTGGAGCCGTCGGATCCCCGCGGCGGCGGCAGCCTCACCACGGCCACGCGCTTCCCGCGCAGCACGCCGTCCCGCGCTTGCTTCCGCCACCGCGACAACATGAACGGATGAATGTCGAGCGCGGCGGCGACCGCCTGCACCCGCACCCCACGCTGCCGGCTGAGGCGCACCGCAGCCAGCTTAAACTCAGCACTGTATTCCTGGACCTTCTTCGGACCGGCGCGCGGCACAAGACACCTCCCGTTGTTAGGTGGAAGTGTCTACAAAAGTGAGGCAGGTTCCCCCGCCAGCTGCAAGCGCTTGTTAGGCCGATGCTCGCCCACGCTCACCCCCACGGGACTCACCTTGTACCGCCCCGTAAGCGGGCGCCCCCGGCGCTCACAGACAAGGGACGCTGAAGGCCCCAGGGCCGGCCCCTACCCTGCCGGAGTCGGGGCGGGCGCCACACCGTTGCTCGGCCGCAAACCATGCGGCCGCCCAGAGCGGGCTCGCCCCTGCACCAGCGAACCGTGCTCACTCGCCGCGCCGTGCCCGACCACTTTCAATAGACGCGTACCGCCGACCCCCCGCAGAGTGTTGGACGACAGTCCGTGCCCACCAGGGGCACAACACTCCGCTTCCCTTAAAGCGATTATCGCCCGCCAGCTTCAAGCGCTGGTTAGGCGACAATCACAAAGGAAGGAACGACAACCAAGTGTTACCCATCACCTGAGTACAAAGTGTTACCTATCACTTGGACCGTTCACCTCCCGAACGGGACTCAGTGAGGCAGGTGGCCCAGGAATTGTAACACTGCCTGTGCGACACGTTGCTGAGCCGTGATAAAGATGAAATGGTGGCCAGGGATGGACAGAACCTCCGCGTCCACACGCTCTTGTTGTAGTCGTCTCGCCCCGGCCATGTACCAGGGATTGAGGACCCGATCTAGGTACAGCTGCGCCTGTTGTCGCGCCGCCGAACCTTCGGTGGTGCGGAGCCATGGATAGTTGGCCTCGAGAGTCTTCAGGGCGGCGACGACGAGGATGGGAGCCTTCGTCAGCCGATACTCGTTCGGGTGCGAGGTCGCATCCCGCAGTAGCGCCGGGAGCAGACGCGGTCGATTGCGTGCGCTGCTGTCGGTGCTGTACGACGCGATGTCGTTCTGCATCGCATTGGACCAGAAGCCGTAGAACACGTCGCGATACCATCGCCGCCAGCCCTCTGGACTAGAATCAGTTGGCGGCGGTCGCGGTACCGGATTGGCAGCCAGCACGCTGTCACGGTTGCCGAAGTCCATCGTAGCATCGAAGTAAACGAGGGCCGTGGTCCGCTCTGGCCAGCGCGCAGCGAACCGGGTGATGATCGCGCCCGCGACAGAGTGCCCGACAAGGACGGCAGTACGCTCATCCAGCGAGTCCAGCAGGGCGCGCACGTCGCTCGCCAAGGTCCCGACTGTGTACCCTGAGTCTGGTGTGGACGAGGCGCCCTGCCCTCGTGGCGTCAGGGCGAGGACCCGAAAGCGCTCCGTGAACGCCGGCGCAATATCGTCGTAGATATGGGCACTGTTCCCGTAGCCCGGGAGAAAGAGGAGCAGAGGGGCGCCCTTCGGGCCTCCGAAATCAAGGCATTCCAGGGTGGCGTCCGGCAAGCGGAGCCAGCGGACTTTATGCGAGGCTTGATCCCCCGTGGAGGCGGCCA
>QHTT01000099.1 GCA_003220935.1 Gemmatimonadota bacterium
TGTTAGGCGTGCCGAGCGTGGAGCTGGACCGCACGCTGCGTCTCGCGCTCGCCGGTGTGACGGCGGGGACGTTCCGCACCACGGATGGCCGTGCGCACGACGTCGTCGTCAGGCTCCCCGCCGACACGCCCGACGGCCGTCCGTCGCTCGACGCGTTCGACCGCCTGTACGTCTCCTCGGCGGGCGGCGCCGCGGTGCCGCTCGCGCAGCTCGCGACCGTGCGCTTCGCGACGACGGCGCCCGTGATCCAGCGGCGCGACGGCGAGCGCGCGGTGACGGTGACGAGCTTCGTGCGCACGGGCTTCAACGCGCGCGGTCGTCGTTGCGACGTTCCTGATCCTGGCGATCCTCGTCCTCGAGTTCCGCACGTTCCGCGCGACGCTCGTCGTCGCGTCGGTGATCCCGTTAGGCGTCACGGGCGGACTGCTCGCGCTCTGGCTCGCCGGCTACACGCTGAGCTTCACGGCGACGATCGGATTCGTGGCGCTCGTCGGCATCGAGATCAAGACGTCGCTGCTGCTCGTCGACTACGCGAACCACCTGCGCGCGCAGGGGATGTCGCTCGACGCGGCGATCCGTCGCGCCGGCGAGGTGCGCTTTCTGCCCATCGTGCTGACCACGCTGACCGCGATCGGCGGCCTGCTCCCGCTGGCGCTCCAACGCTCGCCGCTCTACTCGCCGCTCGCGTGCGTGATCATCGGCGGGCTCATCTCGTCCACGCTCCTCGCGCGGCTCGTCACGCCGGTGCTCTACCGGCTGCTCGTGCGCGACGTGCCGGACGCGGTGCCGGCGCCTAACGTGCACCCATCGCCGGCGCTCGTCTCGGCCGCATGAGATGGGGCTGAACGGGCCGTTCGTTTGAACCACAGAGGACACAGAGGATCACAGAGGAAACCAACAACAGTGCAGTCCTCTGTGTCCCTCTGTGTCCTCTGTGGTCAAATCAACGACAGCAGCCCGGTGCCTAACGATGCCCGGCATACGTCACCCGCCAGATTCGCCCGCCGCGGTCGTCCGTGATGTAGAGCGCGCCGTCCGGCCCCTGCGCGAGCCCCACGGGCCGATGCGCGGCGCGGTCCGGCTGCATCTGAGCGCCAGCGAAGCCGTCGGCGAACGTCTCGTACTGGTCGGGCGTCGCGGGGAGGTTCTTCGCGAACGGCACGAACACCACTCTGTAGCCGCCCTGCGGCCCCGGCGCGCGGTTCCACGAGCCATGGAACGCGATGAATGCGCCGCCGCGATACCGCTCGGGGAACATCGCGCCGGTGTAGAACAGCAGTCCGTCCGGCGCCCAGTGCGCGGGGAAGTACGCGGCCGGCTTGAGACGCTGCGTGCACGTGCCCTCCTTCTTCCCGTCGCCGCCGTACTCCGGCGCGAGCACGAGGTGACCGAGGTCCGCGTCGTGGTAGCAATACGGCCAGCCGAAGTCATCGCCCTGGTTCACCCGCAGCAGCTCCTCCGACGGCTTTTCGGCGCTCTGCTCGGCGGTGAAAAGCTTGGGCCAGTTTTGGAAGAGCTGGTCCCGGCCGTGCTGCGTGGACCACAGCTGGCCGTCTGGCGCGATCACCATCCCCACGGCGTTGCGAATCCCGGTGGCGTAATGCGTCCCGCTCTCTTCGGTCTGGTCTTGCTTAGTCGCATCGAAGCGCCAGATCCCCGCTCGCGTGGCGAGCTCGGGGCACGGGTCCTTCCCCGGCGATTCGTTCGACCGATCGGCGACCTGACACACATTCGAAGGCGAGCCGACGTTGACGAACAAGGTCTTGCCGTCGGCGGAGAGCGCCAGATTCCGCGCGCTGTGCCCGCCTCCGGGAAGGTCCCTCACGATCACGCTCGGCTCGCCCACCGGCTTGAGCCGGCCGGCGGGGAGCGCGAACCGATACACCGTGGTGGCGGTGCTGAAGTACAGCGCGCCCTTGCTCAACACGATGCCCGTGCCGCCCGCGGTGCCGGCGGTTTCCCGCTCGTCGGCCTTCCCGTCGCCACTCGTGTCGCGCAAGGCGAGGACGCCGCCCTTCGCCCCCGCGCCGCGCCCGTCCTCGAGCGCGACGAAGATGTCGCCGTTGGGCGCGACGGCAAGGTGGCGCGCACGGCCGACCTGGTCGGCCACGACGACGGCGCAGAATCCCGCGGGGAGCGTGATGCCTCCGTTGTCGGGATCGCAGGCGGGTGAGCCGTCGGACGGTCGGACAGTCGGACTGACGGACAGGGCCAGCGCTGCACAGCCAGCCGCGGTGATCGCTTTCGGCGTCATCCCCTTTTCTCCCCTGTGGTGCCTGCGAGCATCTCTCGGATCCCCCCGAGCGACGACAGCACACCCGTCGCCTCGTACGGCAGGTAGATGACCTTGTTGCTCTGCGGGCTCGTGACCATGTCCTTGAGCGCCTCGATGTAGCGGATCGCGATCAGGTAGCGCGCCGGGTCCCCCCCGGTTCCCTTGATCGCGCTCGTGATGCGCTCGATCGCCTGGGCTTCCGCTTCGGCGACTTTCAGGCGGGCGTTGGCCTCGGCCTCGGCCGCGAGGATCTTCGCCTGTTTCTGGCCCTCCGCCTGGTTGATCTCCGACTGCCGGATGCCTTCCGCCTGGAGGATGCGCGACTGCTTCTCCGCCTCGGCGGTGAGGATCGCGGCGCGCCGATCGCGCTCGGCGCGCATCTGCTTCTCCATGGCGTCGCGGATGTCGCGCGGCGGGTTGATGTCCTTGAGCTCGACGCGGCTGACCTTCGCACCCCACTTGTGCGTCGCCTCGTCCAGGATCTCGCGCAGCTTGGCGTTGATGGTGTCGCGCGAGGAGAGCACGTGGTCCAGCTCCATCTCGCCGATCACGTTCCGCAGTGTGGTCTGCGTCAGCTTCTCGATCGCATCCGGCAGGTTGGCGATCTCGTAGGTCGCGCGGACGGGGTCGGTGATCTGGGAGTAGATCAGTGCGTCGATCTCCACCACGACGTTGTCCTTCGTGATCACGTTCTGGCGCGGGAACACGTACACCGTCTCGCGCAGGTCGATCTTGTCGGTGCGGAAGTGGCGCGCGAACGAGTCCCCCGCCGGTGTGACGATCACCTGATGCCAGTCGATGGCCCGCGGCTTGTCGATGAGCGGGATGATCAAGTTGACGCCGGATGACAGGGTGCGGTGGTACCTCCCCAGCCGCTCGATGATCATCGTCTGCGCCTGCTGGACGATGCGGATCCCCTTGGCGACGATCGAGATCGCGACCAGCGCGATCGCCGCCGGGACGATGAGCGAGCCGATGTTGTCCATCTCAGGTCTCCTTGTCCACGTACAGCGTCGTGCCTTCGACCCGCACCACCATCACCCGCGTGCCCGGCTCGAGCACCGTGTCCATGAGCGACGTGCCGCGCCAGTCCTCACCCTCCACGACGACCCGGCCCCGGCCGGTGCTGGGGTCGATCCGCTCGGACACCACGCCCACCCGCCCTACCAGGGCGTCCACATTGGTCTTGATCTCGTGCGAGGGGGGGTGGATGTGCCGCAGCAGGAAGGGACGGACGCCGACCAGCGAGAGCAGCGTCCCGGCCGCGAAGCTCAAGAGCGGTGCCAGGAACCCGGGCAACACCAGCGAGACCACGCCCGCCAGCACGCACCCCACCGCCACGCTCAGCAGCCAGAACCCCGGCGCCAGCATCTCGGCGACGAACAAGAGCAGCGCGGTGACGAGCCAGACTTGCCATTCGTGCACGGTGCTGGAAATTACCCCGCCGGCGGCGCGCCAGCGACCCGCAACCTTTGCGGCGTCCGGGCTATCCAACACCCTCATCGCCGCAGGAGGCTTCCATGCAGGCATCCCGGCTGGCCCTTCCCGTGATCGCGCTCGGCGCGCTGCTTGCGGGCCCCCGTCTCGCCGCCCCCCAAGAACCAGAGCGGCATACCATCTCCGGCGACGACATCGCGATCTACAATCTGGCCGGCGTGATGCGGGTCGAGGGGGGCTCCGGTCCCGGGGTCGCTGTGGAGCTCACGCGCGGCGGGCGCGACGCGGGCAAGCTCCGCGTCGAGACGGGTCCTGTGCGCGGCCGCGAGACGCTGCGCGTGATCTATCCCGATGACGCCATTGTGTATCATGAGCTCGACTTCGACGGGAACACCATGCTCGACGTGGCGGACGACGGCACCTTCAACGACCGCGAGGGACACCGCAGGATCGGCGCGGGTCATCGGGTGCGGATCTCCGGCTCCGGGCGGGGGCTGGACGCCCACGCGGACCTGCGGGTCGCGCTGCCGGCGGGGAAGCGGGTGGCCGTGTATCTCGCCGTGGGGCGCGTGTTCGTGTCGAACGTCGACGGAGATCTGCAGGTGGATGTCTCGGCCGCGAACGTGACGGCCGATCACACCAAGGGCTCGCTCCGTGTCGACACCGGATCGGGGGACGTGAAGGTGGGCGACGCCGAGGGCGACGTGAGCCTCGACACCGGGTCGGGCAACGTGATCGTGACCGGGGCGCGCGGCCGGCAGCTGAAGCTCGACACCGGCTCGGGGGACGTCACCGCCGAGCGGGTGGAGGTGGACGTGCTCAAAGTGGATACGGGGTCGGGGAACGTGACCGTCTCGGCGGTCAAGTCACCCGATGCGAACATCGACACCGGGAGCGGCGACGTGCGCCTGGAGCTGCTGGCCGACATCGAGTCGCTGTACGTCGACACGGGCTCGGGCGACGTCACCATCGAGGTGCCGCCGCAGTTCGGCGCGCACGTCGACATCGGGACGGGGAACGGCGGCATCGAGCTGCGCGGTGTCTCGATCCGGACGACGCGGCTCGAGCGGGAGCACATCGTGGGGGAGATCGGGGACGGGAAGGGGCGCGTGAAGATCGAGACGGGATCGGGAGGCATTACATTGCAGCGGCATGGCCAGTGAGACGGTTCGCCTCGACACCTGGCTCTGGGCCGCGCGCTTCTTCAAGACGCGAGCGCAGGCAGCCGCAGCCATCGACGGCGGCAAGGTCGACGTAAACGGGGCGCGCGCCAAGCGCGCCAAGCCGGTGGCCTCCGGGGACGAGCTGCGCATCCGCAAGAGCCCGTTCGAATACCGCGTCACGGTGCGCGGCCTCGCCGAGCAGCGCGGACCGCCGCGCGTCGCGGCCGCCCTGTACGAGGAGGCGCCGGAGGGGAAGCGGCTGCGCGAGCGGCTCGCCGAGCAGCTCAGGCTGGCGCCGTCCCTGCGCTATCAAGGCAAGGGCAGGCCTACCAAGAAGGACCGCCGCGAGATCGAGAAGCTCAGGGGCGGGTGAGCGTCGCCAGGGCGCGATCCGCCGCCGTCACCCCGCGGTATTGCGCCTCCTCGAACAACGACAGGCCGCTCAGGTCGGAGTTCGCGAAGAACACGCGCTCCGGCAGGTGCGCACGGCGGAACCGTTCCCGGACGGCCAGGAACCCGACGGCTGGTCTCACCATCGCGTGCCCCAAGCGCATGACGTCGATCCGCGAGACGCACGTCCGGATGTCGGGGTGCGCTCGCTCGAGATCGGCGAGGATCGCCTCTTTCCAGAAGCCCCAGTCGCGCTGCAGCAGCAGCGCACGGTTCGCGGCGGGCGCGCCGTCGGCGAGCGCCCAGTAGAATGTCCAGACGGTGCGATCACTTGTGGTGCGGAGCGACTGGTGAGTGGCCACGACGTAGCCGAGCGCGGGCGAGTTGTAGATGACGTTGTCCCAGGCCACGGGCATCCCGCGCTCCCGGGGCCAGCGGTCGAGCGTCAGGTTGGCCGTGAGCCACGGCGAATACACGAAGTGCGGATCCGGCACTCCCGGGATGACGTAGGGTGCGAGAAACGTCGGTGCCGCGAAGATCACGGCGTCCGCCACATAGGTGGTGCGCGCGGCCAGCACGCGCCAGCGTGTCCCGGTCGGCTCGATACGGTGCACGAAGGCATTGGTCTCGAGGTACTTCCCTACTCGAGCGAGCAGCTGCCGCACGATCCACCCGTTGCCTTCGGGCCAGGTGAGCGGGCCGCGCTCCTCCGGCTCGCGGGACGCGAAGTAATGGACGCCGGCCCACGCCGACGCGTCGGAGAGCAGGGCGCCGTAGTCGTCCCGGCACGCGTAGTCGACGTACCACCGCACCACGGGGGACGTGAACCCTTCGTGTTGCAGCCACTCAGCCATGGACACGCGGTCGAGCGGAGACGCGGCGTCCCCGGCCCCGAGGGCCATCGGGATCGTGAATCGGCCGGTGGCGCGGAACTCGGCCATCCGCGCGGCGAAGCGGCGTAGCTCCTCCCGGTCGCGCGTGCCGAGGCCGATCGTCGGCTCCAGACCGTCCTGCCATGTGCCGTGCAGGAACAGGCGCTCCTGCGGATCGAAGCAGAGATAGCGCTCCTCCCATTGCCCGTCGCGGAGGATGCCGAGCTCCTCGAAAAGCTCCCGGACGAGCACCGCCCGCCGGCCGGGGACCGGCACATAATGCGCGCCCCAGGGGTACGCGGTGACCTCGTTATCGCCCCAGCGCGCGTTCCCACCGGCGCGCTGCTCCATCTCCACAATCACAAAGTCGCGGAACCCGCGCTTGTCGAGTCGCCAGGCGGCCGAGAGCCCGGCGATACCGCCCCCGACAATGACGAGCGGTATGCGCACAGCACGCTCCGGGGTGGGGAACGCGCAGTGGTCGCGCAGCCGGTGGCCGATCGGCGCCGAGCCGTCGACGAACCCGCCCGCGACGGGCCGCCCGGTCTTGCTCGTCAGGCCGACGAGCGCTGCGCTGGTGCCGAGAAAGCGACGGCGGGACAGCGTCACCGGTTGATCTCGTTCCACTCCTGGTCGTAATAGCGGACCAGCACCTGATTGTTGAGGTGGTTCGGCTCGACCGGCACCGGGCGCATGTCGCTCGGGAAGTCGAACAGCTCGGCGAGCGTCGTGGGAGTGAGGTAGCGGAGGCCACCGGGAAGCCGGGGAGGCGCTTCGTACCGCCGTAGCCCGGCGAGCACGAAGCCCCACTCGCCGAACGACGGCACGTACACGTGGTAGGGATAGGTGCGCAGCCCCGCGTCCGCGATCGTGCGAGCGATACACCAGAACGAGCGCGGCGCGAACAGCGGCGACGTGCTTTGCACCACCATGAGGCCGGCGCGCGAGAGATGCTTCGCTGCGAGGCGGTAGAAGGCGGTGGTGTAGAGCTTCCCGAGGTTGTAGCTCGAGGGATCCGGAAAGTCGACGATCACAAAGTCGTACAACTCGCCCGCGGCGTCGAGCCACACGAACGCATCGGCGTTTACGATGTGCAGCTTCGGGGACGTGAGCGCGCCGCCGTTGAGGGCGGTCAGCAACGGGTGCGTGGCGAAGAGCTGCGTCATCACGGGGTCCAGGTCCACGAGCGTGACGCTCTCGACCTCGGAGTAGCGCAGCACCTCCCGTGCGGCGAGCCCGTCGCCGCCGCCCAGGATGAGGACGCGTCGGGCGCCGGGTACGGCAGCGAGGCCGGGGTGCACGAGCGCCTCGTGGTAGCGGTACTCGTCGCGCGAGCTGAACTGCAGGTGGCCGTTCAAGAACAAGCGCAGGTCATTCTTCCACGCGGTGAGCACGATGCGCTGGTAGCGGGAGCTCCGCGCCAGGACCACCTCGTCGGCATAGAGGTTCTCCTCCGCGAGACTCGTGATGCGGTTTGCGCCCGCCATGCCCGCCGCGAGCAGCCCGAGCACGATCACGCAGGCGCCGACCAGCAGGCGCGGCGCGCCGAGCTGGCGGCGGAACAGGAGGGTGGACCAGAGCGCGACAGCGGCGTTTACGAGCCCGAACAGCAGAGCCGATCGCACCAAGCCCAGATGGGGCACGAGCAGGATCGGGAAGAGGATCGACGCGCCGAGGGCGCCGAGGTAGTCGAACGTCAGGACGTTGGCGACCACGTCCTTGAACGTGAACCGGTCGCGCAGGATACGCATGAGGAGCGGGATCTCGAGCCCGACGAGCACCCCGATCACAGCCACCAGCGTGTACAGCACGAGGCGAAACGCGCCCGTATACACGAACGCCAGGAAGAGCACGGCCGAGGAACAGCCGCCTACGAGGGCCACGAGTAGCTCGACGGTGACGAACCGGGCCACGAGCCCGCGACCGATGTGGCGCGACAACCAGCTGCCGACGCCCATCGCGCAGAGATACGTCCCGATAACCGTCGAGAACTGTGTAACGCTGTCGCCCAGCAGGTAACTCGCCAGCGCCCCAGCCACGAGCTCGTAGATGAGCCCGCAGGCGGCGATCAGCAGAACCGAGGTGAGGAGGACCGCGGCCAACGGCTAGTGCACCGCGGAGGCGATGATGATGCAGATGCCGATCGACGCGGCGCCGAGCAGCAGGGCGAGCGCCGTGTTCTTCTCCTCCACGATCTCCTTCCAGAGGCTGTACGGCGTGACGCGGTCCACGATCACGAACGTCAGCACGAAGATGACGATGCCGAGCAGCGCGAAGACCGTCGCGGCCAGCACGTTCCGGAGTAGGTCGCTCATGTCATTTTCCTCGGAAGAAGTACGCCCCCCCGCGGTAGTGGGGGCGGTAGGAGCCGGGGTTGTCGCGCACGGTGCGCGGCGCGGTCTTGCCCTCGTTGGGCGACAGCGGACTCCAGCCGCGGTACTCGGCGGCACCGAGCAGGCCGAGTATCAAGCAGCCGTACAACAGGTAACCGCGGATCGCAGTCATTCGTCGTCCCCGCCGGCATAGTCGCTCTCCTGCCAGCGCGCGTGCTCGAAGCTCATGTTGCGCAGCAGCAATGCGGCCGGTGGCACGCTGAGCAAGATGAGGGCGAAGAGATAGGCCAACCCCCAAGGCACATCGCGCCGCAGCCGCAGCCCGTAGGTCACGGCCCAGAAGGCTCCGCCCGGCGGGCCCTCGGGCTGCACGCGCAGGTAGTAGCGGCCGGGGGGAACCGACGGAATGAGCGCGCGGTCGTTCGGGGAGCCCTCCGACCAGTACCCGTCTGAGTCGTGGCCATAGTAGTAGCTCAGTTCCCGACCGAAGTCGTACACGGCGCCCGTGCTGTCGTTGATCAATGCGAGGCCGAAGTACACCCAGCTGTTTTTGAGGTTGGTCCTGATCGACAGCTCCAGGTCCGACGTGCGGCCTCGCACGGTGAAGGTGTCGGTCACGAACGCCGCCGCGGCAGCGGCGCTGTCCGACGGCGGTGTCGTGGGCGGGACGTACTGGTATGCGTGCTCGAACACCACCGGGCGCGAACTGAAACCAAAGCGCCAGGCAGCGGCCAGGAGGACGACGGCGGCGAACGCGCCGAACGCCGTCCCTACCGGCCCCGCCGCTCGCGCGAACGGGGCCGGCTGGTTGGCGTACACGCCGGTCGGCGGAGGCGGGCTGCCGGGGAGACTGTAAGCCCGCCAGATCTGCTCTCCCGACACATACTCCCCCATTGACCAGGTGGTCTCGCCCGCAGACTGCTCCGACGACAGGATCCGCGGCGGGTCGACGTAGTCTTTCACCTCCGCCTTTTCGCCCACGTGCACCTGCCACGGGAACTCCCCCAGGACGTACGTCGTCGTCGCCGTCGCCGTCTGGAAGTGTTGGAACCGCTCGCCCAACACTTCCGCCGATGCCTTTTCTCCCCCCGCCAAGCCGCCGCCTTTGTAGGTCTTAGGCAGCGTCTTGAGCACGATGACGTCGTTCCAGTGCCCCTGGTACTCGGTCAGGTAACGGAACCCCTCATACGGGTTGAACAACAGGTACTCGGACCAGCTGTACTCGATGCCCTCGACCGTGATCGTCCGGATCTGATAGCCGATCACCTCCCACAGCTCCCCACGCCACTTTCCGCGCGTCCCGAGCGGGATGCGGGGCGCCGGACGCACCCGCGCCTCGAACGTCTGGAGGATCTTGAGGCTCGGATCCTTCGCATCGAGCACCGAGTGGCAGTGGCCGCACACCACGGTGACCGTCAGGTCCCCGGCGCGCACGGTGAGAGGCGCGCCGCACTTGGGGCAGGTCAGCGACCTGACGAGGGCCTCTACCATCCTTCGAACTGACGCAGGTTGGTGAGGGTGAGGTTCTTGAACTCGACGAACTCGCCGAGGAACAGGAGCGGCGTCGCTTCGCTATAATCGAGCGTGGCGAAGCCGCCGTCATCAGACCGCAGGTCGACGAAGCGCACCTCCTCCTTGTCCCAGTACTCGAACGGCAGGTCGCCCTCGACTCCGCGATAGCGAGCGCGGGTGACCGCGGTCACCTGGTAGCCCTTCCCTTGCCAGGTGAAGCGACGGCCCAGGTCGGCCTGCCCTTCAGCGGGGCGAGCGAGCGAATCGGCGGCGAGAAACGAAACGGCGTACTCCGCCTCCGCATCGGACAGCCAGCCACCTGTGCTGTCGTTGAAGACGACGTGCCACTCGTTCCAGCCGCCCTGCTCCCACTCGTACACGATCCGTCCGACGACCTCGAACGCCTTCTGGTGATACCGTCCGGCCGTGCCGAGCTGGATCGGCGAGCTCGACGGCGGCAGGTCAGCCACCGTGCCGACCTTCGTGAGGTCCACGTCCTGCCGCACCAGAATCGAGCGACAGAACGGGCACACAGTCTGCACCGCGCTCGACCAGCGGAACTCGACCCGGGCGCCGCAGTTAGGGCAGGTCGCCACCGGTCGGGTCATGCGCCGCGCGCGGGGAGCGTGTGCCGGAGGTAGGGCCGCTCCAGCCGCCGCACCCGGACCGCGGTCGCGCCGAACGCGCGCTTCAGCTGTCCCGCGAAGTCCCACTCCGCGCGCGGCCGACAGCAGAACAGATTGAGGCAGAGGGAGCCGTGCTCCGGGAACGTGTGGCAAGCGAGATGGGACTCACCGAGCAGGCAGACGCCGGTCACGCCGCCGGGTGGGGGGAAGCGGTGCCACGTGGGGGCCGCCACGGGGCGGAGCGAAAGGTCGTCGATCAGCGCGGTAAACAGCGCCTGGAGCGTGGGGAGGCTCGCGAGCGCCGCGGGGTCGCACCCGAGCGCCTCGACCACCCACTCTCGGCCGGCCACGCGGTCAGGCCTGCGCGGCGCCGCACTCCGGGCAGAATTTCGCCTGGGGCGGCACCGGCTTCCCGCATTTCGCACACGGCTTCGGTCCAGGTGGGGCGTCCGGCTTGAGCGCGTCCAGCATCGCCTGCCCCATCGCCATGCCGGCCCCGAGCCCCGCGCCGACGCCAGCGCCCCCGCCGCCCGGATTCGCCGCCGCCGTCGGAATCGATTGCGCCACCTGGAACTTGGCGTACCGCCCGAGGTCGCCGACGATATTCATGCCGATCCGCTCGTCGAGCCGCCGCTGCAGCTCGTCGGGGAGCGACAGATTCTCGACGACGAAGGTCGCGAGCGTGAGCCCGTAGTCGGCGAACGCGGGCTGCACCCGCTTGGCGATCTCCTGCGCCAGGCCGCCCTGGTTTGCCGCCATATCGAGAAACGGAACCCCGCTCGACGCGAACGCCTCGGTCACGCGGCTGACCACCACGTCGCGCAGCTGGCCCTCCAGGTCGGCCACGCGATAGACGTCGCGCGTGCCGCTCACGCGCGTGTGGAAGGTGGCCGGGTTCGAGAGCCAGTAGGCGTAGGTGCCGAAGCCGCGCAGCCGCACGACGCCGAATTCCTTGTCCCGGACCGTCATCGGGTTCGCGGTCCCCCACCGCTGATTCAGCTGCAGCCGGGTCGAGAAGAAATACACGTCCGACTTGAAGGGGGACTGGAACGCCTTGTCCCAGTTCATCAGGTTGGTGAGCAGCGGGAGCGTCTTCGTACTTAACGTGTACAGCCCCGGGCCGAAGACGTCGGCCATCTTCCCTTCGTTCACGAACGCCGCCATCTGGCTTTCGCGTACCGTCAGCTTCGCTCCGGTTTGGATTTCCATGTCCTGCATGGGAAAGCGGTAGGCGAGAATGCCGTCCTCCGGCTCGGTCCACTGGATGACGTCGATGAACTGCTTGCGCAGGAAATCGCCGAGGGCCATGGCCCCTCCCCGTGTGGGTAATCGATAATAACGCGTACGGAGCGTGGGGCCAGACGTTTCGGCGGACCTGAGAAGGGCACGCCGATTCTTCCCCGACTGCTCGAGCACGAGGTCACGGAGCCGCGGTGTCGAGGATGGTGATCTTCTGCCAGATCTTGCGCGACAGTCCGGTGGTGAGGTTCTCCACGTCGTTCACCGCGCCGAGCACCACCGGGTCCTGCAGGTGCTCGACGTACAGCGCCGCCACCTTGCTCGTGAGCGACAGCAGGTCGGTGCAGTAATCGAGGTAGCGCGCCAGCGCGGCGCGGCTCATGTGGCGGCCCGGCGTCACCTCGGTCTCTTCCTCGCCGGGGAGAAACTCGTCGGGGGCCTTGGCCAGCTGGTGCATATCGACCACGTGCGCGATACTGCGCAGCTCATGGAGCGCCCTGAGGGCGCGACGGCGCTTCAGCCGCGTTTCGACGGTCGCGAGGAACACGACCGCCGCGCCGAGGAACACGAAGTTCTGAATCGCCTGCGACTGCATCAACGCGGTGAGATCCGCCGACCGCTTGAGATCGATCAACACGCCGGCGCCGAGCAATACCATCAGCGCGATCAGCAAGCCCGAGGCGACCCGGAGCAGACCGTAGGGTCGGGTCAGCTGGGCCGCGCGGTTGATCGATTCCCTTGCCGCTACGCCAAGCTCGCCCGAGACCTGGCTCAGCCCCGAGCCTGGAAACCGCTGCTCGATCCGCCGCTGCAGGTGATCGAGCGTTTCCACGATGCGCGTGCCGTCGAGGCGGCGATACATCTAGGGCAAGTACTCCGGCGGGATGGGGTGCTGCGCATCCTCGTCGAACCAGACCGCGGACGCGATCCACCAGCGCGTCCCGTCCCAAAACAACTCGATGCTGTTGATGCCGCGGCCTACGACCGGTCCGTCCGCTGCACGCCGCTCTTCATAGGTGCTGAACGCGTGCACCACCCTGCCGTAGCTGTGCGTGACGCGGTGGATCTCCCGCTCGAAGAAGCCAGCGTGCACCAGGATCGTCGGGACGGCGACGTGCTTCCCGGCGGGCGCTTGCGTGGCCGCGGGCGGTGCCAGGAGCGGGGTCACACCGAGGAGACTCACCACAACTGGGCCAAGCGATCGCCAGATCATCGCTGCTCCGGGTGGGGGGACGAGGAACGTGCTGGTGCTGAAGCTAGGTGGAATCAGCCGCGTCGTCACCTATCGCAGGCCGACCCCGATGCCGATCGTGATCGCGATCGCGCCGAGCCCGAGCAGCAGGCCGTACAAGGGCAGCACGAACCTGAGCCAGTGCTCGTAACGCACGCCGGCCGCGGCGAGGATGGCCATGAGCGCACCGTTGGTCGGCGTCAGCAGCTCGCACAGCCCCCCGCCGTACTGGTAGGCGAGCACCGTCACCTGACGCGAGAGGCCAAGCAGATCGGACAGCGGGACGAGGATCGGCAGCGTCAGCACGGCGTGGCCGCTCGGGCTCGGCACCGGCACGTGGACGGCGGTGTGCAGCACCATCATGCCCAGGGCCGAGAGGGCGAGGGGCAGCCCGGCCACGGGCGCGAACAGCCCACGCACGATGGTGTCGACGATGCGGCCCTCGTCGAGCGCGACATAGATCGCGCGCGCGAACCCGATCAGCAACGCCGCATAGGCCATCGATGTGAACCCGTCGGCGAACGCCGCGGCCGTGCCGCCGGCGCCCAGGCCGCCGACGACGCCCGCCACGATGCCCATGGCGAAGAACAGCGCGGCCATCTGGTCGAACCCCCAGCCGTGGCGCAGCACGCCGACGACCAGGCCCACGAATGTAGCGAGCACCACGACGAGCACCGCACCGCGGCGGGCCGAGGACTCCTGCGGAGGCGTGGCTTCTCGCTGCGCGCCGGCTTGCTGCCCGGCGCGCGTGCGGACGGCGTAGCGCAGCGTGCCCCAGATCCAAATCCCCAGCGCCAGGAGCAGGAAGCCGACGCGGAACGGCCCGCCCGAGAGCAGCGGGAGCTGGGCGAGTTGCTGCGCGATGCCCACCTGAAAAGGGTTGATCGGGCTGAACGCCGCGCCCACGGCCGCCGACCCGAGACTGGCTGCGACGGCTGTGACGGGATCGAACCCCAGCCGTCGCACCAGGAGCAACATCACCGGCACCAGGGCGATGATCTCCTCCTTCATGTTGTCGAGCACGCCGCCCAGCGCAAACACGAGGCAGGTGGCGGGAATGACGAGCGCGTCGCGGCGCTTCAGATGCCGCACCAGCCACTCCACCGCACTCCGCAGCGCCCCGGTGCGGTCCACGACCGTGAACGCGCCGCCGATCAGGAACACGAAGAAGATGACCGACGCCGCGTCGACCATGCCTTTGGGGATGACGACAAGCGCCCGCAACGGGCCCAGCGGGCTCGCCGCGACGGGGTGATAAGTGCCGGCGACCACCACACGACGCCCCGTGATCGGGTCGTCCCGCCGCTCGTATTGCCCGGTGGGGAGCACCCAGCTCGCCGCGGCGGCGAGGGCGAGGCCGGCCACGAGCAGCACGAGCGGGTGCGGGAACTTGACGCCGGTCACCCGTCAACTGTCCGAGCGTTGGCCCGCCGCCAGGCGTAGTAGGCGGGCAGGCCGAGCGCGAGGATGCCGAGCCCGAGCAGCGAGCGCCCCGGCCGTGCCGCGATCGTATTGATGACGATGGCAGCGGCGGAGGCCACGAAGAGCAGCGGCGTCCATGGGTAGCCGGGGACACGAAACGAGCGGGGCGCGGCGGGCCGACGCCGTCGCAGCACGAAGACGCTGGCCCCGGCCAGCAGATAGAACACCCACGCCGCGAAGATCACGTACGTGAAGAGCTGCTCGAAGCTGCCCGTCGCCGCGAGCACGATGGCCCACGCCGAGCTCACGAGCACCGAGAAGGCCGGCGTGCCGAAGCGCGGATGGACCTCGGCGAGCTTGTGGAAGAACACGCCGTCCGAGGCCATGGCGTAGTACACGCGGGAGTTCGTGAGGGTGAGCCCGTTCGCGGCGCTGAACATGGAGACGAGCACCGCCGCGGCGATGAGCCGGCCGGCGCCCGGTCCCAGCGCGGCGCGCACCGCCTCCGCCGCCACGCGATCCGTCCGCGCTGCGGCGGCCGGTCCGAGCGCGGCGACGTAGGCGACGTTCGCGAGCAGATAGATCGCGATCAGCGCCGTGGTACCGATCACGATGCCGCGGGGGAAGCTGCGCTGCGGCTCGAGCGTCTCGCCCGCCGACGCGGCGACGTTCGCCCACCCCTCGTAGGCCCACAGCACGCCGATCATCGCCACGCCGATGCCGGAGACGAGCGACACCTCGACCGGGGCGGCGAACGTCGCGGCCCGCACCCCCACCAGGCCGCTACCCGACCCGAGCAGCAGGATGCTCATTCCCAGGATCGCGGCCACCTTGATGCCTGTGCTCCAGTTTTGGACATTCGCACTGTGGCGGGTGCCGCGCACGTTCACCGCTCCCACCACCGCGATCATCAGGGCGGCGACGAGCTTCGCCGCCGTGGGACCGAGCGCGACGAATTGCCGCAGGTATTCCGCGAACGCCACCGCGAGCGTCGCCACCGATCCGGTGGAAATCACGAAGAACAAGGTCCAGCCGAGCAGGAAGGCGGGGAGCGGGCCGAAGGCCTCGCGCACGTAGACGTAGGCTCCCCCGGCTTCGGGGAGCATGCCGCCCAGCTCGCCGTAGGTGAGCGCGCCGAGCAGCGAGAGGACGCCCCCCAGGACCCACACGAGCAAGGCGTAGCCCACGTCACCGCCCGTCTGCCGCAGCACCGCTCCGGGCACGACGAAGATGCCGGAGCCGATGACGGTCCCGACGACGATGAAGATCAGGTCCCGCAAGCGCAGCGAGCGGGTGAGTGAGGCTCCGGGTGTGATGGCTGTTTCCGCTATTTCCACACCGCCACCACCACGCCCATGAGCAGCAGATAGGCGAGCTGGTAGCCGGCGTCGATCACCCAAACCGCGATGGGGTTGCCGGAGAACATGTTGGCCGTGAGACCGATGGTGGCGGCGAAGCCGAGCCACAGCAGGAAGCCGAGCCACAGCCCCTGCGCGAAGCTCGTCGCCTGGGTATACGATGCGAGCAGCGCGAGCACGTAGGCCATCACCAGATAGCACAGCGCCGACACTGCGTAGGCGCGGGTGACACCGCGCCGCTTCATCTCCTCGAGCTTTTCCGGCGTGTAGCCGTGCGCCTGCATCCATTGCTTGGCAAACAGCACGGGGGAGTACCACACGGAGCCGAGGATGAAGGTCGCAACCGCGGCAACGATGACGGCGAGGATGTTGACGTTAGCGGTAGGCATGAAGCGCTCCCTTGGAGGACGCTGCGGGTCACGCCAAACTTACTCTGCGGGGGGGCCGGCAGCTTACCAGTGCCCGTGCATCCGCAGGGTATCGCCCAGGTAGGCGTACTGGATGTGCCTCATGTAGTCGCGCGCGACGGCCCGGATCTCCTCCGGCCGGACGCTGCGCAGGCGCTTCACGAAGTCGCCTGCCAGGCGGTAGTTCCCCAGGTACAGCTCCGCGCGGGCGAGGAATTCGGCCTGATCGGCAGCGCTCGAGTTGTCGGTGAGGTAATCGAACGTGAAGCCGTCTACAAAGCGACTCAGGGCGAAGTAATCGAGGTCGCTCTGCGCGAGACTCTCGATCGCGTGGAGCATGAGCGGCAGCACCTGTTGCGGCTGCGGGGTGCTCGCGTAAGCCCCTCCCACCGGGATTGCCTGGTCGATAAACGGCGCGAAGGCGGCATACGAAAGGCTCCGCTCGGCGCGCACCGAGCGGCGCAGCTCGGACGACAGCAACGCCGTCGCGACCCGGAAAGCCCAGTAGCCACGGCTCGTGGGTGGAGGCCCCGTGAAGTACGCGAGGAGGTAGTTGGTCGGGATCGCGCGGTGCTCCACGAGCCAGTGGGTCTTCAGTTCGGGGGCGGGCGGGGGCAACGTCCAGCGATACGCGCCCTGCGGCAGCTGTCCCAGCGTCGTGGCCACGAGAGACTCCACCTGGGCGCGCTCGGCGTTCCCCGCGACCACCAGCAGCATGCGAGACGTGACCAGTTGATCGCGCGCGTATGCTTGCAGGTCGCCTGCGGTCAGCACGGCGAGGGACGCCTCAGTACCCTCGGGGTCGAGCCCGTAGGGATGGTCCTGGAACAACGCCGCTGTCGCGAGGATACGGATCCGCTCGTCCGGGTTGCTGTAGCGCGTGCGCGCCCGGGTCAGGAGTTTGCCGCGCGCCTGCGCTACCGCCACCTCGGCAAGAGAGGGGTGCACTACGCGGTCGGCGAAGACACGCCAGGCGGTGGCGAGATCCCGTGCCAAGCCGGCGAAGCCGAACACCGTCCAGTCCACCCCTGGCTCCAGGAAGACGACACAGCCCGTGCGGGCCATGGCGCGGCGGGCCGCCGCGTCGGGGAATTGGGTGGTCCCGTATTCGGAGGTCTTGAGGAGCAGCGCTTCGATCCCCGCCGTGCGCTCCGTGACCTGGCGGGTCCCGCCGAGCAGGTACAGCCGCACGGCCACGACGGCGCTCGTGCGGTTGATCCGCTGGATGACTCGCAACCCGGCCACCTCGTAGGCGATCGTGAGCGTGTCAGCGGCCGCGCTGCGCTGCGCCGGGCCGCCGGCACCGGTCCAGAGCAGCGGGATCGCGGCGGCGCAGCAGATCGGTGCCCAGCGCGCGCTCACGGCGTGGTCCTCCTGGCGCCGCCCCGCAGCCAGGCGGCAAGCGTGTCGACGACCGTCGGCGCGGCCAGCACCCCGATCACCCGAGGGCGGCCCACGATGTAGGTGCGCGCGAACTGTCGCAGGCTCTCCAAGCTTTGGGCGTTCATCCGGTCGTCGTAGGTCAGGTAATAATCCATCCCGGCGCTGCTCCACCAGAACGCGAGCTGGGGCGCGACCATCGCGGTGTGCTCGACGGTCAACGCGGCCGTCACCTCGCGCCGCTTCTTGGCGATGGCGAGATCGTCATCCGTGACGCTGTCGAGCAAGTCGAGGTTGTCGAGCTCGTCCAGCAACTTGAGCAAGCCCTCCTGGGCGTGCGCCGGCGTGGTCTTGCCGCGCAGCTCGATCGGCCCGGTGTGGTCGAGCGTCAGGTAATGCCCGGTCACCGACTGAAACGGCCCGGCGTCCACCAGCCGGCGCTGGAACGGTGAACCGGGGTCGTTGAACACCTCGAACAAGGCGTCCGCAGCGTAGGTCGCTGCGGGATCTGTCCGCACGCTCGGGCCCTGGAGCGCGACCAGGATCGTGACATCGAGCACGTCTTTGCCGAGCAGGATAGCCGCGCTCCCGGCGCGTGGTGTCACCGGCGGGATCGGCCGTTCGGCGAACGGATCCGCGCCCCGCTTCCACTCGCCGAAGTGGTGCCGGGCGGCTGCGAGGACGCGGTCCGGTGTCACGTCCCCCGTGACGATGAGCGCGGCATTGTTCGGCACATAATAGCGAGCGTAGGTCTGCTGCAGCTGCTCCGGCGTGATCCCCCGCAGCGAGACGCTGTCCCCTCCCACGTCTTTTCGGGGCCACGACTCGCCCCACAGCGCCCGGTCCACCTGGCGCTCCAGCAGCCCCTCCGGATCCGATTCGTCGCGTTGCAGCTCGTCGAGGACGACTGGCCGCTCGTCCTTCAAGTCGCCGCTCGAGAAGTGCGCGTCCTCGAGCAGGCGCCCCAGCAGCTTGATGCCGCCCTCCACGTGCTTCGAGGGAACGACCACGAAGTAGGTGACTACCTCATGGTTCGTCGTCCCGTTGTAACGCCCGCTGAGCCTTGAGACTTCGTACCCAAAGGCCGATGGGTCGCGACGGAACGAATGGAACAGCAGATGCTCGTACAGGTGGGCCAGCCCGGCTTCATCGGAGTCCTGCGTGAATGCCCCGTTGCGGACGGCGACGAGGACCGTGGCCAGCGGGACGGCCGGGTTCTCGGCGACGACCACTTCCAGCCCGTTGTCGAGCGTCGTGCGGCTGATGAGCCCGGACTGCTGGGCGGTCGCAGCGGCGAAGGGCACGGTCGCGACGAGCAGCATGCGGAACAGCGGCGAGAGCGTGCGTCCCAGGGAATGCATACGGGCGGCCCGAGCCGGGACAGGTTGTTGTTGCGAGGCCGCACGAACTACGCCAACCACACGCTCGACGGGCGGGACGGCGTGTCAGGACGCACCACGGCGCGGTGTTGCGCCAACGCCACGCGCGGATGGGCCGATGTGGCGGCGACGCACGGCTTTAGGGCGTTTTTGCGGCATGGAGGGGTGGAAATGCGACAGGGCGTCTCACCCGAACACCTCCAGCGCCACTTCCACCCGCCCGAACGGCGCGCTCACCTGCACCCCTTGCACGCTCCGCTTCACCTGCTGGAACATCTCGCGCGCGATCTTCACCCCCTCGGCGAGCGCCGCCTCCTTTCCTTTGTCCTGCGCCTGCCGCATCCGGGCCAGCACCGACTCCGGCACGGAGACCCCGGGCACCTCATTCGCGAGGAACTCGGCATTGCGCAGCGAGATTAACGGCCAGATACCCGCCACGATCGGGATCTTGAACTGGCCCACCCGCGCGAGGAACGCCTCGAGCTGCGCCGGATCGAACACCGGCTGCGTCACGGCGAACTCCGCCCCGGCGTCCACCTTCCACGCGAAGCGCGACAGCTCGCGGTCCAGGTCCACGGCGCCCGGGTTCACGCCGACGCCGATCGCCCACCGCGTGGGCGCACCGATCGGGTTGTTGCCGGGGTCGAGCCCGTGGTTCAGCCGGAACACGAGATTCGTGAGCCCGATCGAGTCGATGTCGAACACCGCCGTGGCCTCAGGGTAGGGACCCATCTTGGGCGGGTCCCCAGTGATGATGAGGATGTTGCGCAGCCCCGCGGCGTGGGCGCCGAGAATGTCGGAGAGCATGCCGAGCAGGTTGCGGTCCCGGCAGCAGTAGTGGATCACCGTCTCGATGCCCACCTCGCGCTCGATCAGGATCGCGGACGGGAGCACGCCCATGCGGCTCTGGGCCCGCGGGCCGTCGGGGACGTTCACGGCGTCCACGCCGGCCGCCTTGAGCGCGCGGCACTGCTCGAGCATCGGGGTCGCGTCCACCCCCTTGGGGGGGACGATCTCGACCGAGGTCACGAGCTCGCCGCGCGCGATTTTGGCGCCCCAGCGCGAGCGCTGCACCAGCGGCACCGCCTCCGCACCCGCGGGCGCGCGGATCTCCGCCCGGGACACCACCACCGGCGGGTGGCGGGGCACGACGCTCGCCACGTAGTCGCGGATCTTCTTGATGTGTTCGGGCGTGGTACCGCAGCAGCCGCCGACGAGGCGGGCGCCGGCTTCGATCATCCGTCGCGCGTAGCTCGCCATGTACTCGGGGGAGGCGAGATAGATCTTGCGGTCGCCCACGTCGCGTGGCAGCCCCGCGTTGGGCACGCCCGAGATGGGACGGTCGGTCACCTTCACCATCTTCTCGACCGCCTCGAGCACCCCGGCGGGCCCCACCGAGCAGTTCACACCGATCACGTCCGCGCCCCATTCGGTGAGCTGCTTTGCGAACGTCTCGGGCCCCGTGCCGTAGTGGGTGAGGCCGTCGTCGCCGATCGTCATCTGCGCGATGACTGGGAGGTCGGAGCGGCTCCGCACGGCGCGCAGCGCCGCGTGAATCTCGTCCATGTCGGAGAACGTCTCGAGGATGAATCCGTCCACGCCGCCCGCGAGCAGCCCGTCCACCTGGCGGGCGAAGTGGGCGCACGCCTCTTCGCGCGCCAGCGCCCCGAACGGCTCGATGCGCACGCCCAGTGGCCCGATCGCCCCCACGACGCTGGCGTGCCCCCCGGCGGCGTTGCGTGCCAGTTCGGCCGTCGCCTGGTTGATCTGCTCTGTGTCGTCCGCCAGGCCGTAGCTGCGCAGCTTCACCGGATTCGCCCCGAAGGTGTTGGTCTCGAGGATCTCGGCGCCGGCGCGCACGTAGGCCTCGTGCACCTCCTGGACGAGCTTCGGCTGCTTGCGGCTCAGCTCGTCGTAGCAGACGTTCAAGAAGAAGCCCTTGCTGTACAGCATGGTGCCCATGGCCCCGTCCAGCACGTGGACGCGGCCGTCGTCCAGCAGCTTTCGCAGCGTCACCTCACTCACCCTTCCCCCTTCCCCTTTTCCCCCTTCCCCGGAATTCAAAGCCCGTGGCAGCGCGAAAGCCGCAACGGGCAGGCCTTTTAGCGGATTGTTTTACGTGGCCGCAATACGCCGCAAATCACCACGGAATCGGTTGTAACCCGGAATCTAGAGCAACGCGGCCGAGCCGCAACCCGTATCTTTTCACACCCCACATTGGAGCCAGGCGTGACGCTCGCCGCGCTGCATCCTCAAATCGTGCACTTCGTGATCGCCTTGCTCTTCATGGGCGTGGTGCTGCGCTGCGTTTCCCTGACGGGCAGGGCCGCGTTCACGGGGCCCGCCGCGGCGGTCCTGCTCCTGGTGGGGACCGTCGCCGCCGTGCTGGCGGTGCAGTCGGGGACGGGGGCGCACGGGCCGGTCGAGCGCGTGCCCGGCGCGCGCGCCGCGGTGATGTACCACCAGAAGTGGGGCGAGCGCACCCGGAACATCTTCTTGGTCGTGGCGGCGTTGGAGATCGCGGCGCTCGCCCCCGCGGTGAGCCGCTGGCGCCGGTGGGTCCTGGCGGCGTCGGCCGTCGTGGGGCTGGGTGGCACGGTCTCGTTATACCAAGCGGCGGACCGGGGCGGCGATCTGGTATACGCCTACGCCGGCGGTGTGGGGATCCGCTCGGGTGATCCCGCGGACGTCGACCGGTTGCTCGTGGCGGGGCTCTATCACGAGGCGATGCTCGAGCGTAAACAGGGAAAGCCCGGTGAGGCGGCGCAGCTGATCGGGCAGCTCGCGCAGCGCTATCCGGAGGACACGGCAGTCCGGCTGCTCGCGGTCGAGTCGCTGATCGTCGACAAGCAGGACGGGAAGGCGGCGCTCACCGCGCTGAAACAGTTCGCGCCGGGGTCGGACAGCCGGTTCCTGCGGTTCCGGGTCGGGCTGCTCCGCGCCGACGCCTTCGCCGCGGCGGGGATGTCGGACTCGGCGAGGATCGTGCTGCAGGCGATGTCCGCAGAGTTCGCGGGCAATCGGGCGATTCAGGATCGGCTGGCAAAGCTGAAGTAGCTATTTTGGGGAGGCCATGCCCGACCTCCTCGCCGCCCGCTCGCAGATGGGCGTCTCGCTCGCGTTCCATATCATTTTCGCCGTGGTGGGCATCGCCATGCCGGTGATGATGGTCGTCGCGGAGCGCCGCTGGCAGGTGACGGGCCACGCGATCTACTTGGACTTGGCGAAGCGCTGGGCCAAGGGCACCGCGATCCCGCTGCAGATCATCGGCCTCGCGGACCGAGAGCGGGTTGGCGGGCCCGCCTACGACGTGGCGCGCGAGCACGACCGGTTCCTCGCCGACAGTGAGCAAGCGAGCTGGGCGCGGGGGCAGAGAGCCCGGCGGCCGCGGCGCCGTGGCCGCTGAGATCTTCGTCGATACCAGCGCGTGGTTCCCGTTGGCCGTGCGCGGCGATCGGGCGCACGGCGCCGTGGCTGAGGCGCTGCGCGAGCGCATACGCCGCGGTGCGCGCGTGGTCACGACGAACCTGGTCGTCGCGGAGACGCACGCCCTGCTGTTGCGGCGGACCACCCGAGCCGCCGCGCTCGCCTTCGTCGCCCACGTCGGCCGGCCGCCGAATGTCCTCCTGTACAGCACCCCGGAGCTCGAGGCACAGGCTGTGACCGACTGGCTCGAGCGCTACGACGATCAAAACTTCTCGTTCACGGATGCAGTAAGCTTCGCGGGGATGGCCGAGCGGGGGATTACAGACGCGCTGACGCTCGATGGCCATTTCGCAGCGGCGGGGTTCCGCGTGGTGCCGTAACCCCCTGTGGTCTTCACCCCCTGTCCCCTTCTCCCCGTAAGTCCCTCAAGTCCTCACCCCCTGTCCCCCTCTCCCTTCGGAGAGGGGGGACGACGGTCGCATTGAGTTTCCCCTCTCCCGAAGAGCCTGCCCTGAGCGCAGCGAAGGGGAGAGGGGATCAAAGGGGTGAGGACCGGAACGGAGAGGGGTGATCGCGTCGTCCAACCTTGCCCTTCACCTCAGAAGGCGTAGACTCCCCAGCGGACTCACCTCGAGGTGCGGAGTAGGGTCCACGCCGAAGTCGAAGCGGATGAAGCGATCGAACAGCGGGGTCTTTCGGTACCGGGGGTACGCGACCGTTGACTTGCCGAGTGACGGCGCGGACTCGAGCAGGCAATAGTCAGGGAGAATCTCCAGGAATCGACGCAACAGAAGCTCGAGCGGACCGGGCACGACCCGGAACCCGGGCGCACGGGCGGCACGGCCACCCAAGCGCGTGAGCCGCCTGGTCTCCGCGGCGAGCACGGTTCGCGGAAGGAGGAGCCGCAAGAGATCTTCGGTCTGCCACCAGGCGTCTCCGACCTGCCCGATGACCCAGAGGGAATACGCCGAGTGCCGGTGGATCTCGGGCGCGGGGTCCTCGGGATCCGAGCGGGCGTGATCAAAGTCGCGAAAGTAAGCCCGGAACATGCGCGCGAAGAGCCAAGCCGCGCGCTGCTGCCCTAGTGCGCCTGCGGTGTCGACCGTCGGCAGGAACACCCCGTCCCCACGCTCCATTAACCCCAACCGCTCGAGCACGAGGCGCATGATTCGCACGGGCTGCACGTCGCCTTCCCGGAGGTCGGCCCGGAATTCCGCTCGCACCCGTGCCCCGTAGTCAGGGGCACCCCAACGCAGAATGTCGAGCAGGCGATCTAGCGCCTCGTGGGCGAGGGCGCCGTCTGACGTCGCCGGGAGTGCCCCCGCCTCGAGCAACGTAGCGAGGAATCGGCGCGCGTTCTCAAGGGCGAGAGACGACTCGAGCTCTCGAGGTGTTAAGTCCTCGCTCAGGAGGAGGGGGCCCCTGGTGAGCCAATCTCCGGTGAGGAGAGCGTCGAGCTGAGCGCCGGCGAGTGAGCCGCTGCTCATCGCGGTACCACGCTCCTCACGGTTCTAGGACGCCGAAGCGCGGCGCCGCCCCCTGTGGAGCCCTGACGGCGTCCTTTACGTCGACGTCCGCGCCTCACGTCGAGATATTGAACGCTCAGGGCCCGCACGGCATCACGATGATGGCCAGTCCCGCGGCACGTGCACACCTGCCATGCGGGGGTCTCCACGCGCGTGGCTCGCGCGCTGCGGGGAGCGCCAAGGGCGCGAGTCGATCGTCGCCGGCAGGCGACGCATCCGCCACTGCGGCCGCCCCGTTTGCGCCGGGGCGCGCCCGCGGATTCCACCGCGGATGGAATTTCGGCTCGGGACCGGACGTGATCGGGTGCATGCCGCTTCCATCCGGGTTCATCACCCAGATCTGCTGCTCTCCGCCGCGCTGCGAGTAGAAGGCGATGCGAGTGCCGTCCGGCGACCAGCGGCCGTCGCCGGCGGCGTCGGGGATCGGCGTGAGCGCCGTCAACCCGGTGCCGTCGCGGTTCACGCGCTGGATGCTATAGCCCCCCGCGCCGTCATACGTCGCTAAGACCAGCCGGGCCCCGTCCGGCGACCAGGCGAAGTCGAACGATACCAGCCCTGGCGTGAGGCTGGCCGCATTCGATCCGTCCACGCCGGCAATCCAGATGGCTTGGCCCCCGGCGAAGCTCTGGAACGCCACCCGCGCGCTGTCGGGCGACCACTCGGCGTGTTGAGCGCCGTCGGAATAGAGGACGCTGCGCAGCCCGGTCCCATCGAGCTTGACGCTGCACAGGTCCCAAATCCGGCCGAACCGGTCGCAGCTGAAGATGATCTGCGAGCCGTCCGGCGCCCACGTGGGGTCGAAGTCACGATGCAGCGTGTCCAGGAGAACCTTCTCCGCTGTGCCGTCGGCGCTGACCAGGTTCAGCCACGCGTGCTCGAAGGGACCGGACTGGTACGGGGTGCGGTGGAAGACGATCCACCGCCCGTCGGGGGACCAGTGAGGCTGCTCGTCCTGGTAGGGATGCGTCGTGAGGCGCCGGAGGTCACTCCCGTCGGCGCGCACGGTATAGAGATCGAGGTTGCCGTTGCGATCGGTTTCGAACAGCACGCGCGCGCCATCCGGTGACCAGTCCTGGAGATAGTTCCTTCCCGCCCCGGTCGTGAGCTGCACGATGCGGCCATCCTCGCCCAGATAGACCGCCTGGAAGTTGTCCGGTGTGACGGCCTCCTCGAACGCGACTGCTCCATAACAGGTGACGACGAACCGCACCGCCGCAGTATCGCCAGCCACGACCGCAGCGGACGCAGTGTCCGCGTTCGTGGCGCACTGGGGCGCGAGGCCGCTAAGCCGCAGCGCGTAGGAACCGGGCGGGACGGAGGCCACGGTGGTCGGGGTGTTGGGCTGGAGCGTCACGCTGCGGCCGCCGAGCGAAGCCGAAAAGCCGTCCGGATCGGTCCCGTTGCCGTTCACGTTGACGACGACCGTGACGAAGCCCGTACGGGGCGCCGCTGGGGCGGGGGCGCCGGGCGTCTCGCCGCAGCCGATGGCGGACAGGGCGAGCAGGGCGGTTGACGTCGACCATGCTCGGCCACTCCGACGGCGGCTCAGGACCTGGCGACGCAGCTCACGGCGTTGCGTGACAGAAGGGGCGCGTCTCTTGGAACGGACTCCGTGGATTTCCGGTCGCATACTGCGGAGGCTGTGCCGCACGAACCGTGCCTGACGTGTGACGGTCGAGTCGCGACCGAGGGGTAATCCGACCTTTGCCGGCGACATCAAAGTGCTGGCTACATCGACCGCTTCTATCCTGAAACGCTCGGTGCCGAGGGCTTGGCGCCCGACGGTCTAACACGTCGAAGGGCGAAGGCCGCGGGCTGTGGAATCCTGATGAGCGGCAGCGCGTTAGTCGCTCGCGCGCACCTCGACATCGAACCCTATCCCAACGCCCAGCAGGAACTGCTCAACGCGTGCCAAGAACTTCCTCGCCTCTTCTGTTGGCCGGTGTTGGGCCGCCACGGTTATTCGTATCTCAGGTGACGCTGGGATCTTGGGCTCCTTCAGGCGGCTCAGCTGGCCGGACTCAACAAACTCCAGGTATGTGTTGATCTTGTCCTGAAGCAAGCGGCTGTGGGTGTCCACGTCATCCCAGGGAAGATGATCTGCAATGACGAGCTTGACGACCCTGCTGTCGGGTCGCGCAGCCACGATGTCGATCTTGTTCCCTTCCGAAATGGTCACGGGGGTTTCGCCTCTGTGTAGCCCCTGTCTGCTGTAGCCCCTGCCCGCGTGCCCCGATCCGCGTTCGCAGAACTCTTGGTTCCGCCGGGACACGTACTTTGCCTATAACTCTCACTGTCGTGCGCAGCGTGTCAACGACCATAAAGAGGACCGCGCCTCGGTCGCCCTAGGTTTTCCAGCGAGACGCCTCGAGCGACCGATCCGCCGTCTACCTCCACACTAGACGGCATTCGCAAACACTCGCCTTTTCGCGTGTCGTCTGACTTCGCACCCCCGACGCAACGAGGTGGCGCTAAGTGCAAATGGTCGGGGGACACTTTCTGACCACTTCCACCGGTGTCCGTGGAATCTGTGTTCCTCCAGGGACACCTGGTTTGCCTTTACCCTTCACCGTCGCTCCCTGTGTCTCAATCTGCGGATGAGCAGCGGTCTGACCCCGCGTAAGGCGTGCACTCGCAGACGACTTGCACTCAACACAGCGAATAGCGCCTTCTCGCGTGCCGACGATATCCATGCGTGTCCGGGCTCCGCCCGGGGTTTGAAGGGTTACCTCTCGGCTGACTGTCCAACCCTCCGCCTCCATCTGGGCAGCGACCAACTTCTCGAACGCCTTTCCCTGCGCGGCATACCCAAGAACCCTGCTACTCCCAATGGGAACTTCGCTCAATACTTGTGTCGATGTCGGGAACCGTGCACCCAAGACCAAGGCGACCTGCCCCAAGAGGGCGCCGACAGAGCCGAATTCTGGGACTTCACAGCCGTAGCCGCTTTGGGAACCGCAACCGAATCCCTCAAGCTCCTGACTGACCAGTTCTTCAACGGCGGCCTGCGCCTGGTTGATCGGGTGCAGCGCCGCGCTCAGGCATGCGACAGGGTCACCCCCGGCGCCGCATCCAGGCTGTGCCTGCAACGGTGTCAGGTGTCGGCTCGCATCCACCTGCCGCCCGTCTGGATCGAACAGAGCTAGCGGATTGTCCAGCACGTAATTGTACGGCGACCACTCCGGGTGTTTCTCGCTTAGTGGATCCACGGCCGCCCACCGCGCCAGCGCCGGCATGTAGTAGCGCGCGCCGAAGTAGTCAAGCCCCGTCTCGGTATCCTGCTCCTTGCCGGTAAAGCCTTCCTTCGTCCCGCTCCCGAGCGTCCGCCCGGGCATGAGCACGCCCCAGGGGTCGAAGTCGTAGCTCTCCACGACCGTGACGCCCTGCACGACCGCCCGGGTGCTGCCGAGCAGGTCGGTGTGGTAGTAGCTCCGGTTGCCCGTGTTCGGCTGCCGGCCGACGACTTTTTCCTCCGCCAGAACGTTGAAGTACCACGAGACCGGTGTGCCAGCGGTGTTGACTGTGAAGACGCCCAGGGTGGCGGCGCCCTCCCGGAGATAGACCTCGGTGTTCCCCCCGCCCACCTGCTTCGTGATCCGCTGGCCCGCGTCGTCGTAGCGATACGTCGTGGTCGTCCCGCTCCGGGTCAGGGACAGCGGCAGGTTCTGCGGATCGTACGTGATCGCGGTGAAGAAATACGGGTCAGGCGCGGTCTTGAGGTTCCCGTTCGGGTCGTAGGTGAACGACCCCGAGGCTGCCGCCTCGGCGTCCCACGCCTCGGACGACGGCGACCCCGGGGCGTTCTCCACGATGGTGTACAGCCGGTTCGAGCTACTGCCGATCCCATAGGACAGATCGTCAATGCGGGTGCCGTCTTGGCGATTGCGCTGGAGCCCCGTCACGTTCCCATTCCGGTCGTAGCCGATCCAGGGCAGGTCGTAGTTCGGCTCGGTGACCCACGCGCTCCCGCTCCACCCCGAATAGTCCGCGCTCATGAGCCGCTGGAGCGCGTCGTAGGTGAACGCGTACTTGTAGCGCTTCTCCACATGGGGTGAGCCTGCGCTGTAAAACTCGGCCGAGGAGACGGTCCCGTTCGCGAAGAAGGCGTAACCCGCCGAGAGCGGCTTCTGACTCGGTGGGCGACAGAACCAAGCGGCTGAGGGAGCAGGCGCTCCCTCCCTCACCGAGGCAGTCTGCGCCGGACACCTCCCGGCCCCCGCAACCGCGACCCCCGTTGCGCTGAGAACCGAGCCGCCCGGAGAGCTATTTTGGGGAGGCCATGCCCGACCTCCTCGCCGCCCGCTCGCAGATGGGCGTCTCGCTCGCGTTCCATATCATTTTCGCCGTGGTGGGCATCGCCATGCCGGTGATGATGGTCGTCGCGGAGCGCCGCTGGCAGGTGACGGGCCACGCGATCTACTTGGACTTGGCGAAGCGCTGGGCCAAGGGCACCGCGATCCTCATCGGGATGCCGTTCTCGCTCGAAGGGTTCGCGTTCTTCACCGAAGCGATCTTCCTCGGCATCTACCTGTATGGCTGGGACCGCATTCCCCCGCGGGCGCACCTCGCTGCGGGCGGCATCGTCGCGCTCTCCGGCGCCGCCTCCGGCGTGTTCGTCGTCATCGCCAACGCCTGGATGAACGCGCCGACCGGGTTCGAGCTGGCGCAAGGCCAGCCGGTGAACGTCGATCCCCTCGCGGCCATGGCGAACCCGGCCGCGCTCCCGCAAGCGATCCACATGACGCTCGCCGCCTACGCGGCCACGGGCTTCGCGGTGGCGGGGATCCACGCGCTCCTGCTGCTCAAGGACCCCGCGAACGCGTTCCATCGCCGCGCGCTGGCGATCGCGCTGATCGTCGGTGCGCCCGCTGCCGTGCTGCAGCCCATTTCGGGCGACCTGAGCGCCCGCCACCTGGCGCGCCACCAGCCGGTCAAGCTCGCCGCGGCGGAGGCGCTGTTCGAGACCCGGGCGGGCGCGCCGCTCACGCTCGGCGGCTGGCCGGACGTGGATCGGCGCGAGACGAGATTCGCGATCCAATTGCCCTACGGTCTCTCGCTCCTCGCCTTCCACGACCCCGGAGCGGTGGTGAAGGGGCTCGACGCAGCGCCGCGCGACGAGTGGCCCAACGTCCCGGCTGTGCACTTCACATTCCAGCTCATGGTGGCGCTCGGCACGTACCTGGCGCTGGTCGCGCTGTGGGCCGGGTGGCGTGCCTGGCGCGGTGCCGATCTGGCCCACGATCGGTGGCTGCTGCGCGCGATCGGCCTCGCCACGCCGATGGGGCTGATCGCGGTCGAGGCCGGCTGGATGGTGACGGAGCTGGGCCGGCAGCCGTGGGTGATCTATGGAGTGCTCAAGACGGCCGACGCCGTGACGCCGATGCCGGGCCTGATCGTACCGTTCCTCACGTTCACGCTGCTCTATTGCTTTTTGGGCGTGATCGTCGTGTGGCTCTTGTACCGGCAGATCGTTCGTAGTCCAGAAATCCCGGAGTGGCGTGGGTTCTACATGCCCGTAAGCGGCCGGGGAAGGGGGAAGGGGGAAGGGGCGTGACGCTCGCCGACCTCCTCGCCGGCGTGATCTTCCTTTCCTTAAACGCCTACGGACTGCTCGGCGGCGCCGACTTTGGTGGCGGGGTGTGGGATCTGCTCGCGAGCGGGTCACGGAAAGAAGGCCAACGCGACCTGATCGCGCACGCGATCGGACCGGTGTGGGAGGCGAACCACGTGTGGCTCATCCTCGCGGTGGTGCTGCTCTTCACCTGCTTCCCGCCGGCGTTCGCGCGGCTCGGCATCGCGCTCCACATCCCCCTGTCGCTCGTGCTGATCGGGATCGTGCTGCGCGGGTCGGCCTTCACGTTCTGGCGCTACGGCGGGGAGACGGATGCGGAGCAGCGCCACTGGGCCGGCACCTTCGCGGTCGCCAGCCTCATCACGCCGGTGCTCCTGGGCGTCACGGTGGGAGCCATAGCATCAGGTGCGGTGTCCGGGGAGCGGGCCCCCGGCACCCCGTTCTTCACGGGCTACGTCGCGCCCTGGCTCACCCCCTTCGCGCTGAGCGTCGGTGTGTTTGCGCTCGTCTGCTTCGCGTTCCTGGCGGCGGTCTACCTGACGCTCGAAGCGACGGAGCCGGCGCTGCGGGAGGACTTCCGCCGCCGCGCGCTCGGCGCAGGCGCGGCGTTGTTCGGGGCGGCGCTCTTGGTGCTCGTGCTGTCCGGCAGCGGGGCGCCGCGCGTGCGGGCGGGGTTGATCTTCGCGCCGTGGGCCGTGCCGCTGCATCTGCTCACCGGTGCCGCCGCTGTCACCGCGCTCGCTGCGCTGTGGCGCCGGCGCTACCGTGTAGCCCGCGTCGCCGCCGCTGCCCAGGTGTCGCTCATCCTGTGGGGTTGGGCAGTCAGCCAGTATCCCTACCTGCTCCCGCCCGACCTCACCATCGTCGCTGCCGCGGCGCCGGATGCTACCTTGCGGCTCGTGCTCGGCGGTCTGGCGCTCGGCGCGGCCGTGCTGTTTCCGTCGCTCTATTACTTGTTTCGGGTTTTCAAAGGACGCTATCAGCCTTCAGCCATCAGCCATCAGTGACGTTGGCAGCCGACGGCCGACAGCGCCGTTCAGGCGTCGAACACCCGTTGCGCCACCCACCACGCCGCCAACGCGCCGGCGATGAATCCCAACAGCTGTCCCCAGACCCCGAGCACGTGCCCCGCCAGGACCCCGACGATCGTTCCCACGACGAAGCTGACGAGCGCCTTCAGGAGTTTCATGCGCGTCCTCCCTCGCCCCCCTCTAATAACGTGCGGATCGCCGCATCGGTCTCGAGGCCCGCGATCTCGACGGTCTTGCGGCGACCGCCCGCGCCCGAGACGATCGCTACCGCAGCGCGGGGCACGCCGAGCCGCTCAGCGAGGAAGCGCGCCAGCTCCGCGTTGGCCGCGCCGTCGACGGGCGCGGCGGCGATCCTGACTCTGATGGCATCGCCGTGGCGGCCTGCGATCTCGGTGCGACGCGCCCGCGGCGCGACGTGCACGACGATGCGAGCCGGGCTCAGTAGAACAGCACGCTCAGGAGCAGCTGCTTCAGCAGCCACAGCACCAGGCAGGCTACGAGCGGGCTCCAATCGAGCGCCCCCATGGGTGGGAGCACGCGCCGGATCGGCTCCACCAGCCAGTCGGTCAATGCGTAGACCGGTCGCATCCAGCGGGAATAGCGGAACACACCGAACCAAGCGCCGATGACCCGCACCAGGAGCGCGGCGAACACCAGACCGTAGAGGGCGCCGATCAAGAACCCGAGCATCGCCCGCGGGCCCCGGCCGGCCGCCGCGGCTATCCCGTAGAGCGTCCGCACCGCCCAGTCGAGCAGCGACAGCAGCACCACGCCGGCGACGGCCACGACAACCACTAGCCACCAGCCGGCGTTGACGGGGTTGCCGCCCAGGCGCACGAGGCGGGCCTCCACGGGGCGGATCACCGGTTCGCTCATGGCGCGCAGCATCCGGCCCAATGCTCCGAACGGCGACACCCGCCGAGCCCGCACCAGCCACGAGGCAAAGGCGACCAGGACGCTCAGGCTGAAGGCGGCGAAGACGGCGTAGCGGGCGAGAGTATGCAGGTCGGGCATGATATCAAGTTAAGCACGCTGATTTCCCCGGGCAGCGCGCCCTCTCAGGGCGCGAAAACCTCGACGACATCTGTCTGCGCGAAGCCCGCCCTGGGGCCGCCGCCGATCACATAGATCTTGCCGTTCAGCGCTGCCGCGCCGAGGCCGTGGCGGGCGGTCGGGAGGGGCGCGGCAGTGATCCAACGGTCCGCAGCTGGGTCGTACACTTCGTGGTTCGCGAAGACGGATGATCTCGTTTCGCCGCCGACGGTGTGGATCTTTCCGTCCAGCACCGCCGAGGCGAGCCCGCCACGGCGGCTCGGCATCGGCGCCTTCCTCGTCCAGTGGTCGGTCGCCGGCTCGTACGCCTCGACGACATCGTAGTTCTGGTCGGGGTTGAACGGCCGGCCGGCGATCGCGTAGACGGTGCCACCGACCGCCGCCGCGGTGAGGTGATCGCGCGGCGTAGGGATTGGCGCAGCGTTCTTCCAGCGATCGGCCGCGGGATCGTAGATCGCGGTCGAGTCGACGAGCTTGCGACCGGGGCCCCATCCGCCCACCAGCACGAGCTTGCCGTTCGCCACTGCCACCCCGGAGGCGCCGCGCGGCACGGGGAGGGGCGCGCGGGACTCCCAGCGACTCTGATCCTCGCGGTAGATCCACAGCGTGTTCTCGGGGACGAAGGTCGCCTCGGCGAGCCCGCCGATCGCGTACAGCGTGTCGCCCACGACGGCGAGCGGCATGTGATGCCGGGGGGCCGGCAGGTCGGCGATGCGCTCCCACTGGTTCGCCGCAGGGTCGAACCGGAACGCTCTCGCGATCGGCTTGCCGGTGCGATCGAATCCGCCGGCGATGTAGATCTTGCCCCGCAGCACGGCGGCGCTCATCTCCTGGATCGGCTCGGGGAGCGGCGCGGCGGTGGACCAGCGGCCGTCGGCGGAGAGGACCGCTGTCGCGGCGACGCAGCCGAGCGCGACGCGCACCGCTGCCGGAGGTCCGCTCACGAGCCGCCACTACGCGTCGCTGAGCCGTCGAACCGGATCACCAGCACCGGCTCGCGTCGCCGGGCGATGTCCTCGAACACAATGAGGTACTGCTCGCCCGTTCTCCGGTGCACGGCGTGCACCTTCACGAACGCGCGCCCTCCGAGCTTGGTGTCCACCCAGGTGTTGTTCGAGCCGCTGACGTTGGGGTAGAGCGCGGCGTCGAAGTCCACTGCTCGGATTTCCAAGGAATCCGGAATGCGCAGCGCGAAGGTCTGAACCGGATCGGCCGGTGTGAGTCTCGCCGGGAGGGTATTGATGGTTCTGTTACAGCCGGCGATGACCACGGCTCCAAGCGCGACAGGGAAACACAGCTTCGGCATACGGCCTCCTTTGCCGGGGGCGCTCGGCTCGTTGACCCACGGTTGACTGCTCCGCGGCAAGCTAACCCAGATGACCCATCTGGCAAAGACGCATCAGCTGGTGCTTGTGCAGCGGGTCGAGCGCCGGATTCTGCTGATTCGGGGTGAGAAGGTGATGCTCGATAGCGATCTGGCAGCGCTCTATGGGGTCTCGACCGGCGCGCTCAACCAGGCGGTCCGGCGCAACCCCGAACGGTTTCCATCGGACTTCATGTTCCAGCTGACGGGGCAGGAGCTAGGCAGCTGGAGATCCCGAACGGCGACATCGCGTTTGATATCACAATCTGTGATGTCAAAGAGGCGACGGGGTGGTCGTCGGCACCTGCCGTTCGCGTTCACCGAGCAGGGCGTCGCGATGCTGTCAAGCGTGCTCCGCAGCCGGCGTGCAATTCAGGTGAACATCGCGATAATGCGTGCGTTCGTGCGGCTGCGCCAGCTGCTCGCGACGCACAAGGACGTTGCCCGTAAGCTAGAAGAGCTCGAGCGGCGCTACGACAGAAGATTCAAGGTGGTGTTCGTGGCGATCCGCGAGCTCATCGCGCGGACGGAGCCGGCAAAGCGCCGCATCGGCTTCTAGATCGCGAACGCCGCCGCCACGATCCTCGCCTGCTCCGCCTGGTGCGCCGCGGGATACCCCTCGGCCGGGCTGGAGCGTTCCGGGCGCCCGATGTCGCGCACCGCCACTCCCGGGCCCACCAGCTCGCGCAGCTGCGGCAGCATGAATTTCTGCGGTCCCATGTTGCGCGGCTCCTCTTGCACCCAGACGATCTCGGTGATCTTCGGGTAGCGCTTGATGAGCGCTGCGAGCTCGAGCGTGGGGAAGGGATAGAGGAGCTCCACCCGGCCGATCGCGACGTGCGCCGCCTCGGCCCGGCGCGGTGAGAGCACGACGTCGTAGTACACCTTGCCGCTGCACAACACGAGCCGCGTCGCGCCGCGGCGCGCGGCGCCTTCGGGGTCGTCCAGCACGGGCCGGAATCCGCCGGCCGTGAGCTCGTCGAGCCGCGACGTCGCCTGGGGCAGCCGCAACAGGCTTTTCGGCGTGAAGAGGACGAGGGGTCGCAGCTCGGCGTGGCGCGCCTGGCGGCGCAGCAGATGAAAGTACTGGGCGGGCGTGGTGCAGTTCGCGATGCGGAGGTTGCCGTCCGCGCCGAGCGCCAGGAACCGCTCGACCCGCGCGCTCGAGTGCTCGGGGCCCTGGCCCTCGTAGCCGTGCGGCAGCAGCAGCGTGAGGCGTGACGTCTGTCCCCACTTCGCCAGGCCGGCGATGAGGAACTGATCGATGATCACTTCGCCGCCGTTGGTGAAATCGCCGTACTGGGCCTCCCACAGCACCAGCGCGTCGGGTGCCGCGGCGGCGTAGCCGTACTCGAAGCCGAGGCACGCGAACTCGGAGAGCGGGCTGTTGTGCAGCTCGAACGGCGCCCGCGCCGCCGGCAGGTTCTGGATCGGCGCGAAGCGCTGGCCGTTCACCGTGTCGTGCAGCACGAGATGACGCTGGCTGAACGTGCCGCGCTCGGTGTCCTGTCCGGTGAGCCGGATCGGCGTCCCCTCGACCAGGAGCGAGGCGAACGCGAGTGTCTCGGCGTGCGCCCACTCGATCGCGCCCTCCGTCAGGGCGCCGCGGCGGCGCTCGAGCTGTTTCTTGAGCTTGGGATTGACGCTGAACCCCGCAGGTACGACGAGCAGCTGCTCGTTCAACCCCGCCAGCACCGGGGTTGCGACGGTCGTATCCGGCTCCGCGACCAGTTGTTGCGCACCGGAGATCCGCTGCGGCTCCTCCCCCACGCCGGCCTCGGAAAGGTGCGCCTTCAACGATTGCTGGATCTCGCTCAGCCGCTGGTAGAACCGCTCCGCCTCCGTGTCGGCCTGCGCCACGTCGAGCACGCGCTCGCCCGCGAGCTGTTCGGCATAGCGATGCCGGACGGTCGGCGTCTGCTTGATCCGCTCGTACATGAGTGGCTGCGTGTAAGCCGGCTCGTCCCCCTCGTTGTGCCCGTGCCGCCGGTAGCCTACCACGTCGATGACGACGTCGCCGTGGAACTTGTCGCGGTACATCATCGCGAGCCGCACGGCCGCGAGGCACGCCTCGGGGTCGTCGGCGTTCACGTGGATGATCGGCGCATCGAAGCCCTTGGCGAGATCGCTCGAGTAATCGGTCGAGCGACCTTCCTTCGGGTCGGTGGTGAAGCCCACCTGGTTGTTGGCGATCAGGTGGATGGTGCCACCGGTCGCGTAGCCCTTGAGGCGCGCCAGGTTGAACGTCTCGGCCACCACGCCCTGCGCCGCGAACGACGCGTCGCCGTGGATCAGCAGCGGCAGCGCGACGGTCCCGTCGTGGATCGGGTCCTTGCCGCGGCGGTTCGTCTGGTTCGCGCGCGCCCGGCCTTCCACCACGGGGTTCACCGCCTCGAGGTGACTCGGGTTGGGCGATAGCGTGACGTTCACGGGCCTGCCCGACGCCGTCTGGTAGACGCCATCGGCGCCGTGGTGGTACTTCACGTCGCCCGTGCCCCCCTCGGGGGTGAGGGTCCCCTCCACGTGGCTCCCGCCCTCGAACTCGGCGAAGATCGTCTCGTACGGCAGCCCGACGATGTGGGCCAGCACGTTGAGGCGGCCGCGGTGCGCCATCCCCAGCACTACCCGACGAGCGCCGCTCACGCCGGCGAGCTCGATCGTCTGGTCGAGCATCGGCACGAGGACGTCCAGCCCCTCGATCGAGAAGCGCTTCTGCCCGAGGTACGCCCTGTGGAGGAAGCGCTCCAGCCCCTCCACTGCCGTCAAGCGTGACAGCAGCTTCTGCTTCTGCTCGGCCGAAAGCGGCGTGCGGTGTTGGCCGGACTCGATCACCTGCCGCAGCCACAGGCGCTCCACGTGGCTACCGATGTGCTCGACCTCGTAGGCGATCGTGCCGCAGTAGGTCTTCTGCAGCTCGGGGTATGCCTCGGCGAGCGTCTTGCCGGTGACGTAGATCCGCAGCACGTCTGCCGGAATCCGCGCCATGATCTCCGTCGTGAGGCCGAGCGGGCCGGGATCGAGCGCGGGATCGCCGGGCGGCTCCGAGCCCAGGGGGTCGAGCCGCGCTGCCATGTGGCCGAAGTTGCGGAACGCTTTCACCAACGCCATCGCGGCCGCGACGTGCTTCAAGTCGGGGCTCGGTGCTCGGGGTTCGGGGCTCGGGAGTGCCCGCGCCATCGCCGTTCCGAGCCCCGAGTCCCGAACCCCGAGCCCCGTGATCGCCAGAGTCTCCGCCACCTGCTCGTAGAACCGCTCGTCTCCCTGCAATAAGGAGTCAAGCTTGCGCAGGAACATCCCCGACTCCGCGCCCTGGATCACGCGGTGGTCATAGGTGCTGGTGAGCGTCATGACCTTGGTCGGGCCGATTTGGCGGATCGCGCCCGTGGCGATGATCGAGCCTTGGCCCTTCATGAGACGTGGCACCGACGCGACGGTCCCGATCGTGCCGGGGTTGGTGAGCGTAATCGTGGCGCCTGCGAAGTCGTCGGGGAGCAGCTTGTTGGTGCGCGCCTTGTCGACCAGGGTCTCGTAGGTCGCGCGGAACGCGGCGAAGTCCATCCGCTCAGCGTGCTTGATCACCGGGACGACGAGTGCCCGGCTCCCGTCCTTCTTTTCGACGTCCACTGCGAGCCCCAGGTTCACGCCCTGCGGGTCCAGGCGGTGCGGCTTCCCTTCCAGCTCCTGGAACGCGTGCGTCATGACGGGGAGCTGCTTTGCCGCCTGCACGATCGCGAAGCCGATCAGATGCGTGAACGAGATCTTCTTGCCGCTCGCGGCGAGCCCGGCGTTCAGCTCCTTGCGGCGCGCGTCGAGCGTATCGACAGCTACTTCGCGGAACGAGGTGGCCGTCGGGACGGACAACGAGTCCGTCATGTTCTGGACGAGCCGGGCGGCCGGGCCGGTGAGGGGCGTCAATCCCGCAGGGAGAGGGGAGATCGGAGAGGTACTTTGCGGTGCGACGGAGGGTACCTCTCCCTTCTCCCTTCTCCCAAGCACTTCCGCACGATCGGTCGGAATCACCGGAAGGTCGGCGACCTTCCCGTTGTCGAATAGGTTCCGCCACTCTTCCCCGACGGAGGCTGGGTCGCGCAGGTACTGCTCGTACATCACCTGCACGAAGGCTGCGTTATGGGTGCCGAAGACGAATTCGCTCACGGTTGCAATTTAATCAGCAGTCAGCCTCGAGCTATCAGCTATCAGTATATTCCGCGAGCCATGTTCCGACGCAGCTTCGTGTTGCTGGTCCTGCTCCCGTGCAGCCCGGCTGCAGCGCAGGCTCCGGGCCCGCTGCGCGAGCAACTGGCGGCGCGGGTCGCCCGGGCGCCCGCGACGGGGGTTGGTGTCTACTACAAGAGCCTGTCGCGCCCGGACTCGCTGCTGTTGGGCGCCAACCTCCGCTTCCACGCCGCGAGCACGATGAAGGTTCCAGTGATGGTCCAGATCTTCCGGGACGCGGACGAGGGGCTGCTGCGACTCGACGACTCGCTCGCCGTGCATGCCGCGTTCCCATCACTCGTCGACGGCTCTCCGTTCGAGGTGGACAAGGCGGACGACTCGGACTCGACCTTGTATCGGCGGGTGGGAGGCAAGGCGTCGATCCGCGAGCTGCTCGAGCTGATGATCACGCGCTCGTCGAACCTCGCGACCAACCTCCTGATCGAGCGGGTGGGTGCGGCGCGCGCGCAAGCGGACCAGGGTCTCGTAGGTCGCGCGGAACGCGGCGAAGTCCATCCGCTCAGCGTGCTTGATCACCGGGACGACGAGTGCCCGGCTCCCGTCCTTCTTTTCGACGTCCACTGCGAGCCCCAGGTTCACGCCCTGCGGGTCCAGGCGGTGCGGCTTCCCTTCCAGCTCCTGGAACGCGTGCGTCATGACGGGGAGCTGCTTTGCCGCCTGCACGATCGCGAAGCCGATCAGATGCGTGAACGAGATCTTCTTGCCGCTCGCGGCGAGCCCGGCGTTCAGCTCCTTGCGGCGCGCGTCGAGCGTATCGACAGCTACTTCGCGGAACGAGGTGGCCGTCGGGACGGACAACGAGTCCGTCATGTTCTGGACGAGCCGGGCGGCCGGGCCGGTGAGGGGCGTCAATCCCGCAGGGAGAGGGGAGATCGGAGAGGTACTTTGCGGTGCGACGGAGGGTACCTCTCCCTTCTCCCTTCTCCCAAGCACTTCCGCACGATCGGTCGGAATCACCGGAAGGTCGGCGACCTTCCCGTTGTCGAATAGGTTCCGCCACTCTTCCCCGACGGAGGCTGGGTCGCGCAGGTACTGCTCGTACATCACCTGCACGAAGGCTGCGTTATGGGTGCCGAAGACGAATTCGCTCACGGTTGCAATTTAATCAGCAGTCAGCCTCGAGCTATCAGCTATCAGTATATTCCGCGAGCCATGTTCCGACGCAGCTTCGTGTTGCTGGTCCTGCTCCCGTGCAGCCCGGCTGCAGCGCAGGCTCCGGGCCCGCTGCGCGAGCAACTGGCGGCGCGGGTCGCCCGGGCGCCCGCGACGGGGGTTGGTGTCTACTACAAGAGCCTGTCGCGCCCGGACTCGCTGCTGTTGGGCGCCAACCTCCGCTTCCACGCCGCGAGCACGATGAAGGTTCCAGTGATGGTCCAGATCTTCCGGGACGCGGACGAGGGGCTGCTGCGACTCGACGACTCGCTCGCCGTGCATGCCGCGTTCCCATCACTCGTCGACGGCTCTCCGTTCGAGGTGGACAAGGCGGACGACTCGGACTCGACCTTGTATCGGCGGGTGGGAGGCAAGGCGTCGATCCGCGAGCTGCTCGAGCTGATGATCACGCGCTCGTCGAACCTCGCGACCAACCTCCTGATCGAGCGGGTGGGTGCGGCGCGCGCGCAAGCGTCCGCGCGCGGGCTTGGGGCGTGGTCGATTCAGGTGTTGCGCGGGGTAGAGGACGGGAAGGCTTACCGCGCGGGGCTCAACAACACGACCACCGCGCGCGACTTGGGCGCGCTACTCGCGGCGATCGCCCAGCACCGGGCGGCGAGCCCCTCGTCGTGCGAGGAGATGCTCAGGATCCTCGGGCGTCAGGAGTTCAACGAGGGGATTCCGGTAGGCGTGCCGCCAGGAACGCGCGTCGCGCACAAGACTGGTTGGATCGGCGAGGTGGTCTATCACGACGCGGCGCTCGTGTACCCGCCGAGCGGGAGCTACGTGCTGGTCGTGCTGACGGGCGGCATCAAGGAGGACAGCGTCGCGCACAATCTCGTGGCGGACGTCTCGCGGATGGTATGGGAGGGGGTTAGCGTTCCTCGCTGAAAATGCGCACGACCTCACGGACGACGTAGGAGCGGGGAGCGATCACCAGTAGACTGCGTCGGAGCAGCGCAACTTCAGTCGTATTCGCAGAAGTACCGGGTTTCGATTGGCAGCCGAAGCATCAGACGTACGCGCCTTCCGGCGCTGACAGGCGCCGTCGCCGAGCGGCACAGTGGCTCACCAGTTGGCGGATCCACTCCTCGAGCTCTGCCGACGTACCCTCGGCGGAACTGTCAGCGACCGACGCGGTGTCGATAGGAACCGCGATCACAGGCTCGGACGCGGGCGCGACGACGGAGCTTTCGCGTGACGACATCGCGACGGGACTGGGGCGCGCGGATCCCGAACGTGATGCCGAGTCGGGCTTGGACGTGTCGCACGCGAAGGCGGCAGCGATCAGCAGGCCAAGTGACGAGCCTGTTGCAATGAACCAATTACGGTTGCTGCACCGCATGTGCGAGAACTGGACGTCAGACATCCCCGAAGCAGGCTGGCATCACTGTGCAGCTGTTTGTTGCATGGCCACCGCTTGCCACCGGCCGTCCCGTCGGACGAAGACGCGCGTGTACCTGATTTTGCCGCTGAATGGGATGCCGCGAAATGTGCCGGCGTTGTCCGCGATACCTCTGAGAACCGCGACGTCGCCGTAGATCCGCACCGCGAGGCTGTCGTATTTCACTGATGTGAGTTTGAGGGCACCGCTCGCGATATCACGGATGTTGTCCGCTTTGGTCCGGAGTTGACCGAGTCGCGATATCTCGATGAATTCGTCGGCGACCATGCGCGCCAGCGCGGCTGTGTCCGCCTGCAGCAGGGCCCGGGCACGACTCGACTCGACGGCGCGTACGGAATCCTCTGGAGTCGAGCCGCTTGCCCTCTCCTGCGCGGCGAGGTCAGGGCCTTGGGCGGTGAGGAGCACGAGCGCCATCGTGACACCGGTGGGACCGAGGCAATGCCAGGGTGAAGGAGTTCGCAACACGACGGGCCTCCTGTGCGCGCGTCAGACAACCAGCTTCCCTGTTGCAACGGCGGGCTCGCGGTACTCCATGTACGTCAGCGCTCCAGCCGTTGGCCTAAACCCAAGCTGCGCGTAGAGCGGCACCGCATCGCGCGTCAGCAGACTGACTCGCCGAAAGCCCTGAAGTTGCGGATGCGCCAGCATGGTCTCGCTGAGCCAACGGCCAATCCCTTGCCTGCGATAGGCTTCGGCGACGACCACGTCCGTCCAGTAAGCATATGTAGCCAGATCGGTAATCACCCGCCCGAACGCGATCAGCATCTGCGCGTCGAAGACGCCGAAGCAGACGGAGTTCTCGATCGCGCGGATGAGCACCTCGGTGGTGAGGGAGTCGCCCCAGTACGTCGTCCGCAGCAGCGCCAGTACCTCAGCGGGGGTGAGGCGGCGACGGTCGGTGGTAAGCAAGCAGGAGCCGCGCCGGGCTTCGATGGGAGAATCCTGCATGGTGTGGCGGCGCGCGGTCGGCTCAGGACACCCGCCGGGTCTTTCTCCGCATGAAATCCATCAGGATGAACTGCCCCAGCGTCATCGTGTTCGTGAAGTACGCCTTGCCGCGACAGATCGCAGACACCCGCTTCACGAACTCGACCAGGCTCCGGTCTCGCGCCAGCATGAAGGTGTTGATGAGGATGCCCGAGCGCCGGCACAGCGCGACCTCGCGGTAGGTGGCCTGGAGGATTTGGGGGTCGAGCCCCATCGAGTTGACGTAGATCTTGCCGTCGGGGAGGGTGAGCGCCGAGGGCTTGCCGTCGGTGATCATGATGATCTGCCGCATGTCCTTGCGCTGGGACATGAGCATGCGGCGCGACAACTTGAGCCCTTCCGCGGTGTTGGTGTGATACGGTCCCACCTGTGCCCGCGCCAGCTGTGCGAGGGGGATCTCCTCGGCGGTGTCGTGGAACAGCACGACCCGCAGGGTGTCGCCCGGGAACTGCGTGCGGATCAGGTGCGTAAGCGCGAGCGCCACCTTCTTGGCCGGCGTGAAGCGGTCCTCGCCGTACAGAATCATCGAGTGCGAGCAGTCGAGCATCAGCACCGTCGCCGACGACGACCGGTACTCCGCCTGGTGCACCATCAGATCGTCGTATTCGAGGTTGATGGGCACGCCGAGGCCTTCGCGCTGCAGCGCGTTGGTGAGCGTGGCATTGACGTCGAGGTTGAGCGTGTCGCCGTACTCGTACGGCTTGCTGACGGCTTCGGCCTCGATCCCGGTGGCGAGGTGCTCGGTGTCGTGGGCGCCGAAGCTCGACTTGCCGATGCTGCCCAGCAGGTGTTTCAACGTCCGGTAGCCGAGAAAATCGATGCCCTTCTCGGTGAGGTTGAACTGCACCTGCTGAGCGGCTTCTTTGGCCATCCCGCCGGGGCCGAACAAGGGCTGCTGGCCCGACGGCAGCTTCGGCGCCTCGCTGACGTTCAGGTAGCCTTCCTCCATCAGTTTCTGGACGATCTTGTCGAGCAGCTCCGACAGCTGGCGCTGCAAGTCGGCGTCGCGCTCGGCGTCCCCGCTGGACTCGCCGCGCAGCAGCTTGAGCATTTCGGGGGTGAGCTGCCCCGACTCCATCAGCGCCTGCAGGATCGCCTGGCGTAACGCGTCGAGCGAGCGGTCGGCGTCGTCCTCTCCGAACTCGCCCCAGAAGGGGTGGGAGTACGCGCCTCCGGCGAAGCCCGATTGGAGCAGAAAGTCGGCGAGCTGATCGAGCAGGCCCTGGAGGTTGATCGTGTCGGCCAGCTCGGCGAGGTAGCGGCTGTACGTCGTGTATTTCATCGGCTCCCTACCACAAATATCGGGCGACGGCGAGCTTTCCCGCAATGGACGAACCCGCGCGCGGGTTTCGCTTTGGGGCGCTCTCCCACCGCAACTTCCGGTTGTTTTTTCTCGGACAGGGCGTTTCGCTCATCGGCACGTGGATGCAGAACGTCGCTCAGGGGTGGCTGGTCCTCGAGCTGACGAACTCGCCCTTCTACGTCGGCCTCGTCTCGGCGCTCGGCTCGCTCGGCGTGCTGCTGCTCACGCTCTACGCCGGCGTGGTCGTCGACCGCACCAACAAGCACCGGTTGGTGATCCTCACACAGTCGCTGTCCATGCTCCCGGCATTCGCGCTCACCTGGCTCGTGTGGACCCGGGCAGTGGCCGTGTGGCAGGTGGCGGCTCTCGCCGCGTTCCTGGGCGTCGTCAACGCGTTCGATATCCCGGCCCGCCAGGCGTTCATCGTCGACCTGGTCGGCAAAGAAGACTTGATGAACGCGATCGCGCTCAACTCTTCGGCATTCAACGCGGCGCGCGTGGTCGGCCCCGCGGTGGCGGGAGTGTTGATCGGCGCACTGGGCGTGGGCGTGTGCTTCTTGCTGAACGGGGTGAGCTACCTTGCCGTGATCGGGGGGCTCCTGGCGATGCGGCTCCCGCCCTACGTCGCGGACCCCCGCAGGGGGTCGGCCTGGGCGGGACTCTCCGAGGCCGTCGCGTTCATCCGCAGCGACCGGCGCATCTGGACGGTCGTCGTCCTGATGGCGGTGTTCAGCATCTTCGGGTTCCCCTACCTGGTGATGATGCCGGTGTTCGCCCGCGACGTGCTGCATCGGGGCGCCACGGGTTACGGCGTCATGATGACGGCGGTGGGCATCGGGGCGCTGATCGGCGCGCTGGCGGTCGCGTCGCTCGACCGCCGCATCCGGAAGGGCCCCACCTTGATCGCGGCGGGCGCCGCGTTCGCGCTGCTGCTCGTGGCGTTCGCCCTGTCGCAGCGCTATCTCCTGTCCGTGGGGCTGCTGGCGCTCACCGGCGGCACGATGATCGTGAACAACGCGCTCGCCAACGCCACGATCCAAGAGATCGTGCCCGACCAGCTACGCGGGCGGGTGATGGGATTCTATGCATTCGTGTTCGTGGGCCTCGCGCCCCTCGGCTCCTTCCAAATGGGCGCGCTCGCTGAGCGGATCGGCACGCCGGCCGCCGTCGCGCTGGGAGGCGCGGCGACGGCGCTGGCGGTGGCGCTGGCGGCGTGGCGCGTGCCGGAGCTGCGGGGGACCGCCTAGGGAAGCTCTGCACAAGTCGCGCGAAGTCGGGGGTGGGGGCGTCGCACGCGTCACACGCGAGGGCGCTCGGGCGGCACATCTGCCCCGAAGCAGGTGGCGATACCGACGCTTCGGTGCCTGCCGTGCGCCCTCGCGTGTCAGCGTGCTAGCCCCCCAACCCCCGACTTCGCGTCACCTATGCAGAGCTTCGCTAGCGCTACAGCAAACGCCGCAGCTGCAGCGTCACGCGGATCGTGTCGGCATCGCGCCTCAGGACGAGGCGGCGCAGCGCGCCGTTGACGCGCAGCGCCCGGCGCACGTCGCTCAGGGAGGCATCGGCCACCGCCCGCCCGTCGATAAGCAGCAGCTCGTCGCCGACCCGGATGCCGGCGCGCTCGGCCGGGCTGTGCGGGACGACGTACTCGACCGCGATGTGCCGCAGTTCGGGCCCCTGGGCCGTCAGCCGCAGCCCGCTCATGTCGTAGTCGCACCGCGCCGCGGCTCGCGGCTCGATGATCACACGGCGGCGCGCATAGTCCACGATGAGACGCGCGTCCTCGAACACCGGGTTGCCAATCACGCCGTCCAGGTCCGAGCGGGCCAGGAATCCCGTACGCTCGCCGCCCAGGCCCGTGGTGGGGGAGGCGACGCGCAACCCGGCGAGCCGCAGCTCCTTCAGGCGCACCAGGGTCCCCCGCAGCTGCCCGGCCAGCCCGGTACCGATCGGCGCCTCGATCGCCGGCGACACGGCCCCCGCCAGACCGTAGCGTTCCACGAACGGCACGGTCAGGATCAAGCACAGGCCGGATGCCCCCGTGTCGAGTAGCAACCGGGCCGAGATCGGAGGGCGGCCCGGGACCGTGATGGAGCCGTGCAGCAGCGGCCGGTCGTCGCCAGCGGCGAAGGGCACGACGGTGCCAGAGCCCGCGTAGCGGTAGCGCGCCGGGTCGTACAGCCGTACGCGCTGCTCGCGGTAGTCGATCTCCACGGTGAAGCGTCGCAGCACGTCGTGGCCCACGAACCCCCGCTCGGGGCGCCCGCTCGCTTCGCTGACGCCGCGCAACGCGTACAGCGCCACCTGGTAGCTCGCCAGCGCGAGACCTGCCAGGTGCATCGTGTCGACGACCGCGGCCGAGGCCGTTTCCGCGACTTGGGTGGCGGGAGCCCCAGGAGCCGCCACCGGGAGGGCTCCGGCGGTCCACGCCCACTCGCGATCGAGGCCCGTGTGAGAGGTGCCGGTGTCGAGAATGAGCCAGGCGGAATCGCGGTTGACCACACCGCGCACGTACAACAATCCCCCGTACGGCTCGACTGCCATGACTGCGATGGGTGGAGCGCTCTCGGCTGCGAGGGAGGGGGCGGGTGCCGGCCCGCGCGCGCATCCCGACACCAGCGCGCAAGCCGCCGGCACGGCGCACGCCGTCCCCAGCGTGCTCACGTCCACCGCCGCCGCCGCGCCTCCGCCACGATCACCGCCGCCGCGCCGTCCAGTCCCAGCCGCTCGGTGTTCACCACCAGGTCGTAGTTTACAAAGTCGTGGCGGTGGCGCCCGTAGTAGGTCTTCACATACTGGTCGCGCTGGCGGTCGGTCTCGTCGACGACCTGCTCGGCGCTCGCGGGGTCCACGCCGAGTCGCTGGACGGCGAGCTGCATCCGCCATGGCTTCGATGCGACCACGTAGACGTGCAGGGCATCGGGGCGCTGGGCCAGCACCGCCTGCGCGCCCCGGCCCACCAACACGATCCGGCCGTGCGCCGCGGCTTCGGCGATCACCCGCTCGGTCATCTTCACGATCGTCGCCTCGTCCTGTTCCACGCGCGGCGCCGTGGCGGACGAGATGAACATCTCCGGCGACGCCACGGCGAGCGTGCGGGCCAGCCGCTCGAGCAGCCCCGGCGCCCGCTCCTCGCGCTGCGCCACCTCCTCGGCCGGCAGGCCGGCGCGCTGCGCCACCTGGTCCACGAATTCGTTGTCGATCACCGTCCAGTCCAGCCCGACGGCCACGAGGCGCGCGACCTCGGATCCGCCCGAGGCGTATTGCCGGGTGATGGTGATGACCGGCGGCGCCATGGCTCAGGGCTTCAGGTTCTTGCGCAGGTCCCCGATGTTGAGCAGGGGCAACCCGCCCTCGGTGGGCACGAAGATGATGAGGTTGCTCGAGCTCCGCATGTCGTGCAGCACCTCGATCCACTGCTTGGTGAGCGCCTCGGGGGAGAGCGTCTGGTTCAAGAGCCGCTGCTGCTCGGTCTGGAGGCGCGCGACCTCGACGCGGTGCCGCTCGGTCTCGATCTGCTGCTCCTGGGCGATCTTGTTGTTGATGGCCTGCACCACCTGGGGCGGCGGTTGCAGGTCGCGCAGGAAGAACGCCGTGACCGTGGCGATGCGGAAGTTCCCACCGCCGGCACGGGGTCGCGTCACCAGCGCGGAGTCCACCAGCGCTTCCATGGTGTTCGCAATCTGGGTGCGCTTGGAGATGTCGTTGATCGAATACTGCACCATGCCGTCGCGTACCCCCTTGCGGATGGCGTTGAGCACGGCGCCGCGGATCTGATCTTCGTTCCCGATCTCGGTGAAAATCTTCGGCGCCTGCATCGGGTCGATCTGCCAGCGGATCGACACTTCCACATGCATGCCCATCTGCTCGCTCGAGAGCGCCTCGATCGCCTCGATCTGCTCGCCGCGGGTGGGCCATTGCTCCTCACGCGTGGAGTAGCGCTCGATCGACGACCACGGCGGCACGAAGCGGATGCCGGCGAGGAGCGGGGCGGGGTCCACGTAGCCGAAGGCGTGCCGCACGCCGACCTCGCCGGGGTCGATCACGACCATGAGCGACCCGATCCCGACGGCCAGGGCGATCGCCGCTAGGCCATAACCGGCGAGCCGCAGCAGGTTGACCACGGGGCCGGGACGCTGGGACCGGAGCATTGCGGCGGCGAGCAGCAGGGAGAACGCGATGGCGAGGAGAACGGCGGCGGAAACGAGCTTGCCCATGGGGGCTCCGAGGGGGGAGACGGCATCGAAAATACGCTATAAGCAATCAGCCGTCAGCTATCAGCGAAAACGTGGCGCTGACGGCTGACGGCCGACGGCGCCGTGCTCAGGAGAACAGGTTCGGCCCGCCGCCCGTCTTCCCGTACCCCGGGCCCTTGGGCTCGGCGCGCGCCCGCACATAGCCCAGCTCCTCGGAGCGGGAGATCCGCTTCTCGGCGACCAGGCCTTCGAGCACCAGCTCGCACGCCGCGACCATCGTCGCGGGGTCTTTCTTCGCCGCGAGCCCCACCTGGTCCACGAGGTCGAGCAGTCCGGGGACCACGCTGAAGCCTTTGAGGCAAGTCTCCGAGCGCTCGTCCATGGAGATCTTGAGGGCGCCGCCCTCGTCGAACCAATGCACGGCATCGTCCACGTTGGCGCCCCCGACCCGCGCCTCGAACGTCTTGCCGGCGGCGCGCCGGATCAGGTCCTTGGCGATCACTTCGGGGCCTTGCAGCTCGCCTTCGTACTCCAGCTCGAGCTTTCCGGTGATCGCGGGCAGCGCCGCGTAGATGTCGGAAATGCGCGGCACGACGGTCTTTTCCTTGGTGAGGATGGTGCGGCGCTCGGCGTTCGACACCACGTTCTCGAGCACGCTGATCGGCAGGCGCTGGGATACGCCGCTGCGGCGGTCCACTCGCTTGTCCTCGCGCGCCTCGAACGCGATGCGCTCGATCAGCTCGGCGATGAAGTCGGGGAGCCGAAGCGGCCGGCCGTTCCGCTCGAGCCACGACTCCTGGCGGGTGATCGCCGCGCCCAGCTCGATGGTGTACGGGTAGTGCGTGAGGATCTCGGAGCCGATCCGGTCCTTGAGCGGCGTGATGATCTTGCCGCGGGCCGTGTAGTCTTCGGGGTTGGCGGTGAAGACGAGCGCCACATCGAGGTTCAGGCGCACCGGGTAGCCTTTCACCTGAACGTCGCCCTCCTGCATGATGTTGAAGAGCCCCACCTGGATTTTGCCGGCCAAGTCGGGGAGCTCATTGATCGCGAAGATCCCGCGATTGGCACGCGGCAGCAGCCCGAAATGCATGGTCAGCTCGTCGGAGAGCAGATGCCCCCCCCGCGCCGCCTTGATGGGGTCCACGTCGCCGATGATATCGGCGATGGTGACGTCGGGGGTCGCGAGCTTCTCGACGAAGCGCGCGTCGCGCGGCAGCCACGCGACCGGCGCCTGCTCGGCTCGTTCGGTCACGAGCTCGCGGCCGAACTTCGAGATCGGCGCGAACGGGTTGTCGTTCACTTCGCTGCCGGCGAGGATGGGGACCTCTTCGTCGAGCAACGTCACCAGCTGACGCAGGATGCGGCTCTTCGCCTGCCCGCGCAGCCCGAGCAGGATGAAGTTGTGGCGGGAGAGGATCGCGTTCACGAGCTGCGGGATCACGGTGTCCTCGTAGCCCACGATGCCGGGAAACAAGGGAGAGCCGTTCTCGAGCAGACAGATCAGGTTCTCCCGCATCTCGTCCTTCACCGTGCGATGGATGCGGGCGTCGCTCGCCCACTCGGTGTGTTTCAGTTCGCCCAGCGTGGTCGGCTTGTTCATGGCTCCATAGTTAACCGGCCGCCTCCCGCGGTGTAAAGAGTCGCGCGGCGGCGACCCCGCGGGCGGGGAGCTCGAGCGTCACGCGGCGGTCGGGCCCGACCGCGATCGCCGCGCTGTTCATCTCGACCAAGTTGATGCGACGCGCCTCGCGGAATTCGAACGCCGCGGGTCCGACCGCCACGCTGCGGGCTGTGCCCGTGACGTCGAGCAGCTTGACGACTGCCCCCTCACCGTCGTCCGCCGGCTTCGCGCCCAGCACGAGGACGCCCGTGTCCTTGATGGACAGCGCGGCGTCCTGCGCGAGGAGCGGCCCGGCGCCCGGGTTCGCGTAGGGCGGGCTCACGTACAGCGGGTCGCACGCCGCCCAGCCGCGCCGCACCGGCTCGGCGGCATCCCCGGCGGGGGACGGCGCGAGCAGCGAGATCCGGAAGCGGCACGCGTACTCGCCGCCCTGACGCGCCGCGTAGTTCGTGTGCCAGTAGTTGTTCATCGCGTACGCGAGCAATGTGCCGTCCGGGGCGATCTTGCGGCGCCATTGGCCGCGGACGATGTCGTTCAGCGCGAACAGGGGCGTGTCCGGGCCGCTCCACAGCACGCCCCCCCCGCTCCCCCCGCCCCCCCCGTCCGTCCCCTCGTGCAGCCACACCCAGTGCGTGTGGCAGTACCAGTCGCGGCAGCTGCCCGGCTGCTGGTCCTGCTCGACGGTCATCCGTCCCAGCGGGACCTCAACGTCCACGGTGGGCTTGGTGAATGCGAACGGGAAGGCGACGTACAGTGCTTCCTTGTCGAGCGTGGCGGTTTTCGTGCAGCGGTTTTCGATGTCGATCCAGGGCAGCTCGTCGTACAGCGTCACGACGGATGTGATCGCCGCGAATCCGTCCAGCTTGCGCGCGATGACGAGTCGCACTCCGATGCCCGGCAGGCGCTCCCGCCGGGCGGAGTCGAGCCGGGCGATCGCGACGCTGAGCTCGGGCGCCGCGGCCAGATGCTCGCGGGCGGCGTCGGTCCACAACGCGCTCTTGGCGCCGCCGGTGACGTACACCAGCTCGTTCAACCCCGACCAGGCGCCGGGTTTCACCCGGTCGCGGCCGTCGCCGCCCGTGAGCGAGTGGATCGCGCCCGTCCCGGGATCGAGCACGACGTGGAAGCTCCCCGTCTGCGCCTCGAGTCCCGCCCCGCCGTCCTGCGCGGGGTTCGGCGTGCCGGCGCGCTCCGCCAACGCCAGGTAGCCGAGCGCGGGGACGTCCCGCGCCATGACGAGCGCCGACCCGTCCGGCAGGTCGACGGCGGGCCACTCGCGCCCGTCGGACACGAGCCGCCTGCCGGCGCCGCCCGGCAGCCGCACCACGTCGGTCCGCGGCCAGCTGGACGCGTTGAAGACGAGTCTGCCTGGGCCTGCCGCGGTCGCGCGCCCGATCCGGAGCAGTCCCGCCGCCAGCTGCTGCTCCAGCGCGGCCGCAGCGCCGTCCAGGAAGCGGCGCTTGTACTCCCACTGCGCCACGGTCTGCCGCCCCTCCGGCTCCGCCACGCTCCCCGCCGCCCCCCAGGTATGCTCTCCGAACAGCAGCAAATCGCGCCAGATCTGGCGACGCTCGTCGGCACGGCGGCGGATGCGCCCAGCGCCCTCGGCGTCCGGCGCTTCGGTGCGCCCGTCCCACAGCGCGAGCAGCTCGAGGGCGCGTGCCGCGAGCTGCGTGGCCCGATAATGCGCCAGTTCCGCCGCGGTGGAGGCGGCGCCGTCCTCCCAATAGAGCCCCGTATCGCCACGCCGCACCGGCAGCTTCGACCCGAACCGTCGCTCCACATCGCGAAAGAAGTCTTCCGCGCGGCCCGCGACCAGGCGCGGGAAGGCATACCGCCGCCGGAACTCCTCGAAGTTCTCGACCAGCCGCTCGTCCATGACGGCGTTGTCCCACTGCGCGCCGTACAGCAGGGCGACGTCGTAGGGGTATCCCGGCGAGACGAGCACCGGGTTCGTGAGCAGCCAGTCGGACAAGCGCCGCGCCATCGCCTCGGCGCCGACGTCGAATCCGAAGCGCAGGGCGTCGCCGTAGTGGTACGCGCGCCAGTGCAGCACCCGGCTGCCGTCGGGCCCCTCCCACCAGTAGAGCTGCGGGTAGGTCGTCCACTCGCCGGTGAGCCCGACGCGCGTCGCTTCCGCCTCGGGAAGGAGCGGCACCGCCCGCTCCGGGTTCGGGCCGCTCGCCAGGTAGCGCACGCCGCTGGCCGCGAGCACGGTCGGGAACGTGAGGGGCTGCCCGGGCACGTCGGTGATTTGCGCGCTCAAGTAGCCGAGCCCGCGCTCGCGCGCGAACATGCCGGCGGGCCAGACGACGCGCGCGAACGTCTCGTGGTCGAGAATCCCCGTCAGCACGTTCGCGAACAGCGCTCCGAACCCTACCTTGCCCTCGCGGATCGCCTGGACCAGCGCCTCGCCCGCCGCTGGCGAGCGGTTCTCGACGTAGGACAGCACCTGCAGGGCGCACTCCGCGCTCCAACGGTAGTCGGGATGGGCGGGGAGCCGGGCGAGCGCCGCGTCGAGGTTCTTGCGGTGGATCTCGAGACAGCGCTCCTGCAGGTCCGTGTAGCCGACGTCGGTGTGATTGCTCGCGAGCCAGTACAGCGTCCAGCGCCGGGGTGGCACGAGCCGCACTTTGCGCCGGGCGACGCGCTGCTTGCCTACTTCGAGCTCGATCTGAAACTCCGACGGCTCGGAGAGCGGCACCCACACTTCGCCGGCGAATGCCGTCGCCGTCCCGGTGCTGCCAGAGAGGGGGAGGATGCCCGCCGTCCCCACCAGGGCGCCGCGGCGGTCGGTGCAGCGGGGAGCGGGGAGAGGTACCTGCCGACGAGCGGCAAGCTGCCCAGCCAGGCGACGAAGCTGCGGCGGTCGTAGCTGGGCTCCATGTCAGGCACTTGCGGGAGCACGCGTAGTATACCCCCACTCGCTGTGAACGCCCTTGACTCCGGGGGTCCCAACGCTAGGTTCCCCCGCCGAAGGCCCCCCTCAACCGCTACTCTCTTCTCAGGAGTAAGCATGAAGCGTCTCGCACTCGCCCTCGCCGTCGTCGCGTTGGGCGCCTGTAAGAAGGCGGACCAGCAGCCCGCTCAGCAGACCCAGATGCAGGACACATCGCACGCCATGATGATGAGCGACACGGCGAAGCACATGATGGCCGACACCGGCAAGATGATGATGGCCGATACGTCGAAGAAGATGGCGCCGGCGACTCCCGCGGCGAAGCCCGCACCAAAGAAGAAGCCGTAAGGGGCGCGCGCCCCACCAGTGACGATGCCCGGGACTAGCGCCCGGGCTTTTCGTTTTCCACGAACCAGCGCACCGTCCGACCCACGGCCTCTTGGGCCGTGTACGGCGGCTGCCAGCCGAGCTCGCTGCGCGCCCGGTCGTCGGCATACGGGTTCTCCCCGATGACGAAGGATGCAGCGGCCCGCGCCAGCGTGCGCGACGTCAGGACCCCCATGACGACGCGCGCCAGGCCCACGGGGATCGGGATCACCCGGGTCCGTGAGCCCAGCGCGGCGGCGAAGGCCGCGAAGAACTCGCGCTGCGTGAGCGGCGGCGGCGCATCGCTCGTCACGTGGTACGCGCGGAAACCGAAGCCCGGCGCCTCGAGCGCCGCGACGACTGCCGCCGCGACATTCCCGGCGTACACGCACGAGAGCCGGTTGGTGCCGGGGCCGATGCGCGGCACGACGCCGAGGCGCGCGACGCGGATGAGTCGCGGTGTGAACAGGCGGTCGCGCTCGCCGTAAACGACGTTCGGGCGCAGCGCCACCGTGCTGAGCCCGCCACCGGCGGCCTCCCGCACCAGCGCTTCGGCCATGCGCTTGCTTCGGGCATAGAAGTCGGACTCCACGATCGGCAGGAACGGGGAGTCTTCGGCGCGGCGCTCCGGATCGACGCCATATGCGCCCGAGCCACCGTACACGGCGACCGACGAGATATGGACGAGCCGCGCGCCGGCCGTGCCGGCGGCCAGGGTGGCGAGCCGTGTTCCCTCCACATTCACCGCGAGGTAGCGCTCCCAGCTGCAGCGGCGCTGCACCACCGCAGCCGCGTGCACGATGCCGCGCACGCCGAGGGCGGCGGCGCGCCACGCGGCAGGGTCGGTCACGTCCCCTGGGACTGCGTCCGCGCCGAGCCGCTCGACCGCCGCGCGACTCGCCGGGCGCACCAGCGCGCGCACCGACGTGCCGCGGGAGCGGAGCGCCTCGATCACGTGGCTGCCGACGAGGCCGCTCCCGCCTGTGACGAGCACGGTCATGCAGGCCCGACGAATGGAACGGCGAACGGGAGATCGACGACCCGCGCGTCGCGGCCCGCGGCGCGAACCATCACCCCCGGGCCTACCTCGCGGCGGATGACGGCGAGGCCGATCCAGCGGCCCCCACCCGCGACGCCGCTTTCGGGCACCCAGGCGAGGCTCGTCACGCGGCCGACGTCGCGATCGAGGTGCGTCACGCTGCTCCACCCGTCCGCCGGGGCGGCGGGCGGCTCGGCGTCGAACAGGAGGCCGCGCAGGTAGCGGTTGGTGTGGCCGCGGAAGTGGAGGCGCGAGACGGTTTCCTGGCCGGTGTAGCACCCCTTGGTGTAGGACACGCCGCCCAGCTCGTCGTAGCGGACTTCCTGTGGGATCGTCTTGTCGTCCACCTCGGCCCCGAGGCGCGGCCACCCGGCCAGAATGCGCGCCAGCTCCAGCGTCGCGCCGTCGCCCGACACGGCCCCGGCGGCGGCGAGTCGGGCGGCGACCACCTCCGTCTCCGCAACCGGTACGGCGAGCTGCAAGGTGAACGGCGCCCCTTCCGTCGCGCGCGCGACCTCGCTGGTGCCACCCGGCGCGGGTAGGACGCGGCCCGGGCCCGGCGGGACCGGCAGGCCGGCGGCTTCGGCGACCGCGAGCGCGTTGGGGCCCGCCAGCCGGTACACCGCCAGCTCGGCCGTGCGGTCTGCGAGGCGCGCGAGACGCGGCGGCACCGAGCGCGTGAAGATCGCGAGCGCGCGCTCCCGTCCTTCCGCTGGGACCGTGAAGCTCACGGTGGACCCGAGTCTCGAGGTCCAGGCATCGACGACGATCATGCCTTTGGGCGTGAGCAGCGCGCCGTACACGAACGCCCCGTCTCCCGGTTTCTCGACGTCGTTGGTGAGCAGACCCTGGGCGGCACTGACGGCCCCGGGGCCGGTGAGTGCGACGAGCCCGGCCTCGACGCGCGCCAGGACGGCGCCGGTACGCAGGGCGGCGAGCCGCACCGGCGAGACCGTGCCCGGGGCTAGCCGGGCGACAGTGGCAGGCCCCGCGGTCGGCAGCGGTGGAGGAGCGTCGGTCATCGTGCGGCGAGGGCGAGCAGTTCGGCGGGGTCGTGCCCTGCGAACGAGGACCACACCAGGTCGGCGCCGGCTCCGGCGAGCGCGACGGGGGTGTGACTGGTGGTGAGCATGGTGCAGTGCATCCCCGCGGCGCGAGCGGCCCGCAGCCCCGGGAGGGAGTCCTCGATCACGACGCAGTGGCCGACCGGCAGGGGCCGGCTGCGGTCGAGCGCGCCGTGTGCGGCGAGGTAGCCCGCCGGGTCGGGCTTGCCGCGCCCCACGTCTTCGGCGGCGACGAGCACGTCGAAATGGCGTCGCAACCCCGCGCGGTCCAGCACGAGGTCGACCTCCCGCCGCAGCGCGGCCGAGACCACGCCGAGTCGAAAGCGCTCCGCCGCGCGTGGCACGAACGCGGCCGCGCCCGGCACGAGCGCAAGCGATCGATCGATGAGTCGCTGATACACGCGGGATTTCTCGGCGAGCAGGCGCTCCAGACGCATCGCCGACAGCGACTTGCCCGCGCGCACGAAGGCCTCGATCAGGCAGCTGCGGTCGTCGAAACCCAGGAAGTCGGAGTAGTACTGCTCGCGCGTGAGCGAGAGTCCTGCCTCGCCGAGCACGGCGCCCAACGCTGCCCGATGCTGCTCCTCGTCGTCCGCGATCACCCCGTTGAAGTCGAACAGTACCGCTTCGATCATGCTCCCTCAAGCATAATAGCCCGCCGCGCGGTACGACTCGTCGAGCAGTTCCACCGGGTGACGCGCCGTGGCGCGCAGCCCGCCGGCAGCGAGCCCCGCCCCGAGCTGCATCAGGCACCCGGGGTTGCCGGTCGCGACCACCTGCGGCGACGCGGTGCGGAGCGACGCGAGCTTGGGTGCGAGCACTGCGCGCGACATGGCGGGCTCGAGCAGGGTGAACAGTCCCGCGCTGCCGCAGCACTGGGCGGCGTCGGGGAGGGACACGACGCGCAGCACCGGGATCGCCGCGAGCACGCGGTAGGGCTCGTCGGCGATCCGCTGGGCGTGCAGCAAGTGGCACGGCGGATCGTAGGCCACCTGGGCGTCGACGGGGGCGCCGGGCCGGGGGCCCCGCGCGGCGAGCAGCTCGGTGACGTCGCGCACCCGCGTCGCGAACCTCGCTTCGGCCACCAGGTGGCCGTACTCCTTCAGCATCGCCCCGCACCCCGCGCTGTTGACGACGATCGGCTCGTCGCCGTCGCCGAACGCCGCGACGTTCGCCCGCGCGAGCCGGCGTGCCTCCTCGCGCAGCCCGGCGTGAGCATGCAGTGCACCGCAGCAGACTTGCCCTGGGACCTCGCGCACCGCGTAGCCGTTCACTTCGAGCGTCCGCACGGTGGCGTCGTGGACGTGGGAGAAAAGACCGTCCATGACGCAACCTCGGAATAAGGCGACGGACTGCCGGACAGTCGGACTGTCGGACGGTGGCTGCCGACGCTTTCCGTCCGGCCGTCCGAGCGTCCGACCGTCCGACGGCTTCGTCGCCGCGAGCATCCCCATGGCGAACCGAAACCTCCCCCACCCCGCCAGCCGGCTGGGAATGCCCGTCGCCCGGAGCGCCCGCGCGAGCGTGTAGGCGATGCGCGACGGGCCCGGCGTCGTCAGCGCCCACAGCGCCGCGCGCGCCAACGGGGCCGGGCGGCGCTTGGTGGCGAGCAGCGCGCGGGCTGCTTCGATGCCGCGTCCGTAGCCCACACCCGAGGGGCAGACGGGCTCGCAGCCGCGGCAGCCGAGGCAGCGGTCGAGGTGAACGACGACGGCCGCGTCGTCGGGGGTGAGCTCGCCCGCCTCGAGCGCACGCATCAGCTCGATGCGTCCGCGCGGGCTATCGGCTTCGTCGCCGGTGGCGAGGAAGGTGGGGCACGCCTGGAGGCAAAAGCCGCAGTGGACGCAGGCGTCGAGCGCCTCGAACCCGCCGCGCTCAGACATGCATCGGCTTCACTCGGAGCCTTCGACCGCCACGACAAACGCTTCGCCGGGGTCGAAGGTGCGTCGCAGGCCAGCGACGAGCGGGCCCACGCCTTCGCGATAGGCGCCGAAGTGGCCCACCGCGCTCCGGATCGACCAGGGGGCGCGCTCCAGGGTGAGCGGCACCTCGAGCCCCGCGAGCGTGCGCCGCAGGCGGCGCAACCGGTCGACCGTGGTGTCCCCCGCCCAGCGGATCGCCCCGACGCCGGGGCTCGCCGACACCCATTCGTCGCCCACCTGATGCTGCAACAGGTCGAGCAGCTCGTCGCTTGAGTCTGGGAGCCCGCCGGTCCGGAACGCGACGGGGCGGGTCGCGAAGCTCTCGGCCGCCCGCATCCAGAATCCATGCGCCTCGTCGGCGCGCAGCGCGGTGAACCGGCCGCCGCTCGCGCCGCGCAGCCCTGCCTCTTCGGCGGCGACGAGCGCCGCCGACCCTGCCAGCCGCACTGCGAGGGCCCAGCCCTCGCGCCGCGCCAGCGCCGGCGACATCAGCTCGAGCGCGGCCGGCTGGAGCCCGGCGGCGGCGATGTCTTCAGCGACCTGCGTCAGGTCTTCCCGAGTGCCCTCGAGGACGAACGTCTGGTCGGCGCGGGGCAAGGCGCGGAGCCGCAGGTGCACCAGCACGATCACGCCGAACGCACCGAATCCGCCCGCCTCCAGCTTGGTGAGGTCGTACCCGGCGACGTTCTTCACGACCCGCCCGCCGCTCTGTACGAGGCGGCCGTCGCCGGTGACGAAGGTGACGCCCAGGACGTGGTCACGCACTGCGCCGAAGCCCTGGCGCAGCGGCCCCGCGGTCGCCGTGGCCACGACGGAGCCGAGCGTGCGCCCCGCGAGCCCGGGAGGATCGAGCGCGAGCCACGTTCCGCGGTCGGCGAGCTGCTGGCGCAGCAGGTCGCAGCCGATCCCCGCCTCGGCAGTGGCGGAGAGGTCCTGGGGCTCGATCGCAGGAACGCGGTCGAGCCGCCGGGTGGTGAGCGCGAGGTCTGCGGGAGCGTCAGCGGGCAGCCACGTGCCGGCGCCCTCGAGCCGGACGCGCCATCCCTCCTGGCGGGCCGTGCCGAGCAGCAGCGCGACCGCATCGGGGGAGGGGGGCGCCACCCGCGGCACCGCATCGGGGCCGCCTGCGATCTCCACGGCGTCGTCCCCGAGCAATGCGCGGACTCTGTCGAGGAGGCTCATGCCGGGACGTCCTCCCATGAGCCCCGGGGCACCGCCCCGGGGTCAGCCGCCCCGAGCCTGTCCCGCTCGGCTGACCCCGGGCCGATGGCCCGGGGTTTTGCCGCTCCAGACCACTCCCGGCACGCATGCACCGGGACCACCTTCCCAGGGTTCACCCGCTCCTCCGGGTCCCACACGCGCCGCACGGCACGCATCGCGGTGAGGGATTCCGCATCGAAGATCAACGGCATATAGCGCAGCTTGTCGAGCCCCACGCCGTGCTCGCCGGTGATCGTGCCTCCCACGGCGATGCACGCCTCCATGATCTCGGCACTGGCGGTGTCCACCCTGGCCTTGAGCCCCGGCACGCGGCCGTCGAAGGAGATGTTCGGGTGCAGGTTGCCGTCGCCGGCGTGGAACACGTTGCTCACCGTGAGCTGATATGTCGCCGCGATGCGTGCGATGGTCTCGAGCACATCGGGGAGGGTCGAGCGGGGGACGACTGCATCCTGCACGACGAGGTCGCGAGAGAGACGGCCCATCGCGCCGAACGCCTTCTTGCGGCCCTGCCACAGGCGCTCGCGCTCGCGCGAGTCAGCGGCGGTGCGGGTCGAGCGGGCGCCGTGCTCCTGCAGCACGCGCTGGATGGTTTCGGCGTCGGCGGTCACGGCGGCGTCGGAGCCGCCGTCGAGCTCGACGAGCAACACCGCCGCGGCGTCGCGCGGATACCCGGCCGCGTACACGGAGTCCTCGACCGCGCGGACGCACGACTGGTCCATCATCTCGAGCGCAGCGGGAACGATGCCGCTGGCGATGACGGCTGAGACGGCCTCACCGGCAGTCCGGAGCGACATGAAGTCCGCGAGCAGCGTGCGCACCGCGCGCGGCAGCGGGAGCAGCCGCACGGCGATCCGGGTCGCGATCCCGAAGTTCCCCTCGGAGCCGACGAACAGCCCGACCAGGTCGGGTCCCCACGGCTCGCCGCCCGGGCTGCCGAGCTCCACGACGCGACCGTCGCCCAGCACCACCTCGAGCGCCAGTACATGTTGCGCGGTGACGCCGTACTTGAGGCAATGCGGGCCGCCCGCGTTCTCGGCCACGTTGCCGCCCACGGTGCACGCCGTCTGGCTCGAGGGGTCGGGGGCGTAGTACAGGCCGTGCGGCGCCGCGGCGACCGAGAGTCGCGCGTTCACCACACCGGGCTCGACCAGGGCAATCCGGTTCGTGGGATCGATGCCGAGAATGCGGTTCAATCGGGTGAGGACCAACAGCACGGCGGAGGCGTCCGCGAGGGCCCCGCCGGACAGCCCGGTCCCGGCGCCCCGCGGCACGACGGGGACGCCATGGGTGGCCAGTAGCCGCACCACCGCGATGACCTCGTCCCGGCTCCCGGGCAGCACCACGACCGCCGGCACGCGGCGGTGGGTTGGCAGGCCGTCCCGCGCGTACGTGACGCGCTCGGCGGGCGCGGTGCGCACGTGTCGCGCGCCCACGATGCCCGCCAGGCCCTCGACCAACCCCGCGGTGATCATGTGGCCGGCTCGATCTGGGGGTGCGGTCCGCCGCGCCCGTTGCCCTTGGCTCGGTGCCGCACCGCCGCCCGACGCTCGGCGTCGGCTGCGAGCGGCCCCACCAGGGTGGCGAGCTGCCGCAGCCGCGCCGTGGTGCTGCGGAGCGCCAGCAGCCCGCGCTTCGCCTCCGGCGCGAGCTCGAGCGCCGCCGCCACTTGGAACGACAGGAGCTGGGGGTCGGCCGGGAGCTCGATCGCCTCGTCCTCGCGCCCGGTGAGGATGGCGAGTGCTTGCGCCAGACGCGTGAACCCCTCGCGCACATCTGCCGCAAGCGTCACGGTCTCGCTCGGGTCGACGGGCTCGTCGTCGAACTCGTCCACCCGCGCGAGCCGGTAGGGACGATCCGAGCTGACCCAGTCGATCAGGACGAAGCGTCGCTCCCCGACGGTCAGAACGTTGGAGCGGCCATCGGGTAACCCTTGCGTGTTCCGGATCACCGCCACGCATCCGACGTCGCCGGGACGCGGCAGCGCCTCGACGCCGGCCTCGCGCCCGGCTGGGACATACGCGATTCCGAACCGCCGGTCGGCGGCGAGGCAGTCAGCCAGCAGCTGGCGATAGCGCGGCTCGAAGACGTGCAATGGCTGCGGAGCCCCGGGGAACAGGACAATCGGGAGAGGAAAGATTGGGAGCTCGCGAGCCATATGTAATAGTATGTAGACGGCGAGGCAGACGCCTAGATGCCGAGACGCTGAGTGGATATGAGTCAAAAGTGGCCAGGAAGGGCTTCTCCTGACCACTCGCACCTCAGATCCACTCAGCGTCTTAGCGCCTCGGCGTCGACCCTGACGTCTCGCCGTCTAGGCCGCTCTCCAGAATCCCTTCAGCGCCCTGCCATCTGGTGACTCACGGAGTTTTTCGAACGCCCGTTCCCGTATTTGCCTGATTCTTTCCCGTGTGACGCCCATCAGCGCCCCGATCTTCTCCAGCGTCATCGCCTCGCTGCCTTCCTCGAGGCCGTAATACAGGTAGAGGATCTTGCGCTCGCGCGGCGTCAGATACTTCTGGAAGATGCGATCGATGAACTCGCGCATCAGCCTGCCGTCGGTCTTCTCCTCGATCTCGCCGCCTTCCTGGCCCGCGAACCGCTCGCCCAGCGTAGCGGCGTCCTTGTCGGTGCGATCCACCGGGGCGTCGAGCGACAGCTCCGCCGCGGTCATGCGGCGCGCGGTGCGGACGTTCTCAACGGTGTCTTCGAGGGCGAGGGCGATTTCGTCGTCGGTGGGTTCGCGACCGAGCTCTTGCGAGAGATATGTCTCGGTTCGGCTCATGCGAATCAACTGCGAATTCTGATTCAACGGGATGCGCACGCTGCGGGTCTGCTCGGCCAGCGCCTTGAGGACCGCCTGGCGCACCCACCACACCGCGTACGAGATGAACTTCACGCCCTGGTCAGGATCGAATTTCTTCACGGCCTTGAGCAGGCCCTCGTTGCCGATCGCCACCAGCTCGGACAGGTCGAGGCCGTGGCCCTGATACTTCTTGACGTAGGAGATGACGAAACGGAGGTTGGCGGTCACGAGCCGCTCGGCGGCTCGTTCATCGCCCCGCTGGACGCGGCGGGCGAGCCGGCGCTCTTCGGCGGGGTCCTTGATCAACGGCAGCTTTTGGATGTCCTGCAAATACTGATCGAAGGCGCCGGAAGGATTGGCTCGAAAAAACGCCTTCGCCTTGCCTCCGTTCGACCGCGCCATAGCTAGGGCTCCGACGGTGGACGATGGACGGTGTTGCACGTAGCGCTGCGCAACGCCGCCAATATAGGAATCACGCGCACGCGGTGCAAATCTCGGCAGTTTTCAACATCACAAATTGTTAGATCACCGCAGCGGTGCGTCGTTTGTCCACTATCAACATCACCTGTGGAAAAGGTGATGTTGACCGGTTGTTGAAGGCGTACGCACCAAACATAGCCGGAATGTGGAGAGGTGGGAATCGTGTGGGAAGTTGTTGACGGATATGTGATTAGTTCAGGAGTGTGACGCTCGACCTTGTTGCGGGGTGTGACGGGCCCCTATCGTAGCCGGTCCTTTTTCCGGGAGCCCTTGTGAGCAGCATCATCATCGGACTCGTCTTCATCGTCGGCGGCCTGTCGGGCCAGCTGGCGCTCATCGGGACCAACAGTGGCGTGGCACTCGCGGTCGTGGGCGTGTTGCTCATCGGCCGCGGCATCTGGCGCATCCGCAAGCAGCGCGCGGCGCGCGCGCCACAGGCGTTGTGACACGCGCTGTCTTTCCCGAATCAGTGTAGGGGCGCAGCATGCTGCGCCCCTACTGTTTTCCAGGCGACCCGGCCAACACCTGCCTCACCAAGGCCTCCGGCGCCGCCACGGTCCATCCCGTCTTCCCGTCGCGGTGCATCGCGCCGATCGCGCGGGGCAACGCAAACCGCACCGTGCCGGCTCGCGCCTTCTTGTCGAGCTGCATCGCGGCGATCAGGTCGTCCACGGCGGCGGGCTCCGGCAGCGCGAGCGGCAGACCGTAACCCTCGAGCACGCCGCGGATCCGGTCCGCGGTCCCTCGCTCGGCGATCTCCAGGGCTTCCGCCAGCCGGGCCTCGCACGCCATTCCGATCGCGATCGCCTCGCCGTGGAGCACCGCGAACTTGGCGGTGGCTTCGACCGCATGGCCTACGGTATGGCCGAAGTTGAGCGTCGCGCGCCGCCCTGCTTCCCGTTCGTCGGCGGCTACCACCTCTGCCTTGATCTCGACCGAGCGAGACACGACGTGCTCCAGCGCGCCGGCGTCTTTGGCCTGCACCGCCCGGCACTCGCGCTCGAGGAACGCGACATAATCCGCGTCTGCGATGACGCCGTGCTTCACCGCCTCCGCCACTCCCGCCGCGACCTGGACGGCGGGCAGCGACGTCAGGACGTCGAGATCGGCGATCACGAGGCGCGGCTGGTGAAACGCGCCCAGCAGGTTCTTCCCCGCCGGCACGTCGACCCCGGTCTTGCCGCCGATCGCCGAGTCGATCATGGCGAGCAGCGAGGTCGGGACCTGGACATAGGGGACGCCGCGCAGGTACGTGGCGGCGACGAACCCGGCGACGTCGCCCACTACGCCGCCACCGAGCGCGAGCACGGCGCAGTCCCGCCCGAACTGGCGAGCCAGCATCCGATCCGAGAGAGCCGCCCACGTCTCGCGCGTCTTGTTCCATTCGCCGGCGGGAAACTCGAACAGCTCTGCGGGCAACGTGGCGTCGTGCAAGCGCGTCACGACCTGCTCCCCGTACAGCTTCCCGATATGTGAATCGGTGATCACCGCATACCGAGCGGCGGGACAGGCGGCCCGCACCAGCTCGGGTAGCTCGGCCAGGAGCCCGCGGCCGATCCGGATGTCGTACGACGCGTCGCGGTGCTCCGAGATCGGGACCCGGATTTTCACCACGGGACTTCTGGCGCACCGGCCGCCTGGTTGGCGACGCGCGCCAGCACGAACAGCAGGTCGGACAGCCGATTGAGATAAGGAACGACAGACGACAGGCCGTCGGTCTCGTGCTCCCGGTACAGCCGCACGACGGCGCGCTCGGCGCGGCGGCACACGGTGCGCGCCAGGTGCAGCGCAGCCGCCTTCGGCACCCCGCCGGGCAGGATGAACTGCTTCAACGCCGGCAGCTGTGGCTCGTAGCGGTCGATCGCCGCCTCGAGGACGGCGATTTGCGCTGGGCCAACCGGTGGCCCCCGCAGCGCCTTCGCGAGCTTTTCCGGGTCCGGCGTCGCGAGCTCCGCGCCGATCGTGAACAGGTCTCGTTGCACGGTCTCCAGCACGTCGCGGCAGAAGCTCCGCGGGTCCTGGGCGAGCGCGCAGCCGATGCTGGCGTTGAGCTCGTCCACTTGGCCGTACGCGTCCACTCGGAGGTGGGCCTTGGGCACGCGGCCGCCGCCGAACAGACCCGTGTCGCCGCCATCGCCAGTCTTTGTGTAGATCTTCACCCGCTTCCCCTCCACCAACTCAACCTCGGGGAGAGGGGAGAAGGGAGAGGTTCGTGACGGTGCGCGTTCTCTAGGCTTTCGGTGCGCCGGATCGAACCTCTCCCCTCTCCCTTCTCCTGTTGTCTTCCGTTACGATTGGGCGAATGCAAGACGTCAAAGATATCACGATAATCGGCGCCGGCCCGACGGGACTGTTCGGTGCCTTCTACGCCGGGATGCGCGGGGCCTCTTGCCGCCTGATCGACAACCTCGATCAAGTCGGCGGCCAGCTCACGGCGCTCTACCCGGAGAAGTACATCTTCGACGTCGCGGGCTTCCCCAAGATCCTCGCCAAGGACCTCGTGAAGGGAATGGCCGAGCAGGGGCTGCAGTGGAAGGCGCCGGTCCACCTCGGCCAGAAGGTCACTGGGCTGCAGCGCGCGTCGGAGAACGGCAAGCCGCTCTTCACCGTGGTCACCGAAGGAGACGCCTATCCGTCGCGCACCGTGCTCATCGCCGGTGGAATCGGCGCCTTCACCCCGCGCAAGCTGCCGCTCAAGGATGTAGACCGCTGGTACGGCCGGGGGCTG
>QHTT01000034.1 GCA_003220935.1 Gemmatimonadota bacterium
TCAACACGTTCATCGACTACGGCTCGGCCGAAGGCTATTTCAAGGGGACGGCCTACGGGGACACGGTGCGCCGCGACCTGCTCAGCGCCGCTCGCATCTCGGCGGTCCCAGGCAACGAGCAGCCGCTCATCGACAAGCCGGTCGAGCAGCACGATCTCGCGTGGGCGGCCTATCAGAAACCCGCGCTGATGCTGATGGTGCTGCGCGACGCCGTGCTCGGCAAGGAGACGTTCGAGCGCGCCATGCGCGAGTACGTGCGCCGCTGGACGTTCCGGCACCCGCAGCCTGCGGATTTCTTCCGGACGATCGAGAATGTGTCGGGCAAGGACCTCGACTGGTTCTGGCGCGAGTGGGTGTACACGACCGCCCGACTCGACCAGGCGGTGGATTCGGTGAGCGTCGCCGGCGACACGACGTTCATTCACTTATCGAACCGCGGCGAGATGCTCCTGCCGGTGACGCTGGAGCTACGCTATGCCGACGGGACTACGGAGACCCGGGACTATCCGATCGAGATGTGGAACCTGGGGAGTCGCTTCACGGCGCGGGTGAGGACAGCGAAGGCGGTGGTGGGCGTCGTAGTGGATCCTCAGAGGGTTTATCCGGACGTCGAGCGGGGGAACAACCGGTGGGCAAAGTAGACCCCATGCGGGCGGGGAGCCTCGGCCGTCAGGGCGCCTGGACCGACGCGCCCGGCTTCGGAGGTCCGCCGCCGCTCGAGGAGCCCGCCAGCGGTCCGACGGAGGCGAGGATCGCGGTGAGTGCCGCTCCGCTCACCCCCACGGCGAGCGCCGTCTTCCACGCCGATACGCGCCGCTGCTTCAGGTCGGCGATCGTGCTGCGCGGAATGCGAACCGGGGTCCCAAGGCTGCCGTACTCGACGCCGCTCTCTGACAGAAACCGCGTGCCCGCTAGCACGATCGAGTCGGCATCAGCGTACGCCACGCGACCCTGGGCGCGCATAACGTCGTGCACGGTGACGTCCCCCAACCGGACATCGAGCGGGGAGCTCACCGTGGCCACCACTTCGATGCCACGCCCGGGCGTCGTCGTGGCGAGTCGCGTGTAACTGAAGCAACCCGAGAGCAGCATTGCTAAGCTCACCACCGTGACGCGCATGCTTTCCTCCGTCAGGGCTGGTTGGCGACCTGCACGGGTACGTTGCTGCCGCTCGTGTTGCCCGTGCCGAGCTGGCCGTTGCTATTGTTCCCCCAGCAGTATGCCTTCCCATTCGTGGTGAGGGCGCAGGTGAAATGCCCTCCGCTGCTGATCGACCCAAAGCTCTGGCTCGTGGTCACACCGAGCGGCCTACGACTGCATGAAATAACCACGCCGGTCTCGGTGGTGCACGTTTCGGTCGATTCGACGCCCAGCTCGCTGCTCCCGTTCTGCCCCCAGCACCACGCGACGTTCCCCGTACTGATCCCGCACGTGTGCTCGCTGCCGGCGCTCAACGTCGTGAACATGACGCCGCCGACCACGTGAACCGGGACGGACGACTGACTCCGCAGCGTGTCCCCGATCTGCCCGAACGTGTTGTCTCCCCAACAATACGCGTCACCGCCCGCCGTGAGCCCGCAGCTGTGACTGAAACCGAGGGTGAGCCGTGCGAAGTGGAGGCCGCCGGCAACGGCCACGGGCCCCGCCGTATCGAGCGTGGTTCCAGTGCCGAGCTGCCCCGCGTCGTTGTGTCCCCAGCAGTACGCGACGCTGTCCACCGCAAGCGCGCAGGTATGGCGTGCGCCGCTGCTGATCGCGAGGAATTTCAAGCCACCTGACACCACGAGCGGCGTTCGACTGCACGGCTCCGCGGCCGGGGTCGCGCACGTTTCGCCTGGACGGCTGCCGAGCTGACCGTAGCGCGCCCATCCCCAGCAATGGGCAGTCGAGTCAGCGGCCGCGATCGCGCAGGTGTGCGTGGCACCGCTCCCGCTCGCCAGGGTGGCGAAGGCCAGCCCGCCGACGACGCCGACCGGCGTCGCCGGCGACGTGGTCGACCCATCCCCGACTTGGCCGGTGAGATTGAGCCCCCAGCAGTAGGGCACGTTCCCTGTCGTTACCGCACAGGAGTGGCCGCCGCCGAGGCTCACCGCGCCGAACGTGAGCGCGCCGGCAACCCGCACCGCATACACGCGATCGCTGTGAGAGCCGTCGCCCACTTCACCGTCCCGGTTCCACCCCCAGCAATACACGTGGCTCGTGACGGTGACGCCGCACGTGTGCAGCAGGCCGGCACTCACGGACGCGAAGGCTGCGTCCACCGGCGGCGGCACGACGACAGACTCGTCCTTGCAGGCCGGAATGGCCATGGCGGCGAAAGCAAACAGGCGGTGGATGTAGGCTGACGGCATAACCTCCGCTCCCATCAACAATTTACGGCAGCGGCCGGTGGTTCGCCCGCCCCGCGCGGGGCCTCCTTGACGACCCCGCCGAGCCGGGCCACGTTAACCGCACCTTCCACCCGACCGGGGTCTCGCCGTTCCTGGCCGGCGCATTGAGATGGCAGTCGCAACTGTCGGATGAGAGTCATGAACAGCGCACGACCGTCTGCTGCTGTTCAATTCGCGTGTCCCCATCACAGGAGGTGGAGATGACCTCTCCGCTTCGTAGGATCCGTGTGGCGCTGAGTTTGGGCGCCGCAATCGTGCTCACGTGCGCCGGCGCGCTCAGCGTTGGCGCGCAAACCACAGGTGTCATCCGCGGGAAGGTGATCGATGGCGCGACGACCCGGCCGGTGGACGGTGCTCAGGTGTACGTGGCCGGCACCGAGCTCGGCACCCTGACCAACTCAGACGGCCAGTATCAGTTCGCGGTCCGTGCCGGCACGGTCGAGGTACGCACCCGCCGTGTGGGCTACGCCAGTACCACGAAGCAGGTCACGGTGACGGCGGGTCAAGTCACCGACGCCGACATCACGCTGAACAAGGCGGCTATCGCGCTCGACGCAGTGGTCGTGACGGGAACGGGCGCCGAGACGGAGAAGCGCAAGCTCGGCAACACGGTCGCGACGATCGACGCCGCGGCGCTGCGCAACGCGCCCGTGCAGGACGTCTCCGAGATGCTCGCGGCCCGGGAGGCAGGCGTGAGTGTGCTCCCCTCGGGCGGTCTGACGGGTGAAGGCGCGCGCATCCGGATCCGCGGCTATGCCAGCCTCTCCCAGCCGAACGAGCCGATCGTCTACGTGGACGGCGTGCGCGTGGATCGCAGTGGCGGCTTCGGAGACTACATCGGCACGGGCGGCGGTGGCAGCCCGTCGCGTCTGGATGACATCAACCCCGAAGCGATTGAGCGCATCGAGGTCTTGAAAGGCGCAGCGGCAGCGACGCTATACGGCACGGAAGCGTCCGCCGGTGTGATCCAGGTCTTCACCAAGACGGGCTCGCGTGGCTCACCCCGCTGGGACTTCATGAGCGAGCAGGGCATCGTGGCGGATCCCAAGAACCGTTACGAAGACAACTGGGGCTTCGCGCGCTACGCCAACCTGGGAGATTGCGTCGCCAGGTTGCCCGACACGACGTCGACCCAGAGCGACTGCCGCGGCCAACCGCCATTCGCCGACGCGCTGAGCCAGTTCTACGGGACAACGGTGACCACCTACACGCCCTTCTCGCGCCCGTTCTTCAAGTCGCTGCTCGAAACGGGATACAACAGCAACTACTCGGGGTCGGTGAGCGGCGGCACGCCGAGCGTCACGTACTACGTCAACGGGCGCTACGCCCGCGAGAACGGCCCGTGGGGCGGGCGGAACCTCGGTCCGGCCCAGGATCTTGACCACTCGGCCCAGGGGTCCGCGAGCTTGGTGCTTCTCCCCACGAGCAACGTGAAGATCCGCGTGAATGCGGAGTACGTCGACCGCTTCCACCAGACGCCGTCGAACAACAACAACATCTTCGGTGCCACAGCAGCCGCGCTGTTCGGCAAGCCGGAGCTGGCCGAATGCTACGCTGGGTCGGTGCGGACTGGCACCGGTCAGTGCGCGGTGCCGGACAGCCTCGGCAAGCCGATCCCGGGCACAATCGGACCTGGGAACCCCTTCGGCCAGGCGGCGTTCGCGACCGTGCGCGAGAACATGCAGGAACAGATCAAGCAGAACGTCAAGCACTTCACCGGCAGTCTCAACCTCGCCTACCAGCCGGTGAGCGAGATCGCGCTCGAAGGCACCCTCGGCGTGGACATGGTCAACCAGATCAGCACGGATTTCGCCCCGTTCGGCCGGGACGTGGACAAATTCATCTCGTCGGACCCGGACGGCTTCAAGACGATCGATGACCGGACGCGCCGGGAGGTCACCGCCGAAGGCAAGGTGACCTGGACCAAGAAGCTGGGCGAGAGTTTCCAGTCGACCCTCGTTGGGGGTGGCCAAGGGTTCGTGGCGAAGCTCGAGGACGCGGCAGAGGTGGGCGAGCATTTCCCCGGGCCGGGACTCGAGATCGTCTCCGCGGGCTCGACGCCTACCACGTACGAGCGGATCCTGGAAACAGTGAACGCCGGCGCTTTCGCGCAGGAGCAACTCGGGTACCGGGACTTTGCCTTCTTGACGGTCGGAGGTCGCTATGATCGCAACAGCGCCTTCGGCAAGACATCGGAGGGCGTGTTCTATCCCAAGGCCAGCATCTCGGTGCAACCCAGCTCGCTTCCAGGGTGGGCCGGTGCGGCCTGGCGATCGACGCTCTCGACCGTGCGTCTGCGGGGAGCCGTGGGTCAATCGGGTCTCCAGCCTGGGGCGTTCGACAAGTTCACGACGTTCGGCCCCCTGGCCTCGGAACCCGGCCCGGGTCTGGTGCCCGATAATCTGGGCAACGCGAACCTGAAGCCGGAGAAGGCTACCGAGTGGGAGGGGGGCGCCGAGATCGGCGTGCTCCACGATAGGGCAGCGGTGGACGTGACGTACTGGACCCGCGTGACCCGCGACGCGTTGTGGTTGCGGCAGTACGCGCCCTCCGGCGGATTCCGAAGGGTCCAGCTCTCGAACATCGGCCGGATCGACGCCCACGGTTGGGAGCTCGGGTTGAACGTGCTTCCCATCAACCGGTCGGACGTCTCGGTGAAGGTGTTCGCCAACACAGCACGCTTGCACGAAATCGTGACCAGCTTGGGCGGCGCGCCTCCCCTCAAGGTGGGGGGCAGCTATCCCCGCTACCGCAACTTCGTGAAGGAAGGGTACGCGCCCAATTCACTGTTCGGCGCCAAGCTGGTGCAGCCGTGCAGCGACCGGCCCGCGGGAGCCACATACGCGTGCCTCCAGCCCGGCGAGAACGCCTACGACCTGAACGGCGACGGCAAATTCGACACCGATGCCGACATGCTGGCCTGTTTGACGCCGCTCGGCGCGACCAATCCGTGCAAGCTCACCTCGCTCAGCAGCCTGCTGCCGGTGCGGGTGGACGAGGACGGGGACGGCGATTTCCTGGACCACTACCTCGGCAAGTCCACACCCGACTGGGCCGGCTCGTTCGGCCTCACCGCGACGATCGTCAAGAATTTCGAGGTCTCGTCGCTGTTCGAGTACAAGGTCGGCAACTATACGATCACGAATCTGACGTACGCGTTTCGGAACGCGAACCCGGTGATCGGGCGGAACAGCCAACGGGCGGCCGAGGTCGAGGCGACGATGCTCAACCCGGCGAGCACGCCCCAACAGCGGCTCGCAGCAGCCAAGGAGTGGCTCTCGCTCAAAGCGCTGTCGCCGTACGACGGCCTGAACCAGAACGAGAATGGCAAGTTCCTGCGGTGGCGCGAGCTGAGCCTGGCATACAACCTCCCGACGACCGCGAGCCAGAGGCTCGGGCTCCGCTACATCACACTCAAGGCCTCGGTGCGGAACCTCGCGCTTTGGACCGGCTACAAGGGCATCGATCCAGAGCTCAACGTGTACGGACGCGGCACCGCCGATGCGGGCCTGGACTTGAGCGGCATCGACCCCAACTTCGGCGAGGCCATCGACGCGTTCGGACTGGCTCTGCCTCGGCGGTTCACTTTCTCCGTCCGGTTCGGCTTCTGACCCCGGGCGCTGGACAGAGGAGAGACACCATGAGGAGCAATCACGCAACCGGGCTGCTCGGGGCGGGCCTAGTGCTGGCCGTCGCCGGGTGTAGCGGGCTGCTCGACGTAAAGAACCCGAACAACGTGAACGAGTCGGACCTCAACAACCCCGCCTCGGCGGCTGCGCAAGCCAACGGCGTGCTCGCGTCCCTGACGCGAGCGTGGGGCAACATCCTCACCCCCTACTCCATGGCCACCGACGAGCTGACCTGGATCGGCTCGCGCGACGCCTGGCGCAACCTCGACGAGGGACAAATCTCCGAGCCGACGAACGAGTTCGTGGACGCGGCCTACTTTTACGTCGGCGAGGCCCGCTGGTGGGCGGACACCACAATCGGACGGCTCGTTGGCTTCAAGGCGAAGAGCGTCTTGGCCAACGACGACGACCTGGCACGCTCGTACCTGTACGGGGCGCTCGTGTTCACGGCCATCGGGAACCTGTTCGACAACTTCCCGATCGGCTCCAGCGGCCGCAACGCCGCACCGCCCCTCGGTGCCAGCAAGATGGACTCCGTTTACAAGAAGGCGATCAACTACGCGACGAACGGCATCACACTTGCTCAGGCGACGAGCAACAAGGCGCTCGAGCTCGACCTCACTGCGGCTCGTGCAACGGCGCGCTATTACCTGGCGCTGTGGGGCAAGCTCAACCCAGCCCCGGCGAGCGTGCCGGTCGCCAGTCCACTGGTGAACGACGCAGGCGCGGTCACTGATGCCAATGCCGCCCTCGCGCTCGCGACCACACTCAAGCAACCGGACTACCGGTTCCAGCTGACGTTCAGCTCGGCCACTGTCAACTTCGCGGACATCGGGTTCGAGGTGAACGAGCGGCTGGAGATGCGCATCGGTAGCGCCTACGTGTATCCGTTGTGCACCCAGTCAGGCTGTGGTGGTGGCGGGAAGACGATCTTCGTCGACAGCATCCGGCTCCGGGACCCGATCGACAACAGGCCAGACCCT